>CAYUDM010000104.1:0-1684 GCA_964443625.1 uncultured Smithella sp. | reverse complement strand
GGCAAAATCGGCCTCGACGGCATCGATACCCGGGCGCTGACCCGAAGGCTTAGAATCTCCGGCGCGATGAAGGGAATTATCTCCACCCGCACGACGAATATCACCGAACTTCTTGAAAAAGTGCGCGCCTATCCGGGCCTTATCGGCCGGGATCTGGTGCGCGAAGTCTCTTGCGAAAAAGCCTATCTCTGGAAAAACGGCGCGGTGCAGGCAGGCGCGATTCCCGCGCAGAAATCCAACGCCCAACTGCGTGTCGTCGTGCTCGACTGCGGCGTCAAATACAACATTTTAAGGCTTCTGGAACAACACGGCTGCGAGGTGGTAGTGGTTCCGGCCACATCCACCGGGGCGCAGATTCTGGCGCATCGTCCCGACGGCGTGCTTTTGTCCAATGGTCCTGGAGACCCGTCCGCTCTGCCCTATATCGTTGATGCGGCTCGTGACGTCATCGGCAAAATACCCGTTTTCGGCATCTGTCTGGGGCACCAGATGATCGGGCAGGCCGCAGGCGGCACGACGGAAAAATTGAAATTCGGCCATCACGGCATCAATCAGCCGGTCAAGAATCTTGTCACGGGCCGTGTGGAGATTACCTCTCAGAACCACGGCTTTGTCGTTGTGCCGGAATCTGTGGAAGGCAAGGCTCAGACCTCCTTTACAAATCTCAATGACCAAACCTCGGAAGGCATGCAATTGTCTTCCGCCATGAGCGTCCAGTATCACCCCGAGGCGGCGCCTGGGCCCCGCGATACGGAATATCTTTTTGCCGACTTTGTCGCGAGCATGAAAGCATCGAAGGAGAAAACCCTGTGATTCTGATTATCGATTTTGGTTCCCAATACAATCAACTTATCGCCCGTCGCGTGCGCGAACATTCAGTGTATTGCGAAATCGAACCGCCGTCGATTGGTCTTGAAGCCATCCGGGCGCTCAACCCCGAAGGCATTATTCTATCCGGCGGCCCGGCGAGCATTTACGCCAAAGGCTCGCCGCGCGTGGATCGGGGCATTTTTGAGCTGGGCATACCGATTCTGGGCATCTGCTACGGCATGCAATACCTTGTCGATTCCCTGGGCGGCAAGGTTCTCGGATCAAAGAAAAGAGAATATGGATTTGCCGAACTCAGCATTAAGTCATCAAAGGGCCTCTTTGCCGGCGTCGGGAAAAAAACGCCCTGCTGGATGAGCCATGGCGATTCCATCGGTGAACTGCCTGCGGGATTCACGATTACGGCGACGACGGCCAACACGCCGGTCGCGGCGGCCGAAGACGCGAAAAGGCGCTTCTACGGGTTGCAGTTTCACCCGGAAGTCGCGCACACCGCAGGCGGTAAAACCATGCTGGCCAACTTCCTGTTTGAGGTTTGCCGCTGCAAGAAGAGCTGGTCGATGAAGTCGTTTGCCCAGCATGCCATTGACGACATCCGCACGCAGGTGGGGAAAGACAAGGTCATCCTCGGCCTCTCCGGCGGCGTCGATTCCTCCGTGGCGGCCGTGCTTCTGCACCAGGCCATCGGAAAACAGTTGACCTGTGTGTTTGTCGATAACGGCGTACTGCGGGAAGGCGAAGCCAGGCGCGTCATCGACATGTTCAAGAAACACCTGCACATCAATTTGAAATTCGCCCGCTCAGGCGGCATTTTTCTCAAAAAGCTCAAAGGCGTCACGGATCCGGAAAAGAAGCG
>CAYUDM010000103.1:0-2432 GCA_964443625.1 uncultured Smithella sp. | reverse complement strand
AACCCGATTACGTCGTTGCGCCAAAAACGACCGAAGAAGTGCAAAAGATTGTTCAACTGGCCGGCCGTGAAAATATCCCCGTTGTCCCGATGGGCAATGGCATGTCGCTTGCGGGCCTGGTGATTCCGCTCAAAGGCGGCATCGTGCTGGATATGAAGCGGATGAACAAAATTCTGGAAGTCAACGCCATGGCGCGCTACGCTGTTTTAGAGGGTGGAACGTCCCAGGGCGCGCTCAAAGCTTACTTACAGAAAAACCATCCCACCTTGCGCCACAGCCTTCCCGACGCGCCGCCCACCACAACGATTGCCGCCAATGTCTCCCTGCACGGCCAGGGGCGGCTGACCAATCAGTACGGGTTTAATTCCGATATGGTCACGGGGCTTGAAGTGGTGCTGCCCACAGGCGAGATCTGCCGGATCGGCTCGCCGTCCATCGGGCCCTACTGGTTTTCCAAAGGCCCGACGCTACCGGATCTGTCGGGGCTGTTCCTGGGCTGGCTGGGCTCAACAGGGATTATCACCAAGGTTGGCCTGAAGCTCTTCCCGAACAAGAAAATCCGCGACGTGGAATTGTTCGTCACCGACCGGGCGGATATGGTTCCGATCATTCTCTACAAGCTCACGCATCTGGAAATGCTCGAAGACATCAATGTCTGGTTTCAGCCCAAACCGCAAATGTTTCTGGGCAACTTTCACGTGACGATCTTTTTCACCGGCGATACGGAAGATGAAATCGAATTCAAGAGGAAAATGATCTGGGATTGCCTTCAGGAATTCATGGACTCCAAAGACGGCGGCTTTATGTCGGTTCAATACATGAAGTCGGCGCTTCTGGAAATGCCCGGCCGCAACATTGCCGATTTTGCCGATGTGCCCAAAGGCGGCGGGTTTGAATATTCCGGGCCTATCGCGCTGATTGAACATTACCCGCAGTACGCCGCCAAAGTTGTGGAGCTGGCCCAAAAATACAATGTCCTTTACGCCAGCGCGGCGAGGCTCATTTCCGGCGGCCATTCCATGATGTTCAGCATATCGTTTGCCTTCAATCGCGATGATGCGGCCATGATGGAGCGGGTGGAAAAAGCCCTTGACGAGGCGATGACCTTCGCTCTGGATATGGGCGGCATTCCCTGGAAACCCAACTTCAAAGAACAGAAAATGGTCATGGAGAGGATGGAGCCCAACGCGCTTAAGCTCCTGCAGATGATCAAGAAAAATCTCGATCCGCAGAACATCATGAATCCCGGCAACTGGGAGGTGAACGCATGAACTACATACGCCATATAGAACATGAACAGATTGTCCACCGCTGCTTTCGCTGCGGCTATTGCAAATTTCCGGAAGACTACAACGACTTCAATTGTCCTTCCTACAAGGCTTTCGGCTGGGACACCTACGCGCCGGGCGGAAGAATGTGGCTGACCCGCGCCTGGCTTTCAGGCGAAATCGAAACTTCCGCGCGCTTTGCCGAAATTATGTTTTCCTGTGTCGCCTGCGACAACTGTAAAACCCAGTGTGTCTTTCCCAAATTCAAAGATTTCCTGACGGATATTTTTCAGGAGACACGCGCAGAACTGGTCGGCGAAGGCCGGATTCCTCCGGGCGTGCGCGACTATTTCAAGGCCATTGCCACAAACGGCAATCCTTTCAAATTGCCGCAGGCCGAGCGCGGCGACTGGGCAAAAGGGACGGGGCTCAAACCCTACACCAATCAGGAACACCTGTTTTACACGGGCTGCGTCGGTTCCTACGATGAAGTCGGGCAAAAAATGGCCAAAAGCGTGGGACGGCTGCTGGTTGAATCCGGCGTGTCTATCGGCATTCTGGGGCACGAAGAAGGCTGCGATGGAAATGATGTGCGCGTCATGGGCGAAATGGGATTGTTTGCCCAATTGGCCGAGGCCAACATTGAAACCTTCAAAGCCAAAGGCGTTAAGAAAATCATCACGCTTGATCCGCACGCGCTCAACACCTTCAAGAAGGATTATCCGGCGCTGGGCGGAAAATTCAAAGTTTTGCACTATACCGAAGTCCTTGCGGATTTGATTAAAAAGAAAAAGATCAAGCTCAAAGCCTGGCCGGTCACCATGACCTATCACGACCCCTGCTATCTGGGTCGGCATCAAAATATTTACAAAGCGCCGCGCGAAATCCTTAAAGCCATTCCCAAGGCAGAACTCGTGGAGATGCATCGCCACGGCGTCAACGCCTTTTGCTGCGGTGGCGGCGGCGGCAATTTCTTCACGGACATTTTAGGAACGAGTGAAGACAGCGCTTCCCGCGTGCGTGTGCGCGAAGCTTTGGATACGGGCGCTTCGATTCTCGCTGTGGCCTGTCCCAACTGCGCCAAGATGCTCTCCGACGCGGTAAAAATGGAAAACCTGGAAGATAAACTGAAAGTTCTGGGTATCGCCGAAATTCTGGAGCGGG
>CAYUDM010000102.1:0-3237 GCA_964443625.1 uncultured Smithella sp. | reverse complement strand
GCCCGATTCATACAAACTCAACGGCTTCTCTCAGAAGCACGTCTTGCGTAGCGCCTTTCGGGGCCTGATCCCCGATTCGATCATCGACCGCCCAAAGCTTCCTTACCAGGCGCCGGATTTGCGGGCGTTTATCCGCAATGGGCGGCCGGTGCCTCTTGTTGAAGAATACCTTTCACCGGAAAGAATTCGACATTACGGCGTCTTCGATGAAAGATTTGTCGCCCGCTTCCTGAATCGCTTTACGCAACGATCGGCCCACCAGGTCGGATACCGGGACAACATGATGCTGATTTTCCTGTTATCCGCTCAAATAGCCTTGCACTGCGCCGCCAACCCGCAGCGCAAATCACTCGACGAAAAGCTCCTCCTTGTGGACCTCGCAGACCCGGACGCCGGGCACTAACCTTCTGAAAGGGAATAATTCATGCTCACGGAAAAAGAGATTCAAGATAAGCTTGTGGCATTTATCTGTGAAAGCTTCATGGTGGAGCCCGATGAATTCAACCTTGAAGAATCTCTTGTTGATCAGGGGGTCATTGATTCCATAGGCCTGGTGGAAATATCCGCCTTTATTGAAGAGGCATTCGGCATAAAAGTCGCCGAAACGGACATGACCCGTCAAAATTTCGGATCAGTAAATAAAATGGTCGCCTTTATTGTCAGTAAAAACGGGTGATCCAAACCAACAAACCGGCCAGAGTCCCGCCCCCAAACGTACGGGACGCAATCCGGTTTTAAGTTCAAGGGGGCAAAACGGTTATGAGCACACAATATCCTTCCTTTGCTGAGACGAGCACATGCCCGGCATCCCAGATCCAACTTCAATTCTGGGTGATCCATGAGTTCGCCCCGGACTCACCGTCCTACAATCAACCTTGCGTCAATCTCATCGAAGGAGACCTTGATGCGGGTGCCCTTGAAAAAACGATCAACGCCGTTCTTCGCCGCTACCCGGTTTTCCGAACCACCTTCGCGATGAACGATGACGGCGTCGTGATGCAAAAGGCGGCTCCGGTTCAGCCGATCGCCCTGAAAGTCCAATCCCTGCAGCCGCAGACTTTGCAAACCGCCGATGACGCCGTTGTTCTGCAGGCCGTCTACGAAGAAATCTGTAAACCGTTTGATCTGGCCGCCGGACCGCCCATCCGATTCCGGCTTTTGCGCATCGGTCCGCATGCTCACATCCTGGTCATGACCGCGCACCATATTGTTTTCGACCTGGCCACCAAAGACCTGCTGGCGGAGATATTAGCGGCAACCTACCGGCAGATCCTCGCCGGACAACCAATTCCGGATTCCCCCGAGCAAAACGACTACGCCGTTTTCTCGGCCTGGCAGCACGACTGGATGCAAACCGACGAGTGCAAAAAAATGGAGGGCATGTGGCGCAGCTACCTTGAAGGCGCGCAACCCGCGCTTCGATCGGCGACGGACAATCCTCCGGAAACCGAATCCAACCAAGCGATGGCGACGCCCCCTTTGCCGGTCGCGCTGCCGCCCGACCTCTTCCAAGCGGTCAAGACGTTTTCCCGGCAGGAAAAAGTTACACCCTATCTCGTGCTTCTTGCCGCCTGGGCGCTGACTTTGGCGCGCGCGAGCGGGCAGTCGAAACTGTGTGTCGGCATCCCGATGAGCAACCGTCGCAAGGAAGAGTTTAAAAACACACTGGGATGCTTCGTCAACAGCCTGCCTTTAACCTTCAACATCGCCGATAATCCGACTTTGCGTGAAGCCCTGCGACGAGTGCGAATGGGGCTTCTCCAGCTGCACCGCATGCAGGAAATGCCCTACTACCACCTGGTTCAAATCATGCGACGCGACGGCATCATCGGAGGCGACGCGTTATACCAGGCGGGCTTCACCTTCGAACATCCCATGAGGCTGCAACTCGACGGGCTGAACGTCAAGCCTATATATATCCATCCGGGCGGCCCGCAGCTCGATGAAACCAAGCTCCGGATAAAAACGGTGGAAGCTCTTCGCGAGCAATTTCTGGATGCGGCAAGGAAAATCTGTGCCGATCCGGAACTGCATACGGAAAAGATCACCCTGATTCCAGTTGGCGGCGCCGAAGCCGCAACCCAAGCCCTTGGGGATAAAACAAGCAAAGCAAAAGAAGAAGCCGGGCCCGTTATGGCCGTCGCGTCTTCGTTTTCGGCCGAATTTATCGGCGAGTTTCTGGATTTCTGGTTTGATAACCTTCAATGGAACACGGCCGTTCGCTTCGCGGCGTTCAACCAGGTCTTTCAGGAGTTGCTCGATCCGTCCAGCCTGCTGCGCACCAACCGAAAAGGCTGCAATGTCGTCATGCTGCGGCTTGAAGATCTGATCGACAAGGAAACATTAAAAAATTCGACGACCGGAGAAACACAAAGCAAAGTGGCGTCCGCCTGCGAAGAACTCAAACAGGCATTGAGCGCCTGCGCAAAAAATACGAACATCCCGCTATGTTTTATTCTGTGCCCCCCGTCGCCTTCCGGTAAGGCCGTTGAAGCGGCGGCAGCCGATACGATTGAACTCTTTTTAGAGACGCTGCGATCCGTTCCGGGCATGACGGTTCTGACTTATCCCGAGATCAATCGCTGGTATCCGGTGACCGAGTATTACGAACCGATTGGAGAAACGCTCGGCGCGATTCCCTACACCCGCGATTACCTAACCGCGCTTTCCACGTCGCTTGTCCGGTCCGTCAACACACTTTCGCTCAAACCGGTTAAAGCTCTGGTGGTGGATTGCGACGGCACCCTCTGGCAGGGCGTCGTCGGAGAAGACGGGCCCGCCGGCGTCGTCATCGGCCCGCATCAACGCGATTTTCAGGAATTCCTCATCAAGCAGTACCAGGCGGGCGTCATTTTGTGCCTGTGCAGCAAAAACCGCGAAGAGGACGCCTGGTCGGTCTTTGATCAGCATCCCGGCATGCTGCTCAAACGCGAGCACATTTCGTTTTGGAAGATCAACTGGGAGGCGAAATCCGACAACCTGCGGGCGCTGGTCAAAGACATGAACATCGGCATGGACGCGGTCGCCTTCCTGGACGACAACCCTCTGGAACGGGCTGAAGTCGGTTTGCGATATCCCGCCATTTTCTGTCCCGAATTTCCGGACGCCTGGGACGAGCGAACCCGCTGGCTGGAACACTGCTGGCTTTTGGATCATCCAAGGGCGACCGCCGAGGATAAAAAGCGGCAAGACCATTATCGCTCCGAGCAAATCCGCGACAGCCCCAAACAAAGCGCG
>CAYUDM010000101.1:0-3479 GCA_964443625.1 uncultured Smithella sp. | reverse complement strand
CACGCGGTGAAGGCCGAGAAATCGGGTGTTGACGGACTGGTCGTGGTCGGAGCGGAAGCCGGCGGGTTGCGCTCTCGAAAGCCGGAGTCTTCGACAATGGTGCTTGTTCCCCTGGTGACGGATGCTGTTTCGATTCCTATCGCGGCGGCGGGCGGCATTGCCGATTCACGCGGCTACCGGGCCGCTTTAGCGCTAGGGGCTCAAGGCGTTCAGATCGGCACGCGATTGATGGTATCACGCGAAAGCGGTCTTCATGACAAATGGAAGGAAGCAGTGATTCGCTGCGCAGACGGCGGGACGACGTTGCTCCCCGTTCAAAAAGTCTTAATGACCAGAGCGGTCATTACTCCCGCGCTTGAAAAACTTATAGCGGATCACCCTCTCGATCTGGAGGACGCTTTGCAATATGGAGAGCGTATTCAGGCCTGGGAGCAAGGGGATTATGAAAACGCCATCGCCGGCGCGGGGCAGGTGAGCGCCTTAATCAAGGACATTCCGTCTGTTAAAGACATCATCGAAGAAATGGTGTCCTGACGCTTCACCCTGCGCTATTGATGACAAAAAATCAATAGGCCAATGAATCCAGTGCATTCAGGCCTATTGTGAACCATTCAAGACGGCAAGGGGCTCTTTCAATTTCCCGTCAAGAATCAGCTCTCCGGTAATTCTGGCGGCTCTTTCGGCAGGACGGCGGCACTTTTTGATGGCGTTTGCTTTTACGAATTCCATCCCCTCTTTGGGATCGGTCAGATTGAAGCTGCGTCCGAAGATGCCATGCTGCACGTCGCGGCAATTGCATCCGCCGAATTCAGCTTCAAATCGCTTGCACAGCTTTCGGGCCGCGGAAGTTGTCCGTGTCACCGCGGCCATATCGTCGGCTTTCTTCCGTCCGAAGGCCAGTCCCAGCGCCATGATGCCGGCGACGACGGCGCCGCAGGTTTCTCCTCGCAGCGCCATGCCCGGCATGGCGGTGGCCGCTTTCAATACCTCGGCGTTGCCCAAGTTGAAATGCTCCTGCAGCGCCAGTAACGTGCCCTGTGAGCAGCTGGCATAAAGCTCTTCATAGTCGCCGGCCTTCTTTTCCAGCCGATCCAGAAAAGCCTCCCTGTCCTGATCGTTCATGTTTCACTTCTCCTTTTCTGCGCGGACGCGGCAGGTTTAATCGCCCTTTACCGGAATGCGTCTTTCGTTATATTCGCGCACGGCGGCCAGGGAGCGTGCGGCGCGCTCCGGGTCCTGATAAACGGGAACTCCAGCCTCCAGAAGCGTTCGAACCATTTTTTCCTGAAGGCTGCGATAGGTAAATCCGACAATCGGCTTATCGGGATGCAGGCGGCTGAGGCTGACGAACTTCTGCGCGTAATCAGCGATCAGCTTGTCCGCCTCTGCGCCGATCGCTTCTTCCGAAATGCCCATTTCCTCCAGAATGCGTTCGAGAAACAGACCCGGCGAGACAAAATAAGCCAAGAGTATATCCGTCTGTTTGTCCTGAAGGAGAGCATCCGGAATATTGAAAT
The DNA here is from genome assembly GCA_964443625.1 of uncultured Smithella sp. Taxonomy (GTDB): domain Bacteria; phylum Desulfobacterota; class Syntrophia; order Syntrophales; family Smithellaceae; genus UBA8904. Next base: position 1,962 of record CAYUDM010000101.1, on the reverse strand, counting down.
AATCCTCCGAAGGATTTTTGCTAAACGTCATATCCACCGGGTTGGCCGTGCTGGCGGTTTTGGGAATCATCGGTTTGAGCTTCTCCACGGTTTCGGGCGACAGGCGCGGCAGTGAAAGTCCCGCTCGTCCGCAGGAATCCGCCGCTGTGGCGCCGGGCCCGCCGGAATGAGTTTGGATGACGACTCGATTTCCTTTGGGGCGGGGCAGGGTGCCCAGAGCGAGCGCGTAATCGAACAGTTCGGTCAGTGTTTGGGCGCGGATGATGCCGCATTGCTTAAAGATGCCGTCATAAATTTCGTTGGGTCCAGACAGGGAGCCGGTATGCGAAAGACCGGCCCTTTTGCCTGCTTCCGAACCGCCCACGTAAAGCGCAACAATGGGTTTGTGCGGTGTGATGGCTTTTGCGATTTTCACAAATTGATCTCCGCGGTTGATGCCTTCAATGTACAGGGTGATGACTTTGGTGTGAGGGCAGGCGCCCAGATATTCCAGACAATCCACGATGTCGATACTGGCTTCGTTGCCTACGCTCAAGGCCGTGCTGAAGCCCATACCGTGACGGTGAAGGTAATTGAACATCTGCGTAATGAAGCTTCCGCTTTGGGATGCCAGACCGACAAAGCCTGCCTTGCAATCCGCCTTGATGGGCGTGGGATTAAGCTTGAGATGGAGATTGGCGACGCCCAGGCAGTTGGGACCCAAAAACCGGATGCCGTGTCGGCGGGCGATGGCTTCGAGTTTCTTTTGCAGTACCGCACCTTCCGGGCCGGCTTCGCGGAAGCCACCTGAGACAACGATCGCGCTTCGGATGCCTTTTTTCCCGCAATCGTCGAGCGTTTGGCAGACAATTTCCGTGGGCAGCACAATGATGGCCAGATCGGGAATTTCCGGCACATCCAAAATGCCGGGATAGGCCCGAAGGCCGCGGACAACTTTCTCCGTGGGATGAACCGGGAAGATTTTTCCTTCGTAACCCTGCGCCTGCAAGGAGGACAGCATGATCGAGCCCATACGCATAAACGTGTTGGATGCGCCGAAAAACGCGATGCTTTTCGGATTGGCAATCTGATAGAGAGGACTTTCGGAAATAGAACGAATCATTTTTATACCTGCCTTTAGAGTTGAATTTTCATGGAGGTGAACTTATTTATGGAGAAGCAGACAAAACGCCGGATTCCCAGGAGAGAGAATCCGGCTCTGTAAAACATTTTTTATACCACCGGCAATTCCTGCTTTTTGTCTTTTTTGGCCTGCTCATCCAGAATGATGGCAAGGGCCATCCGGGCGGCTTTGCCCACCAGTGTGGAGCATCCTTCGGCCATGCCCGCGGCCTGCGCCGCTTTCCTATCTTCCATGTTGTAGAGGTTGACGAAGCGGCTTGACCTGAATGTCGTGGCAGCGGCATGTCGAAAACTCCGCAACAAACTGCTCCTGAAATATTTTGGCCAAAAGCAGCGCCTGGATCTGTTTTCCCATTTTCGCCAAATCCTCTTTTTTTCTTCCGAAAAAGTAACTGATGGCCATCGTACCACCGGAAAGCGCACCACAGTGACCGTCGCCGGAAAGGCCCACGCCGTCTGCAAATCCCGTGGCGGAGCGTACGACATTTTCATCCTCCACGCCAAGGACTTCGAAGATTGCGCTAAGCGAGCATTGCGCGCAGTTGCCTCCGCGCAATTCATAGGCTTTCGCCTTTGTATAGACCGCTTCCAACATTTCTTCTTTGTTCATGTAATGATTATCTCCGTTATTATTTTACGCTTCATGTTTCTGCTGTACTTCCCCTACCCTTGTGCAATAGACCGACGCATGCCGGTGGAGGGGATTGAGGGGAGGGGGCAAGCTTTTTCACCCTCACCCTAGCCCTCTCCCATCATAGGGAGAGGGGAACAGAGTCATTTCCTGGCCCGCTCCAGAATTTCGGCGATACCCAGAACTTTCAGTTTATCTTCCAGGTTTTC
>CAYUDM010000100.1:0-3550 GCA_964443625.1 uncultured Smithella sp. | reverse complement strand
AGTAGCTAAGTGGGTTGGCTTCAGGGCTGCTTCTTTGCAAATCGGCCGGATCGTCTTGCGTCAGAAGCGGATCGGGATTCGTAACGCCTACCACCAGATGGCGGCATAGCGCCTTACCGGAAAGCAAATATTTCAGATGATCCAGGTGAAAGATTTGAAATCGGCCGTGAATAACGCCGGTTTCGTAAAGCGGCTCGCCGCGATGTTGGTTATCAGGGTTCATGCGTATCATCCTTAAGAGAAAACGGGGCATACTCGCCCGGCCAGAATGGCTGATCGAGTTCCGAATACATAGTGCCCGCGAGTTTCGCCCGGTCCAGATAGTTGAGAATCAGATACATCATTTCCTTGCCGCGCAGCATCCCCAGCGCACCACAAGCGGCGGACACTTCGTCAAAGCGCTCCGCGCGGTCCCGTCTCACGCCACAGCCGGACATGGCCACCGGAACAGGTTCACCGGAATGAACAAGCGTCCCTTCGCTGGGCGTCGAATGATCCGATGTCACGATGACCAACATTTCCGGATCATCGAGAAAAGAGATGATCTCTCGGGCAATGCCCCGGTCGAGCGCCTCGATGACGGTTTTCTTCAACTGCGGGTCGCGGCGGTGGGCGGCTTCATCCGGCGCTTTAGTGTGGACATGGATAAAGTCATACCGGTCAAAGGCTTTACGGGCCTGCGCCAGTCGCGCGGCGATTTCTTCTTCGGGATTCTCTGCGTCTTTTCCGGAAATATAATCCAGGCCCAGGTGCGCGCACATGCCTTTAAACAAAACGCCGGAGGAGACCGACGCGCCCTTCAAGCCATAACGGCCGGAAAAGGGAACGATGGTTTTCATCCGGCCCGCCCGCTGCGTGACGAGGCCGTTGACAGGGTCCTGACTGCGCCGCCGCCTTTCCAGATTGACGGGGTGGGCGTCCAGCCGCCGATACACATCGATCAGATACCGGGTCAGAGCCCGGGCGGTGTTGAGCGCGGCGGCATCTTGGGCATAGGCTTTCCAGGGAACAACCGCCATCATAGGACGTCCATCTTCCATATGATTGGTGTCGGTGATAAAAGGGCAAACATCCCCTTCCATCGTCAGCACGCCGAAATGCCCTTTGATCGAATGGAAGCGAATCCGGATATCCTCCCCCCAAATACCCTCGAGCGCGGAGGCAAGCGCCGAAAGCTCGAGGGATGTGGCCCAGGGAAGGTCTTTGTGCGTGATAAGACATCCCCGGTCTTCATAGAGGCTGGCCAGATGCGCCAGTAAAGCGACATCCTTCTCGGAAAGCGCAATGCCCGCGCCGAGGGCCTCCAGAGCCCCCCGGCCGGGAAAGTCATCGGGATCGAAACCGAAAAGCGCGTAATGCGCATTTTCGCTGGGGAGCGCCTGCCCCAGCGCCGCGGCGTGGTACAATCCGCTTGCGCCTTGCTGTGCAATACGATCCAGCGCGGGCGTGTGCGCGGCCTGCAAAGGTGTTTGATGCCCCAGCGAAGCGCAAGAACGATCGCCCAGGCCGTCGAGCAGAATCATCAGACATTTTTTCATGAAGCCTCCCGCCGCATTTTTAACGATCGGGCGGCTGCCGACAGATCGAATCTATTCCTGAATCGCATACAAAACAGCGCGATATTCCATAAATCGATTGGCATTATGTCAAAAGACTCGCTATAGGGTCAACATGATTTTCGATTTGCATGTTCATACAATCCATTCACCGTGCAGCAGCCTGCGTCTTGCCGACATTCTCCGTAAGGCGAAAAACCTCGGACTCGACGGAGTCGCTATTACCGATCACTCCAGCATGGACAGCCGTCGGGAAATTTCGGAGGGTCTTCAGGATAATGGCCTGTGCGTGCTGATCGGCATGGAGTACGACACGCCCGAGGGTGACTTTCTTCTTTTCGGCGAGTTTGACGATCTGAAACCGGGTCTTGCGGCCCCCGAGCTTTTGTGCCTCGTCGAAGACAGACAGGGCGTCGCCATAGGCGCTCATCCCTGCCGCGAGGGCCGAAGCCTCAACCCCGGCATTCTCGCGCTTTCCGGCTGCCGTATCATCGAGGGGCTAAACGGAAGAAACTCCGATGCGGAAAACCGTAGGGTGGATGAATTGATCAAAAAGTATCCGCTCTATCAATGCGGCGGCAGCGACGCGCACAGCCTTGATGAACTGGGGCGCACCGCAACGCATTTTGAAGAAAGCATCACCACAGGCCCGCAACTCATTGCCGCGCTCAAGAAGGGCCGCTACTCCCCCGTTAGAAAACCTTATTCACGTTAAGTAGACCCTTTTTGTTCCGATGAAGCATAGTCACGGCAAGCAATGATTCGTCACCGCACGGGGGAGTGGATCATCGCCCGGGCAGATTCCGATCCGGCGAATAACGGCGATCCGCCCGAGCCGGTTATTGATGCCGGGCGGCCCGCAGATCTGACGGAACCCGTCAATGTTGAATCCCCATTCCTTTGCCAGATTGTCGGCTTCATATTCGTTTTCCAGGCTGTGATCCCAAATCTCGAAGTGCCGGAGATGATCATGGGCCAGTTCATGAGCAATGAGCGCCATCGCAGTATCTTCATCGAGTGAATTCAATTGCCAGGCGTCGATGCGGATACAGCGATCACCGGTGATTTCCGCAACGTTGCCGCAAATCGTCTCGCCTTCAATGACCGATCCGAAGCGCACGCGGCTTTTGAAACCTGCCTCAACAATCTTTGCGATCGTCTTGAACAGAAGATTTTTAAGATAGACGGATTCAATATCGAGGCGATCAAAATACTTCGTGACGTCCGGATACAGACTTAGCCGGGTTTGAGGCCAATTTTCCCAAACCGGCAGGGCTCCCGTCCATGCGATAAAGCCGGCGATTTGTTGGTTATCCATCATGGCAATATCCTGAAATCAAGAACGCCCCGTCAGGCAACATCAACAACTGCACGATCCACAGCAGCCGCCCTGGGATTGGGGCAAACTGGACGTCAACTTGAAGCCCTCGCCTTCGGGCGTTGTAATGAAATCGATGTCGATCGGTTTGACCTGGTTTAAAAGGTCTTTTTCAATGACAAACGTTGTGCCACCTGCCGAAATCACTTCATCCGCATCAGTTCTGTTTTCATCCAACGCCATCCCCAGAGAGGGGCCGGAGCAGCCCATGTTCACAAATACCCGAATAGCGGCGCTCTCTTTTTTGTCCTTTAAAAAATCCTTGATCACGTCCGATGCCTTTTCTGTAACGGTCAGCATGTCTTTTCCTCCTTCTTTGCCCTTAGGGATTCCTTCTACCATGGCTTGACAACTCAATATGCAAATACCGGGAATATGTCAAATCGCTTAAAGGAATAATACAGAAGGGCTCATTCCCCCTGCTTATAGCCCGTCGGCGCTGAAGAAATATTTCGCAAGGTCTGAAGAAACCAGAGGCCTGCCTGACGATGTCGATGGTCGTTTTGATGCGATTGGACGCGGACGCGATACAGAAATCGACGATTTTTAAGACTTCTCTGTCATCTATCATAATGCTCGCGGGCTTAATGTCACGGCGCACGCTATTGTGCTTGCC
>CAYUDM010000099.1:0-3794 GCA_964443625.1 uncultured Smithella sp. | reverse complement strand
GACGCCGAGACTGTGGCCGAGTTCCTGGGGTCGTCGCTGGCCGAGTTTCTGGAAAAACTTGAGCTGAAAATCGATCTGAATCCGGCCGAGGAAGCCGACTACGACCGGCTTGCCCAACTGAGTGTCCGGACAAATCAGTTCAACACCACGACGCTGCGTTTAACCACGCAGGACGTTGCACAATATGCAACCACGCCCGGTATGTCGGCCCATATCGCGCGCGTTCGCGACCGCTTCGGCGATTACGGCCTGGTCGGCGCCATGCTGGCCAGCGCAAAGGAAGGCGCCTACCGGGTGGACGGCATGTTTCTGAGCTGCCGGGCGCTGGGCCGCAGCGTGGAATTCCGAATGGCATCATACCTTGCTCAACAGGCCAGGCAGGCGGGATTAAGCGAAATTATTTTTCCCGTCAAAACAACCGATCGGAACGAGCCGGCGCGAACCTTCCTGACCAAACTCAACGAACTGTGCGGCGGAAACCGCGACAGTGAAAACGGCCTGCATCTCGGCGCCGAAAAACTGGCCGGCTTTCGCTACGAATCCGTCGCGGCTTCCGCGGAAGAAGCGCAAACCGCACCCGGCCAGGACAAGCCGGAAGCCGCCGACAGTGTCAGCATACAGAATCGCGAGCCGTTTGTCCGCCTGGCCGGAAACCTGCGATCCGTCGATGCCATCCTTCGCGCCGTTGAGCGCAAGGCCATAGACGCCCGCACAAGATCCGCGGCGGCTGCCGCCCTGTCCGGCGCAGCGCCGGAATCACAAACCGAAAAAATCATCGCGGACGTCTGGCGGAAAATTCTGGGGATTGACCGCATCAGCACGCAAACCAGATTTTTTGAAGTCGGAGGAACCTCTTTGCTGATGGTTCGCATCGCCATCGAGCTGAAGCGCAATTACGCAATGAACGTCTCCATCATCGATCTGTTCAAATATCCGCCCATTTCCGAGCTTGCCTCCTACATCGACGGAGGCTCAACGGCGGTCCATGCGCCGGACGAAACAGCGACCCTGGCCGCCAAACGTCAGAGGGAAGCCCTGAGCGGCCGCCATCTTCCGGATTCATTCAAACGTCTTAAGGAAAAGCGACGCTAACCTGTCTTATGTCTGAAAACGATTCTTTAGAAGGCATTGCGGTCATCGGATTAGCCGGACGATTTCCCCGGGCGGAAAACGTTGAACAATACTGGGCCAATTTGGTCGCGGGCCGGGACTGTTTTACGGAATTTTCCGTCGAGGATGTCATCCGCGACGGCGTGCCTCAAGAAACGGCGAGGCGGTCCGACTACATCCGCCGCATGCCCGTCTTGGACCACCCGGGCGGTTTCGATGCGCGACTCTTCAGATACAGCCCCAAAGAAGCCGAGCTGATCGATCCTCAACAGCGCATCATGCTCGAATGCGCGTGGGAAGCTTTAGAAAGCGCCGGCCACGATCCACAGAGGTTTTCAGGCCTCATCGGCATCTGGGCCGGCATCGGGCTGAACACTTATTTTCTAAAAAACATCATTTCACGCGGACTTTTTGAAGAAGTCGCGGATTCTCAGGCCATCATCAGCAATGAAAAAGACTATCTGGCCACACGGATCGCATTCAAACTGAATCTGCGCGGTCCGGCCATGGTTGTTCAGACCGCCTGCTCCAGCTCGCTGGTCGCCGTCAGTCTGGCCTGCCAATCGCTGCTTACCTACCAGTGCGATATGGCGCTTGCCGGCGCCGTCTATCTGCAGACGCCGCGCGCCCGCGGATATCTCTACCGCGAGGGCGACATTTTCTCTCCGGACGGCTTTTGCCGGGCGTTTGATCAATCCGCCAACGGGACCGTTCTGGGCGAAGGCTGCGGCGTCGTTGCACTCCGCCGGCTGGCCGACGCCGTTGAAGACGGCGACAACATCCTCGCCGTCATCCGCGGTTACGCGGTCAATAACGACGGCGCCTCGCGGGCAGGCTACACCGCGCCGGGCGTGTCGGGCCAAATTGAGCTGGTCACCATGGCTCAAACCATGGCCGGCGTTCATCCCGAAGAGATCACCTACATTGAAGCCCATGGAACCGGCACACAACTGGGCGACCCGATTGAAGTTGCCGCGCTGACCCATGTGTTCAGGCAATCCACCGCCAAATGCGGCTTTTGCGGCCTGGGCTCCGTTAAAAACAACATCGGGCATCTGGATGTGGCGGCCGGCATCGCCGGACTGATCAAAACAATTTGCGCGCTGAAGCACAGGCAGCTTCCGCCCACCATCAACGTGGCCGAACCCAATCCCGAGCTTCGGCTTTCCGAAAGCCCTTTCTATGTCGTCAATAAACTAACCGACTGGTGGGAACCGAACAACGGTCGAAGGATAGCGGGCGTCAGCTCCTTCGGAATGGGCGGAACCAACGCGCATGTCATTGTGGAAGAATACACCGGCCGGGGCGGATCCTCGCCCACCTTGCGAAAATGGCACCTGTTTCCTCTTGCCGCCGCCACGCCGGGCGCCTTGACCGCCAATGCGAACAATCTCTCAGAGCACCTCAAACACGATCATGAAGGCGCCATTGCCAACATCGCCTGGACGCTTTCCACAGGACGCACGCCGCTTCATTACAGACGTTGCGTGGTCGCGGATTCCACCGCCGCTGCGGCGTCTGTGCTTGCGCAACCCAACATCCTGTATTCCACGGAAGGCGAGGCGAATCAGGGCAAGCGCCCCGTTGTCTTTCTGTATTCAGGCCAGGGGACGCAGTATCCCAAAATGGGCTATGATCTGTACTGTTCCGAACCGGTGTTTCGTGACGCCCTCGACGATTGCTCGCGGCTTTTCGGTCCGCTTGCCGGTAAAGCGCCGCTCATCGACATCCTTTATACGGATAACGAAGAACTCGCGGCGACCGTCAACCAAACCGCCATATCTCAGGCGGCCTTATTTGCCTTTGAATACGCCATGTCGCGCCTGCTTGACGCCTACGGAGTCACGCCGGCCGCCTTAGTGGGCCACAGCATAGGGGAATACGCAGCCGCCTGCGTGGCGGGCGTTTTTACTTTGACGGACGCCGTTGAGCTTGTCCGTGAACGCGGAAAACTGATGCAAGCCATGCCCAGAGGCTCAATGATCGCCGTTCCACTGGCCGAAACCGCGCTTCGAGAAATCCTTCCTGCGGAAATTGATCTGGCCGTCATCAACGCGCCGTCCATTTGTGTGGTCAGCGGGTTAACAGAGGATATCGAGGGCTTTGAAAAAAAACTCGAAGAATCCGGCATGATGTTCCGTCGCCTTCAAACGTCTCACGCTTTTCACTCGCATATGATGGAACCGGCTGCGCGGACTTTCAGCGACATCGTTCATCGTTTCCCGAAAAAGCCGCCCATCCTTCCGCTGGCCTCCAATCTGACCGGCGGCTGGACCACGGCCGAACAAATCGGCGATCCATCGAGCTGGGCCCACCACCTGAGGCGCACCGTAAGGTTTGGAGAAAACCTTATTGCGGCCGCCCAGCGTTTCCCGTCGGCCGTTTTTCTGGAAGTCGGCCCCGGCAACACCCTGTGTTCTATCGCCCGGCAACACAGCGACCCGGTTTCCGGCATTCCGGCCATTCCCTGTGCGCGTCATCCTCACCAAAAAGTGCCGGATCAGGCCTTTTTCATCCGGGCGCTCGGATCGCTGTGGTGCTCCGGCGCGGATTTCGACCCCCGCGTTTTTTATCACGGCGAGGCACGCAGCCGTGTCAGTCTGCCCCGTTATGCCTTCGAACACCAGCCCTTCTGGCTTGGCGCAGGGTCGCACCCGAAAAGTACCACCGTCAAGCCCGCCTAC
>CAYUDM010000098.1:0-3951 GCA_964443625.1 uncultured Smithella sp. | reverse complement strand
TTTGTTTTTGTGCCAGATGGAATACATCCGCTCGATTGTGTCGCAACTGTGCGGCGCGACGAAACCGTCGAGAAAATCGTATTGCCCCTTGAGCGCCATATTGAAGCAACTCCGGGCAAATGGACAGGCCATCGGTTCCAAAAATGCGTCCGCCTCGTCAATGGGATCGTTTTGTGATCCCTGGATGCGGTAGGGAATCAGATCAAACGCCGTAATAATTTCGTCCGGGACGAAGCAGCAGAAATAGCCGATGACTTTCTTTCCCGAGTCCCGCAACGCTCTGGCGCGTGCTCCCCGGTTTTCGTAAATCTCTTTAATCTTTTGCAACACGCTCATGAATTTACCCCACTTTCTTATAAGAGGTCCAAAATCTTATGGGACCGATATAGGGGTAAAATATTCTGAAATGCAAGCGCCTTTTTCAAAACCCGTATTCTTGATCATTGATAGATGAAGTGATATGCAACGCTGATGAAAAAGACAATTCTCCAGATTTACGAAGTTCAAAAACCTAAAGAAGCCGAAGCGCTCGTTTTGGCAGGAGTCGATCATATCGGCTCTGTCCTTCTCGATGCGGATAAACGTAAAAATACGACCATCCGGAAAACCATTCAGACCGTCCGGCAGGCAGGCGCTAAAAGCATCGTCATTCCGCTTTTTAAAGATCCGGCGCGAATTTTTGCAGCGCTCGACTATTACGAGCCGGACATCGTTCATCTGTGCGATACGCTCCTGCCCTATCCGGATAAGCAGCAAACCCTGATTCGCGACTTTGACGTGCTTTTATCTTTGCAAATCGATCTTAAAGACAGGTTTCCGCAACTGGAGATTCTGCGTTCGCTTTCTTTACCGCAGCCCGGCCATCCTGACGCGGCAGTCATCGAAAAAAATGTGTTGGGATTTGTGGAGCGTTTTGCGCCGTTTAGCGACTATTTTCTAATCGACACGCTGCTTCCCGGCGAATCTCAGCCGGTGGAGGGCTTCGTCGGCATTACGGGCGAGGTTTGCGATTGGGGCATCGCCCGATCCGTCATTGAAGACGGCCGCATCCCGGTGATTCTGGCGGGAGGGATTTCTCCGGAAAATGCCTTTGACGCGGTGACCACCCTTCGGCCTTGGGGTATCGACAGCTGCACGAAAACCAATGCCGTCGATCAGAACGGCCAGCCCGTGCGGTTTAAAAAGGATATAAAGAAAGTCCAGGCGCTGATTGCGGAAGTCCGCCGTGCCGATGCCTTTTTCACCGGGGAGGTGTCTTGACGCCATCAAGAGGCCTTCACAGAGAAGTTCAGACGCTTGATGCAATGATCGCGCTGTACTGTCGCGATCGGCATCAAATGCCCAAAGGGGAGATTTGCGACGCATGCCGCGAGCTTTTAACCTACGCGCAGTCAAGGCTGAACAAATGTCCCTACGGCGAGGCGAAGCCCGCCTGCTCAGCCTGCCCGATCCATTGCTACAAACCGGCACGGCGCAAAGAGATTCAGTCGGTCATGCGATATGCAGGTCCCCGCATGATGCGGTCACATCCGATTCTGGCCGTTGAGCATCTGATCAAGAAATTCCGGAAACCTAAATCGGTGAGACCATGAAGATCGCGATTATCGGAGCAGGACCGGCGGGGCTCTATGGGGCGCTTACCGCCGCGAAAAAAGGCCTCGAGGTTCATCTTTTCGAAAAGCGGCGTGTGGGAGATGGAATTGTTTGCGGCGAGTGCATCTTTGATTCATTGCAGATTATGAAAAAGCCGGGTTTCGGGCTTGCGCGGCCCGTAGATGAAATCATTTTACAGGGAGTAAAGCCTTATCCGTTTGCGCTTTCCCGGCATCGGCCCCTGTGGATGCTTGATCGCAAAACCTGGCAGCGGGATTTGGCACAGCAGGCTGTGCAAAAAGGCGTCGTGCTTCATGAAAACACAAGGATCATGCCGAATCGCTTGCGGCAAATGCAGAAAGACTACACGTGGATTATTGACGCCAGCGGCGCGCCTTCGGTAACGTCTCGTCTTTACGCGTTTTCCGGCGACTACTTCAAAAACTTTCTGGCGGCTTATCAGGTCGTCCTTGCCGGCGATTTCAGTGCCCTGTGGCCGCGGATCAAGGTGGCGTTTTTCGATGGTTTTCCCGCGTCAAACCAGCCCGCCTATTACTGGATTTTTCCCAAAGACAAAACCACCGCCAATGTCGGCGTGGTTTGCACGGCGCAAAACCATCTCGATAAGAACAAGGTTAATTTAAAAAGACTTCTTGCAGAGGTGCTCGAAAAAGAAGGCCTTACAGGCATGGCCGTCCGGAAAAAAGGCGGCGGCATGGCTACCGGACGCATGGTGCCCCGTCTGGTACACGACAACATTTTGCTGTCCGGCGACGCGGCGGGGCTCGCCTCGGCGCTTCACGGCGGCGGCATCGATCTGGCCTGCTTAAGCGGCGTTGTGGCCGCCGATGCGATCCGGGAAGGTCACGGGGGCGTTGCCAACTATGAAAAAAAATTAAAAGATTATCTTACGGAAAGAAACGCTCTGGAGGAAGTCACGATCGGCAAAATGAGGAAACTGACTTTCGATCAGTTCGACCGCTTGCTTTACGGTGTTACCGCCAAAAGCAGATGGACCCGCCTGCTCACCGGCTTGAAAAATCCGGACATGTTCTACACCACACTTCAATGGTTCGGCACGAAAAAGAAAATCCCCGACTGGCCGAGTTGAAATTCTTTAGCCTCTATGCTTCTTCCTGAATCGTAAGGAGCATCTGTGTCCAGGTCAGTCCCGCGCCGACAATCGACATCGCGACGTAATCGCCGGGGCGCAAATCGTCCCAGTGCTCGCTCAACACCGACGGCGCGCCCGCGCAGCCCACATTGCCGAATCGGTTGACGTTATACCAGTGATGCGCGGGCGCGATATTCGCCCGCTCGGCAGCCGTCTGCAAAACACCCAGGTTGGCCTGGTGGCCGATAAAGAAGATCCGGGTCGGGTCGGCATCCGGAATCAGCGCCAGGATATTGCGCAGGCCGTCGGTTGTCTTGCGGATGGCGAATCCCTGCACGGCATTGCCGTCCTGATTGAAATAGCCCCAGCGCGGCACGACGGCCTTATCCCACATCGTGGGTTTGGAGTCCATTTCGCAGGCGGAAAAAAACTTATTCGACGGAACGCTGACCGACAGAATCGAGGCCGTGGCACAGTCGCCGAAAAGCACCGCCGAGCGACGGTCTGAATAATCGATCGTTGTGGTGGCGGCTTCGATGTTGGTGACCAATATATATCGGGGAAGCCGTTCGGGTTTGGTGGCTTCCAGATAGCGCATTTGAACGCCATAGGTGCCGCAGGCGGAATTGATGTCAAAACACGGGACATCGATTCCCAGATCGGCGGCGACCGTGGACGCTTCGCAGGGCGTCAAGTACTGAGGCAGAGAGCTGCCCGAAATCACCATGCCGATATCTTCCGCCTTGAGTCCCGCGCGTTCAAGCGCCATCCGGGCCGCGCGTCCGCCCATCTGCGCATCGCTGTAAAGGCGAACGCGATCTGTTTTCCAGGGATTGACGTTTTTTGTTTCAGTCAGGTATTCCAAAGGCAAAACCGTGTGACGGGTTTCGATGCCGACGCGCTCCATGATCCAATCGACTGTTGTGCCGATATTTAAACTTTCCAGAAAGCGATTGCAGATAATGTTTTCCGGATGAAAATGACCAATGCCGTGTAAATATACCATTATATTGAAGAACTCCTTAATTTTGTTCGCCGGAATACCGGCGGAAAGTGTGCGACTATAATGAATACGACCCCGTCTGTCAATCATTTTGAACAAATCCTTGACACCGGCCTGTTCCTTAATATATGCTCCCCACACTTTTTTCAAGGTCTGGGGATGTAGCTCAGCTGGGAGAGCGCGGCGTTCGCAATGCCGAGGCCAGGGGTTCGATCCCCCTCATCTCCACCAGAACCTCATT
>CAYUDM010000097.1:0-4255 GCA_964443625.1 uncultured Smithella sp. | reverse complement strand
TAACATGGCTTGGATGATGGGCAAATGCTGCGCGAGCAGGCCGGCGGGATAAGACATGTTGTAGAAGCGGCCCGGTAGCCGCTCGACGGAAATGACCGCGCTTCGGGATGAGCCGAACAGAAACGAATCATAGGCCTCGGGGTTGCGGAAAACATGCTCGGCATTGAAAATCTGCTGGTTGGTTCCGTCGGGATACACCGCCTGCCGGATATCCTTTTTGAAACTGAACAGGCTCAACCGCACCGCATGATGATCCACATACAGATTGACGGCCAGGATGACAAGCGCCCAGCACAGCAAAAGCGACAAGGTGAGGATAACCCATTTTCGATCGTTGATCATAGACGGACCGCCTAAAACAGAAAATATAAAAACGTGCTGGACTGGTTCAGCAGCAAAAGCCCGACGATCAGAAGCAGGCTCACCACCCACGCACTTTTTTTGCCCGCTTCAGACGCTGCAAGCAGGTCGTTGGAATTCCTCGCCAGGAGCACGAACGGAATCAGGGCCAGGCAGAAGAAATACTTCCAGGATTCCACCGTGGGCAAATGGGCATGCCAATCGCCGAAACGGATGCCGAAAGCGGTGAGTTTCTGCCAAAAGACGCTTCCGGCCAGATTGGGCGAAACCATAATGCCGTTTAATCCGGCCATCCCTTTGAGAATCCGCAAAGCGTCGTCGAAACTCTGCGCCCGGAAAAACACCCAGGCCGCGTTGATGAAATTGAACGTGAGAAACCACGCCAGAGCTTTCGGCAGGCCGATGCCGGTTTTGCTCCACAGACGCTGGATGCACAGCGCCGCGCCGTGCAGAAATCCCCAGAACACAAAAGTCCAGGCCGCGCCGTGCCACAGCCCGCCGATTAAAAAGGTCACCATCAGGTTGGCGAGCGTCCGGAAGTCGCCCCGGCGGTTGCCGCCCAGCGGAATATAAATATAGTCGCGCAGAAAACGTGACAACGTGATGTGCCAACGCCGCCAGAATTCCTGGATGCTCGTCGACTTGTAGGGAGAGTTGAAATTGGCCGGAATATCGATATTGAACAGGAGCGCGACGCCGATGGCCATATCCGTATAGCCGCTGAAATCGAAATACAACTGCATGGTATACGACAAGCTCGTCAGCCAGGCCTCCGTGAAGGTCGGAGCGCCGGCCGCGGCAAACCCGCCGTCGGCAATCACCGCGAGCGTATCGGCAATGGCGGCCTTTTTAAACAGGCCGATGGAAAAAATAAACAGCCCCCGGCGGATATTGGCCCAATTGATCCGCTTTTTGTCCTGCGCCTCAAGCTGCGGAATGATTTCCCGGTGGTACGCGATCGGCCCCGAAATAACATAAGGAAAGAAGGTGACATACAGGCCATAGGTCAAAAAATTGTAGCGGTATCCGCCATGACGATAGATGTCCGTCAGCCAGGCGATTTGCATGAAGGTATAGAAACTGATGCCGACCGGCAGCAAGATCGACGTTGCGCCGGCGGAAACCGGCAGGACGGCGCTTACGCTCTCTACAAAAAAATTGAAGTACTTGAAAAACCCGAGGTACAGGATATTGACGGCGATGGCGGCGATGAAGACCGGTTTGCCTATGGGCGAGCGTTTCGCGACGGCGCGAGAAAGAAACGATCCGAACAGCAGATTGACCGCCACGGAGACAAGCAGTACCAGGATGAAATGAACATTCCACAGCCCCATGAAGGCAAGCGAGGCTGAAAGCAGAAATAAACGCCCCCAGACGGCCGGAAGGTATCTGTTGATCAGGAAGTACCCTACGACAACCGCCGGCAAAAAGGCCAAAATAAAAAGATAGGAACTAAAAAGCACGTTCTTCTCCGTCTGGTCTGATTCCGGCGTGTTGCATCCGCCCGGCTGCGGTTTTGGCCCTTGTTATTGAGCCTGCGTTATTTTGCCCGGTCTCATATACCAATGTGTTCGCGTTTGCAAATGCTTTAAGCAAACGCCCGGGTTTTTCAGAAATTCTTTCCAAAGGCGGATGTCTTTGAAAAACGGAAACGCAGCCTGCTTTCAAGAGTCCCGCATGCAATCCTACTTTTTTAAACCGCGCTTTCCCGGCATGACCGATCGGCCCGTTTCGGGACGGAATTCTCAGGATTGACATAACCTTTTTTTTCCCATAACCTCCCGGCAAAATTCTTCCCCGAATGAGCAAGCTGATATGATCTCTGCATGGAGCCGATTTCTGCCGCGCAAAACGATGGAAGACGTCAACCGATCGGTCCGGTCGATGGTGTCGTCCGCCTATCATAATGTTCCCTTCTACCGCGCGCTTTACGATCAGGCCGGCGTTCATCCCGGCTCGCTCCAAACCGTGGACGATCTGCCCCTGCTGCCGGTGATTTCCCGGCTCGAACTCATGGCCGGCGGTCCCGCCTCGTATCTGAGCCGCAAGGCCAACCCCGAAAAACTGACTGTCAAACACACCACCGGAACCACCGGAAATCCAGTCACGGTCTACATGAATTTCGCGGAGCAAGCCTTCCGGAAAATCAACATGTTGGATGCTTACAGCCGCAACACCTGGATCAAATTTCCCCTTCGCGCTCTCGATGTCGGCACGGAACGTAAGGATTCGGCCACCACGCTCGTTTCCCGAACGGGGCCGCATAAACGGGTGCGCCTGTTTCGCGGCATGCCGATGGATGAGCAGATCGATCTGCTTTTCAAAACCAGGCCGTCTTTGATTGCCGGGCGCCCCTCGACATTGTGGGAACTGGCGCTGACCCTTAAGGAAAGAGGCATCACGCCGCCCCGACCGGCGATTTTAATCTCGAATGTCGAGATGCTTTTCCCGCATGTTCGCCGGTTGCTCGAAGACGTTTTTCGCTGCAAAGTTCATGACTGCTACAACTGCGAGGAAGCGGGAAACCTCGCCTGGCAATGCCCCGCGCATTCGGACCGGATGCACCCCAACACCGCCGCCGTGTGGATCGAGATCCTGGACGCTCACGACCATGTACTGTCAAACGGGCAGGAAGGCCGGGTGGTGATCACAAACCTGTTTAACCGCACAATGCCCTTCATTCGCTATAGTATGGGCGACCGCGCTATTGTGCTGGGAATCGAAAAATGCGACTGCGGCCATTACGGACCGGTCATGCGGCTGACGGAAGGCCGCAGCGAAAATTTTATCGTTCTGCCCGACGGCCGGGAAGTGTCGCCCCGAATTGTTTTTGACTTGGTCAACCGGGCTTTCCCTTATGAGACGCCCGGCTGGAATATGATTGACGCGATCCGGACCTTTCAGATTATTCAGGAAGCCGAAGATCTCATTGTGATTAAAGTCGTGCCGGGACCGGCCTACGCCGAAGCCCTGTGGCCGCCGGTGGAGCGCAATCTTCGCGAGCTTCACCCCGCGTTGCGGCTGAACGTTGAGCTTGTCGATGATCTCACGCCCGCACCCGGCAAAAAATTTCATCAGGTTCTGGGGAAACTGGGCAGCCGCTGGACGCAGGCTCAGGAAAACGTTAAGGCCGCATCCGGAGAACAAAAATGAACGGCGTCATCTTTCTTGTCAAAAAGCATCTGACGATTTTCTTTTCCAACATTTTATATCCGGACCGCCTGACCTGCTTTCCGGACGAACCCCGCAAAGGGCGAATCCGGATTGCCATCGACAATCTTCTGTGGCTTTTGCGATTTTTCCACGCCAATCAGCACTATTACCTGCACGGTCTGGACCGCAAAAATCCCCCCCAACCGGGGCTGAAAAACATCGACGCCCTGACGAGCTTTCGGCGCCTCCGGCGCAAAAGCCGCAGCCTCAATCGTTACGCCGATCTCTACGATATCATTTTGCACGACAAGTTCGTCGCCTCGCGCTATCTCGCCTCTTTGGGATTTCCGACGCCTCGCGCCCTGGCGCTGCTGTACCAAGATTCAATGCTCCTGCCTTGCTCCGGACGGGAACTGCCCCTTTCAGCCCTGACGGACAATCCCGACGGCCTTTTTGGCGACTGCATCTGCAAACCCATCACCGATTTTGCAGGGAGAGGCATCTTCAGCCTACGCGTCGGCGACAAAGCGATTGTCGTCAACGGCCGACCCGAAACGATCGGGGCTTTTTCCCGCCGGGTCTCCGACACGCGATATATCGTCGAAGAAAAAATCATTCAGCATGGGCGGATGGCCAAACTCAATCCCCACTGCGTCAACACCATCCGCCTGGCCACCTACCTGGAAGGACAAACCGTCCGCCCCTTTGCCGCAGCCGTCAGGCTCGGCACAAACCGCAACGT
>CAYUDM010000096.1:0-4267 GCA_964443625.1 uncultured Smithella sp. | reverse complement strand
TCTGTTCACTGGACTGGGCAATCTCTTTCATGGATTGCGTAAGCCCCTGCATCGAGGTGTTGGCTTTATTGATGGCATCTTGCGCTGTAATCATCAGCTGATTGGCCGCTTGGGTGTTGGATGCGTTTTGCCGCGTCATGGAAGCGATTTCATCCAGGGAGGCCGAGGTCTCTTCAATGGCGGCTGCTTCCTCGGAGGAGGCATCCGACAAAACGGCCGAAATCTCCATGGCGTGTCCGACCGCATTGTTCATTTTTTCTCTCATGGTGTTGACGGAACGCACCAGCGCGCCCACCTCGTCATTGCTTTCCACATCAATGGCCTGTGTCAGATCGCCATCGGCTAGCTTGCTGAGCACCCCGATCGTCTGATTGATGGGCGCCAGGATCATCCGGGTGATGAATATCGTGACGACAAACGATAAAATGACCGCCGCAATGACAAACACAATAAACAACATCATCGTGAAGTTAAAGGACGTCATGGCCCGGTCGTAGCGTTCCTTGCTGAGCTGATCTTCAAATGTCAGCAGCTCTCGAAGTAAGTTTAATAATTCCTGATATTTGCCATCTGTCATAGACATCAGCTGGATCGCGGTGTTGACATCGACTTCGGCGGTATCCAAAACGCCAAGCACCCCTTTTTGGTACTCCACCAGGTTGTCCAGAGCCGATTTGAAAAGCTTTTCTTCTTCAGGTGTCAGATTTCCCGAGGCCAGAAGCGATTTAATCAGCTCCAGATCTGCATTGAGCGTGGCCTTTTGGTCGTTGACGGCTTTCTGGGTAATTGTGGCATCGTAGTTGACGCGGATCCAGTTGAGGATTCGGGAGAGGTTGCCTTGCACGGCCGTAATATCGTTGAAAATATTTGCGCTGTGCTGATATTGTTTGAACCGGTTGTTGTAGATGTCGGCCAAAGCATTTTTCTGCATGGACAGACTGAAGTAGGCGCCGATGGATAACAGGATCAAAAAAATCAAAACAACGATCGGCGCGATCAGCATTTTGACCGCAAGCTTTAAATTATTGAAGAATTTCTTCATATATTCCTCCGCGAAATTCGTGATTGGGCAAGTTGGCTGAAGAGTTTGCCGGTAAGATAGGTGATGTGAAACGTTTTCATTGTCTTGTGTCGCATCGGTTTCATTTGACGCATCCCGATGGCGCTTCCAGACATGTATGTCGTCTGTTTTGGCGAATAACTTAAATTTTGAGAGGAATATTTTTAAATCGATTGGTTCGAACAGGTAAAAAACCAAGGTGTGTTGCCTCGGCGGATCATTCAGAAAGCGTTTTGAATGGAGTAAACCCCTAAACAGGCGGACTGCCGAAGGGCCGTCCGGTCCGATTGAAGGGGGGAGAGGAATTTAGCGAATCATTCCAAACCATACTCTTTGAGCTTGCGGTACAGGGTGCTGCGGGCGATATTCATCTTTTCTGCAATTTTATTGCGGGGAATATCCATTTTCATCATATTGACTATCATGGCCTTTTCCTGCTCCCGGCGGCTTGGAAGCTCCGGGTTGTAGGATTCCCGGTATCGCCAGTGGGCGATTTCATGCGGAATAAGGTCGGCGGTCAGGCGGCTGTTTTGCGCGACATTCATCATTCTCTCAATGACGTTTTGCAGTTCGCGGATATTGCCGGGCCAGGGGTAGGTCCCTAAAATATCGAGAACTTCGTCGCTGACGCGAGTGATGCGCTTGTCCAGGGCGTTGCCGTATTTACGGATGAAACTATCGATCAGGATGGGAATGTCGTCGGGTCGCTCACGCAGAGGCACCGTTTCAATGCAAAAGACGTTGAGCCGGTAGTACAGATCGCTGCGGAAAGTTCCTTTTTTGATTTCTTCCAACAAATTCTTGTTGGTGGCGGAAATGATGCGGACGTTTACCGGCCTTGTGCTGGTGCCCCCGACCCGGACAATGGAGCGTTCTTCCACTACTCGTAAGAGCGCCGTCTGGAATTCCAGGGATGTCTCGGCGATCTCGTCGAAAAAGATTGTCCCCCCGTCCGCCAGTTCAAACTTGCCGGTGTTCCCGCCGCGCCGCGATCCCGTAAAGGCGCCTTCGGAATGTCCGAACAATTCGCTGGCGATGAGGTCGCGCGGAATCGAGGCGCAGTTGACGGCGATAAACGGTCCGCTGACCCGGCTTCCTTCATTGTGGATGGCCTGCGCGAACAAATCCTTGCCGGTGCCGCTCTCTCCCAGAAGCAGCACGTTGGAATCGCTGCGAGCCGCGATGCGAATATGTTCGACGGTCTTGAGGAATTTTTCGTTTCGTCCGCTGATGTCTTCAATCCGATAGGCGGCTTTTGCGCCGATCATTTTGGTGGCCATCTTCCGGACTCTTTTTAATTCCTGCACAATGAGAATGCGGCCGATCCGGGCGCCATCGGTTTTTTCAATCGGACTTGCGCTGACGGTGAAGTCGCGTTCGGAGAATCGAGAGGCGATCCGGATTTCTGCATCGGTGACGATCTTGTCGCCGAGTGCGATTTCAAATAAATCCGTGTTCTCCGGTCCCCAGACATCGCGGATGGATTTTCCTTCAATGCTTCGATCCAACCCGAGGATCGACAGCGCGTTGTCGTTGACCATAGCGATCCTGCCGGTTTGATCCACGGCGATGAGCGCTTCGGGAATCGCGGACAGAATGGCCTGCCGGTAGCTGGAGGCGACGATCACCGCCTCAAGGGCTTCCTGCGTCTTTAACCTGTTTTCAATGGCCTGAGCTAAAGAGACGGCCAGAGACAGGGTGTCGGGGTTGGTTCCGTAATAGGACGACACCAGTGAAACACCGCCGATAAACTCATCGCGCGGATTGAAAATGGGCGCGCTGGAGGCGGTTTCTCCATGATAGGCGCGATTGTAATGCTGTGGCCCGAAGAATTGGACGGGTTTTTTGTCTGTCAGGACCTGCGCAAAGGCATTGGCGCCCACGATTTCTTCACGCCAGCAAGCTCCGGGCACCAGTCGGACCGCCAGCGCGATTTTTTTGTAATCGTCGGCGACATCGACATGCAACTGGTAGCCTTCTTCACAAAACAGACAAATGAGAAAGCGCGAGCCTTCGACGAACTTTTTGAAATTGACAATCAGAGGCAAGGCGGCCTGCAAAAGGGTTTCATGGCGAGCCAAAAGCGTCTGCAGTTCGGGGAGGCTCAGGATCGGCGGTTCAGGCTTTTTTTTGGGATTGAGTTTCCACTCACGGCAGCGACGCCAGGCGGATAGAATTCCGGACGGAATCACTGACGTGTCAATGTCATCTCTTCCTGAGACAAACTTTTCCCATTCGTGGCGAATATCGGAAAACTTCTTTTCGTAATAGGCATGTAAAGCGGAAAGTCGCTTTTTGTAAGGCAGCACATAGTCGGGTCGTCTTTTACAATCCATTGTATACTCTCCCTGCAAATATGTCCCGAATGACCGTTAAGATCATCGCCTGGAACATTACCTGATGCTTCCTCTTTCCGTGGAAAGCAAATAAACAGATACGCTAATCCCCGCCGGGGGAAATTTGAGACATTCGCCTGTGCTCGTGTCTCACCGTGTCTTGTTGTGAGACACATCTGTTGCGCTCAGAGCGGTCAGATGCCATGCTTCAACGCTTGTTTTTGAAAAATCTCCGTAAATTCAAGGTGATCAAAAAAAACAATCCTGTGGCACGAAGATTGTAATACCTTACACCGTTTATCGTGACGTGCAGAGTCGAAATATGAATCATTTAGTATCATCACGAAGCTGTTTTTCCAAAGAGCCGCGCCGGATTTACTGTAAATATTTAACATTCTTATTTATTTTATCCGGCCTGCAAACGATGATGCTCTTAGCACACACGGAGCTGATTGATCAAGTTGTTTTTACCCGCGCTCCGGAAGAGGCCTTTTGTGACGGATGAGATCGGACACAGGAAGCGGAAAGAGGGTCGGCAGGAGACGGGATTCTGGATGTTCCCGGCTGAAGAGGAAAATCTTAAACGAGCACAGACAATCTGTACCTGGGCACGAGGATGTTTAGCGCTTTTCAGAATGAGGGTCACACGGTCTTGAAGAAGACAGGTTCTGCTGGATCATGAGCGGTGAAACAGATTTGTCCCATGGAAGTTTCCAGGACGTGCCACCCCGGAAAACGGAC
Source organism: uncultured Smithella sp. (assembly GCA_964443625.1). Taxonomy (GTDB): domain Bacteria; phylum Desulfobacterota; class Syntrophia; order Syntrophales; family Smithellaceae; genus UBA8904. Next base: position 130 of record CAYUDM010000096.1, on the reverse strand, counting down.
TTTTCGGGTAGGCCTCCTTCAGGGAAGAGGGGAGTGGAACAGGGACATGAACAAGGGGCTTGGGGAGGCCCCTTGTCCGCAGCCGGCGGCCAGAAGCCTGGCCGGAGCCCGAGCTATTATCCCGGTGTCA
>CAYUDM010000095.1:0-4534 GCA_964443625.1 uncultured Smithella sp. | reverse complement strand
AAAACCGTTAATTATACAACCCAAACCAGGGAAATCGTCAAAAAGCACGGAGGCGCTAAAAGCGCGCTCATCGCCGTGCTGCAGGATATCCAGGAGGCCTTCAACTACCTTCCCAAACAGGCCTTGAAGACGGCGGCCAAGGCGATGGATATCCCGCTTGCCCGCGTTTACGAAGTCGCCACCTTTTACACGGCCTTCAGTCTCAAACCCCGCGGAGAACACGTCGTAAAAATCTGCATGGGTACGGCCTGCCACGTTCGCGGCGCTTCCGCCATTCAGGATAAAATGGAACGCACGCTGGGCATTAAACCTGGCGAGACGACCGCCGACGGAAAGTTTTCACTCGAAACCGTCAACTGCGTGGGCGCCTGTGCTTTGGGCCCCGTCGTAGTTATCAACACAGACTATCACGGCCAGGTGACAATGGCCAAAGTCGATAAGATCATCGGCAAGATCAATGAAGAGGGGGCGCAGTCATGAAAAAGATAACCAATGCTCAGGCCCTGCGCCAGGTCCAGGAAGATTTAAAGAAGAATTTCGACCCGAATAAAAAATTAGTGACGATCTGCGCCGGCACCGGCTGTCGCGGTTATGGCTGCATCAAGGTTAAAGAGGAGCTCGAAGCGGAAATTCAAAAGCAGAATATGGATGTGGAAGTCCGCGCCACCGGCTGTTTCGGCTTTTGTGAAAAAGGTCCGCTGGTCGTCATCCATCCGGAGAAAATTTTCTACCAGCAGGTGAAAATCAAAGATGTTGCGGACATCGTTTCCAAAACAGTCGCAAGCGGCGAGGTGATTGAAAAGCTTCTGTATCGCGACCCCGAAACCAAAGAAACGGTCCTTCAGGAAGAAGAGGTTCCCTTCTACAAAAAACAGCTTCGTCTGGTCTTCGGCTCAAACGGCATGATCGATCCGACACGGATCGAAGATTACCTGATTCTAGACGGCTACTCGGCGCTGGCCAAGGCGCTGTCTGAATTCACGCCCGAAGGCGTCATTAGCGAAGTTAAAAAAGCCGGTTTGCGGGGCCGGGGCGGCGGCGGTTTCGCAGCGGGCGTCAAATGGGAAGGCTCGCGCAGAGCGCACGGAGAACCGAAGTATGTCATCGCCAACGGCGACGAAGGAGATCCCGGCGCCTATATGGACCGCAGCCTCATGGAAGGCAATCCCCACAGCGTCATCGAAGGCATGATCATCGGCGCTTACGCGATCGGCGCATCCGAAGGATACATTTATGTGAGAAACGAGTATCCGCTGGCTGTTTTGCATTTGACGATGGCAATTGCCGCGGCCAAAGAAGCGGGACTTTTAGGAAAAAACATTCTGGGATCGGATTTTTCATTCGACATTCACATCAACAAAGGCGGCGGCGCATTCGTCTGCGGTGAATCCTCTGCGCTTTTCGCCTCGATTGAAGGCCGCGCGGGTGAACCTCGCGCAAAATATATCCACGCGGTGGAACGCGGCCTGTGGGACAAACCCACGGTGCTCAACAACGTGGAAACCTGGGCCAACGTGCCGCTCATCATCAATCGCGGCGCCGACTGGTACGCCTCGATCGGCACCGAAGGCTCCAAAGGCACGAAGATCTTTTCGCTTGTCGGCAAAATCAACAACACCGGCCTGATTGAAGTTCCGATGGGCATGACGCTTCGGGAAATTATCTACGACATGGGCGGCGGCATTCCCAACGGCCGCAAATTCAAGGCCGTCCAGACCGGCGGACCCTCCGGCGGTTGTATTCCGGAGTCGCTGCTGGATCTGCCCGTAGATTTCGACAAGCTCTATGAAGTCGGTTCGATGATGGGCTCCGGCGGCATGATCGTGATGGACGATAAATCCTGCATGGTCGATGTCGCAAAATACTTTCTGGCTTTCCTGCAGGAAGAATCCTGCGGAAAGTGCGTTCCCTGCCGCGAAGGCGTGCGTCGGATGCGTGAAATTCTCGAAGACATCTGCGCGGGGAAAGGTCAGGAAGGCGACGTGGAACTTCTCGAACATCTATCCACCGGCGTGGCCGACGGCTCGCTTTGCGCCCTGGGCGGATCCGCCCCCAATCCGGTTTTGAGCACCATTCGGTATTTCCGGGACGAATATGACGCCCACATCCGCGACAAACGATGCCCGGCAGGTGTCTGCAAAGCGCTGATCACTTACAGCATCGATGCGGAAAAGTGCACCGGCTGTACGCTATGCAGTCGCGTTTGTCCCGTGCAGGCGGTGAGCGGCGAGAAGAAAAAAGCTCACGCCATCGACAACGACAAGTGCACCCGCTGCGGCGCGTGCATCGAAAGCTGCAAATTTGACGCAATACTGGTGAAATAAGAGGTGGATGAAACCATGGTAAATATGATTATTGACGGAAAAAACGTAACGGCGCCCAAAGACAGCATGCTTCTGGAAGCTATCCGGGGCGCAGGCATTTCCGTGCCGACGCTGTGCGCTCATGAATCCGTATCACGCTCCGGCGCTTGCCGCCTGTGCGTGGTGGAAATCAAGAAGGGCAACCGGACACGGATTGTCACCTCCTGTCTCTTCGGCGTGGAAGAAGGCTTGATCGTCAACACGCAAAGCGAACGTGCACAAAACGTACGCCGCCTGGTCATGGAGCTTCTGCTCGCGCGCTGCCCCGAATCGGAACTGCTCAAAACCATGGCCAAAGACATGGGCATTGAAGCGCAGCCCCGATTCAGCCCGGACACGGATAAAGGCACCTGCATATTATGCCGCTCCTGCGTGCGGGTCTGCGAGGAAGTCGTCGGCGTCAGCGCCATCGGGCTATTCGCCCGAGGGTCCCACAAAACAGTCGGGACACCATTTATGGAAAAATCCGATGCCTGCATCGGCTGCGGCGCGTGCGCCTATGTCTGCCCCACCGGCCATATCGTGATGACCTCGACCGGCGACAAGCGTAAAATCTGGGGCCGGACGTTTAAAATGCAGCCCTGTCCGAAATGCGGAAAATACTTCGCCCCTGTTGACCAGTTGGAGTTCATCAGCAAAAAAACCGGCACCTCCATGGAGGAACTCTCCGTGTGCACGGAATGCCGATAAGCGTTAGTCGCTTTTCAAATAAAACCCGGCCCCCACGGCCGGGTTTTTTATTTCCGGATCTTTCATGGATGTTTTTCAGATGAAAGAAGTGTGCTCATTTTCCTGCGCATTCCGGAAGGAATCCCTCCGAACAGATAGCACAAGAAAGAGATCAGAAGATCGGTTTTTAGTTTTCCGGGCATTGAGGCTTCATCTAAAGACTCAAATCGAGTGCTCCAAAACGCCTACCGGGTCATGACCCGATGAAGAGACGGGTGACACATCGTGCTAAAAACTCGCTAAAAATCCGGGGTGGTCTCCGGGGTTCGGCGCCAGCCGAACCCCGGAGACTTGAACTCATCCATGAATTCTTTACAGGGGTTACAATCTTAAACGAACCAAGGCCCTAGCGGCACCACCACTGCCACCACAAACAGCTGCTGGGCGGTGGTGTCGTGCCCGTTGACGGCAGGTTGGCGGTGTTCCAGGTTGACGCGTCGCTGGGCTTGGTCAGATAGGCCGCCCAGCGCGTATCGCCGTCGAGGAAGGTCTTCTGGAAAGCCAATGCGATTTTCGCCACATTGGAGCTGGCAGAAGTCGGAGACCCCCAGACCATGTGACCGGCGCCGCGGACTTCATAATGAATTTTCGCGATTCCGGAAGGAATGTTGCGATAGACGCCTTCGGACTGGCCCATACCGCCCAGGTATGTCGTGTCCAGAGAACCGCTGAAGATCATGGTGGGGCACTTCGTGTAACGACCGCTGGAATAGATACTCACAGCCGTCAGGTTGTGGCCGGCCAGCGACATGGCTGTTTTAACCGAGCTGTTGGCCGAATTGATCCAGGAGGCGCCGCCGCCCATCGACCAGCCCATCACGCCGATTCTGGAGGTGTCGAGTTTCCGGTACAGCGGACTGGCCGAGCGATTGTTTTCATTTTTAAGCGCGTTGATCGCGTTCATCTGTTGGGTGGCTCTCGAATCGACGGTGTCCAGTGTGGTGGTGGAATCACAGTTCACATAGACGATACCGTGAGACGCAAACCAGGGCCCCCAGGCGTAGTTCATCGCCTGCGTGCCGGTATAGGGCTGCATGAAAACGATAGCAGCAAAAGGCGCCGTGGCGGTTCGGGGATAGTACACGGTCGCGCCGGCCGAATAGCTGGTCCAGGGCAGCGTATAGCTGGAATAGCCGTAAGGACCGTTTCCGGTATAGGCACCGGGTGTTTCATCGCGACAGATCGCGCCTGAAGGACAAGTCTGCGCGTAACTTGTTACAGTTATGCCCAACAAGAAAAGGCACATCACCGCCAGAATGACAATTTTTCGAATTGATCTTCTTTCCATAAAAAAATCTCCTCCTAACTTTAGTTTAATGAGCTTTGATCCTCATGATTCTTACGCTTTTTACCCGATTCCCGAAATCGCGTAAGGACTGCCTGGTTTGCTCAATTCGAGTTTTCCATCGACTCTTCCTGAATCTCTTGAAACTCTCGCCCCA
>CAYUDM010000094.1:0-4762 GCA_964443625.1 uncultured Smithella sp. | reverse complement strand
GCGGATTATCGAAATCGAAAATCCCGCATCGGCCATTATCTTTTGCAACACCAACGACACGGTTCATTATCTGTCCATCGTTCTAAAGAGTTTCGGATATGACGCGGACGAGCTCAGCTCCGATCTCGCCCAGAGCGCACGGGAAAAGGTGATGGCGCGTGTACGGCGCAGAGCGTTGCGCTTTCTGGTGGCAACCGATGTGGCCGCCCGCGGAATCGATATTCCGGATTTGTCTCATGTCATTCAGTATGAGCCGCCGGAAGATCCGGAAGCCTACATTCATCGCGCAGGCCGCACCGGGCGCATGGGCTCCGGCGGCGTGGCCATCTCGGTCGTGGCCGAAATGGAAAAGTTCAAATTGCAAAGCATCGCCAGGCATTACGGTATCCAGATGCAGCAGCGGTCTTTGCCTTCCGATGAAGAGGTGGAAAAAGTCGTTGCCGAGCGGGTCACAGCACTTCTGGAAGCGAAACTACGGAGTCGCGACAATCTTCAACTCGAACGCATGCGCCGCTTCACTCCGCTGGCAAAAAATCTCGCGCAATCCGATGCGGGGCTCGCGCTGATGATCATGCTGATCGACGACTACTATCAGCAAACGTTGCACGCGCCGCCCGAACAGCCGGCCCCCGAACCCGAAACGGAAAGATTGCCGAAACCGGAGCCGGAAAGATCACCCAAGCCGCAGCCGGCCAAAAAAAGAAGCCGGAGCCGGACTCGGTCAACAAAACCAAAGGGAAATCCTGCATAGATCATGATGCGTAAATTCTTTAATTTTGCCTGGATTCTGTTCGCCCTGGTGTCGTTGATCGCCTGCGCGACAACCCCGCCGGACGTTCCCGCCCCGCCGCCGCCACCGAAACCGGCAAAAATAGCAGTCGTTTTGGGGGCGGGCGCATCCAAAGGGTTTGCGCATATCGGCGTGCTTAAAATACTCGAATCACACCGCGTCCCGGTCCACATGGTCGTCGGCACCAGTGTCGGCGCCCTGGTGGGAAGTCTCTACGCCTATGGCTATTCCCCCTATGACCTGCAGCTGATTGCCTTTGCGCTCACGAAAGATGATTGTGTCGATTACATGCTTCCCGACAATGGTTTCATCCGGGGAGAAAAGCTTGAAAATTACGTCAACGTCAAGGTCAAATACACGCCGATCGATAAGTTTCCCCTGCCGTTTTTCGCTGTGGCAACCAATATTCAAACCGGTGAAGAAATGGTGTTCGGACGGGGAAATACCGGCAAAGCCGTCCGGGCAAGCTGCTCGATTCCCGGTGTTTTCAATCCGGTGACGATCGGAGATAAAACCTATGTCGACGGCGGCGTGGTGAGTCCCGTCGCCATCGACGTGGCTCGCCGTTTTGGAGCGGATATCGTCATCGCCGTGGACATTTCTTCCCACTTAAACGCTTCGAAGCCCAGTGGCACCATCGAAACCATCATGCAGGCCATCGACATCATGTACAACAAAATAGCGGACGTTCAAATCAAGCAGGCGGATATTGTCATCGCACCGAAAGTCGGACACATTGGGTCGAGCGATTTTTCCCGCCGCCATGAAGCGATTCTGGAAGGGGAAAAGGCGGCGACGGAGGCCATGCCGGCCGTGAACGCCCTGCTTGCACGCCTTCGCGAAGAAGGCAGGCTGCCTTGATGAAACGCGACCCCGATTTTTAGCATAACACCCCGTTGACACACATCAGGACTTTTTCCACCGGCGCCGCAAAAAAGGAAAATCCGCATCCGGCCGGAATTACGTATTTTTAAGCGGCACCCGTCTTGACAGAAGGGTGCCGTGTCATTAAAGTAATTCGACAACTCAGCCGATCCTTAATATGATCAAGGAGCAAATCCATGGAAAAAACATCCCTGAAAAACGCGTGGGAAAAAGCGCCGGACTGGCAAAATTTTTTGACGGAATACTTAATTGATACAACTCAACGTTCGATTATCTTCACCGATATCCTTCGGAAACGGGGCAATAACTACATCAAGCATATCCGCGGCGGTCAGCCGCCGGTTTTGACCTTCAACTATGAGTTGATTCTCAACGCCAAAAATTTCGAACATCCCTGTAACTATTCACTGGTGAGAATATCCGATCGGCGACGACTCGAAGATGAATTGCCGGACGAACGGGAAAGACGACACCCCAGTAAGGAGCGTATCGAAAGGCCCAAACGGCCGATTGTCATCATGGATCCGCGCGCGGGTCACGGACCCGGCATCGGCGGATCAAAGCGTGACTCGGAAATCGGCATGGCCCTGGAGCATGAGCATCCGGTGTATTTCATCTTGTTTTACTCGGAGCCGATACCGGGGCAGACTATGGCGGATGTTATCGAAGCCATTGAGAAATTTATGGAAAAAATCGTCGAATTGCATCCCAACGCCGACGCGCCCGCCATTATGGGAAACTGTCAGGCGGGCTGGGCGGCAGCCATCGCCTGCGCCGAGCGACCCGATGTTTCAGGTCCCCTGGTCTTAAACGGCGCTCCCCTTTCTTATTGGAGCGGTGTAGCCGGCGTCAACCCGATGCGCTACAAGGGGGGTCTGGTCGGCGGTGTATGGGTTAATTCATTTTTCAGCGATTTGGGCAACGGGGTTTTCGACGGGGCCAACCTCGTTTATAATTTCGAAACGCTCAATCCGGCCAACACGATCTGGGCCAAACAGTATAATGTGTATTCTCAAGTGGACACGGAAGAAGAACGTTACCTGGCTTTTGAACGCTGGTGGGGTGGTTTTTTCATGCTGACCACAGACGAAATACATTTTATCGTCCGGAACCTGTTTGTCGGCAACAAATTGGAAACCGGCCAGCTGGAGTTGCGTGAAGGCCGGAAAATCAGCCTCAAGAATATCAAAAGCCCGATCATCGTGTTTGCGTCGATGGGCGACAATATCACGCCCGCCCAGCAGGCGCTCAACTGGATTCCCCGGGTTTATTCCTCCGTCGAGGATATTAAAAAACACGGACAGGTGATTATCTACATCGTTCACAAGGACATCGGTCATCTGGGCATCTTCGTCGCGGGCTCGGTCGCCAAGAAGGAACATAAAGAAATTATCGCGAATTTCGACATGATCGAATTCTTAAGCCCGGGTCTTTATGAGATGGTCATTGAAGGGGATGTCGTGAGCGGAAAATTTTCCACGCGCTATGAGCCGCGGACCTTCGCGGACATCGCCGCCTACGATGACGGCATCGAAGACGAAACCGATTTCAGCGTGGTGGCCAAGCTCTCGGAATCCAACGACAACTTGTATCAGCTGTTTGCGCGTCCCTGGGTGAAATTCTGGACCACCGAGCTATCCGCGGAGACTTTGCGATACATGCACCCGTTGCGCACACAGCGCTATATCTTTGCGGATATCAACCCGATGATGCGTCCCGTAAAGAATATCGCCTCCATCGCCAGGCAGAACCGCAAGCCCGCGTCCAAAGACAATCCGTTTACGGCGATGGAAAAAGATTTTTCCAGTTATATCAACAACCTGATGGATATTTACCGTGACTGGCGCGATCTCAACCAGGAACTGCTTTTCCAGATGATTTACGGCAGTAAAACCGTCCGGGGACTGTTCCCGCCACCCGAGCCGGAGGCGGTGCAACCGATTGAGGCCGCAAAACAAAAAGCTGTCGATGAACGGCTTGCCGGACTGAAAGACGGCGGACACGCTGCCGGACTCATTCGGGTTTTTATGGCGATTGCAAGAATCGGCGGAGGCGTCAAAAGGCGCCATTTTGAAATCGGCAATGAAATCGCCCGGACGCACCGAGTCCTGAAAAAACTCAAACCGGCTGATTTCAAGCGCATTCTTAAGGAACAGGCGGCCATCCTGCAGGCTGATGAAGACCAGGCCATCACTGCTTTATCCATTTTGATCAAAAACAAAGACGACCGGATGGAGGCGCTCAGCATCGCCCGCAGGCTGTGTTTGGTAGACGGCGTTTACAGCGACAAGGAAAAGGATATGATTGAAAAACTCAAAAAAGGCCTGGATGTCTAACGATTCAGAACTAAATACCTAATGAAAAGGCGGTTTGATTCCAAACCGCCTTTTTTATTTGACACAGTACAATCTACCGCAACAAGCGGGCGGCCTTTGAAGGGAAAAGCTCGTCCGGGGCATTTTTAAATTCTGCAACATTCATCCAACCTTGCGGAGATTGCCGGCGGCAAAAAAAGGGTGGTCAAAAAAAGTGAGGCGGCGTATAAGAATTACCTGTTTTTTCGATAAGAGCATTCTCCTCACCGGCCAACAGCCCAAAAAAGTTCGGCAACGGTGTTTGTTTCAATCAAACGGATGGAAAAAAATAATCATATGAGGTGATTTATGGAAAATGTCGTGTTTATCAGTTGCGCCAGGACACCGATCGGTGCTTATGGCGGCGCGCTTCGAGACGTTCCAGTCTATCGGCTGGCCAGCACGGTGCTCAAAGCCGCGGTTCAAAAAGCGGGAATCGACCCGGCTCAAGTGGATGATGTCATTATGGCGTCGGCCTATCAAAACGGTGAATGCGCAAACGGCGCGCGCATGGCGGTGCTCGACGCGAACTGGCCGGATACGATTCCCGGCGGTATGATCGACCGGCGCTGCTGCTCGGGGCTCGAAAGCATTTATTATGCGGCGCTGCAAATTCAAACGGGAAATGCCGATATCGTGATCGCCGGCGGCATGGAATCGATGAGCCAAAGCGAGCTGGACATCCCCGGCGCCGTCAAGTGGGGCCTGGGCGGCAAAAATCATGAAAAATACG
>CAYUDM010000093.1:0-4771 GCA_964443625.1 uncultured Smithella sp. | reverse complement strand
TCGGGAAAGCTTCGCAGATCACGGGAACCAACATCGATATTTCAATGGGTTCGACGCGGACGATTCCCATCTTCGTTCTGGGCGACGTAGTACGCCCCGGCGCACACACGATCGGCGCGCTAGGCACCATTACCGACGCTTTGCTTCTGGCGGGCGGCCCCTCGGTCATCGGCTCAATGCGGCGTATAGAGCTGCGAAGAGGCGATAAGATCGCGATGCACTTCGACCTGTACGACCTTTTTCTCAAAGGCGACAAATCGCGTGATGCCGTCCTTCAGGCGGGCGATGTCGTGTTCGTCCCGGTCACGGGCCCGCTGGCGGGCATTACCGGCAATGTGAAAAGACCCGCCATCTATGAACTTAAAGACAAATTCGATCTGGCGCATGTGATCGATCTGGCCGGAGGCGTGATTCCCAGCGCTTACACCCAGCAAATGCAGGTCGAACGCATCGTCAAAAATGAAAAACAGATCGTGATCGACATCAACGATAAAACGCTGGAGCTTGTTAAAAATTTCGTCCTGCAGGATGCGGATCTGGTTAAAATATTCCCCATCATGGATTACGACGATAACGCCGTTTACCTGCAAGGCAACGTCAAACGGCCGGGCCGTTACGCCTATCAGCCCGGCATGAAAATCAGGGAAATCGTCGGCACGCCGGACGACCTGCTTGCCGAAACCTATTTCAACTACGCGCTCATCAAAAGAGAAAACCCGCCCGGCAAAGAAGTCGTTTTAATTCCGTTTCATCTGGGCCGGCTCATCTTGCAAAACGACGACTCTTATAATTACGCGCTGTCACCCAAGGATCAGATTTTCGTTTTCAATAAAAGCCTTTTCGAGGATAAACCCTTCGTGACCGTGGAAGGCGAAATCCGCGGCAACCCTTCTCTTATCGGAAAAGAGGCCGAAAAGACGGGCGCCGCGCAGGCGGCCCGCAACCGGCAGATTTTAGCCGATCTTTCCGCCATTAAAGAAGAGCTCCTCAAAAACGATCGTTTTTATCCCTATGTCGCTAAAATCGAAGAAATTGAAGAAGAGATCAAAACTCAAGACCGGCCCGCCCCCGGAGCGCTGCGCTACCTGCAAAGCGAACTGGAAAGAGCTAACCGGCAAGACCTGACCGACAGGCTCATCAAACTCGAAAAACAGATGCAGGTCTCCAGGCGAGTTGAACTCGCGGGCAACATGAAAGTTAAAGATGCGATTTTAAACGCAGGCGGACTGACGACCGCCGCCAGCCGGGATCAGGGACAGATTATCCGTCAGTATCCGAACAATGAATATCAAACAATTTATTTCAACGTCGCCCGCGCCATGGCGGATGATCCCCGCGACAATCTGGCCTTGCAGGACAAAGACCGGATCGTCATCCATTCCATCTGGGAAAGGCATCCCAAAACCAGCGTCTTTGTCGCGGGCGATGTCACGAACCCGGGAACCTATCAGTTCACGGAAAACATGACGGTTCGCGATCTTGTCTTCAAATCCGGCAATGTTCTCAAATCCGCTTTTCTGGATGAAGCCGAAATCACATCACTGCACGTCATCGACGGCAAAATGGGAAGCCTGTCGCATAAAACCATCAATCTGCGCATGGCGCTTGAAGGAAATCCCGCCCACAACGTAAAGCTTGCGCCCAATGACCGATTGCTGGTGAAAACCATTGCCGATTATGAAACGGTTCGTTTCGTCAGTTTAACGGGCCAGGTCATGTTCCCCGGCCGCTATCCTTTCAAAAAGGGCGAACTCCTTTCCGATTTGCTCCATCGAGCCGGCGGATTCACCCCCCATGCGTATCTGCGGGGCGCCTATTTCACAAGAGCCAGCGCGCGAGCGCTCCAACAAAAGGGACTTACGGAAATGGTTGACCGGCTTGAGCGGGAAATCATGGCGGCCGGCGCAGGCGAATTAGCCACAGCCCTTTCTCCGGAGGAAATTGCCGCAAAAAAGGCCGAGCTGGAACAAAGGCAGAAGTTCATGAGCAATTTGAAAAATCTCAAGGCCACAGGACGCATGACTATTTTCCTGGCGGACGCCCAAAAGCTCAAAGATACGGAATATGATTTCGAACTGGAAGACGGAGACGTTTTACATGTTCCCGAAAAGAACAACGTGGTCAATGTGGTGGGCTCCGTCATGTCGCACGGCAGCCATCTGTATTCCAACAAACTCAACTATCAGGACTACATCGACGCGGCGGGCGGCTACTCTTACTATGCCGATCCGGGTAACACCTATGTGCTTAAAGTTGACGGCAGCGCCCGGAAAATCTCCAGAACGCATATCGGCTGGAACTCGGCGCGCTCCCGATGGGAAATGACCGCCTACGGCGGCGAAATCAGCCTGATCGAACCGGGCGACACGATTGTAGTTCCGGAAAAATTCGAGCGCATCGCCTGGCTGCGGGAAATCAAGGATATTTCCACCATCCTCATGAACATCGCAGCAGTGACGGCCGTGATGATTGCCGCGTTTTAGTCAAGGTCAGGCACAAATGCGGACCTGTATAACTTTTGATCAAAAAAAATCCCCGGTCCATGCCGGGGATTTTTGCTGTTTTAACGAGTATCGATCTTTAACTATTGCTCTTTGCCGGTCATAAGCAATTTAAGCGCCTGGCCTTGGCGCCACTCGGCGGCGGCAACCGGAACGCGCCGGTCAACCAGTTTCAGACCGCAATCCATATCCGACCTTTTCTTTTCCCATTCCCAGGCGGTGCGGATCATCACCTCCAGGTCATCGTACCGGGGCTTCCATCCCGTGATTTTCCGGATTTTTGAAGAATCGGAAGTCAGATTCGGAGGATCGCCCGGCCTGCGGGGCAGCACTTCCGTCTTAAAATTCACGCCCGTTACTTTTTTTGCGACCGCAACGACGTCACGAACCGAATAGCCACGGCCATAACCGCAATTCATCACATGCTGCCGGATGCCCACAGGTGACGCGGACATCATATAGTCCAGCGCTGAAACATGCGCCGCCGCCAGGTCGGACACATGAATATAATCACGCACGCACGTTCCATCCGGCGTCGGGTAATCCGCCCCGTAAAGAGGCAGCGTTCCCAGCTCGCCTGTCGCCGCTTTGAGTGACCGGGCAATCAAATGCGTTGCATTTTTTGAGACCTGCCCCAAACGTTCGTCCGGATCGGCGCCTGCGACGTTGAAGTATCGCAAGATGACGTATTGTGTTTTGGCCTGGGCACAAGCGTCTTGAATGATTTTTTCGGCCATCATCTTGGACCGGCCATAAGGATTGATAGGATTCAGCGCCGCATCTTCACTCACAGGAGATTGATCCGGAACGCCATAGACCGCCGCAGTGGACGAATAAATGAAGTACGGAACATTGGCCCGCGCGACGGCTTTCATTAGATGCACCGTATTGACGACGTTGTTGCGGTAATACAGAAGCGGATTCTTCATCGACTCATGCACAATAATCGACGCGGCAAAGTGAAGCACCGCCTCCGGCTGGAATTCCTTGATTGCTTTTCTCAAAAGTTCAGTGTTGCTCAGATCCCCTTCAATCAGATCGCCATAGAGGACCGCCCACTCGTTTCCCGTGGACAAATTGTCGTAGGTCAGAATATCATGCCCCTGTTTGCCAAGCGCCAAGATGGTATGACTTCCGATATAGCCTGCACCGCCCGTCACCAAAATTCTCATTGTCTGCTCACCTCGCTCCGATTCCGAAAAGCATCACCCGAACCGTTCGCAGCATGATATGGGCATCCAGGAAAAATGACCCGTTTTTAATGTAATACAAATCGTACTGCAACTTTTCCAGGGCATCTTCCACGGACGCCCCATAGGGATAATTTACCTGCGCCCAGCCGGTAATGCCCGGCTTGACCGCGTGGCGCAGCATATAATAGGGAATGTCTTTTTTGAGATGTTGAACAAATTCCGGTCTTTCGGGCCGGGGGCCGACAAAACTCATCTCGCCTTTGAGCACATTCCACAATTGCGGCAACTCGTCGATGCGCGTTTTTCTGATGATTCTTCCGATGCACGTCACACGATCATCGTTTTTCTGCGCCCAGACCGCGCCGCCAACTTCTGCATCGGCACGCATCGATCGAAACTTGAATAGGTCGAAGTCTTTTTCGTCAAGCCCCACACGCTTCTGACTATAGAAAACAGGCCCCTTAGACTCGAGCTTAATCAAGAAAGCGGTTAAAATCATTACAGGAGACGCGATCAACAACCCCCCTGCGGCAATCAATCGATCCAGCAGATTTTTCAGTTTCAGGTTGTAAAAGGTCCTTTTTAACCCCAAAACATCGGCATAGCCCAACCAAATATCGCTGACATGCTCGACGGGAATCCTGCGCGCCAGCATTTCATAGAAGGTGGGCATCTCATAAACTGTGACACCCTTGAATTTTGCCTCTACCAATATAGGAAATATGTCCGGTCGAATAGTTTTGCTGATGCAAACGATGATTTTGTGTATACCAGAATCTCGTACAATGTCCATTAATTTTCTACTTGTCCCCAAAACCGCAAGGCCATTAATCTCGCTTCCCTGCTTGGCTTCATCATCATCTACGAAGCCGGCAACCCGGTATTCGGACCGCCCCTTTAAAAGCGAGGCCATCTTGACGCCGCCCCCGCCCGCCCCCAGAAGCAAAACGTTTATGGGACGCCGCGCCGCCGGCACCAAATAAATGAAAATAAAACGCCAGGCCACAAGACCGAGAAATGTCAAAAGACTACTGAGGAACAAAACCCACGAACTGTAGGGCCGCAGATGAAACAGAT
>CAYUDM010000092.1:0-4861 GCA_964443625.1 uncultured Smithella sp. | reverse complement strand
ATCGGGCCGGAGAACCTGCGTCTGGGAGAATTGCAAAAACGCATCGCCCAGGGAGGCATTACGGAGCTGATTTTGGCCACCAACCCCAACGTGCAGGGCGAATCTACGGCTCTTTTGATCACGCGAATGTTCAAGGATACGGATCTTACGATCACACGCATCGCAATGGGCGTGCCGATGGGCGGCGACCTGAAATACGTCGACAAGATGACCATTTCCAAATCGCTGGAATTCCGGCGAGGCATGTAGCGACCGGGAGATCAATCCGATGAACGAACCCCTCCGCCTGATCGAGGCGACCGGAATCACAAATGCGGTCAAAGACCTTTTCATCGAGGCCAACACCTGCCTGGGAAACGATGTCGAAAGCGCGCTTCAGGACGCCTTGACGAAAGAGGCCTCGGAAATCGGACGGAATGTCCTGTCCAAAATTCTGGAAAACGCGGGCATCGCCAGGCGCGAAGCCCTGCCGATCTGTCAGGATACGGGACTCGCGGTGTTGTTTATCGACATCGGCCAGAACGTCCGGGTTGTCGGCGGCGATTTGCGCGACGCCGTTACGGAAGGTGTGCGCCTGGCCTACGCGGAAGGTTTTTTGCGCAAATCCGTGTGCGATCCGCTGTCGCGGGAAAATACAAAGGACAATACGCCGGCGGTCCTTCATCTGAACATCGTCGCGGGGGATCGGGTGACGATCACGGTCATGCCCAAGGGAGGAGGATCCGAAAATATGAGCCGGGCCGCTATGCTGACACCGTCAGCCGGCATTGAAGGCATTAAAAATTTTGTACTGGAAGCGGTCCTGCAGGCCGGCGCCAACCCCTGCCCGCCGATCATCGTGGGGCTGGGAATCGGGGGATCCCTCGAAGAGACCTGCCTATTGGCAAAGAAGGCGCTATTGCGCCCCGTGGGCGCTCCGCATCCGACGGATGCGCGGCTGGCCACTCTTGAAAAGGAACTTGAAAAAGCCGTCAACGCGCTGGGCATCGGTCCCGGAGGATTGGGCGGCCGAGTGACCGCGCTGGCCGTACACGCGGAAATGATGCCCTGCCACATCGCCTCACTGCCTGTGGCCGTCAACATTCAGTGCCATGTGGCCAGACATGCCCGAAGAATACTGTAACCTTTATGAACTCTCACGCACAGAGTGATCCGATTTCCATCCGCACGCCGCTGACCGCCGACATTTGCGCGTCTTTGCGCGCCGGTGATCAAGTGCTTTTAAGCGGCCAGGTGTTTACCGCGCGCGATGTCGCCCATCGCCGGATGTTCGACGCATTGCTAAAGGGAATGCCCCTGCCCATGGATCTTTCCAAATCAACGATCTTCTACGCCGCGCCTTCGCCGACACCGGCAGGACGAATCATCGGCTCAATCGGGCCCACCACCAGCTACCGCATGGACGCCTTTACGCCCACGCTTCTCGAGCATGGTTTAAAAGGCATGATCGGCAAGGGCAACCGCTCTCCGGAAGTCATTGAAGCCATAAAACGATATGGCGCTGTGTATTTCGGCGCGATCGGCGGCATTGCCGCGCTCATCTCTCAATGTGTTACAAACGTTGAACTCGTCGCTTACGAGGATCTCGGTCCCGAAGCGATTCGTAAGCTGTCCGTTGTCGATCTGCCGCTGGTCGTCATCAATGATGCCGGAGGGGGCGATCTGTATCAGACCGAACAGGAGAAATGGCGAATCCTGCAGGAATAATTGACACTTTTGTAAAAACCGAAAAAATATTGACTCGATATTGTTTTCATAATATGGATGAGAGTCATTTTTTATTGATGAAGGAGATAGAATTACATGATTGAAGTAAGATGGCACGGCCGGGGCGGCCAGGGAGCGGTAACGTCAGTGGAATTGCTTGCCGTTTCGGCGATTGCCGCAGGTAAATACGCCCAGGGGTTTCCCAGTTTCGGTCCGGAAAGACGAGGCGCGCCGGTGGCCGCCTTTACGCGAATTGACGACAAAAAAATCAACGTCCGTTCCGGCATTTACGAGCCGGATGTGGTTTTGGTGCTCGATTCAAGCCTCATCGGCCTGGTCAACGTCTTAGACGGCTTAAAGCCTGGCGGCAAGGTCATCGTCAACACCCATAAAACACCTGAGGACATCAAAAAAGATCTGAATTTCAAAGGCTCCGTCGCAACGGTGGACGGCACCGGCATCGCGCGCAAGGAGATGGGCGTCCCCATCGCCAACACGACGATGATCGGCGCCCTTCTGAAGATCACAGGCATTATGGAGCTCGACGCCATGAAGGAATCCATCGAGCACCGTTTCGGCCGGATCGCCCAGAAGAACTTAAACGCGATGAAGCGGGCCTACGACGAAATAAAAATCAGTAATTAAGGGGACATCCATATGGCATTAAAAACGTGGAAGGAAATTCCGATCGGTTGTGTTGTCTTCGAACCGGGCAGCGCCAGTGAATATCACACCGGCAGCTGGCGGTCGCAGCGGCCGATCTGGGACGACGCCAAATGCATCAAGTGCGGCATCTGTTACGTTTATTGCCCGGAAGGCTGTGTACAGCAGGGCGAAGACGGCTTTTTTAAAGCGGATCTGAATTATTGCAAGGGGTGCGGCATCTGCGCGCATGAGTGCTGGCCCCGCGCAATCAAGATGGTGGAGGAGGGATGATATGCACAAACGCGTAGGTCTAGAAGTAACGGTGGCCGTGGCGGAAGCCGTGGCGCTGTGCCGGATCGACATGGCGGGCGTCTATCCCATCACCCCCCAGTCGCATATCGCGGAGCACCTCTCCAACCTGGTCGCCGACGGCGTTCTGGACGCCGAATTCGTGACCGTGGAATCCGAACATTCCGCCATGAGCGCGGTCATCGGCTCGGCAGGCACCGGCGCCCGTTCCTACACCGCAACCAGTTCTCAGGGATTGCTGCTCATGCACGAACTATTGCCCATTGTTTCGGCCATGCGGCTGCCGATCACGATGGCAATTGCCAACCGGGCGGTATCCGGCCCGCTCAATATTTTAAACGATCATTCGGATATTATGCCGCAGCGTGACACAGGCTGGATCGCGCTTTTCGCCGAAAACGGCCAGGAAGCGGTTGATCTGTCCATTCAGGCATTCAAGATTGCCGAACATCAAGATGTCATGCTGCCGGTCTGCGTCAACATCGACGGCTTTCAGCTGACCCACATGGTGGAACCGGTGGAAATGCCCACGCAGGAAGAAGTGGACGCTTTTCTGCCTCCATTAAAACCTCACGCGACGCTTCATCCGTCGCGTCCCGTGACAATGGGCGCCTTCTCCATGTCCGATTACTTTACGGAAATCATGAAAGCCAAAGACGAGGCGATCAAAAACTCCAAAAAAGTTATTATGAACGTCTGGGACGAGTGGGGCAAAAAATTCGGCCGCTCCTACAAACCTGTAGAAACTTATAAAGCCGATGACGCCGAAGTGTTGATTTTGACTATGGGGTCCATGGGTGAAACCGCCGGATTGGCCATTGATGAATTGAGGGAAAAGGGAATAAAAGCGGGCCTTATCAAGCTGCGCCTATGGCGCCCCTTTCCATTTGCGGAAGTAAGGGCAGCGGTAAAAAACGCGAAAAAATTGATCGTCACAGATCGCGCCGTCTCGTTCGGCGGTCCCGGCGGTCCCGTATTTTCAGAAATCAAGTCGGCTCTATTTAGTGAAGCGAACCGTCCGGCCACCTATAATTATATTTATGGACTCGGCGGACGCGATGTCACAGTGCATGATTTTGTCAGCATGTTTGAAAAAGTGCTTGCGGATACGCAAAATAAAGCAGCCGACACTTATGAATTCTGGGGAGTGAGAGAATAATGAACATTGTAGAAAATTTCGACTTATTTGCGCCCAGGTTGATCAATAAGCAGGAACTCTTTTCAGCCGGCCACCGCGCCTGCTCCGGCTGCGCGGAAGTGCTGGCCGTCCGGCTCATGTGCAAGGCGCTGGGCGAAAACACGGTAATTGCCTCCGCGACGGGCTGTATGGAAATTGTCTCGAGCATGTTTCCGACCACGGCCTGGCGGGTCCCCTGGATTCATGTGGCATTTGAAAACGCGGCCGCCGTGGCTTCCGGTGCGGAAGCGGGTCTCAAGGCGTTGCGCAAAAAGGGAAAAATTGACGACCGCTATATTAAGGTGGTCGGAATGGCCGGAGACGGCGGCACGATGGACATCGGCTTCCAGGCGCTTTCCGGCGCGATGGAACGCGGCCACGACATGATTTACGTCTGTTTCGACAACGAGGCCTACATGAACACCGGCATTCAGCGCTCCAGCGGAACACCGATGGGCGCCTCGACGACGACCGCGCCGGCCGGCAAGGTCAGCATGGGCCAGAAAACCTGGAAAAAGAACATGCCGGAAATCATGGTCGCCCACAATATTCCGTATGTCGCGACGGTTTGTCCCAGTTACCCGCTGGACTTTGTCCGTAAACTTCAAAAAGCCAGAAGCATTCAGGGACCGTCTTACATTCACTGTTTCTCGGTGTGCCCCACCGGTTGGCGCTCGCCATCCCATACGGCGATTTCCATGGGACGGCTGGCTGTGGAAACAGGCGTCTTCCCTCTTTTCGAAGTGGAAAACGGCCATTATCACATGTCTCCGGACATGCCCCGGAAACTGCGGCCCATCCGGAATTACTTCAAGCCGCAGGGACGCTTCCGCCATTTGACAGACGGCGACATAGACATGATTCAGCACAAGGTCGACACGGAATTTCAAAAGCTCGTTGAAAAAACCAAATATCTCAAAACGGGCAACGAGTAGCCCCCAAACAGCCGAGGTGAGAAAAGCATGAAAAAAACCGTTAATTATACAACCCAAACCAGGGAAATCGTCAAAAAGCACGGAGGCG
>CAYUDM010000091.1:0-5242 GCA_964443625.1 uncultured Smithella sp. | reverse complement strand
ACCAGAGACAATTGACAAACCGACTTCAAAGTGAGTGTAAACTTCGTTTTCGTAACCGGCAATTGATGTGTCGTCTATTCCCAGCCTTTCGAGTTCCTGATCGATCACCAGACGAATCCCGGAGCCCTTCTGGCGGTTCACAAAGCGGATTTTTTTGTCGGCCAGATTTTGCCACCCTTGAAATGTGCCTGGAATGTCTTTGGAAAGAACAAAGCCGATCTGGCGGTAAAACAGGTTGACGACGACCGGCGTTTGATCCGGACAATAGCGTTTTAAAAATGGAATGTTGTATTCGCCGCTTTCGGCATCAAACAGATGCGAAAAGGCCATGTCGGTAAGCCCCGAGTTGAGCGCCTCAAGCCCCGCCACGGAGCCGGTGTTGGCGGAAAAGATATTGAAGTCGGGATGATCCTTCTTGATGGCCGTCAAAAGCATATCAAGCGCCGGATCATTGCTGCCGGACGCCAGAAGCGCTCCATCGATGGAATTCACTCGCCGTCTGGCCTCACGAAGTCCGTCATGCGCGCTCGACTCAATCCATTCATCAATCAGGCGAAGCGGGAAAATCCATTTGCCCGTCACTCGCGTGCAGGGCATTTTTCCGGCCTTGATGAGCGCGTAAACCTGTTTTTCATGAATATCCAAATACTTGGCGACTTCTTTCGTATTCATTAATTCGCTGGACATGGCTAATCACCTCTTACTTTTTCAACGAATGCTCAATAAAACATATCATGAATTTTATCAAGAATAATATCCCATATTCCTACTTATTATTACTCATTCTGCCAAGCATATAAAAATGTGCGAGGCGTTAAGTGGATAAATGTTACCCGATGAAGAGCATTGAGCCGAATCCATAATAACCGAGAGCGGCAATATTTTTTCTGCAGAGATTACCTTTTCGTCTGATTTTCTCTATTTTTATAATGTGTTGTGTAATTTTACTCAAATGGCATGAATATTGATCAGATACCCAGAGAAGCGGCGTGAAATTGAGTCCAAACGAACCATACTCCACTCGGAAGCGTTTTTATTTTTTTACGACGTCAAGTTATGGTAATGAGTAAAGTCAAATCTCTTTAAGTCACATGTTGGTGAAGATGAAAAAAATTATCATTTTGATTTGGATCGTTCTGTTTTGCTCACTCGGTCACATCACGCAGGCCGCTGAGGCCATCATGGCCGATCAGGAACTTTCTCTTCAACAGTGCATCGAAATCGCGCTTGACAATCATCCCTCGCTCCAGGCCGCCGGAGCGGCAATTACGCAGGCAGAAAGTAGAATCGGTCAGGCCCGGTCGGGCTACCTCCCCCAGGTCGGCTTTAGCTCCGGCTATTCCCGGATTGGTCCGCCGGCCACCGCGCTGCGCAGTGATCCATATAACGCTTATTCCCACACACTCAACCTCAACCAGACGCTTTTCGATTTCGGAAAAACATGGACACAGGTCGATATATCAACGCTTCAGACCCAAGCCACCCGCAATGACTATCAGGACGTCCGTGCATCCGTCATTTATGGCGTCAAACAGGCATTTTATAACGTCGTAAAGTCCGCCATGAGCGCAAAAGTAGCGCAGGAAACCGTCAAGCAGTTCGAGGAGTATTATCAGATAGCCAAGACGTTTTATGAAACCGGTAGGACTTCGAAAATCGATGTCACCAGTGCTGAAGTGAATTTGACCAACTCCCGCATTCAACTCCTGTCGGCGCAAAACGCTCTGAAACTGGGACAAGCGTCTCTCAATAAAGCCATGGGCATCTCATCTGCCCCGTTTTACCGCGTTTTGGAGGAATTCAGCCCCGACATGGATGAACTGTCCTTTGAAGAAGCCCTGTCTCGTGCCTTAAACAACCGTGCGGATCTGCAATCCTTTGAAAAAAGAAGGCTGGCGCTGGAAAAGCAGGTTGATCTGGCCCGTAAACATTACCTTCCCGTTCTTTCCGGGGGCGCCGCTTACGGCTACAGCGGTGATGATACGTCCATGAACGATTCATGGAATATCGGCGTCTCGCTCGCCGTACCGATTTTCAGCGGCCTGTCCACCAAATACGCGGTCGACGAAGCCAAAGCTGGCGCTCGCGCCGCAAAATCCAACGAAGAGGCCTTGCGTCAGGCTATTTCTCTGGATGTGCAATCCGCTTGGCTCAACCGCACCGAAGCATTTGAGCGCATTTCGGCAGGCAAAGTCATTGTCCGGCAGTCCGAAGAAAACCTTGAACTTGCACGCGGTCGTTATGCCACAGGCGTTGGCAGCTCCATCGAAATAACCGATGCGATGATCCAGCTCAACAACGCAAAGATGATCTATATCGCGGCTCTTGCCGATTTTTCAATCGCGCAGGCCGGTCTGGAAAAAGCCATGGGGGCGATTCAATGAAAAAAATACTAATTCCATCGATTCTCATCCTGATCCTACTTGTCGCCGGATATCTTGTGTTTTTCAAGAAGAGTGAAAAGGCGACTGACTACATCACTCAAAAAGTCGATCGGGGCGATATCCGCGCAACAGTGTCCGCAACCGGAACGGTTAACGCGGTCACCACTGTGCAGGTCGGCACGCAGGTATCAGGCACAATCAAAGCGCTTTATGCCGATTTCAATTCCCAGGTCAGACAAGGACAGCTCCTGGCACAGATTGATTCGTCAACCTTCGAAGCCCAGGTGGAACAATCCGAGGCCAATCTTCTGATGGCCCAGGCCGGTCTGGAAAAAGCCAAAGTGGCGCTTCGCGACACAGTGAATGTATTCGAACGGAACAAGATACTCTTTGAGAAAAATTTCATTTCCCGGCACGACCTGGACGTTTCCGAAACCAGTTATCTTTCCGCGCTTGCCCAGATCAAGGCCGCCGAAGCGCAAGTGCAGCAGGCGCGCGCCGCGCAGACCATCGCCCGAACGAATCTGCGCTACACCCGCATCGTCTCGCCGGTTAACGGCACGGTGATTTCCCGCGCCGTGGACGTGGGACAGACAGTCGCCGCCAGTTTCCAAACGCCGACGCTTTTCACCATCGCCCAGGATTTAACCAAGATGCAGGTGAACACCAGCGTCGACGAGGCGGATATCGGCAAAATCCGCACCCGCCAGCCCGTGACTTTCACGGTGGACGCCTATCCCGACATGACGTTTCAGGGCAACGTATCGGAAATCCGCAATGCGCCCACAACCGTGCAAAATGTGGTGACCTATGACGTGATCGTTCACGTTGCCAACCCCGAGCTTAAACTCAAACCCGGCATGACAGCCAATGTCTCCGTCATTTACGCCGATAAAAAAGACATTCTGCGCGTGCCCAATGCCGCGCTGCGCCTGCGGATTCCAGATCCTTCGCTCACGGCCGACGCACCCAAAGGGCCGGGCGTGTGGGTACTCGATGACAAAAAGCCCCGGCGTGTTTTGCTTTCCCTGGGCATCAGCGACAACCTGTACACAGAAGTTTTCCCGGACGATATTCAAGCGGGTGACGCCGTGATCACCGAACTGATGAACAATAAAACAACCTCAACCGGGCAAACGCCCCGGCCGCCGGGACGAGGATTTCTAAGATAATGGCTTTAATCAAAACGGACCGACTTGAAAAAAAATACGATGTCGGCGACAGCGTCGTACACGCACTCGATGGCGTCTCGATTGCTATTTCCGCCGGTGAATTTGTAGCAGTGATGGGCCCTTCAGGATCAGGCAAGTCCACATTCATGAACGTGGCCGGCTGTCTGGACAAAGCCAGCGCCGGCCGCTATCTTCTAGACGGCACGGATGTAAGCCGCATGGGCCGCGATGATCTGGCCCGTATTCGCAATGAAAAAATAGGTTTTGTCTTTCAGGGATTCAATCTGCTTTCCCGCACGTCCGCACTGGAAAATGTCGAGGTTCCGCTTTTGTACAGCACCCTACCCATCGGGCCGAAAGAACGACGGGAACGGGCCCGCAAGGCGCTTTCCCTGCTCGGTCTGGACGACCGGCGTCATCACCACCCCAACCAGCTTTCCGGCGGACAGCAGCAGCGCGTCGCGATCGCGCGCGCGCTGGTCAATAACGCCCCGCTGATTCTGGCCGATGAACCAACCGGTAACCTCGACACCAAAACCAGCGTCGAAATCATGGAACTCTTCGTCCGGCTCAACGAGCAAAAAGGCATCACAATTGTTTTGGTCACGCATGAACCGGATATTTCCGCCTACAGCAAGCGCATTGTCCGCTTTCTCGACGGTCGGATCGTGAGCGACGAGGTAAACCGACCATGATTCATCTGCCTTCGATCATTAAAATCGCTCTTCGGGCCTTGCGGGTCAACAAGATGCGCTCGGCGCTCACCATGTTGGGCATCATCATCGGTGTTGCTGCCGTGATTGCGATGCTGGCTGTAGGCAAGGGTGCCAGCACCAAACTATCCGAACAAATCGCCACAGTGGGCAGCAATCTGCTGATCGTGGTTCCCGGGTCGACCACCGCCGGTGGTGTCCGAATGGGATACGGATCTTATCAAAGTCTGACGCGCAGTGACGCGGAAGCCATCGCCTCCGAGTGCTCCTCTGTTTTGCTTGCCGCGCCTCTCATTAGCGGATCAGGTCAGGTGGTGTTCGGCAACGCTAACTGGGCCACGGCCGTTTTGGGCACCACTCAGGATATGCTGGGCGTTCGTGATTGGACGCTGGCTTCGGGTCGTAATTTTTATGAACAGGAAATTCGCAGCGCCGCGAAAGTCTGCATTCTGGGACAAACCGTCGCAGACAATCTATTCGGCAACGCCAATCCAATAGATCAAACTCTCCGCATCCGGAAAGTCCCGTTTACCGTCGTGGGCGTTTTAAACTCAAAGGGCCAGTCGATGATGGGCCAGGATCAGGACGATATCATCTATGTGCCTATCATGGCTGCGGAAAGAAATCTGTTCGGCAGAAGGATTCCCGGCAGCGTTCACGCCATCATGGTTAAAGCGACAAGCACGGAAGATCTTGGCCGGGCCGAAGAACAAATCAAACAACTGCTTCGCCAGCGGCATCGCATCGGACCGATGCAGGATGACGACTTCACCGTCCGCAATCTCACGCAGATGCTGCAACTGACCGAACAGGCGCAAAAGGTTATGTCTCTTTTACTTGCTGCGATCGCCGGCGTATCGCTGCTCGTGGGTTGCATCGGTATCATGAATATCATGCTGGTGTCGGTCCCGGCACGGACGCGTGAAATCGGCATCCGCATGGCCGGCGGCGCCAAATCCTGTGACTTCCGGAC
>CAYUDM010000090.1:941-5287 GCA_964443625.1 uncultured Smithella sp. | reverse complement strand
TGGAACTTCGCCTGCTTCGGCGCCACCGCCGGTGTGCTGTTCCTGTCCATCAGGGCATCCAGATAGGGGTGCAAGTGCCGCCCGCAAAAGAATTCCGTAACCGTCCAACCTCTTTCTTCGATTCTTCCGATAATCGACGTTTCATCCCAACGTCTGGAACCAAAAACCTCAGTGGGGCACTCACTGAAGCACAGACCGCAACCGGCGCATTGATCTTTGTCCAGAACAATTCTGTTTTCATGGAAACGGATAGCATCCGATGGGCACAAACTTTTGCAGTGATTGCACGCGAGGCCTCGATATCTCCGGTTCAAACACCTTTCTCCGGCAATCGTGATTGAATGACCTTTATCGAACAACATGCTATGCCACCATTCCCACTCCGGCCTGAATCGAAGAAGCCTGCGAAAGAGGACACCAAACATTATCTCTTGTCGGCGCCGACCGTTTATAAAAGTTGCCGCCGACAGACAAACGGCATCGGCGATGCTTTATTCCACGATCAGCATCCTGGCCATGCAGAGGCTCCCTATTTCACCGATCGCCTTGTAAAAATCGATCTGACTGGATGAAATACACAGATCAAAAAAGTTCTTCGCCCATTTTTGTAAATGGGACTGGAGAAATTCCCTGATTTCATCGTCTCTTGTCGCCCCTTCCTCGCGATTGCCGTCCCGGATGCTTTTTGCTTTTTGCAAATACAGATACATCATAAATTCCATCTGCGTGGCGATGTGATCGGCGGGCTCATTGATCTCCCGCGACATTTCCAGTCCCGCCTTCTTGTAGCAACGTTCGGCGTCACGCGCAGCCGGGCTGATAAACAGAGACGGCCTGGATTGAAGTTCATCTTCAGGGTTATAAAGAAAGGTTGTTTCGTAGATGGCTATGGCCGGTTTTTTTGGGTGGGTAAATAATCGAGTATATTCCCGACGCAACGCAGTCAGCAATTTTTCTTTGTTCTTTTCGTCTCCGCGCAAAGCATCCAATTGAGTTCTGATTGCCCCGCATTCTTGTGTGGGGAAGTCCAACTCTTCGAAAATGGACATAACATCATGACTAAAACGGCCGTCCAACAAACCCGACGCCAATTCTTCCGTCGGAAAATGCAACGAGAGAAACAACAATCTATACATATCCGACGCGGCAATGCATCTTAAAATCTCCCGTTCTTCTGTGTTTACTTCTTTCAAATCAGCCATGTCATACACCTGTCCATACATTTCCCGCAGACCTTATTGACCAACGATTACGAAATTGCCTTACCGGCAAGCCCCCATCGAACAAGGCGCCGGTAAGGCAAAAGGTTTTCTACGCGGTCTTTCGCTACGTTAAGTAAAAGATAGAAGGCTTGGTGCCTTTTTTATCAAGCAGCTTCACGTAGCGGCGATCTTTGATCGCTTTGCTGACGTCGCTTTGAGGGTCATCAAGATCGCCGAAAAAACGGGCCAGATTCTGGCATGCATGGATACAGGCAGGCTCCAGCCCTTTCGCCAGACGATGCGTGCAGAAAGTGCATTTTTCCACAACCTTTTCCTTATGAGGCGCTACGCCGTCGTCACCCATGACAACCTCAATGGCATATTCCGGTTTCTTTGCGTTGAACTGTCTCACCCCGCTGTAGGGGCATGCCGTGATGCACAACCGGCAACCAATGCATTTGTCGTAATCCTGGATCACGATGCCATCGTCTCGTTTATACGTCGCATTGACAGGACAAACCGCGGTACAGGGCGGATTTTCACAATGCTGACAATTTACGGGTAAAAATTCCATTTTTAAGTCGGGAAAAGTTCCCTTGGGTGTATCGGGATTCTCCCCGCCAACCGTGATAATCCGATTCCACCAGATTTGATTGGGCAGATTGTTTTCAACTTTGCACGCCACCGTACAAGACTGGCAGCCGGTACAACGATCCAGATCTATCGCCATTGCATATCGCATGTTATTTCCCTCCTTTATACCTTTCTGACATCGACCAGGCAGTCAAAATACGCAAAATTGACGGCCATCGGATCCGACGTCGTGCTGGTCAATTCCTGATAGCATCCCTTGATGAATTGGTCCCGCTGCCACCCCTTGGGAATGGACAAAACGCCAGGACTGATGGCGTCGTTGATTTCCGCTTTCAAGACCGCCCGGCCACGATCATTGAAGACCTCGACAATATCGCCCGTCTTGATCTTTCGGGCTTCGGCGTCCTTACGACTGATCTTGGCCAGCGGTTCCGGATCGAGTTCCCGCAGCATCGGCGTATTAAACCACTGGGAATGAACCCGGTATCGGGAGTGCTCCTGAATGTAGACCAGCGGATATTTCTTGAATAAGGGATTATCATGCCACGCTTCCGCCGGAGCTTTGAAGTAGGGCAATCTTTCTTTTTTGGTTATTTGCGCTAAATCCTGACCGTAATTGACGCGGGGTAAAGGGTTTTCCGCATAAAGCTGCGCCCGGCCGGCGCTTTTTGTTAAAAAGTACTTCTCGCCGCGGATGTAGGGTTCTTCGGAAGTTCCCTGTACACGGACGGCTTTTTCGGCTTTCAAGCGATCATAGGTCACGTTCATTTTGCGCAGGCCGTCACTATCCAACATCATTTTGACCCAGTATGTGTCATCAACACCTTTCGGGAAAAATTGCTCCAGCCCCATCTTGCGCGCGATCATGCCGAAAATCTCGACGGGCGGCTTGCTTTCGTATAGAGGCTCAATCGCCTTTTCCTGCATCATCATATACGGATTGTTGTAAGAGACGCGCAGGTCGTCGACTTCCATCCAGAAAGCCGCAGGAAGAACAATATCGGCATATCTGGCCGTGTCGGTCAGTTCAAAGTCGATCACAACATGAAAATCAATGTTGGGCACAATATCCGTAAACCAGACGTTCTGCTGACCCATATTGCTCATGGAATTGGAACAAAATGTTAACATCGCCTTGATGGGATAAGGCTTCCCGGCCAGGGCCTGATCTTTGACGACCTGATGGAAAATGGTTTGCGGTATTTTGGACGTTGCCATTTTGCCGTTAGTATAGAAGGCGCCTCGATAATTCAAGGGCATATACATGACATAATTTCCGACAAACCCCGCGCCTTTCACACCGATATTGCCCGTGATCGATGCCATGACGAAGGCGGCAAATGCCCACAAATGGCCGTTTTGATAATGATCGATGCCGTAATTGGTATAGACCATGGTGGGACTGTCGGCATAGGTCCTGGCCAGATACTCAATCTTTTCGACGGGAATTTTGGTCAGTTCGCTGGCTTTTTCCACAGTGTATTGCTTCACGTGATTCTTAAGCAGCGTAAAGACCGTTTCAACATCCACGCCCTTCACGTTGTAAGTTCCTTCAATTGCCACATCTTTGGGACCCGATTTCAACAAAACCGGTTGATTGGCAACACTGTCCCAAACATAGAAATCATCTTCTTTGGGATCTGCCAGGGAATCAAAATCACTTTTGCGCAACATTTTACCGTTATCTTTCCGAACAAGGAAAGGAGCGGTGGTTCTCGCTTTCATAAACGGAACATTGATCAAATTATGACCGATAATGTAATTCGTCATCGCCAGGGCGAGCATTAAGTCAGACCCGGGAACGATGGGAATAAATTCATCGGATTTATTCGCCGTTGCCGAGTAGATGACATCAATGTCGATGACTTTGGCCCCTTTTCTTTGCGCTTCTTTAATAATGCGCCAGTTTTGAGGCGTTGAGTAAACCGGATTGGAACCCCAGATAATGATTTTCTTCGCATCCAGCAGGGTCATGGGTTCACTTCCCCACAGCCAGACACCGCCGCCGATGACGCGATCCGATCCATGCCCTGTCGCCTGATCGTAGCAGACATTCAACTTGCTGGCACCGATTGAATTCGCGAATCTTTGATACATGCCCAGGCATCCGTTGACAAAGCCGTAATCGCCCGATGCGATGTCGAACATCAGGGCCTCGGGACCATGCTTTGACTGAACGGCCGTAAACTTCTCAGAAATTTCATTGATCGCCGTTTCCCATGAAATTCTTTCCCATCGATCTTCGCCCCTCTTCCCGACCCGACGCATGGGATATTTAACGCGGGTTGGGCTATAGGTTCTTTGGACCAAAGACAACCCTTTCAGACAGATCCCGGTATAGATGCCATCCGGATACGGAGCCGGCGTTGTTTTGACAATCTTGCCATCACGCACATGAGCGTTCAAACGACAACACTGAAAACAATTTGATCGGCACACGGTTGAAAACAGCGTTTCCTTACTGGTAGCGGCAGCCTTCCTCTCCTGTGCCACCGCCAAAGCCTTCATGCCTGTGCCGAAAGGGTCTGATGCCACCGCACCTGTGGCCAC
>CAYUDM010000090.1:637-931 GCA_964443625.1 uncultured Smithella sp. | reverse complement strand
GCGGCAGACACCTTCAAAAAAGTACGGCGGGACCATTTTGAAAATAATGCGCCTTTTTTCTCTTCTTTTTTCATTTCACTAACCTTCCTTTCATGTCTAAAAGCGCTCAGTTGCTTCGATAATTCTATGAGGCGGAAAAGCCCCTGCCTTTTCTTCCATTAACTGTTGCGCTGTCGGGTTGCCTAGGCGTTGGGAAATCTGAATCACAAGAGAATGCACAACAGGGGGGATAGCCCGGCTCGACAACTTCATCAGTCAGACGTGTCAAAAATGAATCATTACGATACAAAAGCC
>CAYUDM010000090.1:0-547 GCA_964443625.1 uncultured Smithella sp. | reverse complement strand
ATAAAACATATGTTCCTGAAAAAAAACGATTGGCTGTATGCCTTATAACATCATCGCTTATGCCCGCTTCGTTTTAATTCCTTTCTTTCTTTTTCGGCGATCCCAAGCGCATCGCGCATTGACTGATGGTCATATTAAGTCAGCTTTCATTTTCTTGTCAATATGTTATATAAGACACACAAGCCAGATGCATTCTAAACACATGATTTATTGTGTACATTGAGCATAAATGACGTCTTTAAACACAACGATCGTTGGTTGTACTCTCCATCGCCGAATTATTTCACCCTGACCTGAAAAAAATTCAGGGAATTGTCTCCTTTCGGTTTTTTTAAGCTCAGACGGACAAAACGGTAGAAGAACCTATCAACCTAGAGAATGCGGTTCGTTTTGCTGAAAAAATACAGCGTTAAAACGTTAACGGAAAAGCATGTGGAAAGCGGGATTTTCAAATAAAATGGTTTTTCATGGAAGAGCGGCGGTCAGGACTTCAAGATTCGATTGACAAAGCGCAGGGAAGGCCGAAGCGCGGGCGTGCCGCCGCCTT
>CAYUDM010000089.1:0-5701 GCA_964443625.1 uncultured Smithella sp. | reverse complement strand
CCTTCCGGCCAACGACGCCCTGGCGTTCGCGTCCGAACTTCTAACCCTCCTGAACATCGACGTTCAAAAAGACATTGACGTCCAGGTGTTCGATATTGCCCGCGACGGATTCAACTTGTCGATCAAGGCCGACCTGGTCGCCGAGCATGAAGGGCGCAAGCGCATTTTGCTGTCCCGAAGCCTGCCTCCGCAGTTTGTCAATATGCTTGAAAAAGCGGGCAATGCGCTGATCATCATCCCGGACGCGGAACCCCGCCTTGAAACCCTGGAGAAAATTCTGCGCGGCTTCGGATTGCCGTTTGCGACCGGACACTTCACCTTTTCCGGAACGGACATCCGACAAGCACCTTACACCATCGGCTTTTCGGGAACAAAAATCAAATCCGTCAAGACCTTCTACGCCGTCAACGCCCTGTTCGATGACCAGGTCCAAGGCCTGCTGGCAGAGGGTTGGGGCGCTCATATTCTGCGGTATTGACCATGACTCAAGCCATTGCTCTGTTTTCGGGCGGACTCGACAGCATGCTCGCCGCTTTAGTCGTCGCCCGGCAAAATATCGACGTGACATGCCTGACATTCACCACACCCTTTTTCGGCGCGGCCAAAGCGAAGGACGCCGCGCGTCAGATCGGCCTGCCGCTTATCGTCGAAGACATTACCGAGGCGCATCTGGCCATGCTGAAATCGCCCCGCTACGGTTTCGGCAAAAACATGAATCCCTGCATTGACTGCCACACGCTGATGCTCAAAATCTCCGGTGATAAAATGATTGAAACCGGCGCCGACTTCATCCTGACCGGTGAGGTCATGGGTCAGCGGCCAATGTCCCAGACCAAACAATCCCTGTATATTGTCGCCAAGAATTCGGGCTACGCCGATTATATCCTTCGCCCCCTTTCGGCAAAACTGCTCGACCCGATCAAAGCGGAGCGGGAGGGTAGAATCAACCGCGAGGCTCTTTTGGGCCTTTCCGGACGCGGCCGGAAGGACCAGATGCGCCTCGCCGATGAATTCGGCATTCGCTCATATGCGCCGCCGGCCGGCGGCTGCCTTCTGACGGACCCCATGTTTTCGGCGAGACTGCGCGATCTGATGGCGCACGGCGAAGACCGCCGGATAAGGGACTACGAATTTCTGAAATACGGACGGCACTTCCGAAGCGAAGACGGCACGAAAATCATTGTCGGACGGAACAAGGCGGACAATGACGAGCTACGCAAACTGGTGGATGAGAATGATCTGGTTTTAAACATGGCGACCTGGGCGGGTCCGTTGGTCGTCGTTCCCTATGGCAACGAGTCGGCAAAATTTCTGGCGGCGGCGCTTTGCGTTCGCTACTCCGACGCGCCGGCTGATCACGAAGCCGATGTTATCTGCCGCAAAGGAAGCAAATCGATCACGCTTGTCGCCAAGGCGCTCGCCAAAGAAGACTGTGAACGGTTTATGCTTTGATCCGCTTGGTCTGTCCGGGTGATTGATGTTGCGGACGCAGCAGATCATCCACGGTTTTAACGGGATTGAACGTCGCAACCGGCATCTCCACAAACACAGTATTCCAGTAGGCCATCCCCCCGTTCCACAACCCCGGCAATTCCTGCGCCAGAAGATTACGGCCTTTTTCCGTCTTGGCGCTGATGAGGTAGGCGTCTTCATCCACGAACTTCTTCAGGTCAAAAGGCTTTCCTTTGAGGTCCCGAATGCATAAGACCATATCGACGGGATTGAAATAGGCCGCCTGCCGCCAGATGGCCTGCTGCCTAGCGTCATCGGGATTGACG
Source organism: uncultured Smithella sp. (assembly GCA_964443625.1). Taxonomy (GTDB): domain Bacteria; phylum Desulfobacterota; class Syntrophia; order Syntrophales; family Smithellaceae; genus UBA8904. The sequence continues at coordinate 3,923 of CAYUDM010000089.1, read as the reverse complement.
TGAGCGGATTCCACGATTTGCAGCGTCTGAGAGCCGTCGCGCTCTTCCACCCAGAACGGGCCGCCCCCCGGTTCGCCTTCGTTTCGCACCATCGCACACACACGCAGCGGCCGGTTCAAAACGGAAAACAAAACCTTCCTTTTTCGCGCGGAAGAAAAAGCGTCAAAACCGTTCGGAAGGACGCGGCACAGCACGCGTCGGCAATAATCGGTGCAGCGATTAAACCCCGCCTCATCCATTCGGCCCGTCTCCAGATCGCGCAACATGGTAAACATCGTCTGCCGGATATCCATCGCCAAACCGCCCAGCATTTTTTTATAGGGTAGACTTTTTTCCCAAAGGCGTTCCGGAACAATATTATCAATGTTTTTTACAAAAATCAGATCCGCGGACAGCGCATTGAGATTGGCCAGAAGCGCCCCGTGTCCTCCGGGGCGAAAGACGAGCCGCCCGTCGGCTCCCCGAAACGGGTTGTTTTGCTCATCCACTGCAAGCCGGCTCGTTTGCGGCGCCTGAACGGAATAGGCTATGGAATATTGAACATTGTAACGCTGCTCATAACGTGTTTTTACAGCCTTGATCCTTGACCGGACCGCCTTGATATGCTCAGGCGACAGCGTCACATGCAGGCGGCATTTTCCCCGGCGGTCCCGGACGCAGCTTGCCGCTTCCACCAGGTGCTCTTCAATCGCCGTTCGGATTTCACCGTCGGGATAGGCATGGAACGGAATCAGCGCCTTGGGCAATTCCCCATACTGCAACCCCCGGACGGAAAGAATATAATCCAGAAGGCCCGCCGTATTCTTTTTTTTCAAATCAGATCGGGCGGCAGGATCCTGGAGCAGAAGCGTCGCAAAGGGCATCTTCTTGAATGCTTTGTAAAACGCCGCATCGGCGGACTCACTGCCGAAACTTCCCTGAGCGGCGGCCGAATACCATGCGGCAAACATGCGGCTGGCGGCGCCGGAGGCCGGAACGAACTTCAAAAGCTTGTATCGACCGGCCTGGGTATCAAACCGCGCGATCAGCGCTTCGCGCATTGCCGGTGCAAGCGAAATCATCCCGTCACCGGGCAGACAGGGCCTGACGAGTTTCAGAAAAGCGGACCCTTTTTCATACACAGCCAGATGTTTTTCCACGTCCCGCTTGGAGAGCCCCAGCGCCCGAATCTGCCGCAAATCCTGGAAAGTCAAAGGACTGCTTTTTTTCATGCTCTGCTGCACCTATAAGATCGTTGATGAAAGATGAAATACCGGCCAAGTCTCTACACCAATCGCTGTTTAAAATCAAAACAAATGAGTCTTGCCGGGTTCGCAGCCCGTTCATCGGTGATATTTTCTAGCCAGCGCCGTCACCACCCCCGCAATGCGCAATTCCGTCTGAGGAACAATCGGCGGATATTTCGGATTGGCCGCCTCCAGCGTAATGTTTTTGCCCCTCTTGCGAAAATACTTGATCGTCCAGTTGCCGTCCACTTCCGCCAAAATGATATCGCCGTTTTTCGGTTGGCGACCACGCTCCACAATCACCAGATCTTTTTCCATAATCCCCGCGCCGATCATGGAATCGCCTGTGACAGAAAGGAGAAAAGACGTTTCCGGATGCGCAACCAGATACTCGTCAAAAGAAATCACATCGCGCAGCTCTTCTTCCGCGGGCGAGGGAAATCCCGCCCGAACCTCTCCGTTGATCCGCACGCCCGAAAACCGGCAGCCGAGAGCCTGACCAAAAGCTGTTGTCGGCGTCTTACCGCCCTGCCCGCAGGCAAACCCATCCGCAATCGTGACCCAACAGGAAAGACCCTCTAGGCCGACGGCCGAAGCTCCCGGCACATCTTTTTTCATCTCTGTTTCCGTTTTGTTTTCCATTAACCTTCCATATAGAACGATCGTTCTATTGTCAAGAATGAACTTAAATGTTTGAAAATGGTCTCACAGGGGGAAAGCAAGCATGTGCGGACGGTTTGTTCTGGTCACGGATTTATCAGCCATCGCGAAGGATTTTGATATCCCTTCCGTTTCGGTCCATTTTTCACCCAGCCGTAATGTCAGCCCCGGCCAGCATATTCCGGCCGTTTTCCGTCTCGACGGGCAAAATGTTTTTGCCTCTTTCTTATGGGGATTGATTCCTTTCTGGGCGAAGGATCCATCCATCGGAACCAGACTCATCAACGCGAGGGCCGAAACGGTCGCGCAAAAACCCAGCTTCAAAAACGCCTTTGTACACAGGCGCTGTCTGATTCCCGCCGACGGATTTTATGAATGGAAACCGGAAGGGAAAAAGAAAATCCCGTTTGAATTCTTTCTAAAATCGCAAAAGCCCTTCACCTTCGCCGGCCTTTATGAACGCTGGATCGGTCCGGACTCAAAACCCGTGGACACCTGCACGCTTCTCACCACCGAAGCCAATGATTTGGTCAAGCCCGTGCATGACCGGATGCCCGTCATTGTCCCCAAAGACGCGCAGGAGATCTGGCTGAAACCCGGCGCGTACGGCGACACGCTTCAATCCATTCTGGTCCCTTATCCGGCCGACGCGATGGATTGCCGTAAGGCCGAATTCGGCGCCTCTCCTCCGGCCGGGCTTAAACGCTGAACTGGCAAAATCTTCCAGGATATTCAAAGAAATTGACACGGCCGCTCGGCCTGACTATAATCCTGATCCGACAAAATATTTAAGAGGAAGCACAAGATGCCGGAGTTTTTAGACAAGGTAAAGCAGGGAATCGCAAGAAGCGTCACGACAGCGAGCGTAAAATCGAAAGAGCTTCTCGACGTGGCCAAATTAAGAAATCAAATATCCGCTCTGGAGAAAGTAAAGCGGGAATCCATAGAAGAGCTGGGCAGGATAGCCTACGCCATGCACATCAACGGGAACATCGATGTGGACGCCATAAATAATAAGGGCTATTCCATCTGCCGGATCGATGAACAAATACAGACGCTGGAAGACGACATTGTCCGGGTGCAGACGGAATCCCGCCAGTTACTGAATGAAAACGACGGCCCCGGCAATTGCGCCTGTGGCGCGCCTGTGACGGCGGACATGAAATTTTGCAGCGTTTGCGGACAGAAAGTGGAAACCAACGAAGGGAAACCGGGCAACGCAAATCCCGATAGTTTTTGCAGCCACTGCGGCCAGCCCCTGGAGCCAGATTCCAAGTTTTGTTCAGCCTGCGGGGAAAAAATTCTCTAATGCGACCCGAGAAGGATTCATATGCCGGTTTACCGCTTTTACGCACTTGCAGATAGCGTCTGCAAATCCCTTAACATTCCTCCGGTTCCTTTCCCCGTTCGGAAAGATCATGCAAACGAGATCTTCACGTCCCGAGGCGCTTACCTGGACCTTCTACTGGATGAGCTGGAGCGTTATCTGATCGCGCATCCGGAAGAGTGCGTTTTCTACAAAGAGGCGGGCGCACAGCTCGCTTCCATTGAAGCGATCCGGCTTGGAGAGGAAGGATTTGCTGATCTTGCGGCGCATTATTTTGAATTGGGGCTCGCGCTTGATCCGGATAATCTCGCGCTTCGATCCAACTATGCCCTCGCGCTTCAAAGCGCCGGCCGCCTTGATGACGCCATGCGGCAATACCGGTTTTTGTTGCAGCAACCCGCAATTTCCGGCCAGTTTCCGGTTTTGATTCCGTCGGCAAAACTATTTCTGGATTGTGGCGATCCGGTCACCGCGCATCAGATACTCAAACACTGCGCGTCTTTCATGCCGGCGGACAACGAATTCTGGGAGCTTTATGCCGAAGCCCGGCAGCGCTGTGGAATCAAGCGGCAGACAGTGCCGGGACAAAAGCAAGCCGCAGGGGAATCTTTTGTTTGCCCTGCGAGCGAAAAAGGAAACAAAGCCCCCGGGAAAAATTTCTGCCCGGCCTGTGGCAACCGTCTCAAGCCCGATGCCAGATTCTGTGGAGG
>CAYUDM010000088.1:0-5711 GCA_964443625.1 uncultured Smithella sp. | reverse complement strand
TAGAAGGTCATACCGCCGATCACGTTTTCATTATAGGCGGAACCCAGTTCCTTGATGGTGTGCTGCGCGGTCTTGGTGCAGAAGATTTTCATGTTCCTCGTCAGACCCAGTTCACTGGCCTGCTTGATGGCGGCGGTTTGGTCCGCGCCGAGATTGTTCATAACGATGAAATCCGGTTTTGCCGCAAGGATCTTGGCAAAGTAGGTAGAAAAGTCCGTTGTTCCCAAAGGAACATAGACGTTGCCCAGGTGCTGGCCACCCATCTGCTGGCTTTGCCACATCCAGCCTTCGAGCAGGCTGTGTCCCCAGCGGTAATCCGCCGTGATCGAAAACCATTTTTTGCCGACATTTTCAAACGCGTATTTGGAAACGGCCAGGGCCGCCGAATAGGGAATGACCATGAAAGACGCGCCATACTCGCACTGATCATCGCCTAAAACCATGTCGGACATGCAGTAAGCCACATAGGGGGTTTTGGTCTTACAGGCGAATTCATTGATCGCCAGGGAAATGGACCCCGAAAGCGTTCCCCCGATGAAATCGCATTTTTCTTCTTCGACCAGCTCTTTAACCCGGCGGATCGCCACATTACCTTTGAGTTCATCGTCTCTGTGAATCCAGACGATCTTGTGGCCCAGGACACCGCCTTTGGCATTCCATTCATCCACCGCCATCTGTGTGGCGCGCATCTGATCCTGGCCTAAAACGGCATAGGCACCCGTCAGAGGATGCATGGTTCCGTACTTGATGGTTTTTTGCTGGGCAGCAGCCGGTGCCGGTAAAGCGACCATCAATGAAATGCCGACCAGACCCGCCAAAAGCATCATCAGGCCGCTCTTGCAGAAAAATCTTACATGAATCATTTTGTTTCCTCCTTTGTAGAACTCCATTGAACGTTGTTAACTCACTCTCACCTTAATCAATCGCTTCTATTGAATCGTCCACCCGCCATCGACCGCTAAAACATGGCCGGTAATCATATCCGCGAGATCGGACGCCAAAAACAAGGCGGCGTTGGCCACCTCCGCAGATGTCACCATCCGGCCAAGCGGAATGCTCGCCAGGACGTATTTCTTAAACTCCTCATCTTGAAACATGTGCGCTGTAAAGGGCGTTTCAACAAAGGTCGGCGCAACCGCGTTGACCACAATGCGATGCTTGGCCCATTCCAGGGCCAGAGTCCGCGTCAGTTGGTTGACCGCTCCCTTGCTGGAACAGTATGCGGCTCTTAAAGGCAGCGCGACGGAGCCGGCCTGCGAAGAGAGATTGATAATCTTTCCGCCGCCGCCTCTCTCAATCATGTGCTTTCCGGCCGCTTGCGAGACGAAGAACATGGCACGCAAATTGATGTTGATGATGTCGTCCCAGTTCTTCTGTGAAACCTCTTCCGCTTTCTGGGGACGGTTGATCCCCGCCGAATTGACCACGATATCGATCCGACCCATTGAATTGATCGCGGCATCCACCAGCGCCTGCGGTCCCTCGGCAGCGGTAATGTCTTGAGCCGCATACCCGACTTCGATCCCTTCCGTTTTCATAGCCTGCGCGATTTCCTGGAGTTTATCCTCAAAAAGGTCGTGCAAAAAAAGTCTGCCTCCGGCCGACCCGAATGCCCAGGCAATCGCGCCGCCTAAACCTCCGGCGGCGCCCGTGATCAGAGCGACTTTATTCTTCAATGTTATTTCAGGGCATTTCATTTTCGTGTTTATCCTTTCTTCTGGGAGAGAAACACTCCGCTATTCTTCATTCAGCACCGCGACTGCCCGCAACGGCGATCCCGTTCCTTTCCTGATACGCAAAGGAAGGGCGATAAAGGTGAAGCGCTTGCCTACCACCTTGTCGAGATTGCAGAGATTTTCAATGTGCGTGATTTTTCTTTCGGCGCAAACGGTATGGCAGGGGTAGGTTTTGTCGTACCACATATCAGGGCTTGAGGAGTCCACACCGAAATTCACACAACCCTGATCGATGATGAATTCCGTCCCCTCCCGATCCAGTCCCGGATAGTCGGTCATATATTCGGGCTTGCCGTAGTAGCGGTCATACTGGGCCGTATAGAAAAGAATTGTGTCCCCCTTGCGGATATCCAGATTCCACTTCTTGAGTTCCTCTTCGATTTTCTTCCTGCCGAATTGCGTCTTCTGGGGAACATTGCTGACATCCAGACAGATCGCGGAGGTGATACACTTCTCGAGCGACAGCTCGTCGATGGACTCCGCATCCGGATCCCTGGACAGATGACTGACCGCATCGATGTGCGTGGGACCGTGATCGCACAGCATGATCCCTCTGGTTTCGTAGGAAAACCCCGTCCCGAGTTGCCGCCGGCATTCTTCGTGAGACAAATGTGTCCAGATCACCGTTTTGAGATGCCCCGGATAGACGGGCATGCCCTGATATATTTCTTGTGACAAATCGATAATTTTCCCTTTAAACATGATTAGCCTCCTTGTTGTTTCGTTCAATCAACGCGGTTTCCTTATTTCAAAAGCTCCCTGGATATAACCAGTTTCATAATCTGGTTGGTCCCTTCATAGATCTGCGTGATTTTTGCATCCCGCATCATCCGTTCAAAAGGAAACTCCGTCATGTACCCGTAGCCGCCCGCAATCTGGAGCGCTTCGGTTGTGACCTTCATGGCCGTGTTGGAGGCAACCAGCTTTGCTGCAGCCGACAAATAGCTCCGATTCGGATCGTCTTCGTCAATCAATTGCGCCGCCTGATACACCAGACTTCTGGCCGCGTCGATTTCAGAAGCCATATCCGCCAGCATCCAGCTGATGCCCTGGAATTGGCCGATCGGTCTGCCGAACTGGATCCGTTCCTTCGCGTATTTGATGGCCTGTTCAAGGGCGCCCTTGGCGACGCCACAGGCCTGCGCGCCAATGACTGGCCTGGAGCGGTCAAGGGTTTTCATCGCATAGACGAATCCTTTTCCTTCCTGCCCGATCAGATTTTCCTCCGGGATCTCAACATTATCAAACACCAGCTGCCCCGTGGGCGACCCCTTGATGCCCATCTTGCTTTCCCATCGGGCCACCGAGTATCCCGGCGAGTCCGTCGGGACAATAAAGGCGCTGATGCCTTTGACACCTTTGGAGGCATCCGTCATGGCAAAAACAGTAATGAGATTGGCCACCGGTCCGTTGGTAATAAAACACTTGGTACCGTTGATGATATACTTGTCACCTTTTTTCACGGCGCGGGTCGACATGGCGGCCGAATCGGACCCCGCTCCCGGTTCCGTCAATCCGAAGGAAATGATGACTTCTCCCGTGGAAACCATGGGGCCGTATTTCTTTTTTTGTTCTTCCGTGCCCCCAAGAAGAATCGGATCCCATCCCAGCGCCTGTCCCTGAACAATAAGTGACGAGCTGACACACGCTCTGGCGATTTCTTCGACGGCAAGACAGGTATAGAGATGCCCCTGGTGTGTTCCGCCATACTCCTCCGGAACGGCCAGTCCGAACAGACCCGTCTCCTGAAACAACTGTTTCAAATCCCATGGAAATTCACCTTTTTCATCAATTTCGGCCGCACGGGGTGCAACCTTGCTGTCGACCATTTTTTTCAACTGACCGACAAACATCTTTAGTTCTTCCGTGTGCAATAAATACATGGTGCCTTCCTTTTTAAGTTTTTAATATCCATCACGATGATTGCCGGTTATTAAGGCGCTTGATCATGATGGCCTTGTACCCGGATTGAACAACGGCATCGTTTTGATTGAGTACTTCCAGATACAACGTCACGACTCCGCGGTCTGTTTTGCTTGCGCTTGCTTTTTTCCCGCTGACCTTGAAACGCACCCGAATCGTGTCGCCGAAAAAAACCGGCGCATGAAACTTCCAATCATTGACGCTTAGAAACGCGATGGCCGTCTGATCCAGAAATCCTGTGCGGAAAAGAAGACCGTGGGAAATGCCTAAAATAAGAAGACCGTGCGCGATCCTTTGGCCAAACTGGTTTTCTCTGGTGGCTTCCACACTGGTATGGAGCTCATTATAATCTCCGCTCAAAGCGGCAAACATGACGACGTCCGTTTCCGTGATGGTTCGGGTCGGTGTGACAAAGTCCTCAGATTCAATCCAGTCATCAAAATATTTCCGGGCCATATCAAAAACACTTCCTTCAATCAATTAGTTGCGCGCTAAGTTATAAAAAATTAAGCACTTTTGTTATCATCCGCCACAGGCTCAACCGATCCCTGAAAGCAGCAATATATATGCCACATCCGATTAGTCGGCCCTGAAGCGACCGACCGTCAATGGCCAGCTTGGTAAAACGGGGCCCTTTTATCATCAGTCAAAGCCACGTTTTCCAAGTAAACACTTCATAATCAGATAGATAGAAGGATTGGCCAACCGTAGGAATCGGCCGATGAAAGCCTTGCGAAAGACATCCGGACATACAGCTTTCAACAGCTATTAACGACAATCTGCATATCAGTCGCAGCATGAAAGTCCGGATGATCCGGACAGAACGACAGGATTACGGGGCAAGTCATAACATCCGGTGCAATTTATCAACAAGAAGCTCTAATTCGAATTCATACAATTATTCCAATATTTTCAAAATCTTAACGCTTAATGTAAAGATTAGCCAGGCAGTGTTGCCGTTCTGCACCAATCCTCCGGAATTCATTTTTTCGTCCTATCAGCCTGATTACTATCGCCAAATGACGAAATGGGCGGTGCTTTAATGCACCTACTAAGCTCGCAATTACGCTTTCGTAGAGTCGTCAACCAATCTTACTCAAAGAAGCAGCCACTCCCCAAAGAGCATTATCGCAACTTGCTTAAATCGGATTGCTTGACGAATACGGGACGACAAGATTCTCTTCAGGATACTAAAGACAGTCCTGCATGCTCCAATGCCTTGGATGACTATTTATGATTTATGCCCTTGAATTAACCTCACTATTTTATAATCTCCTCGTCGCATCCACCGTCTTCTTAAGATGAAAAGTCGTTGCCTCGGCTCAGCACAACTCCCCATATTTTGTGTTATCCACGCCAAACGCTTCTCGCAGATTGAACCTTCCAAAACAGCGACCGCCGCGGTTTATTCAGGATGGAAAACACCTGGCATCAATCATGCTTTGGGCACAGAAAGAAGGAGCGGGTAGTTGGCGCCAGGCACAACATCAAACACACATGACGCAAAGGTGGAGGAAAAAGATGAAGTGGGAAAAAGTCTATCAACAAAAGCTGGTCGGCGCCGAGGAGGCGATTTCACATATTAAATCGGGCGACCGTGTCGTTGCCGGTCATGCCGCGGGAACTCCCGAATTGTTGCTCAAAACAATGGTCGACCATAAGGATCAGTTTCAAAACGTCGAGATTGCGCATCAAATTGCCATGGGACACTCTTTGTATTGCCGGCCGGAGTGTCAGTCCCACTTTATCCACAATTCCCTTTTTGCCGGCGCCGGTTCCAGACAGGCCATCAATGAAGGACGCGCCGTCTTCACCGCCGTCCATAACAGCGATTTGCCGAGCTTATTCATCGACCGGATTCTTCCGGCTGATGTAACCCTGTGTATGCTGTCCGTCCCCGACCAGCAGGGATACTGCTCTTTCGGCGTGTCGGTTGATTACACGAAACCGGCCGCCGAAAGTTCCAGGCTGGTGATCGCAGAAGTTACTCCGAACATGCGAAGGAAAGCTGAGGACGGATCCAAAGAATAGGCAACTTCGGAATACCCTCCA
>CAYUDM010000087.1:0-6675 GCA_964443625.1 uncultured Smithella sp. | reverse complement strand
GGACTACTACACCGAAAAAGACAAAAGCGGCAAAAACCTTTTTGACAAGCTTGTGGAGCAGCCTGAGCGTTTCTGGACCGTGGAGGAAACCATTGTCCTGGCGCGGGATTCTCTGAACCCCCATTTTGCGCCCGGCGCCGGAGCTTCCTATGCCGACACCAATTATCAACTGCTGGGGAAGATCATTGAAGCCGTCACAGGAAAACCCCTGCCTGCTGTTTTCCGGGAATTCTTTTTTGAACCGCTGGGCCTTGATAATACCTGGATGGTCGGTCCCGCCGGAAGGTCAGCAGCTGTGCCGGCAGACGTGTATTGGAAAGACCGCAATATCACAAAAACCCGACTCAACAGCGCGTACTGGGCTGATGGGGGCCTTGTCTCCACCGCCCAAGACGGCGTTTGCTTTCTTCGAGCCCTTAAAGAAGGACGAGTGGTCAAACCTGAAACGCTGGCGCTGATGCAAAAGTGGCGAAAGATCGATTTCCCGCTGCAATACGGGCTGGGCATGATGTATGTCGAGTTCCCCTGGTACATGCAAAGGATGATGAAGCTGCCTCCCGTCTGGGGGCATTCGGGATCAACCGGTTCTTTTCTTTACTATTGTGAAAAACTGGATCTGTATCTGAGCGGAACCATTAATCAGACCGATGGGCCCTCCCTGGCGTTTCGTCTGATGGGAAAAATTGCGAAGACCATCGAAGATCACCAGATGAAAAAGACGTCTTCCAACGGCGGGCGGTAACGATCCCCTCTTTTTCTCGCAAAATTCTTTCTTGACAATATTTGTTAACTTGGTTAATTACGAAGACATGGAAAAGCAAAACCGCAAACCGATTCTGGATATGATTTACACATCGCACCTCTACCTGCAGAAGCTCGAGAGCACGCCGCGCGATTACGGCACGGGCGATTTGCTTTATGCCTCCGACATTCACACTGTTGTGGCCGTCGCCGGGGCGCCTGGGTGCAATCTGACGGAGTTGGCCCGGATCCTTTCCATTTCAAAGGCCGCGGCCTCCAAGTTCGTCGCCAAGCTCATGAGACTGGGCTATCTGGTGAAAAGCAAGCGCCTGGATACGGGCCGTGATGTGATCTTCAATCTGACCCCAAAAGGCCACTCCGCGGCGAAGGCCCACGAAAAGTTCGTCACAGAGACATTCGGGCCGCTTCTGGAAATCGAGACGGCTCTGAACGATGCGGATTACCGAATTATCAGCGATTATTTTTCAAAGCTCGACGCCACAAAGCGTTAATTTTTTTATGCTTATTATTAACCTGGTTAACACTGAAAGGATAATTTTTGAACAAGAAAACGGCATACGCAAAATCGAATCTTTACCCGCCTGCCGCGGGAGCCTTGGCAATTGTCTTTTTCCTGCTACTTTCGGCTTGCGCGGGAAACCTTCCGCAGAAGTATCCGGAAAAGGACTTGAAATTGGAAACGGCGCGAATCATCGCCGGGGCGTCCTCGGACGCCCAAAAGCTCGAAAGGCTTTTTTTATTTGTCCGGGACGAGATTGATTTCAACTGGATCTACCCGCAGGACATCCCGCCCGGAGACGTTTTGAAAAACGGCTTTGGCGTCTGCATGCAGAAGGCACATCTGCTATCCGCCATGGCCAGGGAGGCAGGCTTTCAGACCCGTTTCCGGTTCATGTTTGTGCGCAAACAGGCGCTGGAGGATTTTCTGCCCGCTTACGCTTACGAAAGATGGGCGGACCCGTTTCCGCACACGGTGGTCGAAATCCTGTATCAGGGAGCGTGGCGCTCGTTTGATCCGTCTTTCGACGAAAAGCTTTATCGAATCTGCCTGGATAAAAAATTAAACTTCGCCCGCTATCCGGAAATCGTTCAGTCTTACAAGACCGCGTTTTCGCCGGAAGGCATGAAGGGTGCGCAGGAGTTCTGGATGGTTGATGAAAAGCAAGCTTTTTACGGAGAAACGCTCGAACCTCTGCTTGCGTGGGAAAGCGATAACGTGACTTTCTTTAAGCGGATGTCGAAACCGTTTATTTTTATGAAAGCGCGAGGAATCATGGATGGAATTCGAAACTGATTCTTTCCCGCCGAAAAAATCGCGCCAGCCGCAGAGCCCCTCCATCAAAGGTTACAGCCGGCGCGCCATCTAAAACATTACCTCAATTTTTTAAGCATGATCAGACCGCGGTCCGCTGTGGTGAGATAAATGTCTCCCTCGGCGTTCACTGTCATGGGCGAAGGAAATTCCACGGGCGGATACCCGCCGATCGGACTGTAGGTGACAGGAACATTCTTGGCGATCCAATCCAGCGCGCGCGTTTCGAGGTTGATGCGGATAATTCTTTGCCCGGCTCCATCCAGGACCAGAAGATTTCCCCGGCCGTCACCAGCCAGCGCGACCGGCTTGCCAACCAGCGACGAGACAAATAGTTCTTTTTTACCCGATACGGGATTCACCTTGCTGATGCGTCCTGCTCTCGCTTCCGCGACATAGAGAACGCCGTCTATCAGCGCCATAGCCAACGGTCCCTCTAAATCTTTGGTGACAACCGTTTTAGCGCCGTCGGTCAGTCTGACGGCTGTGATTTGTCCATTACCATATTCTGCCACATAAAGTTTTGTGCCGTCAGGGCTCATCATCGCAGCCATGGGACGCGCCAAGTCTCCGGCTACAGCTTTGAATTCCCCTGTCGCCGGATTGCCGATGGCTACCGCTCCGTGAATGCAGTCGGTCCAGAATAACAGATCTCCGGGACCATCGGCCAGGCTCAGCGTCAACGGCATCCCGTGAATGGCCCAGGCGTTTAATCTGGTCTGTGAATATTTCTTCTTTGCAACGGTGCGGATCATGATGGCGTCGGCAACAAACACTGTCTCGCCTTTTACAACCAGACCCAAAGGCTGGTTCGGTCCTTTCGGATACAGTTGCTTGAACTTTCCGCTGCCGTCGATGGCGACTTCATAAATCGTTGCATCCCAGTAATGAGTGATGAAAAGGCGACCGTCTTGTGTGATGGCCACATTATCCAAACCCGGCGGCAACTGGGCAAGCGTCTCAAGACCGCTGCCATCGAGATTCAGCCGGTAGACCATCCCTGAAAGAGAAGGCACATAAATCTTTTGTTCCGCGCCGATGGCAAGAGCGATGCAGCCGGGCAGGTCTTTTGCCAGTTCACTGATCGCCCCCGTGTCGGGATGAACGCGCAATATTCGTCCCGTTCCCAAATCGGGAATGATCAAATCATTCGTGACCGGATCGAAATCAAACCCTTCCGGCACAGGAATTTTGTCTTTATCTACCAGCAGACGCGCCGGATTTTTGCCGGTGGGGTCAACTTCGTAGATTCTGTTTCCCTGAAAGCATTCCGTCACAAAAAGCCTGCCTGTGCGTTTATTGTATTCGATACCATTGGGCGCCGCCATTCCATCGGCAATGACCGCCGGCACGCCGTTTGGGTCAATGCGATAAACCTGTCCCACCAAAGGAGTGGTTCCCGTGGCATAAAGATTTCCCTTCTCGTCAGCGGTAATATCGTCGAGAATAAATGCGCCCAGATAAGGTTTCACGAAGGATTTGGGGTTCATGGTTTTGAGGTCGATGCGGGTAATGGTCCCGTTGCCCGTGTGACTGACATATAGATGACCGTCCGCGCCGATGGTTGCGCCGTTGACGCCTGGAAAAGCGGTATCAGCGGCAAGGCGAATGATCTTATAGCGCTTATCGGTCACCACCAGATCATCTCCGACGACGACTGCGGGCAACGCGATGACCCACAGGATGACGCATAAAAACACCAAACATGTCCAACGTCTTTCAGTATTTTTCATAATTTTCCTCCTATTGAATTCAAAGAAGTTCAAGAAATCGAGAAAACATGGCGTTTCTCCTTCAATACACTTTTTTAGATGTTGGACTAATTTGGACACTTCAACCGCGCGAATAACAAAGTTGCCCTCATCAACTCGCATCCGGTACAGTGAAAAGACGTGGCTGGATTATAGGTTTAACCGACTTGCGAGTCAATCATCTATTTGCTACTAACATCATCTATTTGAATGATTGGTTTGAATTTTTTTTACTTGATTTTTACACGGAAATGTCTTCAGAAAATAACCTTAAACATTGCTTTGCCAGTCTATCATTAGGATGGCCCGATCATGCAGACCCAATTGAATAAAAAAAATGCCCGTCCGGTCATCACCGTGATTTGCGACAACTACACCACCCGCAATGACCTGGAAGCCTCCTGGGGCTTTGCCTGCCTGATCGCACAGGAAGGGAAAAACATCCTGTTTGATACGGGCAGTGATGGAATCGTTTTAACGCACAATCTGGAAAGGCTGGGCATTGACCCTTCATCCATTGATCTTTTGATGATTTCGCATCAGCACTGGGATCATGTGGGCGGCATCTATGCGATCCTCAACGCGCGCAACAATCTTCCAGTGTACCTTCCTCACTCGTTCTCCGTTCATTTTCAAGAAGACATGCAGCGGTACGGCGCGAACATCATTGCCGTTGACGAATCCCGGGAAATACTGCCGGGGCTTTTCACCACGGGTGAACTCGACGGCCCGATGCAGGAGCAGGCGGTGCTGGTAAAGACACCGGCGGGAACGGTGGTCATCACCGGCTGTGCGCATCCCGGCATTGTCCGGATTGTGGAAGCCGCCAAATCAATTCTGCCCAAAGATGACCTTGCATTGGTCATGGGTGGTTTTCATCTCCTTAATGACAGCGATGAGAATATTTTAAATATCATTGAAAGATTTAAAGGAATGGGCGTCCGTTATGCAGCCGCGTCGCATTGCAGCGGCGAACGGGCCAGAGAGCTCTTCGCCCGCAAATACGCAAAGCACTTCATCGATCTCGGAGCGGGAAGTATGATTGAACCTCAACATCTCAAGTAAGATTAAAGACCGCGACCGCGGTCAGCAACCACTCGCGCCTCAAGTGAATCCACCGCCGGATGTACCGGCAGATGAAGAAGACTTGGAGGCAAAAACAGAAAGTTGCTTTTGAGTGTTTTTCCCGCCACAATGGGGACAGGCTTGCTTCTGGTCGGCTTGGGAAATTGAAACAAGTAGTTCAAAACGTGTGCAGCAATCTTTGCATTCGTATTCGTAAAACGGCATAAAATATTTTTCCTTTTCGCTCGGATAATTTATCAGCCATCATCCGTTTCTTCGGTTGCCTGAACGCCACCCGCCGCCTGAGCCGCGGCCGGAACCGGAGCCCCGTCTGCAACCCTGCCCGCGACCTGAGCCTTGGCCTCGTCCCTGTCCTAAACGGCTCGGCGTGTTGAAAAAGTCAAATATTTGCCCGAGAAGCCCGCCGCCTGACTCCGTTTGCTGAAAACCCGCCTGTCTGTTTGATGATCGCTGAGGAGGGGCCCATGAGGGGATCCGCTTGGAGCTCCGCGAGGAAGCAGGCGCTTCCATCGGCCGAAACGCCGGAGCAGGTTCTTTTTTTGCCAGATAAATGGCGTCGTTGGGGCATTCATCCATGCATACGCAGCAGCCGGCGCAAAATCCCTGGTCAATTTTTGCCACCTCGTCCACCGTAATGGCTTTGACCGGGCAGACGTCAACGCACAGACCGCAGCCGGTGCAGTTGCTTTCATCAATTTTAACTGTATTTAATCGCCTTGTCATAGGGTTTCCTTTATGCTTATTTTGCAAAAACGTGCGTCTGTCTGATCAATAATCTTTTTTTTGTTCTTTTGCAGAATTGTCGGCGTCTGGGCCGCTTTCCTGCTTTTTAATATCTACATTTTCTCCATAGTCACAGATCAAAACGCCTTTGAGATGATCCATTTCATGCTGCACAACACGCGCCCATAATCCCGTCAATTTATACTGCATCTGTTTTCCCCGGATGTCGTACCCGGCAACGAGAATCCGGTCGTTGCGCGTTACCCTGACATGCATATCCGGCAGACTCAGGCATCCCTCAATCATATCCTCCTGGCTGTCTCCCTGAATAATCATCGGATTGATCAGGCAAAGCGAGTCGTTTTCAATTGCGCAAACAAACAATTGTCTGGAGATTCCCGCCTGGGGTCCGGCAAGCCCGATGCCTTCGCTTTGGCGCATGATCTCGAACATCTCGTCCGTCCATTCGCGAAGCTGGGCGTTGAAGTTTTCCACCGGGGCGCAAAGCGTGCGTAAAACAGCGTCGGGGAATATTTTCAAACTCAATGACGGATCTTTCGGTTTCATCGTCTGATCCTGAACTCAGTTTGGGAACTGAAACCCTGAGACCATAAGCCTTGGGGTTTCAGTTCCCAAATATTTGCCGCAATACTATTTGTGCTGGTTTTTATTTTCAGCGCACGGCAAACTGCACATCATCCGCAATGCGCTTACTTTTCGTTCTCCAGCTCGCCCAGGCGTTTTTTGATGTCCGCCAGAGCGTCTTCAAAATACTTCGCCTGCCCCTGAAGTGCATCAACTTCCTGCTCGCGCGTAGGCCGCGCGGCGTATGGCGCTGCGACAGCAGCTGCGTAACCGTAGCCGTAACCGGCTGAGGGAGCGCCCCAGCGGCCTCCACGACCGCCGCGACCACCCCGGAACCCCAGCCCCAAGCCCGGGCCGAAGCCCGCGCCGTATCCACGGCCCAAAACCGGATTGGCAAAACCGTGTGTTGCATACCCCGCGCAATAACCCGCGTCTCTTCCCGTCATGGACCCTAAC
>CAYUDM010000086.1:0-6807 GCA_964443625.1 uncultured Smithella sp. | reverse complement strand
TGCTTTGCCACGGCGGCACGATCACCCTCAAACATCTCCCGGCCGATATACGAAATTTTGATCCTCTCGACGAGCCGTCTAAGAGAAGAGACAGCCGTGCCTGCTCTCCCGAGGCGGAGGATATTCTCGCTGCGCTTCAAAAGACCGGCTGGAATAAATCCAGGGCGGCAAAGCTTTTGGGCATCGGCCGACGGACCATCTATCGCAAAATCGAAGAACACCGGCTGGAGGAATCCTAGTGTGCCATGGCACATGTGTGCGCGGGCGCTAGTGTGCCATGGCATATTGTCAAGTGTTTTGCCGCCACGGTTTATTTGTAATATAATCAATAATAACAAATAAATATAATTTATTCTTTCTGGAAGCCTTTCCGGCACGCTATTTGTAATCTAT
This sequence comes from uncultured Smithella sp., assembly GCA_964443625.1. Lineage (GTDB taxonomy): Bacteria > Desulfobacterota > Syntrophia > Syntrophales > Smithellaceae > UBA8904. Next base: position 6,414 of record CAYUDM010000086.1, on the reverse strand, counting down.
TTCATCTCGGCACACTAAAGAATCTTAATCCAGCTACGATGGGCTGGAGGAAAAGCATGAATACGCACTCGGTTGTGTGGTTTTTCCCTGAGTGCGTCTATCGAACAATACTAAATCGATTAGGGGGTAATTTATGGAAAAAAAGGAAATTAAGATCTTCGACATCATGGCCTGCAATGTGTACTGGGATTTCGAAAGCTCCATTATGCCAAAGGAAACCCATAAGTTTTTGGTGGCGCTTCTGCCCACGCAGGGTGTCGCCACGCCGGATCTCATCGAGAGTATTACTGCTTACGGTCCCGGCGGGTATGAAGTGGCGTTTAAAAATGAAAAGTACGAAAATCTCGGTAAAAACGGTTGGTTCTACGATCAGCAGATCACCAACTACTGGTACATGGTCAATCTGCCCACCGGCTTTATGAAGGAAGGGGAATACACCATAGAGGTCAAAGGAAAAGACGGTAGCGTCGATCGCAAGTCGCGCATTCAAAAAGACGCGCCGTCGGACGCGGCCGTCAATGCCTACTTGAAAAATTACGACCGGATCGTCAATTCGTTTTCGCCGTCGAAAACCAAACCGGTTCCGGCCGGCAGCCCGCTGAAAAACATTCCCTGCCGATGGGAAACGCTCAAGGACGTGGCCGGTCTCGACGCGTTTTATGTTTACCGGCTATGCCAGGCTGCCACCCCGATGGAATTCGACGGCAATAATCTGACCTGGTTTGACAATATCTATCTGCAGAGGCTCATGGGTAAAGGTGATGATTCGGGTCTCAACCGCGGCGAGGTTGTGATCGGCAAAGAGCTCAAACCCAAAACCAGTTACGGCTATTTCGTGGAAATCACCGACGGCAATATCGCCGGAAACGCCAATATCTGCATTTTCCAACCGCATCAGTTCTTCGTGACGCCATAACCGCAAACAGTGCGAAAGGCCGCCGTGCCTTTAGCCGGCAGTCGTAGCGTTGCCAGTTTTTAAGGAGGAAAGAAGCATGAAGTGGATTCAAAAATTGTTTATGACTCTCGCGTTTGCTTTTGTTCTGGCCGCCTCTGCTCAGGTTCAGGCGCAGGAAATTCTTATCGGCTATTCCGGCCCGCTTTCCGGGCTTGCGGCGGAATACGGCCAGGATGTGTTCAACGGCATTGAACTGGCGGTGAACGAAATCAATGCGGCGGGCGGTATTTCCGTCGCGGGGAAAAAATACGGGTTCAAACTCCAACGACTTGACGACCGCGCCGATCCAACTCAGGCGGTAAACAATGCCCGGCGCTTGCAGTCCATGGGGGCCATCGCCGTCTTCAATCCCGTTTTCAATACCGCTGCGGCGATGATGAACATCAATCAGGAAAAAGGTAGTGAGTTCCTCGTGCTGGCGTTTACCTCGACGCCGCGGATTACCGATATGGGCAACAAGCTGATGCTGGTGACGCCCGGACCCTTCGTGTCGATGGTGGAAATCAGCGCGCAGTGGGCCATGGAAAAAGGCTGGAAGCGCTGCGCCATGCTGGCGACGATCGGACCCTACGGTGAAGAATGGCGCAACGTGTTCCGCCAGGTCTGGGAAAGACGCGGCGGAACGATCACGATTGACCGGCCGGCCAACTACTACACGGAAACCGATTATTCTGCGCCGATCACAGCTGCGCTGGCGTCAAAGCCTGATGTGCTTTTGATCGGGGGGCCGTCGGCTACGACCGCGCTCATGATCGAACAGTGCCGCACGATGGGGTTCAAAGGCGGATTCATCATGATTGATCAGGCCAAGCTCGACTATATTGAAACCGTCATGAAGGGAACAAAAACGATGGGAAACCTCATCGGCTCGGCCGGCGCCGGCATTCCGCCGCGCGAAGGTCAGAATGTCGCGGCCCGCTACCGCGCGGCCTACAAAAGAGCGGCCACCGCGGAAAGCACCTTCAACTTTGCCTTCGTCCATGCGCTGGCGCGATCCATTTCCGCGTCCGGCACGACGACAGATGTGTACAAAATCCGGGCGGCGTTTCCCAAGGCGGCCGTCATGTATGCCACGGAATCTCCCATGGAAGTTTACGGCGTACAGGATAGTGGCCGTTTTCTGGTCGTGACCGCGACACAGACCATTACCAACGGCGTGAAGGATAAACCGGAACTGTATTTCTGGTGGCCCAAAACCAAGGCGGAATATGAAGCGGTTGAAAAAACATCACAGATCGATCGCAGCATTCCGCGCCGCTGGCTGAAAACGGAATAACTTTTAGATGCGTTAAAAGGCGCGGGAAGAAACCCGGAGCGGCCTTTTTGCGCCCTTAATGCGGAAGGAAACAAAGATAAAAAGCGCAAGAAAAGACGCACCGCGGCGCTTCGCGAAAAAGTGAGTTCGTTGTTTAGGATCTGGATCTTGATGATCCGCGTGCGGACGAAACCCTGGTAAATAATATCAGGCACGAGGCGTAAGCCAACTGTCGCCGGGGACTGCCTGCCTACAGGACCCAGCCGGGAATGGGGACGCTGGGCGGCAATGGATCTAACGCCGGTTCTTTAAGGAGGGAAGCATCATGAAATGGATTCAGAAAGTGTTGACGATCATCGCGGTTGCTTTTGTTTTGTCTGCCTCTTCTCAGAGTCAGGCGCAGGAAATTCTTATCGGATATTCCGGTCCGCTTTCCGGGCTTGCGGCGGAATATGGCCAGGACGCTTACAACGGCATTGAGCTGGCGGTAAAGGAAATCAACGCCGCGGGCGGCATTTCCGTTTCCGGGAAAAAATACAGATTTAAACTCGAACGTCTGGACGATCGGGCCGATCCCACGCAGGCGGTGAACAATGCCCGGCGTCTTCAAACCATGGGGGCGCTCGCTGTTTTTAATCCGGTTTTTACAACCACGGCGGCCATGATGAACATCAATCAGGAAAAGGGACACGAGTTTCTGATCATGGCTTTCACCAGCACGCCGCGGATTACCGACACAGGCAACAAGCTTGTGATCGCCGCTCCCGGTTCCTTCAGCTCGCTTGCGGAAATCAGCGCACAGTGGGCGATGGATAAAGGCTGGAAGAAATGCGCGATGCTGGTAACCATCGGCCCGTATGGAGAAGAATGGCGGCAGGTGTTTCGAAAAATCTGGGAGAGGCGGGCAGGCGTCATCACCATTGATCGGCCGGCCAACTATTACACAGAAACGGATTTCTCCGCGCCCATTACTGCCGCGTTGGCCACCGCGCCGGACGTTTTGCTGATTGGGGGGCCTTCGGATACGACAGCTCTCATGATCGAACAGTGCCGACAGATGGGGTTCAAGGGAGGTTTCATTTTGATTGATCAGGCGACGATCGATTACATCGTCGGCGTCCTTAAAGATATGAAAATCATGGGAAACGTGATTGGCTCAGCCGGGGCGCGCATTCCTTCCACGCAGGGGCGGTTGGTCGGCGCCCGGTACCGTGAAGCCTATAAAAAAGCCGCCAATCCCATATCGACCTTTAATTTCGCGTTTGTTCATGTGTTGGCGCGGGCCATCGCCGCGTCCGGTACGACAACGGACGTCTATAAGATCCGCGAGGCGTTTCCAAAGGCCTTTCCAATGTACATCACAGACTTTCCGATGGAAGTTTACGGCGTGACCCCTGAAGGACGTCTGCTGGTGACCACGGGCACTCAGACGATCACGGATGGGGTCATGGACACCCCCGAAATCTATTTCTGGTGGCCCAAGACCAAAGCCGAATATGAAGCGGTGGAAAAGACATCGCAGATCGACCGCAGCATTCCGCGGCGGTGGTTGCAGGCGCAATAGGTCCCGGTTGCGCGGTCTGCCGCACGATCCGGCTTAGGCACTACAGGCCGACTTGAGGCAAATTGTTCAAAGGAGCAGATATGAAAATACGCGCCGCGGTGCTTCGCGAAAAAGCGAAACCGTTTGTTGTGGAAGACCTGGAGCTTGATGATCCGCGAGCGGATGAAATCCTGGTGAAAATTTCAGGCACAGGGCTGTGCCATACGGACCTCACGATTCGGGATAACCCGCTTGCGCTGCCGATTGTGCTGGGACATGAAGGCGCGGGTGTCGTCGAGCAGACAGGCTCGCGCGTTACCAAGGTCAAGCCGGGCGACGCGGTCGTTTTGAGCTACGTCTATTGCGGCGTTTGTGCCAACTGCCGTCAGGGACTGCCCGCTTACTGTACCCAGTCTGTGATGGGGACGTTCGGCGGCGTCCGGTCCGACGGATCGACGACGCTTCGTCAAGGCGGGCAAAAGGTGCACGGCAATTTTTTCGGACAGTCGTCGTTTGCAACGCATGTCCTCACCTATGAAAATAATGTGGTGAAAGTCCGGTCCGACGCGCCGCTTTCGATCCTAGGTCCGCTGGGTTGCGGAATTCAAACGGGCGCGGGCGCCGTGATCAACTCGCTGAGGGTCAAAGCGGGATCGTCCATCGCGGTTTTCGGTTTGGGGTCCGTGGGACTTGCCGCCGTGATGGCCGCAAAGATTTGCGGCTGCCGTGAAATTATCGGCGTGGATGTGAAACCCAACCGTCTGGAGCTGGCGCGTGAACTGGGCGCAACCCGAGTGCTTGATGCGTCGGTCGCCAACCCGACGGCTGAAATCAAAAAGATCACCGGTGAAGGATCGGACTACGCGCTCGAATGCGCGGGGCATCCGAAAGTGTTGCGCCAGGCGCTGGAATCCGTCCGGCGGCCCGGCGTCTGCGGCCTTCTAGGCGGCGCGCCAATGGGAACGGAAGTGAACTTCGACATGAATTCCATTCTGTTCGGACGCACGGTGCGCGGCATTGTGGAGGGGGACAGTGTGCCGGATATCTTCATCCCGCAGCTTGTGGAGTTCATCATGCAGGGCCGTTTCCCACTGGAGCGCCTCGTAACGTTTTACGGGTTGGATCAGATCAATCAGGCCGTGGCCGATTCGGAAGCAGGCCGGGTGATCAAGCCGGTTATTCGGACGACTGTCTGAAAGGAAGCGTTTTGAACGTCATTTGAATCACAAAATCAGTTGAAAGGGAAAAACCATGCAGAATTTCATTTTTGAAAATCCGACCAAAATCATTTTCGGGAAAGGACAAATTCCCGCCATTGGAAAGGAAGTTGCCCGTTTCGGCAAAAAAGCTCTTCTGGTCTACGGCATGAACAGCATTAAAAAAACCGGCATCTATGATCAGGTGACGGCGTCTTTGCGTGAGGCAAACGTGGCGTATGTGGACTTTCCGGGTGTCAAGTCCAACCCTGTGCTGTCTCATGTGACACAAGGGATCGACCTGGCCCGGCGCGAAAAAGCGGATGTTGTATTGGCCGTCGGCGGAGGCAGCGTGATCGACGCGGCCAAGGCGATTGCCGCGGGCGTTCCGGCGGACCACGACGTTTGGGATTTTTTCACGTTTTCCAAACCGGTATTGGCGGCGTTACCGGTTCTGACGGTGGTGACGGTATCGGCCAGTGCGTCGGAAATGAATAACGGCGCCGTTCTGACGAGGGAGGACTGTTGTTTTAAGTATGGATGCTTTTCGCCGTTTTTTCAGCCCAAGGTGTCCATTCTCGATCCGACGGCTCTTTTTTCTTTAAGCCCGCAATACAGCGCTTACAGCGCCGTCGATATTCTCACGCACATGCTGGAGGGCTATTTCAATGCGGCGGCGCCGTTGAATCCGCTGCAAGACAGAATCATCGAAGGATTGGTCAAAACTGTCATGGAAAGCACCGAGATCATTCTGAAAGATCCCCACGACTATAATGCCCGGGCCAATGTGATGTGGGGCGCGGTTTTGGGGTTCAATGGAATTGCGTCCGCGGGCCTGGGCCCGACGCCGTTTCCGGCGCATATGATCGAGCATTCCTTAAGCGCGATTTATGACGTCTCGCACGGGGCGGGGCTTTCCATTGTTCTGCCGGCCTGGATGGCTTTCGCGTTGGAGCGAAAAAAAGAAAAGATTGCCCGATTCGGCCGCGAAGTTTTCGGTATCAATCAGGCGGATGACGCAAAAGCGGCGGATCATGCCACAGAGCGCCTCAAGAAATGGTTTGAATCCATCGGCTCGCCGGTGACGCTGCAAGGCGCTGGGATTGCGGAATCGGATATCGAAAAAATTGCTGATAATGCGGTGAACCTGGCCAGACTCTGGAGGATGGATGCCTATTACACCAAAGAGGTGATTACGGGCATTTTGAGAAAAGCGCGGTAAGGACAAAAGAAAAACTCCGGCTGCATTGCCCGATTTTTTTCGTGCAAGGAGAAGATCGTGATGAAATCGTTATCCGATTCCTGCGGAGAATTGAATGGACTGGCGATGGATGATTCAGGCTATCCCTCGACGCTGGACGCGTTTCTGAATGCCTTTCAGGAGTCGCTTTCCCGCTACGAAACAATTTTTGATGATCTCGACGTTCAACTCAGTGAGATTGATCTTCAGGGGAACATCACATTT
>CAYUDM010000085.1:4940-7053 GCA_964443625.1 uncultured Smithella sp. | reverse complement strand
CGACAGCGCAAATTTCGGCTGCTTTCGTTCGGCCAGCAGATCGTCGATGTTCCAGGTCCCTTCCCGGCTTCGGATCAGTTGCATGCGAAGCTGATCCATGATCACTTCCCGCAAAACAATGCGCCCGCCCAATAGCGGAAGCAGCTCCATCCGGAAAAAAGCGGAACGGACTGTCAGCCAATATTCCGGCGCATTCTTTTCATGAACCGCCAGATCGTCGATTCGCAAAGACAGACCGGCACGCAAAGTCAGCGTTGCCTGCGCGTCGCGATAGTCGATTTTGCGACCGAGGGCTTCTTCGAGCGAGGATGTAATCTCATGGCGGTAGGCTTCGAGCCGCGACAGTTGGGAAGACACATAGAACCACGCAGCCATTGTCAACGCGACGGCCCCGACGACAAATACCGCGATAGCAATTAGAATAATCTTTTTTTTCATTGCCCGACCGGAAATGATGTTTTGACCCTGACTTATTGTAACCGACAGGCGAAAGGATCCGGCTTTCGGCCGCCTTTATGTTCTGATTCGTTTACCTAACAAAACTTTTCACAATTTGCCACAGGATTGCTGCAACTTAAAAGCCAAAACAATCTATTGACATCTTCCACCATGCTCGCATATAAAAACCGCTATATTCCTGATGACGCGGAAAGGATTGTCGTGTCCAATCGTTTGACGAAAAGCAGCATCAATATCGACAAGGAACTGGTCATCCTTCTTCTGCTTGTGGCTATGGCCTGCTTCATCTATTTCTTCATCGTCAATCAGCGCGCGTTTCTCAATGTCTTTTACCTGCCCGTTCTGCTGGGGGCCTATTTTTTCGGCAAGCGGTATGCCATTATTTCTTCAACTCTGTCCGTAGCGGTCATCCTGATCATGGCCTGGGTGTTTCCGAATAGTTTCGCGCTGCAGACGGCCTCTAACGCAAATCTTTATAAATGGCTTGACTTAATCACCTGGGGACTGTTTCTCGTTTTCACCGGCTATTGCATGGGCATCTTGTATGACAAGAAAGAAGAGGCCCGCAAGGAACTGCAACGCACCTACAGCGGCATTATTGAAATGCTGTCTCTGGTCATCGAATCGGCCGACAACTACACCCAAAGCCATTCCCATCGCGTCTCCATGATTGCCGAAATGATCGCAAAGAAAATAGGGCTCAACGAATTCGAAGTGGAAAATATCCGCGTGGCCGCTCTGCTGCACGATCTGGGCAAGATCGGCGTCAGCGAGGCCGTGCTGAAGAAGGTCACCGCGCTGACCGCGCAGGAACGCGTGAAAATGCGCCAGCACGCCTGGCTGGCCGTCAACATGCTCGAACCGCTGGGCGAAACCGTGGGCGACATTCTGCCGATTATTTTGCACCATCATGAGAAGTACGACGGCAGCGGTTACTACAAGGCGGCCCAGGAGGATATTCCCCTGGGAGCCCGAATCATCGCGGTGGCCGACGTCTATGACGCGCTCACCACTGACCGGCCCTACCGCAAGGCGTTCAGCTCGCTTCAGGCCAAGCAGGAAATTATCGCCAATTCCGGTACACACTTCGACCCGGCCGTGGTCAAGGCCTTTGTGGCAATCTTTCCCTATATCGAAACGGAAAACTACCTCTTCCCGTCCAAGGCCAGAGAAATCGGCTGAGAAACTTTTATTTGCGCAGATTATAGCGGATCATTTTCAATTGCAGGCCCTTGCGGCTCAACCCCAGAATCTTGGCCGCCTTCGTCACGTTCCAGTCTGTTTCTTCCAGGCATTTTACAATCATTCCGCTTTCAACATTTTCGATATGATCCCGCATGGCCGCCTTGAAAGACCTGCCGTCGTCGGCCGATTCCGCATCCGGATTCTCCGGTTGCCGCATCTGGAATTCATCAGGAAGCAGATTGCCTGAAAGCCGGTCTGTTTTCGTAAGGAGCATCATTCTTTCAATGACGTTTTCCAGCTCACGGATGTTGCCGGGCCAGCTATGCAGACGAAACCGGCGCCGGACTTCATCATCCGTTTCGGTGACGGACAGTTCCAGTTTCTTGTTGAATTTATCAATGAAATACGCCACCAGCAGATCGATATCGTCGAGTCTTTCGCGAAGCGGTGGAACGCGGATCGGAAAAAC
>CAYUDM010000085.1:0-4930 GCA_964443625.1 uncultured Smithella sp. | reverse complement strand
CCACTGTCCAGAAGAAGTGTGATTTTTTCAGCAAAGAAATCGATGGTCTCCGGGAAATCGGAAAAACATTCAGACGATAAAATAGGTCTTCCCGGAATGCGCCTGCCGCCACACTCTGCTGAAGATTTTGGTTCGTCGCCGCGACAATGCGAACATCCACCTTGATCGTTTTAAGACCGCCGACCCGCTCGAACTCTTGCTCCTGAAGAACGCGCAGCAATTTGACCTGCATGTCGCGGGGAATCTCGCCGATTTCATCGAGAAACAAAGTGCCTTTGTTCGCCAGCTCGAATTTCCCCGGTTTCGTGATAGCCGCGCCGGTGAATGCGCCTTTTTCATACCCGAAAAGCTCGCTTTCCATCAGCGTTTCAGCGATCGCCGCGCAATTAATCTTGATGAGGGGATTGGTGCGGCGCGGCGAGTTGGCGTGGATGGCTTCCGCGACCAGCTCCTTGCCCGTTCCGGTCTCGCCGGTAATCAGGACCGTTGTGGTGGTCGGCGCCACCCGCTGGATCGCCTCGAAAAGCGCCATGGACGCCTCGCTGGCGCCGATCATACCGGCCCGTTCAATATCGTCCGGCGGCAGGTAGAGCTCATTATCCTTCAGATTGCGGGTTTTTACGGCCTTGGCAATAACATTTTTGAGCTCGTCGAGTTCAAACGGTTTGGTGACATAGTCAAGGGCCCCTTTTTTGAGCGCCTCCACGGCAGTGGCCACCGTGCCGTGCGCAGTGATCATCACCACCGGAACTTCGGGATAATGCTCGGTGATGCGTCGTAGAAGCTCCATGCCGTCGATGCGCGGCATTTTCAAATCGGTGATAACGACAGCAATCCGACCGGACTTGAGAATCTCAAGCGCTTCCCGGCCGTCTGCGGCGGACGCGACGTCGTAGCCTTCCTTCTTGAGCATGGCGCCAAGCACAAGGCGCATATTGAGTTCATCATCAACAACTAAGACTTTATTCATGGCGTAGGACTATTAGAAGTTTCCTTTTAAATCAAGACATAAACTTTCTACCGTCTGAACGCCATCGGAAGCCGGAGAAGAAAGACGCTGCCCTGGCCGGATATCGATTTGACGCGAATCGACCCGCCATGCTCACGCATGATACGCTGGCAGATAGCGAGCCCCAGGCCCACACCGCGCTCCTTGGTCGTGTAGAATGGTTTGAAGATATTGGACAAATCTTCCCCGGAAATGCCGCTGCCCGTATCGCGGATGGAAAGCGCCGCGTCCGCGCCCACATCCGTTTCCAGGCGCGTTGTCCGGAATGAAAGCGTCCCGCCCTGGGGCATCGCTTCGATGGCATTCAGGGCAATATTGAGAATCACTTGCAGAATCTGCTGCCCGTCGGCTTCCACCGGCGGGAGTTGGTCGTGTAAATCTTCGGCGATCGTGATGTTGTCCGCCATACGATTGGCCCGGATCACGGACACCGCTTTCCGGACGATGTCATTGATATTGACGACATCGGCTTTGAGCGTAAATGGACGGGCGTAATCCAGAAACTGGCTGACGACGGAGTTGAGGCGGTTGACCTCTTCGATAATCACATTCAGAAGCTTGTGCTGTTCATCGGTGGACGCCTCCGTCTGAAGGTACTGGGCCGCGCCCTTGATCGACCCCAGAGGATTGCGGATTTCATGGGCGAAAACCGGCGCCATCTCCGCAAGCAGCAGGGCCTTTTCTCTTTCGAGCTTTTCATCGAACTCATACAGAGACGTAAAAACGTCTTTACTGTTCGGATAGAAGTAGCTGAATATTTTCTTAAGAATCATCTTAATCGGTGTCACGGAGATGACGATCAGAAACGACGCCATAATGACACTGGGAAAAGACGGCAGGCTGTCGCTGAAAAAAAAGGCGGCCAGGTAGAAGATACACGCGCCCGTCACGGTGCTGACGAAAATCACAAAGGCCCGCGCAAGAAAATCGTGCAGCTCGGAAAGCTGCGGATAGGCAACGATGAGCAAAATCAGATACAAAAGTGCAGCGAGCACCTGTCCGGTGATCTGCGGTGAGCCAAGCGTCAAGTAACCCAGATAATCGGCGGCGCAGACGACCAGCGCCACCGGACAGGCGATCAATAGATATCGCAGCCGTCGTTTGTCGGTGCTAGGAGCCAGTTTCCGGACGTGCACAAAAAGCGCCATATAGCAGATCGCTAAAACGATGTAAGCGTAAGCATTGAGGGCCGGAGGGAAATAGTCCCAACGAACCGCGGGTGAAAAAAGGGCGACAAGGCCTGCCGTACTGATCATTGTGGTGACTGCGACGGAACCTCTGGTCAGATACGACCTTTTTTGCGTCAAATGCAGAAAGAAGTTGATGGCCAGGGGCGCCATCGCGAGCGTGCCTGAAAACTCAATGTAGCTCCAAAACGGCGCGGCAAAAATATCGGAAAAGAAAACAGCGGTTTGCGCCACAAAGATCGCCGCGCAAAACGCCGCAAAAGAGCGACGGAGCGCATCTTTTTTCCCCGTAATTAAAAGTGACAAACTGATAATGAAGCTGGTTGCCGCCAGCGTAAAAGTGTCCATAAACCCTGTTCCCGCCTGGATGATCGTCGGGGTTGTATAGCGTCAAAACCGTCAAAAAGCGAAGGAAAATATCAGCCGGCACACCGGACAAGGTGGACCTAACTCTGATTGGCTCATGAGGGGTTAGGACTGTTCACAGCCGACTTTCCCCTGTAGCAACCCAGACACGGTCCACATCCTGAAAACGCCACAAAAGATTGACTTTTATCAGACCATGATCTAATAACCAGAAAAAATAATGAGGGGAATCCCGCTGGGATAAAGAGGAAAAATTCCATGAAAAAGAAGGATTTTTTGAAAAAAGCCGTCGAACACATCGACATCAAAGCCATCAACGCCGTGGACATCATTGAAGCCATGAAGAAGATGTCTTTTTCAGCGCGGGATCTGGCTAATGCCGCCGACATTTACGATCGGATGCTGCGCGAGAAAAAATGCGCCGTGATCCTGACACTGGCCGGCTCGACAAGCGCCGCAGGCTGCATGCAGGCATACGTGGATCTGGTGAAAAATAACATGGTGGATGCCATCGTCGCTACCGGCGCGTCGATTGTGGATATGGATTTCTTTGAGGCGCTGGGCTTTAAACACTACCAGGGCACACCGTTTGTGGATGACAAGCTTCTTCGCGAACTCTACATCGACCGCATCTACGACACCTTCATCAGCGAAGACGACCTGCAGGCCTGCGACCGAAGCATCAAAAAGATCGCCGACGCGCTAGAGCCGCGGCCGTATTCGTCACGGGAGTTTATCGCCGAAATGGGAAAATATCTGGTCAAACATGCCAAAAAGAAAGACTCGCTCGTTTTGGCGGCTTACGAAAACAAGGTTCCGATTTTTTGCCCGGCGTTTTCGGACAGCTCCGCCGGATTCGGTCTGGTGCTGCATCAGTTCGAACGGCCGGACAGGCATCTCTCCATTGACTCGGTCAAAGATTTTCTGGAACTGACAATGGTCAAAATCTCCGCCGGCACCACGGGACTTCTAATGATCGGCGGCGGCGTGCCGAAGAATTTTGCCCAAGACACGGTCGTCTGCGCCGAAATTCTGGGCAAAGACGTCCCGATGCACAAATATGCCGTGCAGATCACCGTGGCCGACGTGCGCGACGGCGCTTGCTCGAGTTCCACGCTCAAAGAGGCCAACTCCTGGGGAAAGGTCGACTCCTCCTGCGAGCAAATGGTTTACGCTGAAGCCACAACGGCGCTGCCGCTTCTGGCAAGCTATGCGTATCACAAGGGAAGTTGGAAAAAACGGAAGAAATGGGAACTGGCCAAACTCTTCGAGGCAACCGACAAAAAGCTTCGGAAATAGAATTGACCAAAAGCGGGCCTTGCGGCCCGCTTTTTTTCATCTCCCCGCCGCACTCTTTGGTGTCGTCTGCAAAAAAAACGGATCTTCAGCGTTCTAACCGGACTCCTCTAAGTGGGCGGACTTTCGAGTCCGGACCTTTATCCCTTTTCTATCGCCGCGGTTAATTCAATTTCACACAACAAATCATCGCGGCACACCGGCGTGTCCAGATGAAAAAGTGCGCGCTCACGCGGAAATCCCACTTCCTGAAGTTTTTTCAGACACGCCTCGAAATCCTTTGCGTACTTGAGATATACAGTGGCCTGCGCCACCTGCGAAAAATCTCCACCCGTTTCCCGCAGAATGGCACGCAAAACGTCGAGCGTAAAAGACAGTTGCCTGTCGAAATTTCCCGCATGCACACTGGCGCCCGTCCGGTCGATGGCCGCCGTGCCGCTGATATAGACCAGACTTAAGCGGGGCAGCGCCACCACCACGCAACGGCTAAACAGCTTGCCGTAACGGGTTGCCTCGTCCTGCAGGGGAGAGGCCTGCTGACGGATGGACAGACGCTCCCCCGAAAAAGCGCAGGCTTGAAGGGCCAGCGGATTGCCTTGCGGAACGCGTCCTTCAATCCCGGTGCTGGCGGGAATAAAAGCGTTGTCGGCAGTGTGCCATTTCGCGAAAAACGCTTCGCGCGCCTGGTTGAGGATCTCATAATCGCCCAGAATATTGTCCAGATAAAGCCAGGTGCGGGCAATGGCCGACTCACTCATGCCCTGATCGCGCAAAAGACGGCTCAGCTGGTCGAAGGGCAGACAAAAGGATGAAAACGTCTTGTGGTTTTGGCTGAAAAGAGGCGCACTGAAAAGAATATTGAGGCCGTCGGCCTCGACCTTGATCGAGTCGTTGCCTTTGGTTATCCGCACCCGGCTGTTTTTCGGCCTGACAATAAAGGCGGAATACTGCGGAGGCAAGTCCGGATGTCCTAAAAGAACAAGCGGCAAATTGCACCGGTCCGGATCGATTGCGCAAGCGGAAAAACGGCTGGCTTGTGCAGAAAGGCTTGCCGGAAGGAGAATTTTTTCCT
>CAYUDM010000084.1:0-7137 GCA_964443625.1 uncultured Smithella sp. | reverse complement strand
GCCGGCTTGTCTGGGGATCGTAACGCTAGGGTGCTGGTACGAAGCGGGTCTGAAAACGGAGATCGAACTGCGTCTGGATCAATGTGAACAATGCCCCCTCGCAAAAACGATTCCCCGTCTGAAATACAACATTGAAACCGCGTCTGAATGGATTGCAGCCTCGGGACATACGCCCCGATTCACGTTGATCTATCAAAGCGGCCAAAGCAAAGTTGATAAAAGCCTGAAGGCTGTGGAAGCCGGATTAAAAGTGACTTCACGAAGGGACCTGTTTTTGTCATTCGTGAAAGCAGGCAGAAAGGAAGCGGCGGATTATGCCCTCAATGCCGAGGCGCAGTCTTTTCCGCAACACGCCTTAGACAGCCCCGGACACTATCTGCCGAGTTGGCGGAAGCGATTGGCAGACGTCTACTGTCAAAATAGGATCGAAGGCTTTCCGCCTACGTCTTGGCCAACCATCGCCATAAACAATCAATGCGTGCATTGCGGTCTTTGCGTTCTTTTGTGCCCTTCAGGCGCCTTGCAGCGTATCATCAAGGACGGCATTTGCGCCTATCATTTTACCAGCGGGCATTGTATTGATTGCCGGATCTGCCAATTGGTCTGTGAGACAAAAGCCATCAGCAGAGAAAGGGAAAAAGTCGAAAAGCCTTTCGAATCGACATGCATTTATTCTTCGCCGGTTGACGAATGCCGGCGTTGCGGAAGCGTTGCCTCTGATTTCCATAATCATTTATGTTACCGATGCGCTCAGGAAGCTTCCATTGATCAAGAATTCCGAGATGTTTGCGAAACCTTGTTGATTTCAACCAAGGATTAATCCGTCTGGCGCTCTGAACGGTTGTTTTCGATCACTTCCGGTACGCCTAAACGCACAATTTCTCAAGGCATAAAGACGATTCTTGCCCAAAGCACATCATTCATCTACTTATAAATAATCGTGCCTACGTGTTTGCCCGCCAGCGCTTTCGTGATATTGCCTTTTTCCAGGCCGTTGACGATCTGAATTTTATCGATGACTTCGCTCGCCTGCAAAATGTCGAGGCAGGGGCGCTCGACAATGAGATCGTCGAGATCTTTTTTAAGCAAATCCTTGACGCGAATTTCCGGGATGAACGACGCTTTCGGATTTTTTTTGGGATCTTCTGTGTAAAGGCCTTGTTCGTCTTTGACAAAAATGCAGCTTCTTGCGCCGATGAGGTCGGCGGCAATGAGCGTGCCCACGTCCGTTCGGTGAATGGGGATGCGCCATTTGGGGGCGGGCAGGGCAAAGTAGTCGTAAGGCGGCATGCCTTGCATGACGGGGATGCAGCCCTGCGAGAAATAAGTGTAGAGTTTGACGACATCGTCATGACCGATCTTGATCCCGCCCCAGGGGGCCAGAAGTGTGGCAAGCAGCAGGGCGTTTTGCTCGGAGATGGAGCTGCCGAATTTCGCGATGATGCCGGTGGGCATGCCCAGCTCCAGGCCGATGGAGTAAATGTGGCGGCTGCGCGTGCCGCCGCCGGTGGTCAGAAGAATTTTATGTTTCTTCTTGCAGGCCACGATTTCCTTGACGATCGCGGGGAGCGCCTGCACTCCCCGGTCGCAGATGGACTGGCCGCCGATTTTCAAAATATCCACATCGGGAAACAGGCGTTCCTGCGGCGCCACATTCAGGCTGTCCATGAATTTCTTTCCCACCAGACTTTCACCCATGAGCTTGCTTTTCACATGCAGACGTTTTCCGTCGCGTTCCCGAATCAGCGCCATATTTTATTTTCCTTTCTCTCGTCAGTCTTTGACTTCCACATCGTCATCCGCTTCTTTTTTCTGGACTTTGAGCAAGACCAGTTCCGCGCCCACTGCCTGGGCGATTTCTTCGAGTTCCTTTTTTCTCAAGTGATCACCATAGAAGGTGATGTCCACGCCCGCCACCGCCACCAGTTTGAAACGCGGTTTTCGTTCCTTTTCGCCGACCTTGTGTCTTTCCCGATAAAAAATTTTTCCGGCCATGATGCTTCCTCCTTCTTGTTTAGGGTTTGTCTTTCTTTCTTTTTCCGCCGACACTTTCCCACTGGTCGGGGCCGCAAGGCAACACGGGCAAAACAGCTTCGTGTCCCCAGAGTCTCGGACGAAGCCAGCCCTTTGTGATCACGAGATTGCCGGGGTGGGGACAACAAGCGTCTCGATCCAGCGACACCACGCGGATGCCGCTGTGTGAGAGTTCCGAAACGCTGACCGGATCGGAAAAATCGCGCAGGCCCGAAAATTCGATGAAGCGTCCGTGCCATCCCGAAGCCGTCAGTCCCACCGCCGCCGCAGCGCCAATAATGCCGTCGTTTGTTCCGCCGTGACCCGACAGATGTCCCGAGCCGACGGCTTCGATGGCGTCTTTCTGTGTGACAACCTCAAGAGTGCATCGCAGACCGAATGCCGTAAGCGCTGTCAATGCCGGATGATCGGCGCGAATCATGCAAAGTCCCGGATCGCTGCCGGGAATCGACTCTTTTTCCAGATAGTCGATGGCCTGTTTCAATAAAACATCTTCGTTGAACGAGTCCGAGCTATCGACAACGACGCAGGCGGAGCTGTTGTGAGACGTGTAGGGGATGGCCGGGTCCACCAGAAGCTGCTGGCGGACAACCCCCCAGACGCTGCATTCCTTGGGTAGCAGACGGTCAAACCGCCGGGCCAGTTTTCCTGTTCCTGTGTCGGATCCCACGATGTCCGTGTCATCAAAACCAATATAAATGCGCATGCTTCCTTCTATCCGGGTTAAATTATTATTTTGAACTATAGCGGTATGATGGGCTTCTGTCAATGAGCTGGTCTCTGCGGGGCAGGCGAAGAAAAATGAGGCGATTGGCCGATTCTATCCACATGGGAAGGAAGGTTGGTTGAGTTTTTTTGTGCTGGAAAAGTGTCGAACTGAAGACCGTTTTATTTTGTTTTTTGACTTAAAGTCATTTTTTCAAGATATAAAAGTTAAAAATATGCACACACCCAATCTGATTAATATTTATTCTTATGTCATTAATGACATAAGCCATTAATATTACACATTATTTTGCGTTGACAATGACCCGCATTCAATATATATCGGACAGGTGTAAAAACGTTGTTTATTCAGAGACGGGCTTTGTTTCTTCTGCCCTGATTTCTTTAGGAAATTGTGCCAACAGGGTGAAGAATCACAATAAGATCTGTAAATTTTTGGGGAAAGGAGAAGGAATTCATGAACGTCAGCAGAAGAGGTTTCTTGAAACTCTCCGGCGCTGTCGCGGCAGTAAGCGGTTTGGGGATTAGTCTCAAACCGACGGCCGCGCATGCGAAGGAACTGAAGATCAAGTACGCCAAAGAATCCACCACGATTTGTCCTTACTGTTCCGTGGGATGCAGTATTATCGTTTCCACGCGCAACGGCAGGGTCATCAACACAGAGGGAGATCCGGACAGCCCCATCAATAAAGGTTCTCTGTGTTCCAAGGGTGGTTCGATTTATCAGATGGCTGTAAACGAAAACCGTCTGGGAAAACCCCTTTATCGCGCACCGTTTGCCACGGAATGGAAGGAAGTCGAGTGGGATTGGGCCTTTGAGAAAATCGCGGAAAACGTCAAGAAAAGCCGCGATGCAAGCTTCAAAAGAACCAACAGCAAAGGTCAGCTTGTCAACCGCACGGAAGGCATTGCGTCTGTAGGTTCCGCGGCGATGGACAACGAGGAGTGTTTCACGTACCAAAAATTCTTGAGGGGGTTGGGCCTGGTCTATATCGAACATCAGGCCCGTATCTGACACAGTCCGACTGTTGCGGCTCTGGCAGAGTCGTTCGGACGCGGCGCAATGACCAATCACTGGGTCGATTTTAAAAACACGGATGTGTTCCTGATCATGGGGAGCAATCCCGCCTCCAATCATCCCATATCCTTCAAATGGATTATGGAAGCTGTTGAGAAGCGTGGCGCAAAGATTATCTGCGTCGATCCCCGTTTTACGCAATCGGCGGCCAAAGCGAATCTGTACGCCCCGATTCGATCAGGCACGGATATCGCTTTTTTAGGCGGCATGATCAAATATATCCTCGATAACGAGTTGTATTTTGAAGAATACATTAAACATTATACCAACGCCAGTTTTCTGGTGAATCCGGCCCTGAAAATGCCTGGAGACAATAAGGGTGTTTTTTCCGGCTTGGTCAATAGCAAATATGAGAAAGACACCTGGTCGTATCAAACCGACGCAAATGGCGTGATTCGCAAGGATCCGACCATGAAAGACAAGAATTGTGTCTTTCAGCTTTTAAAGAAACACTATTCCCGTTACACACCGGAAATGGTTTCGCGGATTACCGGAACGCCGGAAGAAAAGCTCATTGAAGTCTACAAACTCTACGGATCAACCGGCAAGCCGGACAAAGCGGGTGTCGAACTCTATGCGATGGGCTGGACCCAGCACACCGTCGGTGCGCAGAATATCCGCACTATGGCGATCATTCAGTTGCTTTTGGGCAATATGGGCATTGCGGGCGGTGGCGTGGCTGCGCTGCGAGGCGAATCCAACGTTCAGGGATCCACCGACTACGCTCTGCTGTTCCACATCCTGCCGGGATATCTGGGCATGCCGACGGCATCCATGCAGAATCTTTCTGTTTACAATGAAAAACGCACGCCGAAAACCAAAGAGGCCAACTCGCTCAACTGGTGGAAGAACTTTCCGAAATATTCAGCCAGCTTCCTGCGCGCCATGTACGGAGAAAGCATGAGCCCGGCGGAGGCTTACGCAACAATGCCCAAGATTGATGACGGGGCAAACTATTCCTGGCTGAATCTTTTTGATCAGATGTATAAAGAAAATTTCACGGGCTTTTTTGCCTGGGGGATGAACCCGGCCTGTTCCGGCGCTCACTCCAACAAAGTCCGTCAGGCCATGGGCAAGCTCGACTGGATGGTGAATGTCAACCTGTTTGACAACGAAACCGGTTCGTTTTGGCGCGGTCCCGGCATGGATCCCGCGAAGATCAAGACGGAAGTCTTTATGTTGCCCTGCGCCGCCTCCATCGAAAAGGAAGGCAGCATTACCAACAGCGGGCGCGTCATGCAGTGGCGCTATAAAGCGGTCAATCCGGTGGGTAACGCCTTGCCGGACGGCGATATCATGAGTGAACTCTTCCTCAAAGTGAAGGCGCTCTACGAAAAGAAAGGCGGCCCTCACAAAGAAGCCATCACCAAAATGCCGTGGCCTTACGGAAAAATGGTCGGCAAGCATTTCCATTACGATCCACGCATGGTGGCCAGAGAGATCAACGGCTACTTCCTGGTCGATAAAAAGGTGGAAAACCCCACCAAAAAAGGCGAATTCAAGGAATTCAAAAAAGGCGACCTCGTGCCGTCTTTTGCCTGGCTGCAGGATGACGGCTCCACCGTCTCCGGAAACTGGTTGTATTGCAATTCGATTACCGATAAAGGCAATATGGCGATGCGCCGGGGGCAGGCTGATGCGACAGGGCTGGGTTTGTATCCCGAATGGGCCTGGTCGTGGCCGGTCAACCGCCGTATCATTTACAATGGCGCGTCTGTCGATCCTCAGGGCAATCCATGGGATCCCACCCGAGCCGTCATTAAATGGAACGGAAGCAAATGGGTCGGCGATGTGCCGGATGGTGTGGGTAATCCCGGATCAGGCAGGCCGCCCTTTATTATGAAACCGGACGGCGTGGCGCATATTTTCGGTCCGGGTATGGCGGACGGCCCCTTCCCTGAGCATTACGAGCCACTGGAGTGCCCGATTGAGGGGAATTTGCTGTCGCCGCAAAAGAACAACCCGGTTGTCAAGCGATTCGACAAACCGGGCGTAGGATCCGATCTGGATGTCTATTCGAACGTTGCCACCTGTGATCCACGGTTCCCATTTGTTTGTTCGACCTATCGAGTCAGCGAGCATTGGCAGACGGGTGTTTTAACCCGCTGGTGCCCGTGGTTGGCTGAGATGCAGCCCGGCATGTTTGTGGAAATCGGAGAAGAACTGGCAAAAGATAAAGGTATTAAGAGCGGCGACCGTTGTATCGTCAGTTCGGCGCGCGGCGAAGTTGAGTGCTCCGCGATTGTGACACCGCGCTTCAAACCGTTCACTATCGACGGTAATCCTATTCATCAGATCGGCATTCCATGGCATTATGGCTGGATCACGACGAAGGACCGAGATTACAACCCCGGCGATAAGAAGGCCGAAGTCTTTACGCATGGGGACTCTGCGAACCTCCTGGTTCCAACCATTGGGGACCCCAACACCATGATTCCGGAAAGCAAGGCCTTCATGGCGAACGTGATGAAGAAGGGGGGAAAGTAAGATGACCGAGAAAATTAAACTCTACGACGATTCGAAGTGCACCGCCTGTCGCGGCTGTCAGCTCGCCTGCAAACAGTGGAACGCGCTTAAAGCCACACAGACGGAAAACCGTGGTACTTACCAGAACCCGCCAAGCTTGAATCCCAGCACTTTCATGCTGATCCACTTCCAGGATTATGTTTCGAAGGAAGGGGATGTGAAGTGGCTATTCCGCAAGGAAGCCTGCATGCACTGCACCGACGCCGCCTGCGTGACGGTTTGCCCCAGCGGCGCGCTCCATTACAACAAGGCCACAGGCACCGTGGGCTTGGATCACGACAAATGCATCGGCTGCAAGGAATGTGTGGCGGCCTGCCCGTTTGAGATTCCGCGCTACGATTCTCTGACGGACAAGGTCTACAAATGCGACATGTGTGAAAGCCGGATTACCAACAATATGGAACCGGCCTGCGTGAAGGCCTGTCCCACGGGCGCCCTGTCGTGGGGCGTGAAGGAAGATATTCTGAAAGTGGCGGCCAAACGCGCCGAACAATTGGGCGGAGAAGCCACGACTTACGGCGACAAATACGTCAAAGGCACCCACTTCATGTACGTACTCAAAGAAAAACCGGACGTCTACGCCAATATCCACAAAGACCCGTCTGTGCCGCTGTCGGTTACCCTGTGGAAAGGCTGGCTCAAGCCCTTGAGTCTTTTGGCCGCAGGCGGCGTAATGGCCGGCGCGTTTTTGCATTACATCATTCACGGGCCCAAGACGCCGCATGATGATGGACAAGAACAGAAGGGAGGAGAATAACCATGAAAAAGGGATA
>CAYUDM010000083.1:0-7373 GCA_964443625.1 uncultured Smithella sp. | reverse complement strand
CGCCTCGAACAACTTGCGTCAGACGGTTTTCATCGTCGTAGGTATAGGTGGTGATCTCGCCGTTGGCCTTGATTCTTTTGATCCGGTTGCCGTTTAAGTCATACTCATAGGTGGCGTCGTTTGCGCTCATCAGCTCGTTGCCGGCATTGTAGGTCAGTGTATCGGTGGTCTTCGGACCGGCAAGCCGGTTGCCAACGGCGTCATAGGCATACGTTTCGCTCTGGCTCGTGGAGGTGAGGCGGCTGATTTCGTCGTAGGCGTATGCTGCGTCGTTGCCGGACTGTGTCCGGGTCAGCCTGTTGTTGATCGGATCATAGCTATACCCGATAGTGGCTATCGTGAAATAACCTTTAGTATGTTTGATCTGTTTGAGATTCCCGTTTTTGTTGTATGTGTAGGTTGCCTTGGCGCCGTTGGGGAAGGTCAGTTGAGTGCGACGGCCCGCATCGTCATAGGCAAATTCGTGTTTGCCGTTGTAGTTGGAGATGCGTTTCAGCCGTCCCGCGTCGTCGTAACTGTAAGTGGTGGTCGCGCCGTCGGGCGATTTCATCGAAAGGCGGTTGCCGGCTGCGTCGTAGGTATAGTCAAAGGTGCGAAGCTTGGAGTCGGTTACGCCGGTCAGGCGATTGGCCGCGTCGTAGCTGTAATAATAGGCGATCCAGGCGTTGGAGGCGGCCGTGAGATTGCCGTTTTGATCGTAAGCGAAACGGTTGACGGTGTTGTTGGGATAGCGCTGCTCGATAAGACGGCCTGCCGCGTCGTAATAGTAGCGAATGGTCCGCCCGTCGGGTTTGGTTTTGGCCGTCATCCGACCGGCGGCATCGTATTCGTAGGTTGTGGTTCGTCCCTGGGGATCGCGCTCCGAAATCAGACGTCCGGCGGCATCATAGGTGTAGGCGGTGGTATGATTCAAGGCATCGGTCAGGGCGGATATCTTTTCCGCGCCTCCACAGCCGCTGCCGCAGGACTGCGGGCCGTAGGTCATTTTGGTAATATGATTCAAGGCGTCGGTAATCTGTGTAATATTACCCCGGTAATTATAGGCATAGGTCGTGGGATGGCCCAGGGCGTCGGTCACGGATTGGATATTACCGGCGAAATCATACGTGTAAAGCGTGGCGTTGCCTCGCGGATCAGTGACCTTCGTCATCTGATTCAAGGCGTTGTATTCGTAACGGGTGATATTGCCCAGCGGGTCGGTGACGGAAAGGCGGTTTCCCATGGCGTCGTAAGTAAACTGGGTCGTTTTGCCCAACGGGTCGGTGACGGCCGTCAGATTGTTTTGCGCGTCGTACGCAAATTGGGTAGTTTTGCCCAGAGCGTTGGTGATTGAGGTGACATTGCCGCGCGAATCGTAGGCGTAGAGCGTGACCGCGTTTGTCGGATCGGTGATCCGGGTCGGATTGCCGTTTGTATCGTAAGTGTAGGCAGTCACACCGTTTTTCGGGTCGGTGATTGATGTGACGAGGTTTTGACTGTTGTATGCATAGGTCGTTGTGTTGCCCAGCGCATCGGTCATGGCAGTCATGTTGCCGCTTGCGTCATAGGTGTAATGGGTTTGCGCTCCGTCCGGCTCGATGACCGAAGTCAGGTTGCGCTTGCTGTCGTAGGTGTAAAAGGTGGTGTTGCCCAGCGGATCGGTTTTTTCGGTTTTGACTGAATAAATCGGATCGTACTTATATTGCCATACCCCGCCGTCTTTCTCGGTGAAGCGGGTTTCCGTGGAGCTGATGTAGGTCAGGGCACGGGTCAGGTTCTCCGGGTCGGTGGACGACAGGATTTTGCCGTTTGCATCGTAGGTGTAGGTGAACCTGCGGTTTTCCGGATCGGTTTTGGTCAGCATCCGGCCGGATGCGTCGTATGTATAGGTCCAGGCGGCGCCCAGCGGATCGGTGATGGACGCCAGTAAACCGGATGCATTATAAGACAACTGATAGGTTCGACCCATTGTATCGGCAATGCCGGTGATTCGGCCGGAAGACGAGGTAATGGTGGTCGTTCTGCCGTTGCCGTCGGTGATGGAAGCCAGGTTTCCGCCGCTGTAGGTCAAGGCGGTGGTGTTGCCGTTTTTATCGATAATCGAAGTTAATTTGCCCGCAGCATCGAATATCTCGCGCGTGTTGCTTTTCAGGGTGCGGGTGTATGTCCCGTCGGCGTTTTTCACGATCCGCGACGTGTCGCCGGTTCGGTCTTCCGGATAAAAGGCATTGCCCGCCTGGACAAACCGGAACACGTTGCCGTCCGGAAGTGTAAGAACCACAAGACCCGCGTCGGCATAGGCGGTCAGTAAGGTATGGTAGTCATGCATCCATTTTTTGCCCACCGGCCCGTTGATCGTGTCGATGCTGTTGTACGACAGAGTCAGCGACCCTACAGGCTGGGAATGATAAAGGTTGCCGCTTTTGAAGTTGCCACGGGATCCCATGCCTTCAGAAATTTTACAGTTATTGCCCTTATCATGGGGTTCTTTGTCGGGATCAGAAAATTCGTCGGGCGGCAGAGACTGCGGGGGACAGCAGCCGTTGGTCAACATGGTATTATTCCTTACATCGCCTGTTGCTGCCCAACCATGAGCTGTGACATCATGTGTATCGTTATAAGGAAAACCGGCGTTTCCGAGCCACGAGTAATGACCTATCACCGTTACCTGTGACGGTTGAATACCTGCGGGGCAATTATTAATCGTGGAGGTGGGATACAAAGAGCCGTCACATCTATAATTTTGATAATAGGCAGTTGTGCCACCCCCCCCCCGTATTTGAAACATGATTGAATTCTGTAAGCAGTATTGTTGCTAATATATCCGTTCACCGCAATCCACTTGCAGTATCTTTTCCCGGCGGAATCGGTTACGCAGACTTTCGCATTGAGCTGGCAGTTGGGATTGGTGGCGGGCGCCGTGTAGGTTACAGACGCGCCGTTTGATCCGGAAAGGCTTCCTCCCCCTTCCGCCAGCGCCCAGTCGTAATTTCCGCTGCCGCCTGTGGCGGTCAGCGTCTGAGAGCTGCCCACGGACATTGACCGGGAACCGTCGATGACAAGCTGCGCCTTCGCGGGCGATGCCGACATCAAAAAGAGGGTCAAGAAAACGGTTAAGAAAAGAATAAAGCTCGTCGAATAGGTCTTTTGGCTTTTTGTCATTATGCACCTCCCATGTGCGCGACACAGCTTATGGAAAAACCAGCGCATCGCAAAATATATTGTTTCAACCGGAAGCTCCGGCAAAAAACGAAATCAGATTAAAAATAGGTGGTGGTGTGAAGATTTGCGGTTTTATAAACGCTGCGCCGTAAAATTGCAAATACTTTTTTTAAGGAAGGCGTCCCTTGCCGTTGAATTGGGATAAGATCTTTAAGGCCTGCTGCCTGCTTTCAATCCAATTTAAATTTTGATTTCCAATCGTCTGTGTCGGGCAGCTTGGGTTGAGCTTTCTTGTCAAAAATGAAATCGCCCATCACAAGATAATCCATCTCCGTCCGCATAAAGCATCGGTAGGCGTCTTCCGGTGTGCAAACAATCGGCTCGCCTCTGACGTTAAAGCTTGTATTGACAACAAGGCCATGCCCCGTCTTTTGCTTAAAAGCGTTGATTAAGGTCCAGAAGCGTTCATTCGTTTCTTTGTTCACACTTTGTATTCGCGCTGAATAATCGATATGCGTTATCGACGGCACGTCGGAGCGAAGATGATAGAGGCGTTCGTACATTTTCATCTGATTGTAATTTGCCGGCAACGGCTTGATGCGCTTGTCGCAAACCTGCGCCACCAGCAACATATAGGGTGATGGACGGTCCAGAACAAAGTATTCGGCAATATCTTCTTCCAAAACTGCCGGCGCAAAAGGCCTGAACCCTTCTCGATATTTAATTTTGAGGTTGAGTTTCTTTTGTGTGTCCGGCATGCAGGGATTTCCCAGGATGCTGCGGTTGCCCAGGGCGCGCGGGCCGTATTCCATTCTACCCTGGAACCAGCCAACCGCCATGCCCTGTTTCAGCAGTTCCGCCGTCTCTTTGCACAGCTTTCCGTAATCCTGATAATGATGATACGGCGCTTTAAACTTTTTCGCCGTTCGTCTGATATCGTCCATGCCATACTCCGGACCCAGATAGGCCCCTTCCATCGCGTCTTGTCCGTTTAATACATTCCTCGGTCGGGACTGCCCGATGTGCCAGGCTGCGTAGGCCGCGCCGAGCGCGCCGCCGGCATCTCCCGCTGCAGGCTGTATCCAGATGTTCTTGAAAAGGTCTTTTTTAAGCAGTTTTCCGTTTGCTACGCAGTTGAGCGCCACCCCGCCCGCCATAACCAGAGATTCGCTGCCGGTCAGTTCTTTTGCCGTTTTTGCAAGCAGATACAGAATGTCTTCAGTAATCTGTTGAACGGCCAGGGCCATGTCCATGTAGGGCTGGTCAAGTTCGCTTTCCTGTTCTCTTTTGGGGATGCCGAACAAGGCAAGCCATTTGTCATCCCTGCACATCGTTAGACCGGTGGCATAATTGAAATATTCCATATTCAGGAGAATCGAGCCATCTTCCCGCACATCGACCAGATGGTTAAGAATTTTCTGCTTGAAAAGTTTTGTCTGCTCGGCGTCGGCATGTCCGTAGGGTGCAAGCCCCATGAGTTTATACTCGCCGCTATTGACTCTGAAGCCGCAATAATAAGTAAAGGCGGAGTAAAGCAAGCCCAGTGAATGGGGAAAATCAAGCTCTCTTAATATATTGATGGAGTTCCCTTGGCCTAAGCCGATGGCCGTTGTGGCCCATTCACCAACGCCGTCGATCGTCAGAATTGCCGCCTCTTGAAACGGCGATGGATAAAAAGCGCTTGCAGCATGCGAAAGATGATGTTCCGGAAAGACAAGCTTTACTTTCCCTTCGCCCAGTTCCGATAGGCTGTCTTTGAGCATTTTTCGCATAAAGAGCTTTTCTTTGATCCAAACCGGAATCGCTGAAACGAAACTGGCTAAGCCCCGCGGCGCAAACGCATGATATGTTTCCAGAAGTCTTTCAAATTTAAGATAGGGCTTGTCGTAAAACGCCACACAATCGAGATCGGAGATTCGAACGCCGCCCTCTTCCAGGCAATATCGGGCGGCATGTACCGGAAATTCGCTGGTGTGTTTTTCACGGGTAAATCGCTCTTCATGTGCGGCGGCGACAACTTTGCCGTCTACCAGGAGAGCGGCGGCGCTGTCATGATAGTAAGCCGATATACCCAGAATCTTTCCCGCCACTTTACCGCTCCATTATTTAGAATAGCGTGTAAATGAAAGGCGCAATAGCCGATCCGCTGGTCATGACGATCAGGACTCCAAACAGCAGCAATGTCAAGATAAGCGGCAAAAGCCAAAACTTCTTTCTAACCTTTAAAAAGCCCAGCAGATCATGAAAAAAATCCATAAATCACTCCTGATGATTAATAGGGATGCTCAATGTCGTCGGCGCTGAATTCATGCTCTCGGACTTTAAAAACGGAGCCCTTATCTTTCTTCCATCTTTTGAGTTGCATGGAATCCTTACCGATTGATTGCCTGAGCCAGCCAATCGGCACGACCAGCACAAAGAATATAATGCTTAAAATAACCCTGGACATGACAAAGCCCAGGATATGAGAAAAGCCCAACCATACCTTTGCCGCAGGCTTAAATAATCCGGACCAGGTCATGTTGAGCAAAAGAAGCAAAATGGCCAGGCCGTAAAGAAAATGCGCATTCCCGAAAAAGGCGATCAGCAGGCAGATGAGCGTCATCGCCATGCCCGTATCCTTTGCCTCACGGTCTGTGACCTGTTTTGGGATAAATCTGTTCATCGTTTCAATTCTTATATCATTCATTGTCGTGTGCCGCTTTATGTCGCTGCGGGGTTTTCAAATATTCTGGTTCCACTTCATGACTGCAGGATCGCTGAAAACATACGAATTCCTGGCGTTCGCGCAGGAAAAGCTTTAATTATTTGATTTTTTCGTTTGTTGCTTTTTGTTCGTCGCGCCGCGCTTATATCACATTCAAAAAATTATTGCTACAAGGCCGCATCTGAATAAATCTGTTTGTGAAAGAATGTAAGGCTATGCCGCGAAAAAACAAATTATTTCATTGACAATGATGCAAGAATTCTGCATACGAGACGGACGTTCATATCCCACTACCATTCAGGAGTCATGCCGTGAAGAAAAGATTATTTGTCAATCTTGTTATCTCGCTTTTTGTGATTTTTATAACCGTCGGTGTGCTTGAGGTTGCTTTAAGGCTTTTTGCCCCTTTGCATTTCACCGGATTTACAGATGCGTTTCATTATGACCCTGATGTGGGGTACAAAGCCATGCCGGGCCATCATCTTTCATTAACGGATTATCAGCAGGAAATGTACGTCAATGCTTTGGGCACAATCAATTTTCAGCGCGATTTTCAGGGGTATAAAAGTTTAGTCTTTGCGGTTGGCGATTCATACACTCAGGGCACCGGTCTGCCTGCAGATGCATCGTATCCGTTTCAGCTGGATTTGAAGCTAAATCTGCAAAACACTAACGGGAAAGGCCGGTATTCAAAAGAATATGGCGTTGTTAATTTAGGTCTGGCTGCCTACGGAGGCGAGCAATCGTATATTGTTTTGAAAAGGTATATCGGCCTGATCGGCAAGCCCAAATTCATTTTATACATGGGATGCGATAACGATCCGGTTGATGACCAGCTTTTTAGAAGCGGCATGCGGCATAAAAACATCGTCAAAGATAATCCGAGATACGGTCTTTTGTACCATCCCATCCGTTTGGTGTTTTACAAATCAGAAATCGGCAAAAGATTCCGCTATGTCATACAGGAAAAAGTGATTAGAAAATCGGCGGCAGACTCGGCTTTAGCTGATTCAGAACGTCAAACACCGGCTCAGGATCAGCTTCCAGTCATAGAAAAGATCATTGCACTGGCAAAAGAGAACGAAGCAACTGTGATATTGTCCTGGTCCGGGATGAATGCCTCCTATGATTTTCTGAAAGATTGGGCTTTAAAAAACAAGGTTCAGTTTGCAGACTGGGAACCCCTGGTAAAAGATATATCGGAGAATATTGTGGATCTCCCGCTGGATAATCCTCATAGCGGGCTGCATTACAGGACCTGGGTGAATTCTATGGTTGCTGAGTCTTTCAAAGAGGAGATAAAAAAGGCAATGAAATAATTTTCGCAAGCTCTTTCTAAAGAAAAGATCATCCCGGCGGTTGAAGTTTTTTCTTCAGCCGCCTTTTTTATGAAAGAAACGGTGCGGTTCCGAATCTATTTCATGCGCACGAGATCGGCGAATTTTTCGACAAAGCGGTCTTCCAGCACGCTGAAGACATAAGGATCCCAGGCCTGGTTGGCTTCAATGAAGAGGGGGCCGGTCGG
>CAYUDM010000082.1:0-7641 GCA_964443625.1 uncultured Smithella sp. | reverse complement strand
GGTCAAAGAGATGGAGCATGAAGGCAAGCTGATTGTCTATGGCGAAGAAAAGAAAAATGACGCCCACGGGCACTCCGCGTAAGAAAACCGTTTAATCATTGCAAACGTAGGGAACCGCTTGCGAGCGGTTCCCTACCGCTTTTATGATCTACCGCAAAAGGGAAATGGGAGTATTCATGATTTCAAACAGTGTGGCATCCGATATGGGTCAAATTCTTGACCGCGCAGTCGAACAAAACCCGCATGCAACAGAGCTTTTAAAAGCCTTCGGCCCGATCATCGAAAGACAGAGACAATTGTATGGGGCGGCACCTCTTGCAGCCATTGACTTTTCAAAAGTCGATAAGGAAAAATTAAAAGCCGGTGTGCCGGTGATCCGGCAAATTCAGATTTTATCATCAGATGAAGATTTAAAACCCATGACCCTGTCACTGGCCAAAGCCGTGACGGAAGGTCTTCCCGGCCTCACGAAAGACATGGAGAGGTTATGTGATTTGATCCAGGCAGGGAAAATGAATCCGGCGGATTACTTCAGAGTCGCCCCTGAAGCTCAAGGCAGCGCGGTTGACGGATGGCAAAAAAATCTTGACGTCTCTTCCTCGAATGCCTCGTTTCTTCTGAGCCTTGTGGCCCGCGTGGTTCTGGAGCAGCGCGCAAAAGAGGCCACCACCGCGCTTGGGGATTTCGGATGGGATAAGGGGTATTGCCCCATTTGCGGAGACTATCCCTCGATTGCGCTCATTGAAGAACAGGGCGGCAAGCGGTTTTTGCATTGCAGCTCCTGCGGTCAGGATTGGCGCTTTACCCGCGTGGTATGCCCGTATTGCGAAAAGGACGCGGTAAGCGGCATGGATTATTTTTATGTTGAAGACAAAACGCAAGAGTCAGCGTTTGTCTGTGACGCCTGTAAAAAGTATCTCGTGACGTTGTATCGCACAGGCCACTTGTTGGCCCGCGATCTGGATGTATCCGCCATCTCTTTAGTGCATCTGGATATGATCATGCAGGATAAGGGCTATGAGCCGATGACAGCCTGCGCCTGGAATGTTTTAAGATAAATCAAAGGAGAAGGATTCATGAGTGACACATTTATTCTAAATGGAAAGGAAACGCCATTCAACCCGGGTCAAATGATCCTGGAAGCAGCTCGTAACGGCGGTGTTGAAATTCCCACGCTTTGCCATCTGAAAGGGGCGGCGCCGACGGGCGCATGCCGTATCTGCTGTGTCGAGGTCAAGGGGGCAAGGTCTTTGATGGCGTCCTGTTCGACACCGGTCGCCACGGGCATGGAAGTGTTTACAGAAACGGAGCTGGTACACCGTTCCCGGAAAATGATTGTAGAGTTTATGCTTTCCTCCGGCCGACACAACTGTCTGATGTGCGAAGCCAACGGAAACTGTAAACTTCAGGATCTGGCGTACTATTACAAAATCACCAAACTTCAGTTTCCGGAAAAAGACGCGAAGGATATCTATCCGACCGAAGATCAGAACCCCTTTATCGTTCGGGATTTCAGTCGCTGCATTCTTTGCGGACGCTGCGTTCAGGCCTGCAACGAAGTTATGGTTAATCGGGCGATTTCGCAAGGCTACCGCGGCGCGGAAAGTAAGATCGTCACAGGTGGAGACAGTCCCTACAACGAAAGCGAATGTGTCTTCTGCGGGCATTGTGTGGAAGTCTGCCCGGTAGGAGCGCTCACCGAAAAGAAAGCCAAAGGTCTCGGACGCCCCTGGGAAGTTGAAAAGATCCGAACCACCTGCGCCTATTGCGGCGTTGGCTGCCAGCAGTGGCTCCATGTCAAGGACGGAAAGATCGTCAAGGTCACGGGCGTCGAAGAGGCCCAGCCCAATTTGGGACGGCTTTGCGTGAAAGGCCGCTTTGCTTATGACTTCATCTATTCAGAGGACCGCCTCAAAACACCGCTGATCCGGGAGAAAAACGGAGATTTCCGTGAAGCATCCTGGGACGAGGCTCTTGACTTGGTGGCGTCCAAGTTCAAAGAAATCATAAAGAAAGACGGACCGGATTCCATTGCCGGCGTCAGCTGCGCCCGCAGCATCAACGAAGATTCCTATCAGATGCAGAAACTTTTTCGCGCGGTGATCGGTACCAACAACATCGATCACTGCGCTAGGACCTGACACGCCCCTACTGTCGCGGGTCTCGCGACATCATTCGGTTCGGGCGCGATGACAAACTCCTTTGCTGACTTCATGAAAGCAAAAATGATTTTAGTGATTGGTTCCAATATGACTGAGGCGCATCCCGTGGCCGCATCTTTTGTGAAAGATGCGGCCATCGGCGGCGCGAAGCTCATCGTTGTTGATCCGCGGCGCACCGATCTGGTCGATTTTGCCCAAATGCACGTGCAGATCAAAGTCGGCTCCGATGTGGCCTTAATTAATGCCATCATTCACGTGCTGATCAGCGAAAACCTCTATGATAAGCAATATGTCGAATCCTGCACCGTGGGTTTTGAAGACATAAAAAAGAAAGCGATGGAGTATCCGCCAGAGCGGGCCGCCGAGATCGCAGGCGTTTCCGCCGATACCATCCGCGATTTGGCACGCAGACTCGCTTCCACCAAGCCCGCCATGCTCATGTACACCCTGGGTATTACCGAGCACATCTGCGGCGTCAACAACGTCATGAGCTGCGCCAATTTGCAGATGCTTTTGGGCAACGTCGGCTTCGAGTGCGGCGGTGTCAATCCGCTTCGCGGTCAGAACAACGTCCAGGGCGCCTGCGACATGGGCGCGCTTCCTAACGTTTTCCCTGGGTATCAGAAGGTCGATAACGCTGATGCACGCGCGAAATTTGAAAAAGCGTGGAATGTGAAATCCTTGCCGGACAAGCCCGGCATGATGATGCCGACGATGATGAAAAATCTGACCACGGGAAAAATCAAAGGCTTTTATGTCTTCGGTGAGAATCTGGCCAATACCGAGCCGGACATTGCCCATGTGGAACGTGAGCTGCAATCGGCGGAATTCCTGGTCTGCCAGGACATCTTCCCGACGGAAACCACACGGTTTGCGCACGTCATCCTGCCTGCCGCCGCCTGGAGTGAAAACGACGGAACGTTTACCAGCTCCGAGCGCCGCGTCAACCGCGTCCGCACGGCCAGCTCCCCTCCCGGACAGGCCAAGCCCAACTGGTGGATCTTCAAAGAGATCGCCAAACGCATGGGTCACGAGTGGACCTCCAACAGCGCTCAGGAAATCTGGGACAATGAAGTTTCCGTGCTGGCCCCGTCACTAGGCGGCATCAAGTATCGACGTCTGGAGCAAGACGGTCTTCAGTGGCCTGCGCCCAATGAAGAACATTGCGGCACGCCGACGCTGCACAAGGACGGCAAGTTTACCTGCGGCTTGGGCGTTTTAAAGCCCATTGACTGGATCCCGCCTGCGGAAGTGCCCGACAAGGAGTATCCGTTTGTGCTTTCCACCGGACGGCGTCTGTATCATTATCACACGCGGACGCAGACGGGACGCTCCGAAGGCATTAATGAGCTTTTGGGTGAAGAAACGGCGGATATTTCGCCTATCGATGCGCAGGCCATGGGCATTGCCGACGGAGAAATGATTTTTGTAAAGTCACGCCGTGGCAAAGTCAAGGTCAAAGCGCGCGTG
Source organism: uncultured Smithella sp. (assembly GCA_964443625.1). GTDB lineage: Bacteria > Desulfobacterota > Syntrophia > Syntrophales > Smithellaceae > UBA8904. The sequence continues at coordinate 4,009 of CAYUDM010000082.1, read as the reverse complement.
ACGGCGCAGGTTCCCGAAGGTCTGGTCTGGATGGCCTTTCATTTCCGTGAAGCCTGCGCCAACTGGCTGACCAATCCGGTTTACGATCCGATCACGCAGACGGCGGAATACAAAGCCTGTGCAGTGCAAATTGAAAAAGACTGATATTTACTTCAAGCGTATTCTCGCGATTCATCGCGAGAATACGCTTGCTTTATCGGAACAATAGAACTTTATCGTCCACCTTCTCGGCACGCCCTCAAGCATGACCCTCATCTATTCAATAATACCCGCTGCTCAAACAGAATTTCACATGATTTTATTGACAGCCCCGTTTGGCTTATGCTAGAGCAAGCATATGTCAAAAGTGGCATAATTAAAAATGTGCTGATGATCTCATCGGAGATAAACGTATTTTTGTTAATGTTAGAATATTCGAAACTTTGCGACCAGGCAAATTCAAATGGAAATCAAATATAAAATCTGGATTGAAAAAGAAGGCAAAGTTCTCTTCGGCAGGGGAAGGGACGATATATTAAAGGCAATTGATGAAGAGCGCAGTCTCAACGCGGCCGCTTTGGCGCTGGGAATGTCCTATCGCGCGGCCTGGGGGCGTATTCGGGCTTCCGAAGAGCGATTGGGCATCAAGCTGGTGGAAAATGAAAAAAACACGCGCATGATGCTCACGCAACAGGCCAGAGACATCATACGCCGGTTTGAAGCGCTCGAAAAAGAAATCGATCAACTGCTTAAAAAGGCCAATCACGACTTTCAGAAGTTTATGGACGTGTCCGAAAAAAAATAAAAATAGGGGAGCTTTTTACGTGAAATGCTTACGACGGGCCAGTGGTCTTGCTGTCATGATTTGCGCTGCGATTCTCATCGGCATACCCGGTACCGCTTTGGCGCAGGAAAAAATTCGGGTGGCGGTTGTGGCCGGTCTGATTTTACCCTTTCAGGAAATTGCTTCTGCGTTTGAGCGGGAGACCGGTATTCAGATCGAAGCGACGTTTGCATCGGCGGGCAGGTTCTATGCCCAGATGATTCACGGGGCGCCCTACGATATTTTTATTTCCGCCGATGTGGAGCGGCCAGATCTGCTGTATGCCAAGGCGCTGTGCTCGAAGCCCTTTGTTTTTGCGGCAGGTGAGGTTGTCCTGTGGTCGTCGAAAACGGAGTTCTGTCAGGCTGCTGACTGGCGTGATGCCCTGAGGCAAAACAAGATCAAAAAAATCGCTCTGGCCAGTCCCAAAGTCGCCGTTTACGGGGCGAGCGCCCAAAAAGCGTTGATGGAAGCCGGTTTGTGGGAAGAGGTTGAACCCAGGCTTGTGACCACGCAGGATCTGGCCCAGGTGTTTCAGTATGCCGCCATGGAGGCCGTGGATGCCGGGTTTTGCAATCTGGGGCAGGCCTCTTCGGACAAAGGGCGCAAAGGTTGCTTCTATCCAATGAAAGAAGCCCCGCCGGTTGTTCATTCGGCCTGTGTTTTAACCGGTGCAAGGAACCGTGAATGGACACAGCGTTTTGTTGCCTATCTATCTTCTCCTGAGGCGCAGGAAATCAAAAGAAAATATGGTTACAAGGAGGTTCTACAGACAAAATGATTCTTGAAGAGGCTAAAACAAAACTCCAGGCGCTGGCACAGACGCGCTCCATTGACGACCAGAAAATTACGATTACGTGTAAAGCACTGACGCCCGAGGAAGCCATCGGCAATCCGCTGCATGACGATTATCCTATCCAGTTGGGAAAAGAGAGACTCATCGAAGCGGAATTCATGGGGAAGAAAGGTCAGGCCTTCTCCGATGCCTGGTTCAACTATTCCGGCTCTGTCGGGGATATTCTTTCCCTTCGGCTCGATACAAACGCCAGGCGGGCGATTTTTGTTTCCTCGTTAAACGCCATTCTGGCGGGGCTTGGCGAGATGCCCCAGGCTCTGCACTGCAAGAACGATGATCTGACGCGCTGCGGAGACTTTTTCTCGGATTATCTCCGTGCGCTTCCACTGAAAGCGGGCAAGGCCTTGCTGGTTGGCTTGCAGCCGCGCCTTCTGGAAAGTCTGGCCGCTCAAAAGCAGGTGCGTGTCTGCGATCTTAACCCGGATAACATCGGCGTGGCGAAATATGGCGTTTGTGTGGATGGGCCGGATCGCTTTTCCGATAACGCCCAATGGGCCGACGTCATCTTCGCCACCGGCAGCACGGTCGTCAACGGCACGATCGATGAGATTATCTCTGCCGGTCCGAAGGCGTATTTCTATGGTGTGACCATTGCCGGTATCGCGCAACTGCTCAAGTTAAACCATTTTTGCTACATCACGCAGGCACAGTAAGCGCATGAGCAGAACGATTTGAAAAATACCTTGACAACTATGTCATGAATGACATAAGAACCACCTGGCTTATGTTTTGAAAAATATAGGCTGGTAACAATGTCATTAAGCAGCTTGGCCTCCTGTCGGCGCGTATTGACAGGAGAAGAATGTTTCTGTAAGGAAATACTGGACTATGTTATATGTAACATAATTAGATTATTTTCCAGTGCACTGGGCTGCGTTTAGGAAAAGAAATCAGAATAAGGAAATCAAAATGCGGAAAATTATTTCAATAACTTTGCTGTTATTAGTGATTTTGTTCGTCACCCCGCTTTCAGGGATCGCGCAGGACAAGCTTTCCGTGGCTGTCGCCGCCAACTTCATTTCCGCCTTCAAGGAAATGGCCTCCGACTTCGAGGAAAAAGCAGGCATCAAAGTTGAAGGAACATTTTCATCAACAGGCAGTCTTTACAGTCAGATCAAGAACGGCGCCCCTTACGATGTTTTTTTATCCGCCGACATGGAGCGGCCGGACATTTTGCAGAAAGATGGATGGACGGAAGGCTCTTTCATCTATGCGCGCGGCAAAGTGATTTTATGGTCGGCCAATAAGGACTTCTGTGGGGCTGACAACTGGCAGTTGGCGCTAAAAACCGGAAAGATCAAAAAAATCGCCATCGCCAATCCCGTTACCGCGCCTTATGGCGCATCGGCAAAAGAGGCCATCATCCAGGCGGGGCTCTGGGATGGTCTGCAAGGGAAAATTGTTATCGCCCAGAGTATTGCCCAGGCTTTTCAGTACGCATCTACGGCGTCGGTGGACGCGGGATTCTGCGCGCTTTCGGCGTCCGTCAGTCCTGAGGGGAAAAAAGGTTGTTTCTACGCGGTACCCCAGGCGCCGGATGTCGTTCAGGCTGCCTGCGTTGCTAAAAACGCGAATAATAAAATCGGCGCGGAGTTGTTTGCCGCTTATCTGCTTTCCGAACGGGCCGAAAAGATCAAAAGGAAATACGGGTATCATTGAAGTGGATTATCTTGCGCTCTACGTCACGCTGAAACTGGCTTTGGTGACAACGTTTGTTCTGATGGTCATTGCCGCACCTGTGGCCTATTTTATGACGTATGCCCGGTTTCCCGGGAAATCATTTTTCGAAGCGCTTCTTTATCTGCCGATGGCTCTGCCTCCCACGGTCATCGGTTTTTACCTGATCATGGTTCTGGGGCCCAAAGGTTGGGTCGGCCGAATCTGGGAGACGCTCACCGGCGGCTCATTATTGTTTACCTTCCTGGGCATTGCTCTTGCGTCGGTTGTCTATTCAATTCCGTTTGCCGTCCAGCCGATGAAAGCGGCCTTTGCCAAAATCGACCGGCGGCTTCTGGATGCGGCCTATGTTCTGGGGCTTTCAAAAACGTCGACGTTTTTCCGCGTCATCCTGCCCAATTCGCTTGCTGGCATTGCGGCTGCGGCCGTCCTTGTATTTTTGCATTCCATCGGCGCCTTCGGTGTTTTACTGATGGTCGGCGGCAGCATTCCGGGAGAGACCAAAGTGGCCTCGATTGCCATTTACGAGGCAGTGGAGATGATGGATTACCGCGCCGCAGGTTTGCTTGCGCTGTGCTTCATTCCGATCAGCTTTGTCTTTTTGCTGGCCATTAACAAACTCAATTCAGGCGGGCGAGCATGAAGATTGTCGCAACATTAACCCGGCAACTGAA
>CAYUDM010000081.1:0-7743 GCA_964443625.1 uncultured Smithella sp. | reverse complement strand
GAAGGCAATGCTAACGGCGGGATCGACTGGAACCCCTGTTTGATTCTGTTCAACAACGACCTGACCTACTGGCAGGGCGGCATCACCGGCTGGGACGGAACGTCAACGGCCGGCGGTATGAGCAACGCCTTTTTCGCGCAGGTTCGCGGCGGTGTCCGTCCGGTTGAAAAACTGGATCTGGGCCTCGCGGTTTCCTGGGCGAAAGCCGAACGTCATCCCGTTGTCGGTCATTGGGCGGGCAGAGAATACGGTATCGAAGTGGACGCGACCGCGACCTACAAGATCACCAACAATCTGTCCTACATGCTGGGCGCCGGTTACCTGTTCACGGGTGACTACTTCAAAGGCACCGACGGTGGCTTGGGCGCAGTCCTGGATGTTCAGGATGTTGAAAACGACTACATGGTCATCAACAAGCTGACCCTGACCTTCTAATCTTTCGAGTTTAGAAAGTCGGTTTTACAAATTTAAAGCCCGGCGGGGCGCAACCCGCCGGGCTTTTTACGTGAGGCGTGAGGCGTGAGGCGTGAGGCGTGAGGGGGGGCTTATCTCCTAACTCCTCACACCTGACTCTTTACTCTTCGCGCCTGACGTTTTTCTCACATCCTGCTTGACCTTGCCGGGTGGGTGTGATAACGGCTTTTATCCGGTTTTGAGTACGGCCGCCCGACCTAAGCGGGGCTTTCTCGAAATTCCGAAGAAAAACGATTATTATCGTAAAGACCAATAAAAACATTGAGGAGGATTTTGTATGAGCAGAGAAGTAGTATTTGTAGATTGTATTCGAACGGCCTTTGGGACGCTGGGGAAAACGATGCGGACGGTCCTGGGCGAAGAAATGGCCGGCGCGACGCTGACCGGTCTTGTCCAGAGATCAAAGATCATGGAAAAAGGCGGCGTGGTGGATTGCGTTTTCATGGGATCGGCCATCGGCCCCAACACGGCGATCAACGGCGCCCGCTGGCCGGTTCTGGCTTCCTGCCTGCCCCAGACCACATCGGCTTCCTACGTTGAAATGCAGTGCGGCTCCGCGATTGACTCCATCAATCACGCCGCCTGGAAAATTCTGGCCGGTCAGGCCGACATCGTCATCGCCGGCGGGTATGAATCCTACTCGAACGCCCCGTGCCGTTTCCCGATGACGACCGAACCTTACCGCATGATTCCGCCGATGCCGATCGCATTTTCCCAGTCACCGACGCGCGATGCGGCCACGATGAACATGGGCCTCACGGCGGAAAAGCTCCAGAAAATGTACAACATTCCGCGCGAAGCGCAGGATGAATTTGCTTTCCGCAGCCAGCAGCGTACCAAGGCGGCCATTGAGTCCGGCTTCTGCGCTCAGGACATTATGCCGATTTCGGTTCCGCAGGGAAAGAAACCCCCCATCGAATTTAAAGTCGATGAATTTCCCCGTCCCGAAACCACGATGGAAGGCCTGCAGAAACTTCCTCCCGCGTTCATTAAAGACGGAACCGTTACGGCCGGGAACTCCTCGGGCCGCAACGACGGCGCAGCTTTTGTTTTGATGATGACCAAGGAAAAAGCTCTTGAGCTGGGTTACAAACCGATGGCCAAGTGGCTGGCCGGTGGCGACGCCGGTGTTGATCCCACGATCATGGGCATTGCTCCGGCTTACGCGGTTCCCAAGGCGCTCAAAATGGCCGGTTTAAAGATGAGCCAGATGGATGTCATGGAATGCAACGAAGCCTTCGCCGTGCAGAATCTGGCCGTGGCTGCTGAACTGGAAAAACAGCTGGGCGAAAAAGTCGATTGGGAAAAATGGAATCCCAACGGCGGCGCGATTTCCTACGGTCATCCCAATGGCGCATCCGGCTCGCGTATCTGCATCTTTACGATGCGCCAGCTTCAGAAGACAGGCGGCAAATACGGCTGCTTCAGCTCCTGCTGCGGCGGTGGTCTGGGTGTCGCGTGTGTGATCGAAAACCTGATGGTCTAAGCAATTGCGTTTGGGTTAAAGAAACAACTCTGATATTCGAAATGCCGCCGGGTTTTTACGACAAGCCTGGCGGCATTTTTCTTATGACTGGCAAGACGAACCGCGGATTTCCGCGATCTTAAATTGAGGATCAGATATGGCCGAAAAATTTATCAGCGATCGTAATTTGAAGTTTTTGATGTATGAAGTAAACGATATAGAATCGTTGCTCAAGTATCCCCGTTATGCCGACCACAGCAAGGACGTGTTCGATATGATCCTGGATACGGCGATGAAGCTGGGCAAGGATGTTTACAAACCCCTGTTTGAGGAAATGGACCGCCAGGGGCCTGAATATGTAAATGGTGAAGTGAAAGTCCATCCCAAAGTCCGCGAGATTCTGCGGGGCGCGGGCGAAGGCGGCTGGATCGCCGCGCCTTTTTCCTACGAACTGGGCGGACAGCAGATGCCTTTTACCGTCGGCGTCATGCTGCCGACGGCGATTTTCGGCGCGGCCAACTACTCCGCCGTCGCCTATCAGGGACTCACCCACGGCGCGGCGGGCCTCATCGTTTCCTACGGCACCCAGGAAATGAAGGATCTGTATCTGCCCAAGATGATCGCGGGTGAATGGCAGGGCACGATGGCGCTGACCGAACCGCAGGCGGGGTCGTCTTTAACCGATCTGACCACCACTGCCACGCCGACCGATAAGGGCTATTACACTATCAAGGGACAGAAACTCTTCATCTCCGCGGGCGACCATGACGGCTGCGACAACGTCATCCATCTGGCGCTGGGTCGCATTAAAGACGCGCCTGCCGGCATCAAAGGCATTTCCCTTTTCATTATTCCGAAAAAGCGCATCAAAGAGGACGGGTCGCTGGAGTTCAACGACGTCAACTGCGCGGGTATCTACCACAAACTCGGCTACAAAGGCACGCCCATCACTCAGCTGGCGTTCGGTGAAAACGACGACTGCCGCGGCTGGCTCGTGGGCGAAGCCAACAAAGGCCTGGGCTACATGTTCCAGATGATGAACGGGGCGCGCATCGACGTTGGACTCGCCGCTGCCGTCATTTCTTCCGCCGCCTACTATGCATCGCTCGAATACGCCAAGGAAAGACCCCAGGGACGCAAACTATCCGGAAAAGATCCGCTGGCGCCCCAGGTGCCCATCATTGAACATCCGGACATCAAGCGGATGCTTTTGTTCCAGAAAGCGATTGTCGAAGGATCTTTGTCTCTCCTGTTCCAGTGCGGGATTTACGAAGATCTGGATCATGTCACCGAGGGAGAGGAACACGAATACTACAACCTGCTTTTAGAGCTTCTGACGCCGGTGGCCAAAACCTATCCGTCGGAGATGGGCATTTTGTCCTGCTCGACGGGTTTGCAGATTCTGGGGGGCTACGGCTTCTGCGAGGAGTTTCCCCTTGAGCAGCTCTACCGGGATATCCGCATTCACCCGATTCACGAAGGCACCACCGGCATCCAGGGCCAGGATTTGCTCGGCCGCAAGATGATGATGAAGAAAGGCAAGGCCGCGCAACTGTACCTGGCGGAAGTCCGCAAGGCCATCAAGGATGCCGAAGAAATCGCCGAGCTCAAACCGTTTGCCGAAAAACTGACACAGGCCCTGGCGCTTCTGGAAAAAGTGACGGCCAAACAGTTTGAGACAGCCTCCGCGCAGGGACCGGAAATGTTCCTGTCCGACGCCACGGTGTATCTGGAATTCTTCGGCATCATCGCGATCGCCTGGCAGTGGCTTCGACAGGCGACGGTAGCCACAAAAGCGCTGGCCAAAAACCCCGGTGAGAATGACACGAACTTCTACCAGGGCAAACTTGCCGCCAACCGTTATTTCTTCGGCTATGAACTGCCGAAGATTCTGGGGTTGTCCGAGCGCCTGCTTCACAATGACGGCGTGACCGTGACGATGAAAAACGAGTATTTCGAAGATTAATGTTCATTTCTTTTGAACCGGCCGGATGCGGATTTCCGTCTCCGGCCGGTTTCCGATCCGAGGCGACATGCATATTCTGACAAGAAAAGACAAAGGTGTTCTGACGATTGAATTCAACCGGCCGGACAAGAAAAACTCGATTACGTCCGAAATGTACGGGATGATCGCCGACGCGCTGGCGGATGGTCAGGCCGATCCGGCCACCCGTGTGGTGGTCTTTCTGGGGAAGCCCGACATTTTCTCGGCCGGAAACGACTTGGTTGATTTCATGAACCATAAGCAGGACGAAAATTTAAGCGAACGGCCGGTGGCGAAATTCATGATCAATCTGGTGACGCTGACCAAACCGGTGATTGCCTGCGTGACGGGCGCGGCCATCGGCATCGGCACGACCATGCTTTTGCACTGCGATTTAATTTACGCCTCTGAAAAAGCGACCTTTGCGATGCCGTTTGCGCAACTGGGCCTTTGCCCGGAATTCGGATCCAGCATGCTTTTGCCTCAGACGGTGGGCTATCAGAAGGCGGCTGAAAAACTGTTCTTCGGAGAACCTTTTTCCGCGCACGAGGCTTGTGAGATGGGGCTGGTGAACCGGGTTCTGCCGGATGCCGAGCTTGCGGACTTTGTTTATGAGCGGGCCGCGAAATTGGCTGCGCTGCCTGCTTCGTCTTTGCGCACAACGAAGGGTCTCATCAAAAACGCGCATCGCGACGCCATTCGCGCCAAAATTCTCGAAGAAAACGAGTTTTTCAGCCGTATGCTTTTATCGCCGGAGGCCAAAGAAGCCTTTGCCGCGTTTTTCGAGCGGCGCAAACCGGATTTTACGAAGTTTGCTTAAAAGGAGGGGCCTATCTTCCCTCGATGTTTTCTTTGGTGATGCGGGCGGGCATGCCCATGACCTGAACACGCGCGGGAACGTTCTTGGTGACAAGCGCGCCTGAGCCCACGACGGATCTTTCTCCAACGCCAAGACCGTCCAGAATCACGGACGCCATGCCGATGTAAGATAGATCGCCGATCCGGGTGCGTCCGGCGATATTGGCCCCGGGGGATACCGTGATGAAGTTGCCGATTTCCGCATGATGGCCGATCAGGCAGCCGCGGTTGACAAGCGAATGGCTGCCGATGACGGTTCGGGCCGCGACGATGACGCCCGGATGGATAACACAGCCTTCGCCGATGATCGAACTTGGCGCGACATGCGCTTTGGGGTGGATGATCGTTGTAAACGGAAGTCCCCTGGATAACGCGTCTTCGACAAAGGCCTTTCTTTGCGCCGGTGATCCCACGGAGCAAATATACCGGCAGGACTCGCCAAGTGTTTTGGTTTCGTCAATCCAGAGCACCGGCCGCCCACTGAGCGTTTTGCCGCAGCGACTCCGGTCGGCGCTTTCCACGAAAGCAACCAATTCCAGATTGGGAATATCCTCAATGAGATCCGCGATTTCCTCCGCAAATCCTCCCGCTCCCAGGATGGCGATGGGTGTGCGTTCGTCTGCGTTCATGACTCATTCCTTTCAAAACGGATAAACAAAAAGTCTCTTCTCAATATCCGGCCGGTGACGCCGGCACCCGGCTTTTAAAATTATCGCCACGGCTGATATTTGTAAGAGTGGGGGCACAGTAATTCAAACGAAAGACGGTGTCAATAAAAAGCGTGCGGGATAACGACGGTTTTCATCCCATTTTGGGCTTGACAGTCCGGAATAATTGGGTTAAAGACCCACACTCGAATTAAATGTGACCCGATCAAATGAAGTTCAGGAGGAAATGAGGTTTGGCAAATCATAAGTCAGCAGAAAAACGGGACCGCCAGGGCAAAGTGCGCCGCGAGCGCAATGTGGCGGCCAAATCCGCGATACGAACGAAAGTGAAAGCCGTCCTGGCGGGCGTTGACGGAAAGAACAAGGAGCAATCCGTTGAATCCCTGAAAGCGGCGACGCCGGCGCTGGCCAAGGCCGCGTCCAAAGGTCTCATTCATAAGAAAAACGCGTCGCGCAAAATCTCCCGTCTGACGAAAAAAGTCAACGCGCTTCAAGCTTAAATCCTTCTTGTCCAGCATATTCGCCGGGCGGCCGTATTGCGGCGCCCGGTGTTTTTTTATGTGCATTCGTCCCTATCGCCGTTAAAAGGTTTTTTTGATCTTGATCCGTTTGCGGCAAACGCCCGATTTTTCCGAAAGGTCGAAGACGCTCAAAAAAAGGAGGTCCAGCCATGACAGACAAAGGCGCTTACGGAAAGTGGATCGTCGGGGTGGGGCGGATTTTCCTGGGCTTTCCCTACCTTGCGGGAACGCTGGAGGCGCGCGGTCGGGAGCGGCTGATTGCAAACTGGTCGGCCTTCGATTGCGTGACGTTTGTGGAAACCGTTTTGGCCCTTGGCGCCTGCGCCTGGGACGGCCCGGTCAACAAGACGCGGTTTCGCAAGCATCTTCAATATCTGCGCTACCGTGGCGGCGCGATCGACGGGTTTTCCTCCCGCCTGCATTACTTCAACGACTGGATTTCCGACAACGAAAAAAAAGGGGTCGTATCCGACGTCTGCCGATCTCTTGGCGCCGACCCTCTGCGAAAGAAAATTTCCTTTATGACCGATCATCGGGAGTTGTATCCGTCCCTGAAAAACGAAACCGAATTTCAAAAAATGCTGGCCGTTGAAAAACGCCTCTCCCGCAGGGTGTTTAGAATCCTTGATCCGGCCCGGTCATGGCGTCGGACCGATGGAATCCTTTCCGGCGATATCGTCGCTTTCGTCACGAATGAGAAGGGGCTTGATATTGCGCACGTCGGCTTCGCCCTCAGCGAAGGCCCGGCCTTGAGACTTCTGCATGCGTCGAGCAGGGAAGGCAAGGTGGAAATTTCACAAAAGACGCTTGCCGCCTATCTTCGCGCCTCGAAGACGTTTTCCGGTGTTCGGGTTGTCCGCCCGCGTCCTCCTTTTGCCTGGCGAGGTCACGGTTTTTCGAAATGATGGTAATCCTTGGGCTGGTCGAAGGCGCCGCCCCAGTGCCAACCGCGCTTGAGAAATTCAGCGACAACGGGATGGTCGGCGTAAAAAGCGCCGGGGGCGGCCGGATGATAGACGGCTTTTGCGGGTGCGACGTGGCCGGTCGGATAGATGACGGGATTCTGCACGGGGTTGATATCCAACGCGCGGCCGAAAGCGTGCAAAGACAACCGAGTCGTCTCCGCGATTCTGCGGAAATTGAAGCAAGAGGTATTGTTGTCCGCCATGGACGCCTCGTCGCTCCAGCCATACCCGACAATCGGGATCGCCCTGCCGACGGGAAACCGCAGGCTTTCTATCAACGCAAAAAGTTCATAAAGGTCGTCTTCGAGTCTCGCGTCGGCGACAATCTGACCCGCGTGGCGTAATCCGTCGAATGAAAAATAAGTGACGTCGACAAGCGATAGCGAATCGATGATCTCAAGCGACGCCGCGCTTCCCGCGACGGCTTCTGCAAAACTCAGATTGCTGTCAATAATGATATTTTCAGGCATGGATCCATCTCCGTTCGGTCGTTAAATACCCGTTTTCAGGCACTTCTGAAGGGCTTCTTCATCCAGCGAAACCTCCCGGTAGATGTTCCGGACGGTTGGGGCGTCGAGTCGCTTGAAATCTTCCCGGTGGGGCGTGATGAGAACGCCGGCCATGTCGATCGCGCCGGGTGAGACGAAAATGCGCTTTAGTCCGGCCGCGAAGTAGGCCGAAGGACGGTGTCGGCCGCGCAGAAAAACAACCAGGCGCCAGACACTGCCGGTAAAAACCGAAACGACATTGAGCATCGGTTCGTCGTTCGTCCGCAGCGCTTTGCGGACGGCCGCAAGAAGACGCAGAA
>CAYUDM010000080.1:0-7885 GCA_964443625.1 uncultured Smithella sp. | reverse complement strand
GGCGCAGGTCTTTCCGAGTTTACGATCGTTCCTTTTCCGATCAACCGGCCGGAACTTTACGGCTGCTATGTTCCCCTCGATGCGGTCTTCTTTTTGTCCATTTATGACGGATGGGGCGTTAGAAAAAAGGAGCTTTTCCAGAAGAACGGCTTGAAGGTTCATGTCCTGCGGGAGGTTTCTCTCGATCAAAAGGGACTCTCCGCGTCATTCATCCGCCAGGCGATGATGAACGATTCGCCCTGGGAATCCGATGTCCCTCCCGGCGCGGCAGCTTTAATGAAAACCTGGGGAATTCCTGAACGGCTAAAAAACAAAACACGCTGACGGAAGGAAAAAGCCGATTATGATTCCCATCGACATTCCCGGCGGCCAAAAGCTTATACTGGAACATCTAATTCTGGATTACAACGGCACGATCGCCTGCGACGGGGTTTTAATCCCCGGTGTGGCACAGAGCCTTCTCGATTTGTCACAGAATCTTTCCATCCATGTGCTCACCGCCGACACATTCGGCACCGTGCAAAATGCACTGGTAAATCTTCCCTGCAAAACGGTTGTCATCGCTAAAGAAAATCAGGCCCAGGCCAAAGCGGATTATATTCGGAGGCTGGGCGCGGCGCACTGCGTTTGCGTGGGAAACGGCCGCAACGACGCGCTGATGCTTAAGGATGCGGCGCTGGGCATTGCTGTGATTCAAACTGAAGGTTGCGCCATGGAGGCGCTTGTGGCCGCCGACGTTATCACACTAAACATTCTCGATGCGCTGGACCTGTTGCGCCGGCCGCTTCGGCTGACCGCGACGCTTCGTTTATAGAATTATTCTCGTCGAAGGGGTTTTAGGATCGTCAACGAGTCCTCGAGGTCAGAATAATCCTTCCTCTCAGATCTCGATCGCGTGACGGCCGGAGCCATGTTGCTACCGTCTGGTGCGGCTAACATTTCTCCCCGTTCAGAGGAACGATTTCATTTTCCACCCATTTGGGCGACATGTCTTTGGCTTCCTCATAGGGAATTTTACCGTGCAGGATCATCGCTTTGAAGTCGTCGAACATGTAAACGCCCAGAAAAAGATGCACGCAGAGGAAAAGCGTCAGAAGCCAGGCGAAGAAGGTGTGCAGCGCTCCCAGATAAGCTACGGCGGCGCGCGGCGTCAGATGGGGGAATGCCCAGAGGACCCAGCCGCTCAAAATCAAAACCGTGCCGCCTATCAAAACGCAGATTCCGAAGAGTTTCTGCCCGGAATTGTACTTGCCCATCGGGGGAACGGGGATTTTTTTGCCCAGAAGCAATTTTTGCGGATAACCGCCTAAAACGGCAAACCATCTGCCGTCGTCGGCTGAAAAGGTAAAAACGCGTTTTACGAATAACACCATACGGTCGAAAGCCAGCAAAAAGAAAGCGGCCGAAGCCAGAGTCAGTAAGACGCCGGCAACAATATGAATCTGCATGGTCAGGTTCATTGCGACATCATCCAGCGGTTTGAAATACAAAATCAGGCCGGTGACGGCCAGCGGCAGAAAACTTATGATTAACAGATAATGGAACATTCGCACCCGCCAGGGATGTTTTAATATCATTTTTTCGTTATGCATAATTTAACCTCCTTCTAGACAAGACCTTTGGAACGGTTGATGTAGCCGGTGTGCAGCAGTTCGTGGGAAAGATGCCCCAGCGGTTCGCCGCCGAATTCTTTATAATAACGCGTTACTGATTTATTGGCATGACTGACACGCACAGCCGACTTTTCGTCATCCTGATAGAGCCCTTTGGTGCGCGCCTGGATATACTCGTTGTTTGATGTGACGATCAGTTTAAACCAGACGGCGGGCAATGCCAGAAAAGCGACAATGATACCGCCGATGGTGATAAATTGGCGGCGGCTGACCTGCAACGGATTTTCGATATACTCATACGATTTATTTTCCATGTATTTTCTCCTTTATTCTTATTTCCAGGCAAATAGGGGCCGGACGGCTTCAATCCAGGAAGAACCGTTGCCGTAAACCGGCTGGCCTCCGCCGTTGATGCAGCCGCCGGGGCAGTTCATGACTTCGATAAAATGATAGGGGGAACGTCCCGCCAGCACTTCATCCAGCACCGGGGTGAGATTTTGCGCGATGCCGTGAACGACGGCGACCTGGACGGTTACCTCTGTATTGTATTTGCTGTCTTTCAATGTTATCTGAGCGCTTTTTACGCCTTTTAGCCCGCGAACCGGTTTGAACTCCAGTGGCTTGAGTTCGTTTCCGGTTAGCACGGCGTAAGCCGTGCGCAGCGCCGCTTCCATGACGCCGCCGGTATTGCCGAAAATCGTTCCCGCGCCGGTGTAGTCGGCCAGAAGATTCCCGCCCTCCACTTCCCGTTCGGCAGCCAGGTTGATGCCCAGTTTTTTGAACAGCCGGGCCAGATCACGTGTCGTCAATACCGTATCCACATCAGGATACAAGGCGCCTGAAGTCTGTCCGTGTTTTTGGTTATGCTTGAAAGCGCTCACAAATTCCGGGCGAGAGGCTTCCAACTTTTTGGCTGTGCACGGCATGATGCCGACGGTGTAAATCTTTTCTGCCGATTTATTCCATACCTTCGTTCCGTAAGTCTTGGCGACGGTTCCGGCCATTTGCTGCGGCGATTTGGCCGACGAAAGATTCGGTATCAGGGTCGGATATTTCGTTTCCACCAACCGGACCCAGGCCGGACAGCACGAGGTGAACTGCGGCAGTGGGCCGACATGGCCGTGTCCGATTTTTTCTCCGAAAACCGCATGACGCGCGCGTGTGATGAATTCCGAACCTTCTTCCATAATGGTCAGGTCGGCGGCGAAGTTATTGTCGAAAATTTCAAAACCGGCTTTTTTCATCGACCCGTAAAGTTTTTTCGTTACCAGCGCGCCGGCCGGAAGACCGAACTCTTCACCGATAGCAACGCGTACGGCCGGAGCGATAATGCCGACCACGGTCATGTCTTTATCTTTGAGCTTGGCGATAACGGTGTCCACGGTGTCTGATGTTTCATAGGGCGCTCCGAACGGACAATTGATTAAACACTGTCCGCAACTCAGGCACAGGTCGTCATCGATACTGTGTGTGGCGCCGAAACTGCCGCTGATAGCGCCGGTTGGGCAGTGCCGCTTGCAAGCGTCACAGCCCTTGCAGTTGACTGCCTTAATGGCGATCACGCCGGGGATTTCCCCTTGTTGATACGTTCTTACTGCTGCATTCATTTTCCAATCCTTTCTTCTATGAATTTTGCTCTCCGGAAGAGAACACTCCTCAAACAGTTCTGTGTAAACGATATATGTCTTTTATGGCATATGCTATATAAAACATATCCAGCATTGCCGTCCATCCTTTTTTTAAACGCTGCCTCGCTACTGCATACTTTTCTCAGGGTATTACTCTTCAGAAAGCGCAGTTGCCTTTTGTCGCCGGTCAAAGGAATAAAATTGAAAAATTAACATCATCCGATGACTGCCCCGCCGTTTTAACCTCAGGCGGAACCGTTGGATGTCAGGTGATCTGTCTGTAGGATAAAACGGAAAGGAAAGATTTGATGAACTCAACGAGTTCAATCGAATATTTTCAGCGTTTGAATGTCAGGATACATGAAACCATTTTGGGCTATGTTCCTCCTCTCTTATTTGCCGACACATTAATCCGAATAAAAAGCAGATGTCAAGCTTGTAGTTATTATTTTTATAACGATTTGTTATGAAACGTATGGTTCGCGTCCTGGATTTCCATCGATTCTCCCGAACAAAACGTCATCTAGTCGGGGTTAATAAAAAAATTGTATAGGAGGATTGGGGCCTAGGGTGTTGAAGATGCGGCCGTTGTGGGCGAGATGGCGTCCGGCCATCCCGGAAAAATCGTCATTTTGCGGTGCAACCTATCTTGGGTTTACGCCGGCGTTATCCGGAAACGCCGGCGGCGCCCAGCGCCGGGGGGATGGCCGCAATGATCGAACGGATTTTTGTGGCGGGCGTCGCCTGAATCATTTGTCCGGACAGTCGATTGGCGCGGGCCGCGGAAACGGCGGCTTTCGCATGCCCAAAGCCCGCAGCGATCATCGCGCCGGCCATGCCGCTGATGGTGTCACCCGTTCCGCCGATGGCTTCCAGCGTCGGCACATCCGGTTCGGACACGGCGCAGACGATTTTTCCATCCTCCACAATGTAATCCGTTGAGCCCTTGACGATCAAGAGCTTTGCTGCGCTTTTCTGACGACAGGCGGCGGCGATCAAATCCGGTATCCGGGACGCATCTGTATTAAACAAATGATGGCTGATGTAGGCCGGATGGATGGCGTCCGGATCGGCCAGAAAAGCGATTTCGCTCAGGTCCGGCGTGAACACGTCGAACTGAGGCCCCAGCCCCGCCGCCTTGGCGGCATACATGGACGACGCGTCGGCCATTAGAACCGGCTTTGGGGAGCATTTCATCGCGGCGGCATGAACCTTTTTCATAAGCCCCATGACCGGCAAAATGTAGTGCATCAGCAAAACATCCGGTTGCATCTGGTTGATATTTTTCTCCAGATATTCATAAAGGGCATGGCTGTTTTTGCCCCGCCCCGTGTCCCCGGCAAGGACCACGCTAGGCGGCGCGCTTTTAAAGTATTGCGCCGTCACGCAGGCGGCACTGACTAGTGCCGCCGTGCCCTGCGTGCAGGGAATTTCCCGGTCTTCGATAAACAGTTTTTCTTTTTCAAACCGGGCTTCACCGGTGATAATCGCAATATTGTCCTGAGGAATGGTTCCGCAAACTAAAAGCATCTTATGTTCCTTTCCCGTTCCAGATGCTCAGCGCTTCGGCAAAGGCGCGGTCCAGCATCAGCGCGCAAAGCGTGAATCCTTTTTCCCTGGGTCGTTCCACCTCCGTTATTTTCTGGTCCAGCATGCTGACGTGCAAATAAGGAATATCGGGGCAACCGCCGCCCGAGATATTCAGGATAACGCCCGTTGCCGTGTCGAAAGTCAGTTTCATGTTGCCGGCCTTGACCATGCAGGCGCCGTCGAAGTATCGGGTTTTGACAATGTCCAGCAGTTTGCCCGCGCCCCGAAGAGGCAGGATTTCCATATAATGCGCGCCTTTTTCGTCCAGCAGCCTCTCCACCACCGTTTTTTCCACCAGATTGATCTCCAGCGCCAGATCACAGCCTTTGCGCAAATGAGCCGGCGGCGCGACAAGCTTGGTTTCTTGCCCTCCGGCCTTGAGAATCCTTTCCGCCGTGATGGCTTGTTCCACCGCCTGAAAAAGAACCAGTCCTCCTCCTTCAAAAACGGATTTCTCTTTTTTACCGAAAAAAAGCACGGGATTATCCTTTTTCCATAAGCAGTAAACGACGCAGGGATGTTTTTCCCTTCTCCGTCAGGGATTCAACGCCGCGCCGACGGCGCCCACGATTTGCGGGTCGGGCGGAACTAAAACGGTCCGGCCGGTTTCATCCTCAAGAAGTTTCCGGACGCAGGCGTTGAGCGCGACGCCGCCTGCGAAAAAAACCGGCCCCTGCGGAGACACCCGCCGAAGGAGACTGGCCGAGCGGCTGACAATGGCCTTGTGAATGCCCATCGCAACGTCTTCGCGGGCCGCGCCCTGCGAGGTGAGCGAGACGACTTCCGATTCGGCAAAGACTGTGCACATACTATTGATCTTTACGGTTTTGCTCGCGGCCAGCGCCGCCTGCGAGAATTCCTCCAGCGTAAAGCCCAGCGCGGTGGCCATCACTTCCAGAAAGCGGCCGGTCCCGGCGGCGCACTTGTCATTCATTTCAAATTTATTCATGCCGCCGTTGCCGTCGAGCGCGATGGCCTTGGTGTCCTGCCCGCCGATATCCAGAATGGCGCCGCAGTCGTCGGCAAAAAATCGTGCGCCTCGGGCAAAGGCGGTGATTTCGCTCACCACCGGACAGCCCAGGTGCCCTTTGATCAGGTGGCGGCCGTAGCCGGTGGCGGTGATGGCGTCGAAGGCCACGCCGTCCATCAGTTCCCGCGCCGTTTCCAGCGGGTTGTAGGAAGTCACGCTCTTGCGCGATAAAATCAGCTTGCCGTCCTCGACGACGGCAAGCTTGACGGTTCGCGATCCGATGTCAATTCCGGCGCATCTCATTTTTTTTGCAGCCTTTCCACAAAGGCTTCAATGCGCGTTTTGAGCTGTCCCGCGTCTTCCTGGCTGTAGTCGGTTTCCAACCGCAGTGTCGGAATGCCCGTTTTTTCCAAATCGTTTTCGACGGGGCCGCTTTCCATGATGTAGGGCTGGCAGAACTGCAGGCTGTAGTGAATCACGCCCGCGGGGGAGAGTATCTTCGTCATATCCTTGAGATAGGCGACGCGCGAAGGATTGGGCGTGAAAATCGCGCAGTCGATGTTGAAGTAGCGGTCGGTGATTTGATCGAAAAGGCCTTCCACCGATCCGGCCTTCGCTTCGGTCATCCAGCGCGCGCCGCGTTCGCCCACGCAGGATTCTTCGCCGACAATCACCGCACCGGAAGATTCGATCAGCATGGGCAGCTTCCAGTTGGGAACGGCCATCGGGCAGCCGGACACCAGCACCCGCGGCGTACCCTTGGCAAAAACGCCCGTCCCTTTTTTCACCCGTTCTTCGAGTTCATCGCACAGCGCGTTGACCGATGCGGTAAAGCGAATCGGGTCATCGTAGAAAAACACCTGATTGATCAACAGCGCGTCGAGGCCGGAGATTGGCGCGGGATCGGCGGCGCGCAGATTTGTCAGCCGCTTCACGGCGGCGCGTTTCGCGTTGACGATCTCGATGCCTTTTTTCAGGGATTCAGCGGTGATTTTTTTGCCGCTGACCGCTTCGAGTTTGGCGGCAAAATTTTTATATTCCTCTTTGAGGAGCATCTTGCCGGAAGACGATTTCATCTGCGGCATGTCCATCACGTAAAGGTCTTTGACCATCGGCGCCAGCATTTCATAGGATTTTTTTTTGCCGTCGCAGGTGTTTTCACCGACCACGACATCGCTTGCCTCCAGGTAGGGACAGACGCGGCCGAGCTTGAAGCCGAAAGCGGACTTGATGAGCGCGCAGGTGTTGCGTGGCAGAACAGTCTCTGCGCCTTCGAAATTAAATTCCGCGCCGGCGCAAAGCCCGACGGACACGCCGTCCACCGCCAGAATCAATTCTTCCGGCACAAAAACACAGTACGAACCGATGACTTTGCGTCCCTGGGCTTTGGCGTCCATGAGTTCCTGGATACGCAGGCCGTGCACTTCGCTCATCACAAAATCAAAATACTTCATGCCTTCCGGCCGGTTTTTCTGAGAAAGAAAGATATCCGAATAAGCGCCTCCCAAAACGCCCAAAAGCGCGTCGTGCCCCTGAAGGTCCAGCCCGAGTTGGGTCCACATTTTTGTATAATCCGCCATGTTCCGTCTCCTTTTTTTGGGCACATGCTTACCACGTGTGCAACCGCTACCGCCAATGAATAAAAGGAATATAAAGGCATCAATCATAACTATTATGAATTTGATCTATAGGATTGTGTCATATATAAGGCGCCGACGTGCAGATCATTCGCACAAAGCAGGATGTCGGGGTTCTCTTTAGTATTCTTTTTTCGGTTATCCCCCGGTACTACCCTTCTCATCAGGAGACCCATTCATGAACCAGGAAGTTTTAAAAGACGCTATCTCTGCATCCGCCTCGGATGAAAAAGAATTGCGCTTCATCGTGCGCGCCGTGAGCCATACCTTCGCCAACGGCGCCCAGGCGAATATTACCGTTTTAAACAACGTCTCTTTTGATGTCGCCTCGCACGAGTTTTTGTCCGTCGTCGGCCCGAGCGGCTGCGGCAAAAGCACCCTGTTGAACATCCTGTCGGGCCTGCTTATGCCGACGGAGGGATCGGTGCTCCTAGACGGCGAAGCGCT
>CAYUDM010000079.1:0-8716 GCA_964443625.1 uncultured Smithella sp. | reverse complement strand
CGAAATATTCGGGAAAACGGCTGTTTTCACAGGCCGGTCCTCTCCCAATGCCTCGCGATGGCTGCCCAAAGATGAGATGGCCTTAGATACGCTCAGTGCGGCTCAGCTAGCCATTGTGGGTGATATGATCACGGTTTGCGCCGCTTCGGCTTCGACTTCGGAAGGGATAGGGCTTTTGCGCGATGCGGGGTTTCGGATTCAGGCCCATCTGTACCGATACCGCAACGCCGCCGACTATCTGGAATTGCTGAAGCGGCTCTGCGCCGAAGGCAAATCGGTTGTGATGCAGCATGTTCACGCACAGGCCGATCTGCCGCACGAATCATGCCTGGTGAAGCCGCAGGTCCTTTCTTTTATCAATAACAAGGCCAATCTGGCTTGCTTTGCGAAAAATGAATACCTGCCGACCCGCAAGATTGTGCAGATCAATGATTCAGAGAATATAAAGAAAACGATGCGACTTCCGGTTGTCATCAAGGCGGTCACCGACGAGTCTACCGGCGGCGGTGTCGATGTGCGCATTTGCCGCGGAGCAACAGATTTACACGCGGCTTCGGCATACTTTTCCGACTGTCCCTCTGTCGTGGTTGAAGACTATCTGGACATCCAGCGCAATTTATGTCTGAACTATTTCATCGATAAAGAAGGCGGCATCGTCTATCTGGGCTTTGCCGAACAGGTCAGCGACGACGAGGGCCGCTACCAGGGCAACTGGATAGAAGATTCGTCCTGCGCCGACGGAATTGTCGCGGCGGGCAGGGAAGTGGCCGGGCGGGCTTTCGAATCCGGTTACTATGGTTTTATGGGGATGGATGTCGCTGTTCTTGCAGACGAACGATTCAAGATTTTCGATCTGAATTTCCGGGCCAACGGATCCACGCCCGCGCTTCTCTACGCGGAAAGCATACGCGCATGTCTTAATATATCCGTCATGCGTTTCCGGCGTTTCACGGGGACCGGCGATTACCGGCAAATGCTCAAGACCGTCTATCAGGCAATGGACGAAAAGATCTTTCTCCCGCTGGCGAGTTGCGATCCATCCGCGGGAGCCTATGGCGACAAACATCCCGTGATCAACGGATTGATTCTCGGCAATACCCGGCAGGAGGTTTTGGAAATGGAATTGAAGCTTGCCGCAATGGGATTGTCTGCTTAGGGACGAAGAAAACCGAAGAAAGGACCATCACCATGCTTGGGGAAATCATTACGCGATATGGATTCTGGCTCTCCGATGCCGCAACCGGCGGCGAGGTGAGACAATACATGCGCCAGATGAAAGGCCGGATGGAAGGTTCGTCCGTCGGAGCGTCCAATGATTTATCGCAACTGCTTAGCCATGCGGTTGAAACGACGCCGTTTTACCGTCCTTTTACGGGGTATGCCTCGCTTGCGGATTTTCCGATTATCGATAAATTTCTGATCAAGCAAAACGTTGACGCGTTTTTATCGTCGGCCTATCAGGATAAACCCCTGTTCAAAATTAAAACCAGCGGCTCTACGGGAGAGCGTTTTGTCATGCACCATGACAAAAGTAAAAGAAAAAGGGTTGCCTCCGAACTGTGGTACTTTCTTGGGCGATGCGGCATTGGGCCGGGTTGCGCCTACATCGACGCGAAGATATGGCACGAAGATGTTCGCAGAACAAAATGGGCGCAACGGCTGCGAAACATGAAGATGTTCGACTGTTCATCTCTGTCCGACGAGTCTCTCGATCAACTGTACTGGATGCTGCGCAGGGAACGGGGGATGAAGTGCCTGACCGGATACGCCACCTTTCTTTCAGCCATTGCGTCGTATTTCGACATGAAGGGATACACGCCGGACCTGTTTGCTTTGAAGCTGGTTGTCAGCGGGGCCGAAAGGCTCGAGCATAGAACAAAGAAACTTCTTCAAAAGGTCTTTGGGTGTCCCGTCATTTCACGATACGCAAATAACGAATGCGGATTTTTGGGTCAGCAGGAAGTTGGCAGTGAAGATTTTGTGCTCAATACGGCGCATTATTATTTTGAAACGCTGAAGCTGGAGTCCGATGATCCCGCGCAGCCGGGCGAGCCGGCCCGATTGATCCTGACGGACATTTACAATCGGGCCATGCCCCTGATCCGGTATAACACAGGCGATATCGTCATCGCGAAGCCCTTTGAGGACAAGCAATACGGAAAGCTGGCTTTAAGCGAGTTGTCGGGCCGCCAGGACGAGATCATTTACGACACGCGGGGAAATAAAATCTGTCCACACTTTGTGGCGTTGAAATTCCGACCCTATGACCGCTTGCCCCAATATCAACTCATTCAGGAAAGTCTTGACACATTCACGTTAAACCTCGAAGGCGCAAAAGGCCTCTATCGAGACGAAGAATTTGCGGACACCGTCAAAGACTTAGTCGGCGCGACGGCCGAGGTCAAGATACAACACATGGATCAAATACCGCTGCTTTCATCCGGAAAATTGAAAAAGGTCATTTGCCGTTACAAACCGGTCTGTCATGACTAGGATGATGACGGAAAGGACGCCGGAAAAACCTTGAGAATAAACAATTTACCCCAGACAGCGCGAAGAAAAGTGTTTTGGTGCGTTGACGCGCTCCGAGGCGGAAAAATCGGGCGACATCTGGAGGACATCCGCCGGCTGATCGAAGAGGCGGACGCCCCGTGGGCTGTCCGCCGAAAGCAGGAGTTGCTTGCGGCGCTTCTGCAGCATGCGCGGGAAACCACTTCCTACTATTCGGACAAGAATCCGTCCGCGCCGCTTTCCGACTATCCGGTGGTGAACAAAACCCTGATCCGCGAATCGGCGGCGCGTTTTTGCTCGCGTCAATATGGGGCGTCGAAGCGGATCGCTGTTTTTACCAGCGGATCAACCGGCACGCCGTTTGAGGTCTTTCACAGTTCAGGCAAGAAACTGAGAAATTCCGCCGACACGATCTACTTTGCCCGCCGGGCAGGATTTGACATCGGCCACAGAGCCCTGTACATGAAAATCTGGGCGAAAGAAAAAATGAGCTCGCCTTTTCATTACTTCCTGCAGAATGTCGTTCCCGTGGATGTGATTCAATTGCATGCTGCGCAGCTCGAACACATCCTTCGGATCTTGTCGAAGGATTCATCCCAATGCGGCATCGTGGGTTACGCCTCGGCGCTGGAGCTTTTGGCAAAACATCTCGATGGGCGGCGAAAGGGTGACGCGCCGAAAAACGTCAGGTCGATCATTGCCATTTCGGAGTCATTGAGCGACTACACGAAGGCTGCCTTGCGGGACTATTTCGGCGTGACGGTGGTGTCCCGCTATTCAAACCAGGAAAACGGCATTCTGGCGCAGCAGGAAATAAACGGATCGCCTCAATTTTTGGTTAATACGGCAAGCTATGTGCTGGAAACACTGAAACTCGATTCGGACCATCCCGCGCGGGAAGGCGAGTTAGGCAGAATTGTGGTGACCGATCTGTTGAACTATGCCATGCCGATGATTCGATATGATACCGGTGATGTCGGGGCGCTTGTGACGGATTCGGCCCAGCCCGGGAAACTATTTCTTTCGAGCGTGGAAGGCAGAAAGCTGGATCTCCTTTATGATACAAAAGGCGATCTGGTGTCATCGTTCATTGTATACAAAAACATGTGGAAGTATCCTGAAATTGTCCAATATCAGCTTATTCAGGAAGGTGAGAAGCAATACCGCTTCAAAATCAACGCCAACGGCCCTCTTCATCGAGATGCGGAACTGATTAACGATTTCAAGTTGTATCTCGGCCCGGATGCCGAAATAGCCATCGAGTATGTTTCCGAAGTGCCGCTGTTGGCGTCGGGAAAGCGGAAAAAGATTGTGAATCTCTACAAGAAACCCTGATGCCGCTTTTCGTTATATGCGCTGAAAGAAGAACGCGGCAGGAGATCAACGATGATGAAAATATTAATAACGGGCACAGGCGGGCCGACCCCCAGAAGCATCGCCCGTGCGCTCAGGAAATACGGCGGCTATAAAAAGCCTTATCATCTGATTGCAACGGATGCCGATCCGCATGCGATCGGATTATACTTGCCCGATTTATTTGATCGAAGCTATCTCGTTCCCGAAGCGGGACATCCCGACTACTGGCCTGTTCTGAATGGGATCGTCGCGGACGAGCAAATCGACTGCGCCATTATTTCACCGGAACTTGAAGTGCTGGAATGGGCCAGAAAATCGCAGGAGGGGCTGCTGCCCTGCAAGGGAATTCTGCCGGATTATCAACTTGCCCGGCGTCTGGTGGACAAATCGTTCTTGGCCGACGCGCTCGCGCCTTGCGGCCTTGCGCCGAAATCCTTTACGATCAGCGCCGCCGAAGCTGATCAGTGGAAGGAGTTTCTCCTGCCTTATCCGTTTTGGGTTCGAAGTCCGTCCGGCTCCAGCGGTTTGGGAGCCCTGAAGATCCAGTCCGCCGAGGAGCTAAAAATCTGGATGTGCATGAATCCGGATATTGAAATCTTTCTGGCCAGCGAGTATCTGCCGGGCCGGAACCTGGCCTGCAAGCTCCTGTATCACAACGGAGATCTGGTCCGCGCCGCCGTTGCCGAGCGGGTGGAATACATCATGGCGAAAGTCGCTCCATCAGGGGTTACCGGCAATACGTCATTTGGACGGCTGATCAATGACCCCGGTGTGTTTCAGGTTGCCCGAAAAGCCTTGGACATTGTGATGGAAAAAACGCAGACTGCCAGACATGGTTTTTTCACCGTGGATCTCAAGGAAGACTCGCAAGGCGTTCCGAAGGTCACCGAAGTGAACATCCGCGCTGTGGCTTTTGTCGGTTGCTTTGCCGCCGCCGGAGCGAATTTTGCGGAAGATATGATCCGCCTTTCAGACGGAGATCCGGCCTTCGATTACAACTTCCGCTTGTATGAGTTCGAACCGGGTACGATATTTATGAGGGACGTTGATGAACAACCGGTCCTGCTGAGCGAGGATCAAATAATGAAGGTGTCTCATCGTGAAAAGTAAAGTAAGTCCATACTATGAGGGGAGAAAATGAAATCCGTTCGTGAAGAAATACGTGATCCTGTCCGCACCGCTCCTTTTCCGCCCTGGCCTTATTTTGACAAGGACGAAATCGAAGCGGCGATGAACGTTTTGCGCGCGGGCAAAGTCAACTACTGGACGGGCGACGAAGGACGTCAATTTGAAAGCGATTTTGCGGCTTTTGTCGGAACGAAGCACGCCGTGGCCGTGATGAACGGAACCGTCGCCCTGGAGGCGGCTCTGTTTGCTCTGAATGTCGGTCCGGGCGATGAAGTCATCGTCACCCCGCGAAGTTATGTCGCTTCAGCAAGTTGTGTCGTGATGCGCGGAGCAAGGCCTGTTTTTGCCGACGTTGATCCAGTGAGCCAAAACATCACAGCCACCTCTATTGGAAAAGTGATCACGCCCCGCACACGCGCGGTTATTGCGGTTCATCTGGCAGGCTGGCCCTGCGATATGGATGACATTCTAGCCCTGGCCCAAAAACACGATCTTGCTGTCATAGAGGATTGCGCGCAGGCCCAGGGCACCCGGTATAAGGGGCGGCCCGTCGGCTCGCTGGGCGATGTGGCGGCGTTTTCCTTCTGCCAGGATAAAATCACGACCACCGGCGGCGAAGGCGGCATGGTGACGACCAATCGAAAAGACCTATGGTCGAAAATCTGGTCCTACAAAGACCACGGCAAAAGCTACGACGCGGTATACAGCGAGGATGTAAAGCCCGGCCCTACCTTCAGGTGGTTGCATGAGTCGTTCGGCACCAACGGGCGGATGACGGAAATCCAGGCCGCCATCGGGCGGATTCAGTTGCGAAAACTGACGTCCTGGATTGAAACCCGCAGAAGCAATGCTTCGATTCTGACGAAATCGTTTCAGGCCATTCCGGCCTTTCGCGTGACCGTTCCTCCCGAAAACGTTTTTCACGCCTATTACAAGTATTACGTTTTTATCCGGCCCGACCAGCTCAAGAAAGGCTGGGACCGCGAGCGAGTAATCACCGCCGTCAACGCGCAGGGCATTCCCTGCTTTTCCGGCAGCTGCAGTGAGATTTATCGAGAAAAGGCTTTTGATTCCATCAGGCTCGCTGAAAGGCTACCCGTTGCTTCTGAATTGGGAGAAACGGCCATGATGTTCCTGGTGCATCCGACGCTTTCGGAACAAGACATGCTCGATACCGTCACAGCGGTTGAGCGCGTTATGGGCGCCGCAAGCCGTTGAAACCAAACTGTCTGATCGCTGAATTCGCATTTTTGAAAAGTTGAACTTTATGAAAAGAGTGTTCGACATCATTCTATCTTTCGCGGCTTTGTGCATATTTTCCGTGCCGCTGCTGATCATTGCAATTTTGATCAAACTGACTTCTCCAGGGTCTGTCATTCATTGGTCGGATCGAGTTGGACGCGACAACGAAATTTTCAAAATGCCGAAGTTTCGGACGATGCGTTTTGATGCACCCCAGGTGGCGACGCACCTGATGAACGATCCCGACGCCTACCGGGTTCCTTTCGGGACCTTTCTGAGAAAATCCAGTCTGGATGAACTGCCGCAATTGTGGAGCGTTCTGAAAGGAGACATGAGCATCGTCGGTCCGCGTCCTGCGCTCTATAACCAGAACGACCTGATTACTCTGCGGACGGAAAAGGGCGTTCATCGATTGGTACCCGGCATCACCGGATGGGCGCAGATCAACGGACGGGACGATCTGTCTATTCCCGTAAAAGTCGAGCACGATGAATATTATCTGAATCACCAATCGATGCGGCTTGACCTGAAAATTATTATCTTAACCGTCTGGCGGGTTCTGCGCCGGGAAGGGGTGAAGGGGTGAGGCGCAAAACGATAGGCGATAGGCGAATAATAAACAGTTTTAAGTGTTCAGTTTTAAGTTTCAAGTTATGCGCTTCGCACAGGTGGCGGGTAAGGGGCAAGGGGCGATAAGACATCAGGTTTAAAGTTGCATGTTTAATGTTTCATGTGGGGCGCGTTTTCTCCAAAGCGCCGGGGAAATGATAGCCGTGAACCGCCAACTGAAAACCGATAGATGATGATCGTTCTATGATCGTCAACGGGTCACTGTAAGCTGAAGACGGTCTTTACTGCCAAAGCCGAAATATGTTTGCTTTTTTGTCGGCATCGACTATGAAATTTCGAATTGACACATCGAAATATCATGATAGGGTGTTTTCATGCAAATCATACGAAATGCCGAAATCGCGATAATTAAAGAAAGGCTAAAAAACAATCCCGTCGTCGCGATTCTCGGGGCGCGGCAGTGCGGGAAGACCACGCTGGCCAGCCAGTATTCCAGCCAGTGGCCCGGTAAAGTTACTTTTTTTGATCTTGAAAATCCGCTCGATGTCCGGCGGCTTGAAGAGCCTCTGCTGGCGCTGGAAGGACTGGATGGCCTCATCGTGTTGGATGAAATTCAACGGGTTCCCGAGTTGTTTCCTGTTGTGCGGGTTCTGGCGGATCGTTCCAATAAGAAAGCAAAGTTTCTGATCCTGGGCAGCGCGTCACGCGATTTGATCAAGCAATCTTCTGAGTCTCTGGCCGGACGGATCAGTTATCTGGAGATGGGCGGGTTTTCACTGGCGCTTGTCGGAGCCGGCAAAGAAGAAAAACTGTGGGTCAGGGGCGCCTTTCCCAGATCATTTCTTGCTCCGAGTGAAGCAGCGTCCTATCAATGGCGTCAGGATTTCATCGCGACATTCCTTGAACGGGACATTCCGCAGCTGGGTTTCAATATCCCCGCTAAATCGCTTGGCCGGTTCTGGCAGATGCTCGCGCATTACCACGGCCAAATCTTTAACGCATCGGAGATAGGCAAGAGCCTGGGTGTGTCGGACCATACGGCGCAGCGATATCTGGATTTGCTTTCTGGAACATTTATGATCCGTCAGCTGAGGGCCTGGCATTACAATACAAAGAAAAGAATTATAAAAAGGCCAAAAATATATTTTCGCGATACCGGAATATTGCACGCGCTCTTCTCATTGGAGAATAAAAAAGATGTGTTTAATCACCCGAAATTAGGCGCATCCTGGGAGGGATTTGCGCTGGAGGAAACCATCAAGGCCATTGGCCTGAAAGACAATGAAGCTTTTTTCTGGGGCGTGCACGCATCCGCTGAACTCGACTTGCTGTTTCAAAGGAAAGGCCGACTATACGGTATTGAGGTGAAGTATGCGCAGGCTCCGGGGTTCGCAAAGTCGATGGCCACAGCATTCGATGAGTTGAACCTGACGCATCTGTGGGTGATTTATCCCGGCAAGAAAATATACAAATTGAATCAGACGACGACGGTTTTGCCGATCTCCGAGATTGCGCAATTGAAATTGTAAGGCCGAAACCTTCGGCTGATCATTGCCTCAGGGCAGATCATTTCAAGATTCAGTGCTGAAGCATAAGCCAAACGAAAGCGTCCTCGGGTGTAACCGAGAGGGCGGAGCTGTAAGAAAAAGGAGCAAGGGGGAAAAGCAGTTTCCGGTTCACGGTTGTTTGGTGATCAAGACTGCGCCGAAGGCATTCCACTAAATGTCCTCCGCTGGCGGAGGTGGCGCTTTGCGCCGGAGGTGGAAAAAGTAAGCAAGAGGTAAGGGGCGATAAGCAATCAGGTTTAAAGTTGCAGGTTTCACGTTTAAAGTTCAAAGTTTAAAGTTCAAAGTTTGATGTAGGGCGGGTTTGCCAAACGCATCGGGAAAAAGAAATTCGTAAACCGCCA
>CAYUDM010000078.1:0-9281 GCA_964443625.1 uncultured Smithella sp. | reverse complement strand
CGAGGAGCGCGGGCTTTGAGACTGTTTTGCGGTAGGTCGGCGTTCCCTCCACCAAGACATAGTCCACAACATCCAAAGAAATACAAAAACCCGTTGAAATAGCGGGTTTTTTGTTTTTTTGTGTCCCGGAAATCCTATGAGGATCATCAAAATTCAGCACCTATGGGGGCGTGAAAAGACATGCAACACCCCCAAAACATTGGATACCCCCATAATAAGGCAAAGACAATGAAATGGTGATTGGATGGTGGACGGTGGATCGGGAAATGATTTGACGAACACATAAACGTGCATTAGGGTACACATCAGGAGGTGTACTATGAGAACGAATGTTGTTTTAGACGATCACCTGATCGAAGAAGCATTTAAATGTGCGGGGAATATCAAAACGAAAAGAGAATTAATCGAGACAGCTTTAAGAGAATTTGTCAGAAATAAAAAAGTAAAAAATTTGCGCGATCTGAAAGGTAAGATCCTTTTTGCAGACGATTATGATTATAAAAAAATGAGAGCAGGCAAATGATATTAGTCGATACGTCGGTACTCATCGATTATCTAAGGGGCAGAGAAAACACAGCGGTTACTGCTTTCGATCAAATACTGGTGAAGGGTCTGCCTTTCGGGATCAATGAATTAATTTATCTGGAAATACTACAAGGTGCCCGGACGAAAGAAGAATACAATCAACTCCAGGAGTATTTTGAAACGATTCCCTTTTATGGCCTTAATCTTGGGAAAGAATCCTACGAAAGAGCTGCGCAGGTGAATATGGCCTGCCGTGAGTCAGGAATAACCATACGAAGCACCATTGATTTACTTATCGCTCAGACAGCCATGGAGAATGATTTATTTCTTCTTCATAACGATAGCGACTTTACGAACATGGCAAAAGCAATTAAAGAACTGAAGATATTCAAAAGCATTAGATGAATTTTTCTTTACCGTTGCTTGAACCGGGGGACAACACTCACCACCGCCCCTTAGGACGAGACAGCCGCTTCAACATTCATAGGAACCCTGCTCGGCGCTTTGCACAATCCATCTTCAAACCGCCCAAGCAGATCTTGCCTCTCCATGGTCGCCGGAGAATGCACCAAAGGAGAACCCGGAGGTATTCACCTCTTTCAGACAGGCCGTGCCAAACATTGCAATAATCCAGACTATTCCCCAATGAAACAAATTGTCGCCATCGTTTCGTAAGATGGAACGGGTCCATGGTAGATTGAGGCCGTGCTGAAAAAGAATACATCAGGAGGTCTTTACGCCATGGCAAAAGAAAGTAAAAATCGGGAAGAAACGGGGCTCAAGGAATACGGTATTGTTTACCTGACCGGCGACATCGACAACGGTTCCGCGGAGAATGTCAGCAAGGAAATCATCGAGCACAACATCAAGGCCGACGTAGGCCAGATACAGCTCATCATCAACTCTCACGGCGGTTCATGCGCCGCCGGGTTTTCCATCATCGACATTATGGAATGGTCACGCCTTCCTGTTTACACCACCGGTATCGGCATGATCGCCTCCATGGGGCTTCTCATTTTCATGGCCGGAGAGCCGGGCCGCCGAGTGATTACCTCGCGCACCTCCGTGCTTTCCCATCGCTTCTTCGCCATGAGCGTCGGCAGCCATAGCGAGCTTATCGCCCGGCGTATAGAGGAAGACATGATGCACGAACGCGTCATTCAGCACTACCTGGACTACTCAAACGTCAAAGACCGTGCCGGGCTGGAAGGCTATCTGCTTCGCGATGTCGACACCTGGCTGACGCCTGAAGAAACCGTTCAATACGGCCTGGCCGATATGCTATTGAACCCGAACCATTGCTTACAGGATGGAGAGGGGTTATGAAGATCCTATGCTGTTCAATATTGCGATAGGTTAAATCGTATTTATCGCTTGGCCAAAGTAACGAAAAGTGTTACTTTGGCCAAGCGAATGACGAGGATTGACGATATGAATGGACAAAAATTTATATCCGGATTGACGGCAAGCGGGCGATACAGCTTCGCTACGGAAGAAGCGATCAAGGCACTGTGCGTGTCGCCTGTGGCGGCGCGTGCGGCGCTCCGACGTTTGCGGCAAAAAGGTGAACTGGCCATGCCGTATAAAGGTTTTTACGTCATTGTTCCCCCGGAATTTAGAAATATTGGCTGTTTGCCGGCAAGCCATTTTATCCCCGACCTGATGAATCATCTGGGTGAAAAATATTACGCGGGTTTGCTCAGTGCCGCTGAATTTGCAGGTGCCGCGCATCAGCGCCCCCAGGTCTTTCAGGTGATCACCGCAAAAAACAAGCCTCAAATTTTTTGCGGCAAGGTTCGGGTGAAATTTATCGCTCGAAAAAATATGCAAAAGATTCCCACGACGGATTTTAAAACGCCCCGGGGCTACCTGAAAATATCCACACCCGCGGCCACCGCTTTTGATCTTGTGGGCTACCCCCGTCATGCGGCCGGGTTGGACAACGTGGCAACCGTTCTTGCAGAGTTGACTGAAAAAATCGACGGCAATGATCTGCGACGTATTGCCGAGCTTTCGCCCATCGCCTGGGCGCAACGGCTGGGTTATCTTCTCGATCTGGTGGGAGCGCAGGATAAAGCGGAAGAACTGGCTCAGTATATTGCGCAGAAGAAACCGGTTGTTGTTGCGCTTGTTCGCACTATGCCCCGCAAGGGAGCGCGCCGCCTGGAACGCTGGCGACTTCTGGTCAACACAAAAGTGGAGGTTGATCTTTGATACCCGAAGACTTCATAGCGGAGTGGAAGAAATATGCCCCCTGGCGCGAGAGTTATCAGGTGGAACAGGATCTGATCATTTGCCGTGCCCTGGTGGAAATATTTCGACAACCCCTCGCGGCTGATAATCTGGCATTCCGCGGCGGAACGGCGCTTTATAAACTTTACATGCCGCCGGTTCGTTATTCCGAAGACATTGACCTGGTTCAGGTGCATCCCGGTCCGATCGGATCGCTGATGGATGCTCTCAAAGAGGTTCTGAACCCTTGGCTGGGCAATCCGAAGCGCAAGCAGTCAGAAGGGCGCATCACACTCACCTACAGGATGAACGCGGAAAGCGGTTTGCCGCTCAGACTGAAGGTGGAAATTAATTCCCGTGAGCATTTTACAGTGCTGGGACTGGAAAAGCGCAACCTGGAAATCCAATCGCGGTGGTTTTCCGGCAACGCTCCCATTCTGACCTATCAGCTGGATGAATTGCTGGGTACCAAAATGCGGGCACTGTATCAGCGTAAAAAAGGCCGTGATCTGTTTGATCTGTGGCATGCGCTAACCACCACATCCGCCAATATTCAATCCGTTGTCGATTGCTTCCTGCATTACATGGAACATGAGGGCCATAAGGTATCTCGGGCGGAGTTTGAGCAAAACCTGATTGAAAAGCTTGGCGACGCCACTTTTGCAGATGATGTTGATCCGTTGTTAATTACGGGCACTGTTTTTGATTTCCGGAAGGCGGCCGTATATGTAATGAGCCAATTGCTGCCACGAATTCCGGGAGAGCCCTGGCAAGGCAGGACATAATGATATTGAAGAAACTGATGGCAGGTATCCGGGTTGCACTACCATGAATATCGGCTAGAAGGTGGTCAGAGGTTTTCAGATCGTATATTGGGTGAGTCAACTCAAGTGTGGTAGCCTGTTCCCCAGAAAAAAGGCATTTTCTTTTCTCATGAGCAGGCGCGACAGGTGCAGTTTTTTATGGGGGTATAGGTGAGGGCATATACGGTTATTGAAAAGATAGAAAAACCTTTATAAATAAATACATAAGGTTGCTATTCAATTCCCGCCGCCCAAGAGATAGTCCATTACAGTCCAGAGAAAGGCAAAAACCCGTTATAAATAGCGGGTTTTTTGTTTTGCGGAGCATAAGATGAACGATGAACGCATCCAGGTAGAATGTTACAGCGGTTATCGGGCCAACGAGTGTCCAAGGGCCTTCATCCGGTGCGGCCGGCGCCTGGAAATATTGGACGTTGTCGATCGCTGGTATGAAGGAGGCGTTGATCCCCAAAGGCCGCAAATAGACTATTTCAAAGTCAAAGCAAACGACGGCAACATCTATCTTCTGCGCCATCAATCTCTTTTTGACACCTGGAGTCTTCACGTCTCCGAAACACCGGCGAAGATGAGTCCGTAAAAGATATACGACACCGAAAGCTGCCGTCTTATAGCCGCGCCCCCTCGTTTCATATCTTTCGTTCACAAGCCGCAAGAGGCCAGGCCATCCACCATTTTATTCTTGCAATAACCTGAAATTGCAATAATATTTCCCTCGATTTATAAGGAGGCATCAACAGGCTAAAAAGCGAAGCCAAACGATAACTAATATCTAAGGTTTCTTGCCAGATTTTTTTACTGACGATCTCAGTCGGAAAGGAAGCGCAAGCCGTGGCCAATCTTTATTCCGCGTTGTTTTCACCGATTCACATCGGAAGCCTGGAAATCAAAAACCGAATCGCCATGATGCCGATGGGCGTCTTTTCACCCCGACTCATGGGGCCAAACGGAGCCTACACGAAAGATGGCGCCGATTACTACATTGAACGGGCCAAAGGCGGGGTGGGGCTTCTTGTCACCGGACTTCTGCCGGTGGGCCTCTATCCGAAAGGGCAAGGGCCCGGCGATCCCGGTGACGGATTCCAGAAATACATCGAACAGCAGAAATATCTCGCCTCCGGCATCCATCACTACGGCGCGAAAGTGGTCGTGCAGATTTCAGCCCTGACGGGGCGGGTGTCCGAGCGGACACGCGCTGAACGCTTCGCTTCGGCTGGCTGTCAGCGGTTTCATTGCCCTGGCTTTCTTTTTTCTGGGCGGCATCATCGTCGCCCGTCTGCTTTACGGCGGAGGTGACCGATGAAAAAGCTCATCTATGGACTGCTGACCGGTCTGTTTTTCGGCTTTTTGCTGCAAAAAGGAAGCGTGCTGCGCATCTATGCTGCAAATGAAGACGCCTGCTTGCTTGGTGCTGAGATGTGCGTTCCTGCAGCCGAGCACATGGCTCACCTGATGGCTCTGGTCATTCAGCGTGGACAGACAGCGCATGATCCGTTGGCCATGCCGTTTTACCATCCGGTTCTGGAAGAGGGCTGCGTACCGCCTTGCGTGAGATCGCTAAGCAATCAAAGGGTGCCGGACCTGACCTCGGTGCGTATGAAGAATACCAGATCGAGGCGCTGGATTGAAAATGCGGGGTGGTGGCTTTTTCCGCGCCACCGCTGCTGCTCGTCGCTGAGTGAATCCTCATGGAACGTCTTAGTTACTGAATCTTTCCACACTCGACATAAACGCTGAGAGTACTCATGATAAATGATCAATGGATAATTTTGGCAATCTTGGCGGCTACTGTCGCGATGTTTTTTTGGGGTCGCTGGCGTCATGACATGGTGGCAGCCGGTGCGCTGCTCGCGTGCGTGCTAACCGGACTGGTCACGCCTGCCGAGGCTTTTACCGGTTTTGGCCATCCGGCGGTTATCACCGTGGCCTGTGTTCTGGTTCTGAGTCGTGGCCTGCAAAACTCGGGGGCTGTCGATGCGTTGACGCGCATCATGCTGCCCGCCAACGCGGGACGCCTCGTCAGTCTTGCCGCGTTGATAGGTCTCGGCGCCTTGTTGTCAGGTTTTATGAATAACGTCGGTGCTATGGCACTGCTGATGCCGGTTGCCATCCGTGTCTCACAGCGTATCGAACTCACTCCGGGGCAGGTACTCATGCCGCTGGCTTTCGGCACGATTCTCGGCGGCATGACCACGCTGATCGGTACGCCGCCCAACCTCATCGTGTCCGGCTTTCGCGCCAAAACCGGTATGGGCAGTTTTTCGATGTTCGATTTCACGCCTGTCGGTCTGGCCGTTGCGCTGGCCGGGGTGTTGTTCGTTGCGCTGGTCGGCTGGCGTCTCGTCCCGGCGCGCAAGCAATCGGGTGTCGAAGGATTCGAATCCGGCGCCTACATCACCGAAGTCAGAGTGCAGGAAGGCAGCAAGGCCGAGGGCATGAGCCTGCGCGAAATTGAAACTGAGCTCGATGATGTCGACGCGCAGATCATCGGCATCGTGCAGAAAGAGGTCAAGCTCATCGCAGCCAACCCGGGGCGCCGGGTGCACAGCGGCGACATTCTGATGATTGAGGCGGAGGCCGATTCCCTGACCGATGTCCTGTCCATTCTTGGGCTGAAACTGGAGGAGTCGGTCAAGCCGGAAGAGACTGAAGAGACTGAAGAGAATGGACCCGCCGATGCGCCAAAAGCGAAAGACACAAAGAGCGGCCCGGACAAACAGGCATCCGAGGATGCGGAAAACGCCGAGGAGCCCGAGGCCGAAACCGACACGCCGACAAAATCCGGCGATGTGGTCCTGATGGAGCTTGCCGTGCTGCCCGGCTCGACGCTGTCTGGTCGCTCGGCTAGCGACATCCTGTTGCGAACGCGTTACGGGATCAATTTGCTCGCACTGTCCCGCGAGGGTCACCGCTCGATGAAGCGCCTGCGGTCCATCTCCCTCCAGTCCGGCGACCTGCTGTTGATGCAGGGGCCGCCGGAGTCAATTGCCGAATTCGCGGCCGACAACGCCTGCGTGCCGCTTGCGCAGCGGGAGTTCCGCATTCCCAACAGGCGAAAGATATGGGAAGCGAGCCTGATTATGCTGTTTGCCATTGGCGGCGCCGCATTCGGATTGTTGCCGGCAGCCATTTCGTTTGCGATAGGCGTGGTCGCATCGATGGCGCTGCGCACCGTGCCGCCGCGACAGGTGTATGAGGCGGTCGACTGGCCTGTGATCGTATTGCTGGGCGCGCTCATCCCGGTTGCAGGTGCCATGGAAGCCACCGGCACGGCCGACCTCATTGCCCGCTTCCTGATTGAGAACGTGGCACAAGGCCACGCCATTGTCGTGCTGGTGTTGATTCTCTTGGTTACGATGTTCCTGTCGGACCTGATGAACAACGCCGCCACAGCCGCCGTGATGTGTCCCATCGCCATCGGCACCGCTTCGACATTGGGGGTGAGTGCTGATCCTTTTCTGATGGCCGTGGCCATTGGCGCTTCCTGCGCATTTTTGACGCCGATCGGGCATCAGAACAACACCCTGATCCTTGGTCCCGGCGGTTTCCGTTTTAGTGACTACTGGAAAATGGGTCTGCCGCTGGAAATTATCGTGACAGCTGTTTCAGTACCGATGTTGCTTTTTATCTGGCCTTTTTGATCTTATGCAAAAATATCGATTGAAAGTTGACACAATAAATGACGGGCTCTTAACTTTTGCAGCAAGCACCCTTTTGAAGCCAATAGATGAATAACCTTCTT
Source organism: uncultured Smithella sp. (assembly GCA_964443625.1). Classification (GTDB taxonomy): domain Bacteria; phylum Desulfobacterota; class Syntrophia; order Syntrophales; family Smithellaceae; genus UBA8904. The sequence continues at coordinate 1,961 of CAYUDM010000078.1, read as the reverse complement.
ACTCGTGAAGAAGACAGTGACAGTCTCCATATTTTAAATTCGGCTTTGCGCAAGGCCGTCGAGAGACACCATTTCAAAAAGGTTAACGATGATTATGGTAACAGTTCTGGCGATACGGTTCTGGAGGAGCTGGCGGATCGTTTTGAAACGACTCTTCGTTCACGCAATCGTATCTATCGTTATCGCGGAGACAGGATGAACGATGAACGCATCCAGGTGGAATGTTACAGCGGTTATCGGGCCAACGAGCGGCCAAAGGCCTTCACCTTTCGCGGCCGGCGTCTGGAAATATTGGACGTTGTCGATTGCTGGTATGAAGGCGGCATCGATCCACAAAGGCCTCAAATCGATTATTTCAAGGTCAAAGCAGGCGACGGCAAAATCTATCTTCTGCGCTATCAGTCTCTTTTTGACGCCTGGAGCATTCACGTCTGCGATACCCCGGCAAAGATGAGTCCGTAAAAGACAGACGGCACCGAAAGCTGCCGTCTTATAGCCGTGCCCCCTCGTTTCATGTCTTTCGTTCACAAGCCGCAAGTGGCCAGTCCATCCACCATTTTATTCTTGCAATAACCTGAAATTGCAGTAATATTTGCCGCGATTCATCAGACGCCAGGGGTAGACTAAACAGCGAAGCCGGGCGAGGTTTTATGTTTCCGTGCGCCGGCCTGATTTTTTTCACACGATCAACTCTGTCGGAAAGGATCATCAGATTATGGCCAATCTTTATCCCGCGTTGTTTTCACCGATTCACATCGGAAGCCTGGAAATCAAAAACCGAATCGCCATGATGCCGATGGGCGTCTTTTCACCCCGACTCATGGGGCCAAACGGAGCCTACACGAAAGATGGCGCCGATTACTACATTGAACGGGCCAAAGGCGGGGTGGGGCTTCTTGTCACCGGACTTCTGCCGGTGGGCCTCTATCCGAAAGGGCAAGGGCCCGGCGATCCCGGTGACGGATTCCAGAAATACATCGAACAGCAGAAATATCTCGCCTCCGGCATCCATCACTACGGCGCGAAAGTGGTCGTGCAGATTTCAGCCCTGACGGGGCGGGTTAGCACGCATCTTGCGGAACCCGCCGCCTGCGAAATTTCAAACGTCTGGGACCCGACCAAAAAGCACCGGCAGATGACGCGGGAAGAAATATACGCCTATGTTGAAAAATTTGCCAATGCCGCGCTTGCCTGCAAACTGGCAGGCATTGATGGCGTCGAAGTGCACGCTGTTCACGAAGGGTATCTGCTCGATCAGTTCACCATTTCGGCCACCAACACCCGCACCGACGAATACGGCGGCTCGCTTGAAAACCGCCTGCGATTCCCCTGTGAAATCGTCCAGGCCGTCAAGGCCAAATGCGGCGTTGATTTTCCCGTGATGCTTCGCTACAGCGTGCGCAGTTACATGAAAGGCTTCAACCGCGGCGCTCTGCCCGGCGAGAATTTTATTGAATTCGGTCGAGACCTGGAAGAAAGCTTTGTCGTCGCGCAAAAGCTTGCCGACGCCGGTTACGACGCGCTCAACTGCGACAACGGCTCATACGATTCCTGGTATTGGGCGCACCCGCCGGTCTATATGCCCAAGGCCTGCAATGTTGATGATGTGCGGGCGCTAAAAAAACACGTGAACATTCCCGTTATCTGCGCCGGGAAAATGGACGATCCCCAACTGGCAAACGACCTGATCGCGGCGGGCGAAATCGACATGATGGGCATGGCGCGCCCGCTTTTGGCCGATCCGTATATCGCCAATAAATTTGCCGCTGGCGCGCTCGACGACATCCGGCCCTGCATCGGATGCCACCAGGGTTGTCTGTCGAGAATCTTTCAGTTTAAGGACATCTGCTGCGCCGTCAATCCCGCCTGCGCCCGTGAGCAAAGCTATGGGATCAGCAAGGCCGATGCGCCGCGTCGCGTCCTTGTGGTGGGCGGAGGGCTTGCCGGAATGGAAGCGGCCC
>CAYUDM010000077.1:8392-9339 GCA_964443625.1 uncultured Smithella sp. | reverse complement strand
GATAATATGAATGCGCACTTTAAGGCGCAAGTATTACAGTCTGTCGGGGTTGCGGTGTTGAATCTCAATAGCGAAGATGATATGCACTCAAATACAAACGCGATAAATGATTTTATCTCAAGCATTCTTTGAATACAGCAAATAATCTAACCTCAGCGTGACAATTGTGAATCACTATAAGCCACCAATTCATATGGTTGTTTCAGGCTATCCGACATTATCTCAAACTTTTATTTTGCTGCAAATTGCCTGGCTTAATAAGCGGGGATACCCTTTAAAGATCGTTAGAATGGGGCGGGCCGGTGACAAAAAATGGCTCATAGACGCTGTGCGGCCTGTTTTTGACAAACTTGAAATTGTTGCCTTGCCCTATAATGATAATGTCAATATTTTTAAGCGTATTTTTTATTTTTTACCGGTTTGTGCGGCAAACACGTGGCGGAATCCCGTTGCCTCCCTGCGAGTATTTCTGGACAAGGCGATGAGGCTCAAGCCGGCCGAGTTTGTCCGAATCCATAATGATGCTTATCTGTTTGACCGGGCGGGAGATGCAGACATTCTTCATTTCCAGTTTGCCACACTGGCCAATCGTTACAGTCAGATGAAAAAATACGGTTTTGTTCGTCGGGAGGTAAAGATTGCCTGTTCCGTCAGAGGCTATGATATCAGCCGGAAGGGCGTTTTAGGTGACGTTGACTGGAGCAGGCTTTTCGAAGATGTGTCCCTGTTTCTCCCCGTATGTGATTTTTTTCGCCAGGTTCTCGAAGTAAAAGGTTTCCGGAAGATGATTCGGGTTGTCGGCTCGCCGGTGGATACGAACGACCTGTTGCGCCGGAAAAAGGAAAGCAAACAGGGCGCCGGAATAAAAATTCTTTCCGTCGGCCGTTTGATTGAGAAGAAAGGGTTTGACGACGCGATCGAGGCGCTTTCCATTGTGAAGCAATCTT
>CAYUDM010000077.1:0-8382 GCA_964443625.1 uncultured Smithella sp. | reverse complement strand
AATACACCATCGTTGGCGATGGACCTTTGCGTGCCGACTTGTCCCGCAGAATCCTTGAATGCGGATTGTCCGGACAGGTTGACCTCAAAGGAGCGATGCCCTCGGGCAAAACTCTTGAATTGATGGCCGCATCCGATATTTTGATTGCGCCTAGTAAAACAGGGTCAGACGGGGAAGTGGAGGGCATTCCCAACGTGTTGAAAGAAGCGATGTGCCTAGGCCTTCAGGTCATCGCGACACAGCACGCAGGCATACCGGAGCTGATTAAGCACGGGGAAAATGGCCATCTGGTTTCTGAAAACGCGCCGGATCAGATCGCCGCGGCGATCTATGCGTTGATTCAAAACAGACAGGACTGGGCCGGGCGGGCCCGGCGCGCCGTCATGTCCGTTTCGGAACAATTCGATGCGGAAAAAACGACACGGGATTTAATTGCCGCCTATGAAGCGATTCTGGATGAAAAGGAAACCGGACGGAAAGGGACGATATGAAAAGTGACGCATCCGACAAACCTTTCGTCTCCGTTATTATTCCGGTTAAAAACGGCGAAGAGTCCATGGACGATTTGCTGAAAACCCTGATGAATCAGACCTATCCCAAAGACAGGACGCAGATCATTGTGGTGGATAACGGTTCGAAGGATCGCACCTGCGACAGAATAAAAAAATATCCGGTTGTCTTCGCGCAGGAAGCCCGGAGACCCGGATCCTACGCGGCAAGAAACAAGGGGCTTTCTTTAGCCACCGGCGATATCATTGCTTTTACCGATGCGGATTGCCGGCCGGAACCGGACTGGATCTTTCGGGGTGTTGACACGCTAGCCAAGAGTGGTGCGGCTCTTGCCGGCGGCCGGGTTGTATTCAACATTTCAGATTCTCCGACCACGTCGGAGCTTATCGACGCCTCTGTGTTCATGCGAAACGAGTATAATATTCAAGACCGGCAAACTGCCGTCACCGCCAATTTGTTTGTTCGCAGGGACGTGTTTGACGCTATCGGCCTGTTTGAAGAAGTGGGGTCCGGCGGCGACTATCTGTGGACAAAAAAAGCCACTTCAAAAGGATTTTCTCTGATCTATGCTCCGGAGGCGATCATTCATCATCCCGCCAGACGTTTTAGCGCGCTCATGGAAAAAAGTTATCGGGTCGGAAGCGGTTTTGTGAACCTGCTGCCCCGGCGTTTTTACGCTCTGCATGTTGTGAAACTGATTATGCGGCTTCTGACACCCATTCCGTCCAAAGTGATCTTCAAGCTGGCTCGCGAACATCGAAAATCTTCTGAAATCAAGAAAAGCTATTTATCCTTTTGGAGTGTTTCATATGCATATCAGCTTGTTCAGGCCGTTTCGGTGGTTCGCGCCGTATTGAAAAGCCGTGGTTGATATTAGAAAGACGATTTCACACAAAATAACGCATCGAGCTTTTGTCGGCCCGATATAAAGGAGGAAAGAAATTGATGTTTAACAAATGGTGTTCAATGAAAATAATGAGTATTTTGGCGGTGGGGCTAATCATAGCCGCCGGCTTAATGATTCCGCGTCACGCGGCTGCCCGGCAGAGCGCAAAGGAAAGCCAGCCCCTGTCCGGGTCCATCCGCATCTCCGGAGCCTGGGCGCTGTATCCGATGATGGTCAAATGGGCCGAGGAGTTTAAGAAAATCCACCCGAAGGTTCGGATCGATATCTCCGCGGGCGGCGCCGGAAAAGGCGTGGCGGATGCCCTGTCGGGTCTGGTGGACATCGGGATGGTCTCTCGCGAGCTTCGTCCGGAAGAGATTAAGCAAAATGCTTTTTTTGTTCCGGTTGTGAAAGACGCGGTCTTTCCGACGGTCAACGCCGGCAATCCGGTGATGCGGGAGCTCCTGGAAAAGGGATTGAAGAAAAAGGACTTTTCCGATATGTGGGTGGCCGGACGCCCGTTGACGTGGGGGGAATTGACAGGGACGGATAGCCGTCTGAAGGTTCGGGTTTACACACGATCGGATTCCTGTGGGGCGGCCGAAACCTGGGCTGCTTATCTGGGGTACCATCAGGAGGATCTGCGAGGGGTCGCCGTGTACGGAGATCCGGGGCTCGCCGAGGCCGTAAGACGGGATAAAACCGGGATCGGATACAACAATCTCAACTTCGCCTATGACCTCAAGACGGGGCAGCCTGTGCCCGGCCTGCAAATCGTGCCCATTGACGTTAACGAAAACGGCCGGATCGATCCCAATGAGCGACTTGGTAACAAGCGGGAGGCTATTAGTGCGGTTGAATCCGGTGTTTATCCGTCGCCGCCGGCACGAGATCTCTACCTGGTGACGAAAGAGTCGTTTAAGGGACCGGTGAAAGTCTTTGTGCAGTGGATTTTAACGGACGGGCAGCGCTACACCGACGAGGTCGGCTATCTGAAAATCGGGGAAAAGCAGATTGACGAAGCTCTTAAAAAAATCGGGCGCTGAACCTGTGAATAGCCCCGGAACAAAGCGGACGGTTTAGGCATGAAGAGGCGGTACAAGGACATTGTCGCGTTTGCGTCCGGCCGGGTGTTTCTGGTCATGGTCAATGCGCTTGCCGTTCTGATTTTTTGCGGGCTTTTGATCAAAGCCGCCCCGATTCTGCAAACGGTCTCTTTGTCGGATCTGCTGTTTTCTTCGGTCTGGCATCCCATGAAGCATCAATTCGGTCTTTTTCCGTTTATCGTGAGCACGCTGGCCGTCACGCTTCTGGCCATGCTGATCGCCATTCCGATTTGCCTTTTCGCCTCAATTTATCTGGCGGAATACGCGACCCGGCGTTTTCGGGAGGTTTCCCGTCTGATCATCGACATCCTGGCGGGGATCCCTTCCGTCATCTACGGCCTGTGCGGCGTTTTGGTGATTGTGCCGTTCGTGGCCGTCCTTGGAGAAAAATTCGACGTGTCCACCGCCGGCTATAGTCTACTGGCCGGCGGCTTGGTCTTGGCCGTGATGGTGATACCGTTTATCATTGCCATTTCAGTGGAAGTTCTGCGCATGATTCCGGGGCCGTTTCGTGAAAGCGCTTTGGCGCTTGGGGCGACGAAATGGGAGACTGTGAAATATGTGGTGCTTAAAAAGGCCAGAAAAGGACTCGTTGCCGCTGTCGTTTTGGGGTTTGCCAGGGCTTTCGGAGAGACGATGGCGGTCTTGATGGTGGTGGGCAATGTCGCGCAGGTGCCTACGTCGATTTTCGATCCTGCGTATCCTCTGCCGGCTCTCATTGCCAATAACTACGGAGAAGTTATGTCCATTCCGCTTTATGACGCGGCGCTGATGTCCGCGGCGTTGATTTTAATGACGGTTGTCGCGGTGTTCAGTTTAAGCGCCCATTATACTCTGTCACGCCTGGGAGAGCATAACGATTGATGAACCGCCGCAAGCTCGAAGAAAATATTTTTAAAGCGCTGATGGCGGTATCGCTGGGGCTCGTTTTTCTGGCTCTGGCAGGCATTGTCCTGATTGTCTTGGTCAAGGGGCTGTCGTCCCTGTCCTGGTCCATGATTTTCGAGACGCCCAAAGGCGGGTATTACCTGGGAGGAGAAGGCGGAATCGCCAATGCCATTGTCGGATCTCTGTATCTGGTGGCGGGGGCGACCCTTTTGGCGTTGATGGTCAGCCTGCCGGTTGCTCTTGCCCTGCAGAAAGAATATCTCGGAAAAAAATTTGCCGATGTCACCCGCCTGATGCTCGACATCCTCTGGGGGACGCCCTCCATCGTTTACGGCGCGTTTGGGTTTGTCATCATGGTGTGGCTGGGGCTTCGCGCCTCGCTTCTGGGCGGCATTATCGTTTTGACCCTGCTCATGATTCCGATCATGACCCGTGCCATGGACGAGGCTGTTCGATTGGTTCCCTTTGAACTCAAGGAAATGGCTTATGCGATGGGGACAACCCGATATGAAACCACGCTCGCAGTGGTGCTTCGGCAGGCATTTCCCGGTATCTGCACAGGAATTATTCTGGCCATCGGGCGAGGCATCGGCGATGCGGCCTCCATTTTATTTACCGCCGGCTACACGGACGAGATTCCCCGGTCGCTTTTCGATCCGGTGGCTTCCCTGCCTTTGGCGGTTTTTTTCCAGTCCGGCACGCCGGTGCCGGAAGTGCAGGCTCGGGCCTATACCGCGGCGCTGATTCTGCTTTTTATCGTTTTGGTGATCAATATCGTTGCGAGGCTTTTGGGCTGGCGCTTTTCAAAGAACATTGTCAGGTAAAAAATTATGTCCAGAATTGAAATTTCACAATTAAGTGTTTCTTTCGGCCGGAACCAGGTTTTAAAAAACATCTCCCTATCGATCCCCGACCGGCAGATCATCTGCATCATCGGCCCGTCGGGGTGCGGAAAAACCACGCTGCTTAAAAGTCTTAACCGTCTTTTGGACTTGAACGAAGACGTGTCGGTAACCGGCGATGTTCGTGTGGACGGGCTAAGCATTTACGAAAACCGGGTGGACGTGACCGCGCTGCGCAAAAAGGTCGGTTTTCTGCCTCAGCGGCCCTACCCGTTGCCGATGTCGATATACGACAATGTTGCCTTTGGACCCCGGATCCACGGGCTGGACGGATCAAACGCTCTGACCCAGACGCAAGGTGGCCGTGGCGCCGAAAAAGGAAAAGTATCCCGAAAAGATAAAGATCGCGTGGTGGAACACTACCTGACGCTGGCGGGCCTTTGGGATGAAGTGAAGGACCGATTGCACGAGCCGGCCGCGAAGCTCTCAATCGGCCAGCAGCAGCGGCTTGCGCTGGCGCGCGTCTTGTCGATCGAACCGGAAGTGATTCTGGCCGACGAGGCCACCTCGGCGCTCGATCCGATTTCCGCGAGGCTGGTGGAAAATCAGTTCCGCCTCCTGAAGAAGGATTACACCATTATTTTAGTCACTCATATCCTGCGCCAGGCCAGGCGTCTGGGCGACTATATCGTGTTTCTATATATGGGCGACCTCATTGAACACAAACCGGCCGCGGAATTCTTCGGCGAGCCTGAAGATGAAAAAACGAAAGCTTACGTAAACGGAGATATCAGTTAATATGAACTCATTAAAGTTATCCTACCTCAGGCAGCTCGAAGCCGAATCGATAGCAATTCTGCGCGAGGTCGCGGCGGATTTCAAAAACCCCGTGATGCTCTATTCCGTCGGCAAGGACTCCAGCGTGATGGTGCGGATCGCGCAAAAAGCGTTTCATCCGGGACGGATTCCTTTTCCGCTTCTGCATGTGGACACGGGCTACAAGTTTCCGGAGATGTATGAATTCCGTGATGCCTTTTGCAAAACAATAGGCGCCACGCTGATTGTGGAGCGAAACGAAGAGCGCATCGCCGCGGGCTGCCATCCACTTTCGGACGGTGTTGATAAATGCTGCGCGCACCTGAAAACCGGCGCACTGCTCACCGCGCTTGCCAAACATGGTTTTGACGCAGCCATCGGCGGGGCCCGGCGCGAGGAGGAAAAGTCGCGCGCCAAGGAGCGCGTTTTTTCTCTGCGGGACGCTTTCGGTCAGTGGGACCCGAAGAATCAGCGGCCCGAGCTGTGGGATCTGTACAATACGCGCCTGTCGGAGGGAGAAACCATGCGGATCTTTCCTCTGAGTAATTGGACTGAAAAGGACATCTGGGAATATATCCGTATCGAAGAGATTCCCATTGTTCCTATTTATTATGCGCAGAAACGCGAAGTTCTTGTTCGGGAGGGTATTTTAATCCCGCTGTACAAAGGGGCGCTGGCGTCCGGCGAAAAGCCCGTGCGGGACGGGAAGATCAAGAAGATCGTCTGCCGTTTCCGGTCGCTGGGGTGTATTCCCTGCACGGGCGCGATCGCCTCGACAGCCACAACCCTTGAAGAGATTATCGTGGAAGTGCGCAAAGCGACCAAATCCGAAAGGGAAAACCGCATCATCGATTTAACCTCCGACAGTTCCATGGAACAAAAGAAGAAAGAAGGATATTTCTGATGTCAAATTCCGATAAATCTCTGCTTCGGTTTGTCACGACCGGAAGTGTGGACGACGGCAAATCCACGCTGATCGGCAGGCTGCTTTTTGAAACCAAGTCGATCTATGAGGATCAGTACGCCGCGATTGAAAAAACATCGAAGAAAAAGGGTCTCAAGGATGTCGAGCTGGCCTATCTGCTCGACGGTCTGGCGGCCGAGCGCGAACAGGGCATCACCATCGATGTGGCCTACCGTTATTTCGAAACCTCCAAAAGGAAATTCATCATCGCCGATTCACCGGGACACGTTCAGTACACAAAAAACATGGTGACCGGCGCCTCGAAGGCCGACTGCGCGGTCATCCTGATTGATGCGAGAAACGGGGTGCTCACACAGTCCAAGCGTCACGGGTTTCTGATCTCCCTTCTCCAGATTCCTCACTTGATTGTGGCCGTCAACAAGATGGATCTTGTGGACTACTCCCGCGACGTTTTCGAGCGGATCGTCCGGGACTATCAGGAATTTTCCCAAAAGCTCGATATTCACAACATCATCTGCATTCCCGTGTCCGCGCTCAAAGGCGACAACGTTGTGACCTCCGGCAAGAAGATGCCCTGGTATGAAGGACCGACACTTCTTACCGCTCTGGAGTCGATCAATGTCACGGCCGATCGCAATCTGGTCGACTTCCGTTTTCCCGTTCAGTATGTGATGCGGCCCAATTCAGACTTCCGCGGATTTTCGGGAACGGTTGTCTCCGGAACCATCACGCCGGGCGAGGAAGTGGCCGTTTTGCCGTCCGGTCGAACCACCCGCGTCAAATCCATTACCACTTACGAAGGCGAGCTTCCGGAAGCCTTTGCCGGCCAGGCGGTGGTTCTGACGCTGACCGATGAAGTGGATGTCAGCCGCGGTGATATGATCGTCCGGAAAAAAAACCTGCCTCAGATGGCCGCCCGGCTTGAAGCCATCCTCTGCTGGATGGACGAGGCGCCGATGCAACTGACGAAATCCTACATCCTCAAACACACCACTAGGAACGTCCGCGCCTATGTCAGAAAGATCATCTACCGGATCGATGTGGATACACTGCATCGTCAGCAGGCGGATACCTTTGCCTTAAACGATATCGGCCGTGTGGATGTTCAACTGTCGATGCCGGTGTTTTTCGATCCCTATAAAATCAACGCCGGTTGTGGTCGATTTATTCTGATCGATCCGGACACCAACCGCACTGTCGGCGCCGGAATGATCCGCGATGCGTCACGGCGTCTGGAAGATTATGTTGCCGATCCGCAAAACATTAAAGCCCCTGAGCAGAAATCGCCTCATACCGTCTGGCGAGAACTCAACATCGGCCGGGCGGAGCGTGAAAGGCTCAACGGGCACCGGGCCTTGGTGCTGTGGTTTACGGGCTTGTCCGGCTCCGGAAAATCGACGATCGCCATGGCGCTGGAGCGGAAACTCTTTGACTTGGGCTGCCGCACGGCGCTGCTCGACGGCGATCTGCTGAGGCACGGTTTGTGTTCCGACCTGAAGTTTTCCGCGGCCGACCGCCAGGAAAACATCCGTCGGGCCGGCGAAGCGGCAAAACTTTTTTTTGAGCACGGGCATATCGTGCTGTGCGCTTTTATTTCGCCTTTCCGCGAGGACCGCGACCGCGTGCGAAGCCTGTTTCCGGAAAGCTGCTTTGTCGAGGTCTTTGTGAAATGCGATATCGAAGAATGCAAGAGACGCGATCCCAACGGCCTGTATCGTAAAGCAGCAGGCGGCCATATTCAGGGATTTACCGGACTCGATTCACCCTATGAAGCGCCGCTTGCGCCGGAGCTGATTTGCGACACGCAAATGTTTTCGCTCAACCGGTGTGTGGAAGATATTGAAAAACATCTGCAAGACGGCGGGGTCATTTGCCGGCGGAAAACCCCATGAAAAAAGCCCTGATCATCGGGATTACCGGACAGGACGGCGCCCTGCTGGCCAGGCTGCTTGCGGACAAAGGTTATGAGGTCTCCGGAACGTCCCGTGACGTTGAGATGGCGAAACTCGACAACCTTCGATGGATGGGGGTCTGCGATGCCATCCGCTTGTATTCCATGGCGCTTGGCGATTTTCGCAGCGTGTTGCAGATTCTCCTGAAAGTCGAACCCGATGAAATCTATAATCTGGCGGGCCAGTCTTCCGTGGAACTCTCCTTTGCGCAGCCGGTGGAAACTTTTGAGAGCATCAGCCTCGGCAATCTGAATCTTCTGGAAGCGATCCGGTTTTCGTCGCGTTCGATCAAGCTCTATAATGCCTGTTCCAGCGAATGTTTCGGCAACACCGACGGCGAGGCGGCGGACGAAACAACCCCCTTTCGTTCCCGAAGCCCTTACGCCGTTGCCAAAGCAGCGGTCCAAAAGCCTATCCAAAAAATATTTTCAAGATAAAAATCCTGTTGGAGAAAGCA
>CAYUDM010000076.1:0-9743 GCA_964443625.1 uncultured Smithella sp. | reverse complement strand
GCCCGCGCACCCGCCCAGAACGATCAAATCGGCCAGCGATACTTTCTTGTCGCCATCCTGTTCTTTATTGAACGCCTTCTGGATGCGCTCAAGAACTTTGAGCACTTTGGCCAGCCTTGCCGGTTCGTTTACTTCCCAGTCCTTCTGAGGCGCCAGGCGAATGCGCGCGCCATTGGCGCCGCCGCGCATGTCAGAGCCGCGGAAGGTGTATGCCGAGGCCCAGGCGGTTGAAACCAGTTCGGATACGGTCAGGCCGGATGCCAGAATCTCTTTTTTGAGAGACGTGATGTCTGACTTGTTGATCAGTTTATGATTGACGGCGGGAACCGGGTCCTGCCAGATCAGCTCCTCTTTGGGAACCTCTGCGCCGAGATAGCGTGAACGAGGGCCCATGTCGCGGTGCGTCAGCTTGAACCACGCGCGGGCAAAGGCGTCGGCGAATTGTTTGGGATTCGCCAGATAACGGCGCGCGATGGGTTCATAGATCGGGTCGAAGCGAAGCGACAGGTCCGCCGTGGTCATCATCGGGCGGCGCTTCTTCGACGGATCGTGCGCGTCCACCACCATGTCTTCGTCTTCCACATCTTTCGCCAGCCACTGATGCGCGCCGGCGGGGCTTTTGACCAGTTCCCACTCGTATTTGAAAAGCACTTTCAGATAGCCCACATCCCACTTCGTCGGATTGGGTTTCCATGCGCCTTCGATGCCGCTGGAAATCGTATCGCCGCCTTTGCCGCTGCCAAAGCTGCTCTTCCAGCCCAGGCCCTGCTGTTCAAGAGGCGCGCCTTCGGGTTCGGGGCCTACATGGGTTGCGTCGCCCGCGCCATGGCACTTGCCGAAGGTGTGGCCGCCCGCCACCAGCGCGACGGTTTCTTCATCGTTCATTGCCATGCGCGCAAACGTTTCACGCACGTCGCGTCCGGAAGCGACCGGATCGGGGTTGGCGTTGGGACCTTCGGGGTTGACGTAGATCAGGCCCATCTGCACGGCGGCCAGCGGGTTTTCCAGATCGCGCTCTCCCGAGTAGCGGTTGTCGCCCAGCCATTTGTCTTCCGAGCCCCAGTAGATGTCCTCTTCCGGCTCCCACACATCGACGCGTCCACCGGCAAAGCCGAAGGTTTTAAATCCCATCGATTCCAGCGCGCAGTTGCCCGCGAGAATCATCAGATCGGCCCAGGAGATTTTTTTTCCGTATTTTTGTTTGATGGGCCACAAAAGCCTGCGGGCCTTATCGAGGTTGACGTTGTCGGGCCAGGAGTTGAGCGGCGCGAGGCGCTGATTGCCGGTTCCCGCGCCGCCACGGCCATCGCCCATACGATAAGTGCCGGCGCTGTGCCAGGCCATACGGATGAAAAGCCCGCCGTAGTGGCCCCAGTCGGCCGGCCACCAGTCCTGCGAGTCGGTCATGAGCGAATAGAGATCCTTTTTAATGGCGCTGAGGTTGAGTTTTTTAAATTCTTTGGCGTAGTCAAACGCCTCGTCCATGGGATTGCTTTTATGCGTGTGCTGATGAAGGATTTTCAGGTTCAATGCATTCGGCCACCAGTCGCGGTTGGATGTGCCGGAGCCGGAAATGGGTTTGCGCATCTGGCCCGTTACGGGGCATTTACTTTCTTCGGTCATAATCTGTCCTCCTTTCGCTGCCAAAATGGGTTAAACGTCTTTCGTGTTGCTCTGCTTTCTCTTGCCTCTATTCTGGAATGATTCTTGATTGAAAAACAGAACGCTTCATCACGCAACTTTTAGCGCAGTTTCTTATACCGCCCGCCGAAGCATTAAAAGCTCAGTCGGGTCGCTTCAGGCAGTCGCGGCAATACCCGTGCAATTCCATCCGTGTATCGGTGACGACAAAACCGGATTTACGGGCTATGTCTTTTGGTTCCAGAGGCGCAGGAATGTCATAATCGATAATCGTTCCGCATCGTTTGCAAATCAGATTAATATGATCGGATAAATCGACGTCGTACCGGTTTTCCATCCGGTCGAATTCCAGTTCTTTGATCAGGCCGTTTTCGGAAAATTCCTTCAGCGTCGCGTAAACGGTCGAAAGGCTGACACGACGCGCTTTTTTCCGGGCCTCGTTGAAGATCAACGTAACGCCCGGATGCCTGTCACAGTTTTCCACCAGCACGTCTATGATCGCCAGACGCTGCGGCGTAAGCTTCAGGCCTTTTTCCTTTAATTGACCGATCAGGTCTTCTTTAACACTCATATTCATTTCGGAATCGTTCCAGTTTAAGTATCTTATTAAGCCAAACAGCTCTGACTTGTCAAGTTATTTTACTTTACATTTTTTACCACTGACCTTGAAATGATTTCAGAAAAATATATACTGACCCGGGTTTTTCAAAAGACATCTCTATGATCAGTCGGTTATGAAATCCCTGAAATAAAACTGCGGCATGATAATGAGTTGAAACAGCGAAAACGAGTGAGATGAAAGAAATGTACCCCCTGATTGCTTACGGATATGGTGCGATATGAAATTCTATGTTTTCTTCAGCATTTACCCCATCTTTAAAGATTATCCGACCGGAATCTTTTATCCTTTCGGTCCTATTGGAGGTGCTGATTGAGCCAAGCTGACAACCCGCGTCACGCCATTTTGAAAGAGGCGAATATCCCCCTGGAGGTTGTGATGCTATTGATTGCCGGCATGGCCATGCTGATTGCCGGCCTTGTCCTGCTTGCCGTCGCTCGCGGCATCCTGCCCTATTACGAAAACGGATTGCACGGCCTGCTTCTGATCATCTTCGCTATGCAAATCATCACGCTGGGAAAAACACCCTTCGGCGATTGGAAGCGTTCAACGGGTGTGTTTGCCATAGGCATCGCGCTGGCGAGCCTGGGGATGGTCACCTGCTTCATCCCGCTCGCAAATCCTTTTTCCCGCCTGTTGCTGATTTTGTGTTTCGGACCGGGAAACATTCTTCTTCTTTTGAAAATGTGTTTCGCCACAGACAAGCTTCGGACCTGGCTTAAGTATGGCGGAATATTCCAGCATCTGATTTTCTCAAGCTTCTTGGTCTATGGCTTTGCGATCCTGATCGCCTTGATGATCTGGAAACAAGATCTGTTTTCCCTGCCCGTCACAGCAACCCTGCTTCTTGCATTCGGCGCGTCCATTTTCTACCTCGCGATTGTTCTAGGCATAATTTACGGGGCATATCCCGAGGCCGGCAATCCCATAGAGGGTGGCCTCCGGCTTTCCACCGAGCAGAATTTTCTGCTGCTGATGGGGGTTTTCATGGTGCTTTTGGGCGGGCTGTTGATTCCCGTGAATCTCGGACTGCTTCCTTTTTCGGGAAGCGCTCAGCTCGGATTGTTGATGGTAATGTTCGCCGTGCAGATGCTGGCCGCGGGAAACACCCCCATCGGCGCATTTCGCCGTTCCCGGCTGATGATCTTTTTCGGGTTGGTGTTCGCGGGTCTGGGCATTGTCTCGTGTCTGGTTCCGGGCATTCTGGTTTCAGCCTTGACGCTGCTTGTCGGTGTACTCAATATTCTGGGCGGTCTGATCACTCTGGGCAAGATCTGTTTGCCCCGTCTGAAAAATCCGCCCCCGGCGCAAACACCCCCGATCCTGAAAAAGCTGTTCGCGGTTCAGTTGATCCTCAACGGACTTGCAATCACATTTGGAACCTCGATGCTCGTCGCGCACCTGATTCCCGGTCTTCTGATCGGACTGATTCTTGCCGCCAATGGATGCGTGCTGTTGTATCTTCTACGCATCCTGATCATTGTGGATGGAATGTCGCGGCAGGCGGCGTTTGCCAAATGAAGGCATCTTGAAAAAAAGCATCGGCGTGGAAGGCCGCCTCTTTTTGAGGTATCCATCCGCGGCGAGATAAGTCAAATTTGAATAAACAAGGAGAAACAATCATGGGCGAAACGAAAGACTATTACCAAGGCAAGGTTGCCGTTGTGACGGGTGGCGCTTCGGGCATCGGATTGGCGTTGGCGGAAAAAATACTTTCTTACAGCGCGGGAAAAGTTGTCCTCGCGGATTTCAGCGAGGCGAATCTGGCACGGGAGCAAGCAAGGCTGAACGGCGACCATCCCGGCCGGACACTGGGCGTCCTGTGCAACGTCACGAAAGAAGAAGATGTCGCAAAAATGATAAGTCAGGCGGCCGAATTCGGCGACGGTCGCATCGATTTTCTGTTCAACAACGCGGGCGCCGGATTCGGCGGTCGTTTTATCGAAATGACCAATTCCGACTGGGATAAAGCATTCGCATTGAACTTCTTCGGCGCCCTGTACGGCATTCGCGCCGTCGTGCCGATCATGCAGGCGCAGGGCGGCGGGCACATCATCAACATCATCTCGGGTATCGCTTTTTCTCCGATGGCCTATCAAACGATGTATGCCGCCACAAAAGCCGCGCTAAACGCGCTGACGCTTGCGCTGCGCTATGAATTGTGGGACGACAATATCCGCCTGACCTCGGCCACACCGGGGACGACAGCCACCGGTATCTGGAAAGCGGGTGGTATGGAGGCCCCTCCCGGCGCGCAAACGCCTGAGCAGTCCGTAAACACGATCCTTGCGGGCGTGGCAAATAATGAGCGTCTGGTTCTGGGAGATGAAGGAGACGTTTCCGGCGCCAAAATCTGTTTCAACCCCGAAAGCGCGAAAGATATGGACAACTACCTGCTGGACAATGCCCGAAAGCGCCGAAGCGGCCAGTGGGTTGTGTAATGAAGTCTGAACATTCCATCAAAGGGGGCACATCGCCTCGAGACAGCGGCATCGGCCTTTGCTGCCGACGCCGAACGACGGGTCGTTGATCTTTTTAAAAAAAGATTCTTTTCATATTTTTTGACTGGGCGGAAATCCGTCTGCTATCCGTAACACCAGCTGTTTAGCGGCGAGTCAACCTTTGGATCAAGCTTCGGACCTGATCGATTATAGGCCCCGGAAAACGAACCGTTCTCCCGTCGACCGGAGCGCTTCACCCGCCTCCGAGCGGATGGTCGATCTGATCTTCATACACATCAGAACAACGGTCGGGCGGCTTTTTGCCTCCGGAATCCATTGTATGTTTTTGGATCGTTTCTTTCATGATCGCCCTTGCAGAATAAGCTTTTGCCGTCTGAATACTTCTGTGGGTTTACGCAACTGTTCGTTTGTCTGAGATACTACATCAGGATCATGCATTCTTCCAGAGAGAATTTTGTCTTCAGACATGGCCATTGAGCTTTTTTTAAACCTCATCACCCTGAAAAATGTTGCATTTGTCATCCCTTTTCTGATTAATTAGGGTCAAAATCGCCCGCTGGGCCTTTGTCTTAGGGTTTAAAATCCGTTGAATGCGTTTTGCAGGATCAGCAATTTAATCATTTCTATCTGAAAGGTGAAAATAAATGAATAATTTCAAATTTTTCAATCCGACCAAGATTATTTTTGGCAAGGGAACCATCAAAGAAATTGCCGTGGAAATTCCCGTGACCTCAAAAATCCTTGTTACCTACGGTGGAGGAAGCATCAAGCAAAACGGGGTCTTCGAGCAAGTTCAATCCGCCCTGCAAGGCAGGACAACCGGCGAGTTTGGCGGCATCGAACCGAATCCTTCCTACGAAACGCTGATGCGCTGCGTGGAGATGATCCGAAAAGAAGGATACGATTACTTGCTGGCTGTCGGCGGTGGATCGGTCATTGATGGAACGAAGTTTATTGCCGCAGCCGTGTCGTATGAAGGCGAACCCTGGGAGCTGGTTCGAACCTACGGCGCAAAGATCAAGCACAGTCTGCCGTTCGGAACGATCCTGACCCTTCCGGCCAGCGGATCCGAGATGAATAACGGCGCCGTCATTACGCACAAGGAGTTAAACGCTAAATTACCGTTTGCGCATGCGTCGCTTTATCCCCGTTTTTCCGTTCTGGATCCTACTGTCACCTATTCACTACCCCCTGCCCAGGTGGCCAATGGTGTGGTGGATGCCTTTGTCCATGTCACCGAGCAGTATCTCACCTACTCCGTAAACGCGAAATTGCAGGACCGATTTGCGGAGGGCCTTCTTTTAACTCTGATCGAGGAAGGACCGAAGGCGCTCGCCGAACCGGAAAATTACGATGTGCGCGCCAATCTCATGTGGTGTGCCACGCTGGCTCTAAACGGACTTCTGAGCGCCGGTGTTCCACAGGACTGGGCCACGCACATGATCGGCCATGAGCTGACAGCCCTTTCGGGATTGGACCATGCCAGAACGCTCGCGGTCGTCCTGCCCGCCGTTTTGAAAATCCGTTCCCGCGAGAAGAAAGAGAAAATTTTGCAATATGCAGAAAGGATATGGGGTGTGACTTCAGGTGATGAAGAGGCACGCGTCGAGGCGGCCATTGAAAAAACGCGCGCTTTTTTTGAGAGCCTACAGGTGTCGACCCGCCTTTGCGATTATAATCTCAGCGCAGAGATTATTCCAACCCTTGTTGAGCAACTCAAAGCGCACAACATGGTCAAACTGGGTGAAAAAAGAGACATCACGCCCGATGTGGCCCAAGAGATTTTGAAGGCGTGCCTGTAGCCTGTTGGCAAAAAATACTTGTCTTACCCGCCGGGAAATGAAATAAGTCCCCGCACAAGGGGAAAAAGATATGGACATCATTCAAGCGATTATTCTGTCGATTGTCGAAGGCTTAACCGAATTTCTGCCTGTGTCTTCCACCGGGCATATGATTCTGGCCTCCTACATCATGAAAATTCACGACGACGCGTTTGTCAAAACGTTTCAAATCGCGATTCAGATCGGCGCGATTCTGGCTATCGTAATGCTATACTATCAGCGCTTCATTCAGGGCATTACGATCTACATCAAACTTCTGATTGCCTTTATTCCCACAGCCATTGTGGGCTTTCTGGCGTATAAAACCATCAAGACGTATCTGTTCAATCCCCTGGGCGTGTCTCTGGCGCTCGTGATCGGCGGCGTGATTCTGATTGTTATCGACAAGTGGGTTGTCTCCCGCGAAAGCCGCTACGGCGAGCTTGAAAATATCTCTTATAAAAACGCGTTTTGCATTGGCCTCGCCCAATGCGTGTCGATGATTCCCGGCGTCTCGCGCGCGGCGGCAACGATCATCGGCGGTGTCGCTAACGGCCTCAACAAAAAGCAGGCCACCGAATTCTCTTTTCTTTTGGCCGTTCCCACCATGTGCGCGGCCACCGGCTACGATCTGCTAAAGACCGATGCCACGTTTTCTTCCAACGAATTTTTGCTTTTGGCCATCGGGCTTGTCGGCGCCTTTGTCTCTGCGTGGCTTGCGGTAAAAATCTTCATCCGGTTTGTGGAAAACCATGGCTTTGCCGCGTTTGGTTATTACCGCATTGCCATCGGAATCGTTTTTATTCTGTATATGGTTTTAACCGGCTCAGCCTCTCTTCTGGATCGGTTATGATCATATCTACTTATAAGGAGGAAAAAATACTTATGGCTCCAGTTACAGGAGAAGTAAAAGAAAGTTTGAAAAGCGCAAAAATCGCATTTCTCGCAACGGCGTCTAAAGACGGAATACCCAATGTCGTGCCGATCGGGGCGTTTAAATTACTGGATGACGAAACGCTGCTCATTTCCGACCAGTTTTTTCTAAAGACGCTTGCGAACCTGAAGGAAAACCCGAAAATCTCGCTGGCCTGGTGGGGAGAAAAAGGCGGATTTCAGGTCAAGGCAGACATTACCCTCCACACGGACGGCGAAATTTTCCGACAGAACGTCGAATGGGTGCGTGGCATCAAAGAAACCCTGAATCCCAAATCGGCCATCGTAGGAAAGATCACCGGCGTGTATATCGTCAAAAGCGGCCCAGACGCGGGGAAAAAGATTCTTTGATTTTTCGGGGCGCGGAAGGTTTCTTTATATTTTTCGCACCATTATGAAGATAATGGATTAAAGTAAGGAGTTGCGACGTGGCAGACGAACAAAAGAATGATGAACA
This sequence comes from uncultured Smithella sp., assembly GCA_964443625.1. Lineage (GTDB taxonomy): Bacteria > Desulfobacterota > Syntrophia > Syntrophales > Smithellaceae > UBA8904. The sequence goes on along the minus strand of CAYUDM010000076.1, from coordinate 1,811 downwards.
AATCAAGAAAGAAATGATCGACCTGCTCATGGAAAAAATGACGGGCGGTCTTTCCGAAAAGGTGGTCGATTACGGAACCCACCCCCGCAATTACGGCGACCTGGAAAAACCCGACGGGTACGCCAAGATCAAAGGCCCCTGTGGCGATACAATGGAAATGTATCTTAAAATTCAAAACGACAAGGTGGTCGATATTGCCTATACAACCGACGGTTGCATAACCTCACACGCCGCGGGAACCGCCGCCACGGTCATGGCAAAAGGCAAACCGGTGCGGGATTGCCTCGGAATTAATCAAAGCTCCATTCTAGAACATCTGGGCGGCATGCCCGAAGATTCGCAGCACTGCGCGCTTTTGGCAGCCAACACCTTCCACAGGGCCTTGAGGGATTACGCTATCGGCAAGAAAAAATGAAGGCGCCCATCCGGTCGAACAGCATGACGGCCATAAACAGGAATGCACAACTTTTTCTGACCGACTGGTTTGAAAAATACGTCACCCGCTATCGCGACGTCTTTGGACTCTTGCCTTTCGCGCTGGAGCTCAAATATACCCACAGCCTGCGTGTGGCACAAAATGCCGGTCTGATCGCAAAAGGACTTGCCCTTGCCCCCGGGGACGTCCGCCTGGCGTATGTCTGCGGCCTGGTGCATGACGTGGGCCGGTTTTCGCAACATGAACAATACGGATCTTTTCATGACGCCGACACGATGGATCACGGTCTGGCCGGTCGCCTGGCGCTGGAGGCAGCCTCGGCGCCCTCATACTTTTCCACTGACCAATGGGACGCCCTCACCTGTGCCGTCGAACACCATAACAAGAAATCCTCCGACCTTCCCGAACATCTTTCGATGGAAGTCAGGCAGCTGTTGAATATTATCCGGGACGCGGACAAGCTGGATATTATGGATCTGGTTTTGCGATCCGTTGCCCGCGACGGGTTTCGAAAGCTTCCTGAGATGCTGCCTCACATTCGATTAAGCCGGGAAGTAACGCCTGCCGTAATGAAAGAGTTTCAAAATAACAAAACGATCTCCACCGGCAGCCTAGCCACTGTGGCGGATTATCTGGTCATGCTGGCCACCTGGTTTTACGACCTTAATTATGAGCCCTCTTGGCGTCTGGCCACGTCGCGCAAGATTATCAAACGGCTGGAAAAGGAGTTGCCTGATTCTGAAAACGTCCGCAAGCTCTTTGGCGACATTAATAATTTTGCCCGACGGGAAATGCCTGACACCGGCAAAACAGACACCAATACCATTTTGTGAAAACCTTGTCTGTGGAACATTGAAATGACGCGTTCTTTAAAAGGAAACAAGATAAAACAAACCGGGTTTGCCCTCGCCTGCCTGGCGATCACCATCCTCACGGTATCGTGCGCCATCCTGACACAACCATCGGCCGAGGGTAATAATCTGGATAAAGAACTTCATTATCTGCTTCGGGACTTTGAAGCCCGCAACCCGTCTGTCAAAAACTGTGTGGTTTACGTGGTGAAAGGCGACGGTTCCTTTTCCTGGTCGGGCGCGGCGGGCCTCGCCAATGCCCAAACCGAAACGCCCATGACACCGGCAACGCCCATCTTTATTGCGAGCATCACCAAGCTCTACAGCGCCGCGGCGGTTCTGCGGCTTTATGAACAAGGGAAAATCGCTTTGGATAATCCCCTGGTGAAGTACCTTCCGGAAGATCTGATAAAAGGCATTCATGTCTTTGAAGGGAAGGATTATTCCCGGATCATTACGATTCGTCATCTTTTATCGCATTCATCCGGTCTTCCGGACGACTACACCTAAAAAGACAAAAGCGG
>CAYUDM010000075.1:0-10274 GCA_964443625.1 uncultured Smithella sp. | reverse complement strand
CCCAGCTTCACCATCAACTGAAATCCGTTGCAGACGCCTAAGATCAGACCGCCTGCGCCGATGAATTTCAGCAGTTCTTCGATGAGCATGTCGTTGGCGCCGGAAATGGGGGCGTGCAGAAAGCGGTTGGCGCCGGCCTTGGCCGAGCCCAGATCGTCTCCGTCTAAAAACCCGCCGGGGAGATTGAGAAAGTTGTAATCAGACAGGCGCTTTTCGCCCCAGAGGATCTCGCTGATATGGACGATGTCGTATCGGTCCGCACCCGCCAGTTTACAGGCGTGCGCCATTTCCATTTCGCAGTTCGTGCCGTTGCCGGTGAGGATAATCGCTTTAACTTTGTTTGCCATTTTTTCCGTTCCTGTTTAAAAGTTCAAAGGCTTTTGCCACACGGCTTTGAGTTTGCCGATCTTTTCATGGATGATGGTTTTGCCGGAAAGGCCGCTAATGCTAAGCAGACCGTCGTTCGTGACAAAACCGATTTCACGCGCGATATTGCCCATCATCAGTTTTTCGAATCTGGCCTGATCCTTGGGATGGATGGTCACGACAAAGCGGCTGGCTGTCTCGGAGAATAAAACGAAGTCGTCGCGCTTTTTGCCCCGGTAGGGAACGTCCTTCAAATCGACGTTAAGGCCCAGACCCCCGGCAAATGCGGTTTCCGCGAGCGCTACACCCAGCCCCCCGTCCGAGCAGTCGTGGCACGAGGCCACCAGGCCTGCCTGAATCGCCTTGTGCAGGGCGCGGTAGAGTTTTCTCGCGGTTTTCGCATCCACTTGCGGCGCCTTGTTTCCAATTGCGCCGTTTTGCGCATACCACTCCGAGCCGCCCAGTTCGTCGCGTGTTTCGCCCAAAATGTAAACGAGATCCTGTGGGCGTTTCGCATCCATCGTCACGGCTTTGCGCACATCGGCAATCTTTCCGATGACGGAATACAAGAGCGTCGGCGGGACGGAGATTTTTGTCTTCCCGATGGAATAGTCATTCTTCATGCTGTCCTTGCCGGAGATGCAAGGCACGCCGTAGATGGTCGTGATGTCAGCAATCGCCATGTTTGCGCGCACGAGCTGCGCGAGTTTGAATTCGCCGTCCGGTGTTTTTTCGGATTGCACCGGATCGCACCAGCAGAAATTGTCGAGTCCCGCGAGGTGATCCAGATCCGCGCCCACGGCCACGGCGTTTCGCACCGCTTCGTCAATTGCGCAGGCGGTCATCGCGTACGCATCGATGTCGCTCAGGCGCGGGCAGATGCCGTGCGCCACGACAACGCCCTCCATCAAATCGAGAAGCGGGCGGATAATGCCCGCGTCCGACGGCCCGTCGTTTGCGACGCCGACCAATGGCTTCACCACCGAGCCGCCCTGGACTTCATGATCGTACTGGCGGACGACCGATTCCTTTGAACAGATGTTCAAACGCGACAGCATCTGCGTTAATGCCTTCCCCAAATTGGCGGGAACGGCAAACGTTGGTTCCGGATGTTTCGGCGGCGTCCATTTCGCTCGCAGTTTCATCTGCGGGACGCCCTCGTGCAGAAAGGCCATGTCCAGATACGCCACGGTCTTTTCGCCATAGCGGATGTGGAATTTTCCGGACTTCGTAAACTTGCCCAGCACCGTCGCCTCGACGTCCATCTTGCGGGCCAGATCCAGAAACTTTCCAACTTTCTTCGGATCAACCGCAAGCGACATGCGCTCCTGCGCTTCGGAGACCAGTATTTCCCAGGGCTGCAGGCCCGCGTATTTCAGAGGCGCAAGCGACAGATCCATCTCGCAGCCGCCCGAGTAGGTGGCCATTTCGCCCACGGATGAAGAAAGCCCGCCCGCGCCGTTGTCGGTCAGCGCGCGATACAGGCCGCGATTGCGGGCGACCAGCAAAAAGTCGGTCATTTTCTTTTGCGTGATCGGATCGCCGATCTGCACGGCGGTCACCGGCGAGCCTTCGTGGAGCTCCTCGGAAGAAAACGTCGCGCCATGGATACCGTCTTTGCCAATGCGTCCGCCCGTCATGATGATGACATCGCCCGGCTTAATTTCTTTCCCGTGCGTGGATTTGCCGTTTAAGCGCGCGGGCATGATGCCGGCTGTACCGCAATAGACCAGGGGCTTTCCCAAAAACCGCTCATCAAAGACGAGGCTGCCGTTGACCGTCGGAATGCCGCTTTTGTTGCCGCCGTGTTCGACGCCTTCGCGCACGCCTTCGTAAATGCGCCGCGGATGCAAAATGCGGGGCGGGAGCTTCTTTTTATGGAAGGGCGAGGCAAAGCAAAACACATCCGTGTTGAAGATGAGCTTGGCGCCGATGCCGGTGCCGAACGGATCGCGGTTCACGCCGACGATGCCGGTGAGCGCTCCGCCGTAGGGATCAAGCGCCGAGGGCGAATTGTGCGTCTCCACTTTAAAGACCAGATTGTGATCGTCGTTGAATTGAATGACACCTGCGTTATCAACAAACACGGACAGGCAGAAATCTTTCTTGCCTTTGGCTTTGCGGATTTTCGCCGTCGAGCCTTTGATATAGGTTTTGAAAAGCGAGTCGATAATCTTTTTTGTGCGCCCATCGTTGTATTCGATGCGGCTGTTGAAGATTTTATGTTTGCAATGTTCCGACCAGGTCTGCGCGAGGCACTCAAGCTCCACGTCGGTCGTGTTTTCATCGAGCCCCACTTTTTTGCGGGCTTGAATCACGGCTGGATCGCGATAGTATTGAACAATCGCCTGCATCTCTTCGCCATTGAGCGCCAAAAGCTTCTCCGAGCTGATCTTCAAAAGCGCGCCGGCATCGAGGGTTGTCAGGTTGATTTCATCCACCCGTGGTTCGTCATGACCCGTCACCTGCGGCACAATGGCGGGAAGACCCTTTTTAAAGTCAAAGTCCGCTTTGCTTACGACCTGGTGGCGTTCGATGAGATCGTTGGCCAGAAGATCGGAGGCAATCCGCTCCGCGTCGGTTTTGGAAATCGGACCGGAGATCAGATATTGCCGCGAGGTATAAACATTGACTTGACGATCTCCAAGGTTCTCGCCCAGCAACAGGAAAATCGCTTCTCTCGCGGTTTTGCCGACATTATCGGTCACGCCGGGACGGAAGCCTACTTCAAGAAGCCAGTCAAAATGGGTCGCCAGCGGCCGGTTGATGGCATATTCCTGAATGACCGGGTCGGAAAGCGGCCCTGCGGCTGCCGCCTGAATCTCCGGGGCGGTAAGATTTCCCTCGATTGTATAGACCTCGACGGTGGCCACATGATCCACCGGCAGGCCCAGGTTCTCGCAGATGCGCTTTTTCGTCTTTTCGCCCAGCGCGTCGCGAACGCCTTTCATAAATCCCACTTCAATTCTGTCTGCCATGATTTTCCTTGATATATCGGATATTTTGATCTGTCTTTCCATTGCAGTCAATGCCTGTGCTTATACCCAAAACCCCCTGATTATGCAACTTACAAAAATGTTCCCGAACGGGGCGCCGCCCGACCTCTTTCACCGCCTAAAGAAAGTCGGCTTTACGCCGATATACAACAATAATCGCGTGAAATATTCTATTTCCCTGTTAGAAAATCAGCTTTTCTCACACTCCCGCGACTTTTCCCCGGATCAGCAAAATCTTTGCCAGTGCGCCAGATGGATTTCATTTTTTGTTTGGCATGTTTTTTTTAAAAAGTATCTTCAAAGGAGGAAGGACCCATGAAGAAAAAGAGTCTCAAGCAGCGGATTTTAATGCCCATTATCATACTTATTGTCGCCATCATGGTGATCTCGACGGCGGTCACCTATTTTATCTCTTCCGGCGCGTTTAAGAAAAACGCGATTGATTCTCTGGCCCTAAGCGCGCACAGCCGGGCCGAATTGATCGATTTGTGGGTGGAAGATGCCCGAGGCATCATTGCCACATCCGCCGACCGGGCGGTTTACGCAGCGCTTTTGAAAGACGATACGGATGAAAACCGCGAGCGCGCCAACGCGGCACTGGCCGACCAGATTCGTCATTTGGGTGTTTTTTCCTATATCAATATCGCCAACGCACAAGGCGAGGTTCGCGCCTCCACCATCACGGACTCAGTTGGCAGGGTCAAGGTTCCCGACCGCCAGTATTTCCAGAAGGCGATGCAAGGCGAAATTCATGTCTCCAACGTCTATCTCGCCCGGACCACCGGACAGCCGGCTTTTGCCATTGCCGCCCCGATCCGGGTTGACGGCGCGATTGTCGGCGTTTTGATCGGTGTACCCGATCTTACCAAGTTCAGTGAAAAATTTGTCGATTCAATCCAAATCGGCAAAGAAGGCTATCTTTATCTTTATGACTCAACGGGGGTTGTCTTCGCGCACCGCGATAAATCACTGATCATGAAACTGAATCTTAATGAAACGGACTGGGGAAAAATCCTGGTAAAAACAGGCAAGGGACTTGCCGAATATGACTTTGACGGTATTTCCCGAACGGCGTTTCTGGCGACCTGCGCTCAGGTGAACTGGACGGTGGCCGCGGCATTTCCGACCCGCGAAATCGTCGAGCATTCCAACGCGATGGCGTTTGTCAATATCCTGATCCTGATCATCGGACTGGCCTTAGCCATTTTGGCCATCTATCTGATTATCCGTTCCGTCGTCGGCCCCATCAATATCATCACCGACGGACTCAATGATGCAGCCGACCAGGTGGCCGCCGCATCCGGTCAGGTGGCATCCGCCGGACAGTCGCTTGCGGAAGGCGCGGCCGAGCAGGCGTCCGCCATTGAGGAAACTTCATCATCGCTTGAGGAAATGACAGCCATGACAAGGCGCAACGCCGACAATGCCTCGCAGGCCAAGTCCCTGATGACGCAGGCCAGGCAGGTGGTGGAGCGGGTTGACGAGCATGTTCAAAGCATGGCTGCCGCAGTCGGCGAAGTGACCCGGTCCAGCGAGGAAACCGGCAAAATTATTAAAACGATCGATGAAATCGCGTTTCAGACCAACCTGCTGGCGCTCAACGCCGCCGTTGAGGCGGCCCGCGCCGGAGAAGCGGGCGCAGGATTCGCCGTGGTGGCCGACGAAGTGCGGAATCTCGCCATCCGAGCCGCCGAGGCCGCCCGCAGCACGTCATCTTTGATCGAAAATACGATTACGACCGTGCACAAAAGCCGCGCGCTGACGGAACAAACCCAGGTCGCTTTTAAAGAAAATATGGAAATATCCGGAAAGGTCGGAAACTTGGTGGATGAAATTGCCGCGGCTTCATCCGAGCAGGCTCAGGGCATCGATCAGATCAGCAAGGCGGTGGCGGAGATGGACAAGGTGGTGCAGCAAACGGCCGCCAACGCCGAGGAAACCGCCGGCGCATCCGAGGAAATGAGCGGTCAGGCCATGCAGATGAAAAAATACGCTGAAGATCTGTCGGCTATTATTTCCGGCAATAGCGCCTTGGCAGAATCTTCAAAGGCACTTGTCATCAGACAGTAGGTTTTGCTCACTCCTTCTCTCTTTGGGCCGTCGCTTCAGAGCCGGACTTTGAAGCGACGGCTCGGCTTTGTAAAACAGCCGGTTCTCGGGCTAATTCACCGCCGTCCGGTTTCTCCGATTTTTCGTGGTTTGCGCTTTCCCGGTCTTCGACGTCTTTTGCAACTTCCCCGGACACGCTTTGTTCTTGCTCAAGTTCCGAAAGCCACAGTGGATGACGGTGGCGCGCATAATCCAGCCGCACTTTTCCCGTGAAGATTCCTCGCACCATCGGCCGGTTGGGCTTAAGGAGAAGGGCGGCGATATGCGCCAGAAACGCCAGGAAAAAAAGGACAAAACCGATATTGTGAATCCAGGTGGCCCACAAAACGACCGTCCAGGACAAATCCGGCGCGTAGATATTCTTGTAAGTCTTAACAAGCCCCGAAACAATCAGCATCAGAATGATCACCGCCATTCCGACATACGCCAGGCGCTGCTCGGGCAGGTATTTGTGCATGGGAGGCTCCTTGCCGAAACCCAGAAAGCTCTTGATGACCTGAATTGACGCGGCCATATCCCCTCTTTTCGGCCAGAGGCCTTTTTCACCCAGAAGAAGGTGATAAACGACGTGAAACAGGGCAACACCCGCAAAAACAATCGCGGCGGCATAATGAAGATAAAGTGACGTGATGAAATCCGCCGTCCAGCCCAGCCCCGGCACTGTGACAATATAGTAGCGCTTGGCCACCGGAAGCTCGAATATGCCCGTCAAAAGCAAAACCAAGCCCGATACGGCAATCGCCCAATGTTCGAAAAGCTCAAGCGCGCCGTGGCGTACCACGCGGTTTTTATCGATAACGATCTTTTCAGTCATTGTTGCCACCCTCCTTTGCAAGCTTGCGTCGGCGGGAATACCAGCCCAGAGCGCCTGCCGCGGCAAGCCCTAAAACCGGCGAGGCTAAAACCGCCTTGCCGTAGGCGTCGGTTTTGGCCATCCGTCTTTCCACGTTCGGTTTCATATCCGGGCGTCCGGGTTTTTTCTCCATCGTCGCGTGAATCCGGTCGAACGATACGGGGGAAACATACAGTGTGGACGTGCCGCCGTTTTGAGTTTTGCCGTAAAGATAACCGCTCATTGCGCGCGCGCGTTCATCGGCGATTTTCTCAATCTCTTCGCGCGGTCCGATGAGCATCGCTTTTCTCGGGCAGGCTTCTATACAGACTGGGGTTTTTCCTTCATTGAGGCGGTCGATGCACAAATCGCATTTGTACATGACGCCGTTGCCCATGAAGCCGGGCAGAACCTTGAGGTAAATCCCCACCCCCGACTGGCGCTGCGGAATTTCCCAGGGACAGACGTCCTTGCATTTCGCGCCGCCAAAACACAGGTCCGAATCGATCACGACCGCGCCGGCCGGCCGCTTGTTGTTGGCGGAAAAGGGGCAGATCGTCGCGCAGGCCGGATTGTCGCAATGCATGCAGCGACGGGGAATATATAAAATCTGATTGTCTATTCTAGCTTCGTGAACATAGATGTAATTATAAGGGGTCAGACGGTCCGACACCTCTTGCTTTTTCGACCAGTCCTCGACGGTTTTGCGCGGCCATGGGTCCGGAATGGGATCCACCGGTTCGGGAATTCTTCCCTGGGCGTTGGCCTTGCACGCGGAAACACAAGCCGGGACTTCGCGATCTTTACAGCCGTCGCACAAGCTTAAATCGATGAGCGTGGCAAGTTTTCCTGTCTGCGCAGCATCCAAACGCCCCGGCACACTCAATCCGCCGGCTGCCGCCGCCCCCGCGCCCAACTTTAAAAAGGATCGCCGGCTGATTCCGGATGACTTTTTCTCTTTCATAACCGCCCCCTTCAGGAAAGATCAATAAACCGTGAAAGCGCCCTGGAAAATTCTTCCCGGTTCTTTCCGGACGCGCCATCGGACTCATTGAGGCACTTTTTCATATGCGCTGAAACAATGGCCCCGCCTGTTTTCTTCATCGCCGAGGTCGCGGCTGCAACCTGCGTGAGCACATCGACACAGGGTTTGTCCTCCTCAATCAGCCGCTGAATCCCCCGAATCTGACCTTCCACCCGCTTCAATCGATCCAGAATTCTTTTTTTATCGATGTCCATGCCTTTTTCCCTTCAATATACGCTAGGGGGGTATATTAGTCCCGTCTCTCCCGCTTGTCAAATTTATTTTTCGTTCAAACATTGCCCGCAAGCGGGAATGCCCCTTGACACGTCCGCACGGCTGCCGTTATAAATATTGCAGCTTTTCAACCGCTTCCCGAAGGATCCGCGTCATGAACTTTGTCAACTGGATTGTGCCCCTGATCAAGAGCATCCGTGTTCCGGATGTTCTGGATATGACCATTATCGCGGTCATGATTTTCGCCCTTTTGATGTGGTTCAAAACGCGGGCCTCCCGTTATGTCCTCGTCGGCATCTTCTTTCTCGGCTTGATCTATATGGCGGCCCGCTTCTTCCAGTTGTATCTGACCGTCATTGTTCTGCAGGGGTTCTTTGCGATTCTGCTTTTTGTTCTGGTTGTGATTTTTCAGGAGGACCTTCGCGGTTTTTTCGAACGTCTTGCGATGTTCGGAAATTTAAGAAAACAGCCCCGCCCTCTGTCCGAACTCGAAAAAGCGGCGCGCGCGATTGCTGAGGCCGCCATCAATCTTTCCAAAAAACGCGTCGGCGCGCTGATGGTTCTGCGGGGCACGGACCCTCTTGAGCGGCATTTAAGCGGCGGCTTCGCGCTTGACGGGAAAATCAGCACGCCCCTTCTGGAAAGTATTTTTGATCCACACTCACCCGGTCATGACGGGGCCGCAATCATCAAGGGCGATCAAGTGACCCGGTTCGGTTGCCATTTGCCCTTGGCAACCGACATTTCCCGCTATAAAAATATCGGCCTTCGGCACACGGCGGCACTCGGTCTTGCGGAGCGATCCGACGCTCTGTGCGTGGTGGTGTCCGAAGAACGCGGAACCATATCCGTGGCCCGTTTTGAATCACTTTCCGTTCTGCCGGGACCGGCGGCGTTAAACGATGTCCTGGAAAAATTCTATATCAGCGCACAGCCTGCGACTGCAAAGGGACGGTTTCCGGAATGGCTTACGAAAAACGGAAAAGAAAAGGTTATGGCCATCGCGTTGGCCTGCGTTCTATGGGTAGCCTTCGGCTATCAAAGGGAAATCGTTCGCCGAGATTTCATCGTTCCCATTGAATATAAGAATATTCCGTCGACCTGGCAAATCGACGACCCGCAGGTCACGGAAGCCAAAGTGGTCTTCCAGGGGCCGGGGCAGGCGTTTCAACTCATGGATGAGCGGTCGTTGAAGCTGTCCGTGGATCTGGCGGACATCGCCAACAAGCGGCGGGAATTTGTGCTGAGCAAGACGATGGTCAACGCGCCGTCAAACATTACCGTCACGGATATCATCCCCGCAAAAATCCGCGTTTATCCCTTCCGGCAGGTCCCGGCAAAACTCAAAGTCATCCCTGTAACCGCAAATTCCCTGCCCAAACATCTTCGACTGCGCTCGGTCGACGTCACGCCCGACTGGTTGCCCGTCATGATCGATTCCCGAATGAAACCAGCCGAAATTCAGCTTGAAACGGAAACCATCGATTTAAGCACGGTAGCCTCTTCCATGACGATTGAAAAGCGGATTACACCGACCCAGGGCGTTGCGTTTCCAGGCGGCAGGCCACCGGTCGTGTTGATCGACCTTGATGTCCGAAAGAGATAACACCATTGGGCAAACAAAGCTCAATGATTCGACAATTCTGCCGATATTGAAATAAACGTTCTCCTGCTCGATACGGCACCTGACGGCATGCAGCAAGGCGGTAAACCATGAAAGCCAAACCGATCTCACCAAAAGGACAGAAGAAGGATAAGCTTCAGCCCCGCCGGAATCGCGCCGCCTGTGCGGATTCACCCCGAGAGCCCTATCGCACTATTTTTGAAAACACCGGCAACGCCACCATTCTGATCGCTCCCGACACCACCATTATCCTGGCCAATTCGAATTTTGCCGATCTGGTGGGCTATCCGCGCGAAGAGATGGAAGGCAAAATGAGCTGGACGTCTCTCATCGCGCCGGAAGAGTTGCCCAAAATGCGACACTATCATGAACGCCGGCGGCAGCCGGGCGGGACGGCGCCGTCAACCTATGAATTCGGACTGCTTACGCGCTCGGGGGAAAGGCGCGACATGTTGATCACGGTCGCTCTGATTCCCGGCACAGGAGAAAGCGTCGCGTCCTGCATGGATATTACGGACCGCAAACGGGTGGAAAAGGAGCTTCTGCAAAGCCGGGAAAACCTGCTCAAGCAGCAGGCTTTCAACCAGCTTCTGCTGGAGGCGTCGCCCGTTTTTATCGTCGCCATCGATCTCGACGGCCGCCTGATCATGATGAACCGGGCGATGCTGGAAGCCCTGGACTACCGGCTCGAGGAAGTGCAGGGGAAAGACTATCTGACAACGTTTGTTTCAGAGGAGGACCGCCCCGCGCTGGCGGGTGTTTTTGGGCGAATCATTCACGACAGATCCTTTACCTTCAATGAAAACAGACTAATCGGCAAAACCGGACGCGAATACCTCATCCAGTGGCACGGTCGGCTTGCGCCCTCGACGGATGAGGAGGCGGGTTTCTTCGTCGGAATCGGCATTGACATCACCGAACGGAAGAAAGCCGAGGACGCGCTCCTGCAAAGCGAACAGCGATTCCGCGACATGGCGCGACTTCTGCCGGAATCGGTTTTTGAAGCCGATCCGCAAGGCCGGCTTATGTTTGTCCTGATTGATAAACCTTTGTTATTTTGATAACTAAATTCAGCTTGATAAGATTCTT
>CAYUDM010000074.1:0-10322 GCA_964443625.1 uncultured Smithella sp. | reverse complement strand
GGCCCGGCAGACGGCCGCCCAAGCGCAGGCCGTTGAGGCGATGGTCCGCCGGTTGATCGATGTGGTGGGATATTCGGGAAAGTAGCTGCGCCTTTGTGTTCCGGATAAAATCCCCGCTGACCTGATCACGGATCAGCGGGGATCGACCGTTTACGCGTTGATTTTTGCGACCATCTGGGCGGCGAATGTTTTGGCGTCGGCCAGATCATACTCATCGGGGTGTCGGATGGCGCCGCGCGCCTCTTCGCCCCAGGCGGCATGCTGGGGGCTTTTGAGCAGCATATCGATGATCTTTTCCGCCACTTTGCCGCGGCAGCCGAAATGACCCAGCACTTTGAGTTTTAGCGCCAATCCCAGGGCATGCTCAAAAGCTTGTTTGGGCAGGTCTCCACCGCGCAACGATCCGTGCGTGGAGAAAAAAGCGATTTTTTGCCCTTGTGGAATTTTTGCAATCGTCGCGGCGGCGGTTTCCGGAACGCTGTGCGCCTGAACGGGAAATCCGAAAAAAACAATATCATAGCCGGACCAGTCGCTGACGTCCGAAATATTTTTGAGCTCCTTGTTAAATTCGATTGCGTCGTAAATCGCGCGGGCGACTTTTTCGGTGTTTCCGGTTTCCGAATAATACGTAATCAATGCCTTCATGGTTCAACCTCCATTTGATATGGTCATTTCAATAACGTATTTTCAGGCCCTTTGCAACAAAATGTGATCTCCTGTCTGCGGCAGGCCGGCCAGGATCGATTCGGCTTGAACAACACGCGCGATGAGGTTACAATGCACAGGCATTTGACACGAAGGAGACAAAATGAAAAAATGGGTGTGTTTTTGCGCGGTGGTGGTTTTCTGGGGTGTGTTCGCCACGGCCTGGGCCTCCGAATGCCCGCGCGTCTTTGTCGAGTCCTTGCTGATTGCGGAAGGCCTCGACGAACATCAGGCCAGGCGCATTATGCGCGACCCCCGGATTGACGTTCGTCCCGATATTGTCATCAAGAATCTTTTTTTCTCCTCCCCGAAGGGTACGGCCGAAAGACCCGATGTCATGCGCATCGACCCTCGGCAGATTGATGCGGGCCGGACCTTCATGACGGATCATGCCGACGTGCTGTCCGCGATTGAAGACCGCTTTGGTGTTTCTCCGCAGATCATTACAGCCATTCTGATCGTTGAATCCCGGCTGGGCACTTATCCAATGCCCTATAATGTGGCGACGGCCTACGCCAATCTGGCCTTTCTATTGAATCCGGTTTATTTTGCGGAGATTCAGTCGCTCTATGCCGACGCCTATCCGCAGCTTACCGAGGCGGCCACAATAGCCCGGGCGCAACGCCGGGCCCGCTGGGCGTTAGGCGAGTTGTTCTATCTGTCGCAAATTGCCCAGCATCTCGACATGGATCCGCTTGACATTTCCGGGTCGTTCGCCGGCGCGATGGGACCGGCACAGTTCATTCCGTCTTCGTTTTGGATTTTCGGCCTTGACGGAGACGGAGACGGCATCGCCGATCCATTCAATCTGACGGACGCAAAATTCAGCATGGGGCATTACTTAAGGAAATACGGCTGGCGGGAGTCTGCGTCTGTGGAGCAGAAGCGCAAAGCCATCTGGTATTACAATCGCAGCCGCGTCTATGTGAACACGGTTATGATGCTCTATGAAACGCTTCAGGCGCCGGCCGGAAACTAATTCCGCCCGATCAGGCCAGAAGCGTCGCGGTTTTCACGACGCGGACGGCGGCCGCCTCGTCGGTGGATAATGCAAAAACCCTTGTCAGTAAGTCGATCGGCCGGACGGATCCCGTCTGGCTGAAAAGCAGCGTGGCTCGTATGATATTGGTTTCGCGGCTGAAGGTCAAGCTTTCCACGAACGGTCGAATATCGCGCCGGATGGTTTTGCCTTTGGCCGGCCGTTCAATCACATATTGCCGCGCGGCTAAAAAAGCATCAATGCGTTTTTCCAGGTCGTCCGGATCGACGATTTCCGGGGCATCCGGCAGAGAAAGGTCATAAACAAACCCCTTGAGCATGCCAGACAAGTCTTTTGCGACAAAAGGCAACTGCTCAATGGACATGATCGCGAGACTCTCGGGCAGGGCGTCGTTGATGCTTTCTTTGAGCGTCTCGAGATTACCGTCGTAAGGCGCGGCGGTGACATCCATGAACTCCTGGAGGCTTTCCATTCCGACGGCAGTCGCGCCGGCAAAAGAAATTTTGGGATGCGGATGGAACCCGGCCGAAAAGCACAATTCAAGTCGACTGCGTCTAAGCGCTCGTGTCAGGGCCTGGGCCGTTTCCAGGTGCGACAGATAGCCGGCCCGATCCCGTTTGGAAAAAACCATCCGGTAAACCTTGTCGCCGGCCGAAGCCGGGCGGGGGGGCATCGGAGAATCCGACGCCTCGTCGAAGGCAGCGGAAAAACAATTTCTAATTCCGTCGAAATCGCAAACGCCGCAGGCCTGGCAGGCGTCGTCGCGGCAATCCGGTGTGGCGATCTCTGATGCCGCTTTCAGGTTTTCGGCAAGCAGAAACTCGCGTGTCACACCGCAGTCGATTCCGTCCCAGGGAAGCTCGCAGGCCGGGTCCCTCCTGCGTAGATAGTCTTCGGGCGTGATGCCGGTTTCGCCGAAAGCCTCTTCCCACAGATCGAATTTTATCACATCGCTCCATCCGTCGAAGCGGCAGCCTTTTTCAAAAGCGCATTGGATCAAATTACCGACTTTATTGTCGCCCCGCGAAAGGATACCTTCCAGCAGGCTCATCCGCGGGTCGTGCCATTTGACCTGAATTCGGCGGTGACGAAAACTCTCGCGCAGAAAATCCTGCTTCCGGCGCGTTTCGGCAAGCGAGATCTGCCCGGCCCATTGAAAAGGCGTGTGCGGTTTTGGCACGAAAGTGGAAAGGCTGATGGTGACCTGGCCGCGACCCCGAGCTGCGCGAAGCGCCTGATAGCCCAGATCCACAATGCCCTGGAGATCATCGTCCGTCGCGCCGGGCAGACCGATCATGAAGTAGAGCTTGACGGCTTTCCAGCCGGCGGAAAAAACGGAATCAACCGACCTCAAAAGGTCCTGTGCGGTATTTCCCTTGTTGATGACCCGGCGCATCTTGTCCGTGCCTGCCTCCGGGGCCAACGTGAAGCTGGTTTTGCGGGTGCGCTGGATTTCTTTAATCATCGAAGGTCCGAGCGATTCCACCCGCAAAGACGGTAAGGCCAGCGCAACGCGATCGCTTACGTGTCTGCACATGAGCGCCTGCATCAACGTTTCGATCCGGCTGTAATCGCCGGCGCTCAAAGACAGAAGAGAAATTTCGTCATGGCCGGTTCGGGAAAGCGCTGATCCGGCCATGTCCAAGATTTGTGAGACATCGCGTTCCCGGTAGGGCCGCCACAACATGCCGGCCTGGCAGAACCGGCAGCCGCGCGTACAGCCGCGAGCGATTTCGACGACCACACGATCGTGGATGGTTTGCATGAGCGGAACAATCGGAGCTGCCGGGTGCGGCCAGGCGTTGAGATCAACCGGCCGGCGTTTGACGATGCGTCGATCGGCCGGATGCAGAGTCGGCACATAGACCCCATCGATGGCACTGATTGCGCGGAGGATATCGTTTCGGGAGCCTTGCCGGTTTTTTTCGCAGGTGACGGCTGCGACAATTTCGCCGACCGCCTCTTCCCCCTCGCCGATCACGAAAGCATCAATAAAGGGGCTCATCGGGGCGGGGTTGAAGGCGCAGGGGCCTCCGGCGATGACAATCGGGTGTCCGTCGCGCCGGTCGATGGCGCGAATCGGGATCAACCCCAGATCCAGCATATTGAGTGCGTTGGTGTAGGATAGTTCGTATTGCAGTGAAAACCCGATCAAATCGAAATTCCTAAGCGGTGTGCCAGACTCCAGGGACGTCAGCGGGAGGCCGCAAGCGCGCAGGAGCGCTTCGCGGTCCGGCCACGGGGCGAAGCAGCGTTCGGCCGCCGTGTCCGGGATGGCATTGATCACGGCGTAGAGGATCTGGAGCCCCAGATGCGACATGCCGACTTCGTATGTATCGGGAAAGGCAAGCGCGAAACGAACGAGGGCGTCGGGTTTAGAAACGGCGTTGACTTCCGCGCCTAAGTAACGGCTGGGTTTTTCCGCGCTCAAAAGCAGCGCGTCGGGCCTGAGAAGGGTCATGTTGTCCTTTGCGATTTTTTTCGATCCGGTTACCGGCCGCAATCGTCGCCGGAAGGTCCCTGCGGATCGTCTGCGATTCGACTCCGGTATTTGTAAGGATTTAGACGGATATCACGAAGCAGGGAAAGCGCCAGTTTCCGGGCAAACTGGTCGTGTGAGACGTATTTGAGAGTGTTGGTCTTGAAGGTGGCGACGATCTCTTCGCGGGCGGCGTTTTCCTCGGCCAGGGAGACGAAAGTTCTTTCCGCTTTATATTCATAAGTCAGAATGTTCCCCATGGCCTTTTGGACGGTCAGGTAATCTTCGCGGTTGTCGAAGGCGTCCGCCAGAAGATCCACTTTAATTTGAAACGATACCTCGACTTTCGATGTATCGGCCGCGATGACGCGCGACAGGTCAAATATCTGCAGGGTCAGCCCGTTGGGAAGGGCGATCCGGTCAATGAGCTTCATGTCCTGTTTTCCTTTTTTTTCAGTCTTACGGCGCATGCCTTACCATTTTTGCGCTTGACCTGCAACGCCAATCCTTCTATAGATGGCGCACCAATTCAGGACAATCGGGAAAGTGATCCAGACATGGAACAAGTCAACGCGATTTTACTTCCGTCGTGCCCGGACCGCAGGGGCCCTGTGGCGAGGCGGTCGGATTTTATCTTTCACATCAACGGCAAGATCGTTCATGCCAATCCATATGTCTCGACGTCCTGCAAGCATTTTTTCAGGTGCATGGAATGGGAACTAAACGGATTCGGGCTTATTCGTGACGAGATTCCCGTGGTGTTCGCGCCGGGGCGGAAGGCTTCATGAAGACGGGCGGGGCGTTCAGAGTGTTGTGCCAGCCCGACGCGGGAAAGTCCTGCGGCGCCTGCTGCGGCTTGTATAATTACGTGGATTCCTCCAGGGAATCTCTGGTGCTGAGGCTCCGCACCCGCACCAAGCGTTTTCGGGACAGGGTGACAAAACCCGACGACCTGGAGGATTTCGCCCGGGAAACCTTTGCCTGCGAGGATTTTCGCAAGCGGTATGAGGTGATCTACTGCTGCGAGTTTTTGGGATTTCTGGATCCGGAAGAAAAGAAAGTCGGCTGTCTTCTCCATCCGATGCAAAACGCCGGCATCGATATGCGAAACGTGTCGTTCTATGGCCAGGAACTGTGCGCCGGACATCTGTGTCCCAGCCATTATTTCATCCGCCCTTTGCGTCAGCAGATTCTGCTTGAGATCATCGACGACTGGTATTTGTACGGCCTGTGTCTGACGGATATCGACCTGGTGGAAAGTTATTTCCGGATCCTGGCCGATCGCGTAGGCGAGGAGATCAAGCCGTCTGCTTTTGCCGATGCGGAACTCAGGCGCATTGTCCTGGACTATTTCGGGTGGAAAATAACCTGGCCGTTTCGGTCGTTGGAGGCCAACCGGCTGGGCAAGTATTATTTTGACGGATCGCAGTACATGATCCATCACATCGACTATGAAAAATTCGGCCTGATTCCCTCCGTCTTCAACGCCATCTTTCTGAGCCTGTCATCGGAATTTGCAGGACCGGACGATGTGGCAAAGGCCGAGGCCATGATCCGTTCCAACCTGGACGCCTTTGTTTCGCGCTGGCGCGCCGTTTTTGGGATTTCAGTTGACAGCAAAAGGCGATCTTGAGTAATATCCGGCAAGTTTCCAGCAAGGAGTTTTTATGACGCCGATGTCATCCAAAGAAATGCTCTTTTCTCGATCCGACATCCAAAAGCGAGTGGCTCAGATGGCGCTGGATATCTCCCGGGATTACGCGGGCCGCGAACTGATCCTGGTGGGCGTCCTCAAAGGCGCGTTCATTTTTATGTCGGATCTGGCACGCGCGCTCGACATTCCCTGCCGGACGGATTTCATCCGTGCGGCCAGTTACGGGGCAGGCGAGGAAAGCTCGGGGTGCGTCGAGATTACTAAGGATATTGAAACGGATATTGCGGACCGCGATGTCCTGATTGTTGAGGATATCGTCGATACCGGTCTGACGGTTCATCATCTGACTGAAGTCCTTCGAGCCAGAAAACCCCGATCGTTGAAAGTGTGCGCGTTTCTGGACAAAAGGTGCAGGCGGAAAATTCCCTTTGAGGCGGACTATGTCGGATTTTCCATCGATGACGGTTTTGTGGTTGGCTATGGACTGGATTTTGCCGAAAAGTACCGCACCTTCCCCGATGTCTATGTGATTCATGCGGGCATCGCCAGGGATGACGAGGGCGGGAAGGACAACACATGATTATTGAATGCAGGCAATGCAGGACGAAATTCCGTTTCAATGAAGCGCAACTCCAGGAGGATGGCGTCTGGCTGCGGTGCGGTCGTTGCGGACATGTGTTTTTCCAGGCGGCTGTGCACAAAACGACCCTTCGGCCGTCTGAAACGGATTTGGCTCCGAAGGAACAGCCGGCGACGGACCGTCATGCCGAAGTGCCATTGCCTGAAGCGGGACACGACGGAGATGTTGATCGGTTCATGAAAGACATCCTTCATGGCGGAAGGGACGAATCCATCCGGGATGTTTCGCAAAAACCGATCGAAGCGGGCGACATCCGGTTGAAGGAGTCCGATATTTCCGAGGACATCGAAGACGGTCTCGAAGACGACCATGAACAAACCGATCAACAGGAGATGCCGCCCGCAAAGAGAAAGAAGAAGAAAAACGGGTGGCTCTGGAAAACGGTGCTGTGGAGCGTGCTGGTTGTTATTGCCGTTCCGGCTGTTTTGTCGTTTGTGGTATTTCCTGAATGGGGCGAGCGGTATGTTCGCTTTTTCCAGCAGATAGCCGGCACGCCCGTTTCACAAACGAACAGCGAGTCCGTGACCGGATACGTCCAAATCCAGGACATTCGCCAGCGCATCGTCAGCAATTACACCCTGGGCCATATTCGTATCATCGAGGGGACGGCCGTGAATTCGGCTGATTTTCCGCTGGCACGGGTTCTCATCGAAGCGGAAATTGTCGATGCCTATTCTGTGTCACTGGGCCGCAGACAGAGTTATGCCGGCAACGTGTTGACTGAAGACGAATTAACGACTCTTTCAGAAGATGAAATTCTCAAGAAACTATCCCGTCCCGAAGGAAACCGCAATCTGAACGAACGAATTCCCGCGGGCGGACGGATTCCGTTTATGATCGTCTTTACGCGCGAGCCGTCCGGGTCCATAAAAACCACCGTTTTGGTGGTCGGTGCGGAGCGTTTGTTGTGAGTCTATCACCGTCACCGGCGGCGTTTTCGGGTGCTTTCCCTTATAAGGCGTACTTGAAGTAAAGGATCATGTTTCATGCGGTACGAAGGCAATATTTTTCGTCCATTCAGCGAAGCAAACAGCTATTTGCTTCAGTGTACAGTCGGCTGTTCCCACAATACCTGCACCTTCTGCGGCATGTACAAGGACAAACGCTATCGCGTTCGGCCGCTTGACGATATTCTGGAGGACATTCGCATGGCCCAGAGCCATCTGGGCGACGTGGAGAAAGTCTTTTTGTGCGACGGGGACGCCATTGCGATGGACACGGACACCCTGCTGGCCATTCTGGCCGCGCTGTATGCCGCTTTCCCGTCCCTGCGGCATGTGGGCAGCTATGTCGGTCCGCAAAGCACGCTTTCCAAGACGAAAGAGGAATTGCTTTCGCTTCGCAGGGCCGGTTTAACCAAAGCGTATCTCGGCGTTGAAACCGGGGACGACGATCTGTTGCGGAAGGTAGGCAAGGGCGTGGGATGTGACGACATGCTGCGTGCGGGACGGAATCTGATCGAAGCGGATATCAATCTGTCGGCAATGGTGCTTTTGGGGTTGGCGGGACCGGGCGAGGCCTCATCGCGCCACGCGCTGGCCACGGCGCGCATCATCAATGCGATGAAGCCACAGTATCTGGCCGCGCTCACGGTGACTCCCGTGCCCCAAACGGTGTTGTCCCGTCAGGTGGAAAAAGGTGACTTTACCCTGCTGGATCCGTTTGAGACGCTTATTGAAATGAAACAGATTTTTGAAAATATAACGATTGATCCCCTGAAGTTTGTCGGTACGCATGTATCCAATTACCTGCCCATTGTCGGCACGCTGCAGAAGGATAAGCCAAAGATGATCGCTCTGGTTGACCGGGTGGTTGACAGGCGTGACATTAGTGTTTTGCGCCCTCAGTCTGTGCGCGGCTTATAGGCGCAAGGACAGGGCCGGACGATCCGGGAATACCGATCGATTTCGGAAATAAATATGGGGCAATCTGCGCGAAATTATGTCTGGCAAGCGGCAGCCGGTTCATTCGCGCGCCTTTCCCCTCCTGAAGAGATGGCGATGCATGTACCTAGCGTTTTTCGGACTGAAGGATAATCCGTTTACCATTGCGCCCGATCCCCGCTACTTCTACCTGAGTCAAGGGCATCGCGAGGCGCTGGCGCACTTGCTTTACGGAGTCGATTCCGACAGCGGATTCGTTTTGCTCACCGGCGAAGTCGGCACCGGCAAGACGCTTTTGTGTCGGTGTCTGATTGATCAGATTCCGTCCGGCACGGAAATCGCTTTTCTGCTCAATCCCAACCTAAACATTCAGGAATTGCTGGGCAGCATCTGCGATGAATTCGGCATCGGATACCCCGCCGGCAATCAAAGCGCGAAGGTCTTTATCGCAGCGATTAACGATTACCTGTTCGACATGCACAAAAAGGGCCGTCGCGCCATCCTGATTATCGAAGAGGCGCAGAACCTGCGAGACGACGTTCTGGAGCAGATCCGGCTTCTGACCAATCTGGAGACCAACGAGCGCAAGCTGTTGCAGATTATTATGCTGGGGCAGCCGGAACTCTTGACGATTTTGGCCCAATCCCGGCATCGTCAGTTCTCTCAGCGGATTACATCGCGGTATCATCTCGGGCCGCTCTCAAAAAAGGACGTCGGGCCTTACGTGGCGCATCGTCTGGCGGTAGCGGGCTGGACGGGCGCCCAGATTTTTTCTCCGGCGGCTCTCAAGCGCCTGTATCGTGAAAGCGGAGGGATTCCTCGCCTGATCAATCTGATTTGCGACCGCGCCCTGGCCGGAGCCTTTGTCAAGAACAGGCAAAAGGTGGATGAAAAGTCGTTGAAAGTCGCTGCGTGCGAAGTGACGGGATCCGTCTTCAAACCGGCTGCGAAGGTCAACGCCCGTTGGGGGGTTGCCGCGACCGTTGCGGCTGTCGTTGCAGCAGCGGTTGCATTCGCCGTTTTTTTTGCCATGCGTCCCGAGGTAACCCGGATTACGAAACGGCATGAGCCGCCTCCCCGCGCGGAAGCGATTACCATAGCCAATCTTCAGCCCAGCGAAGAACAGGAGGACATAGCGTCGCCCTCTGTGTTTGCAAAAGACGGGGAAGCTTCTCTGGCTAATGCCTGGCAGGCGCTTTTCCGGGCCTGGGATATTCGCTTCGATCCATCGGATACCGAAACGGTTGAAGCGCAGGCCACCCGCAAAGGATTGCGTCTGCTTTCGGGCCGGGGATCGCTGGAAAATCTCCGGCTGATGAACCGCCCGGCCTTGCTTTCGCTTCACGATGCCCGGAAAAACAGAGGCTACTACGTCGCGCTCCTTGCCATTGCAGGAGACCGGGCGGAAATTGCGGCGGGAGACAGCCTTAAAACCATTGACCTGCGGGACCTGTCGGGGGCCTGGACGGGAGACTACATGCTTTTGTGGCGACCCCCTGCTGCTTACCGAAAAGAGGTCAAACCCGGTGCGAGGGGCGAGATCGTCATCTGGCTCAACCGACATCTGGCGTTGGCGCAACGTCGCCCGGTCGTTGTCATGAAGAATGCTTTCTACGAAAGTCGTCTGGTGGATGCCGTCAAAGAATTTCAGCTTGCGGCCGGACTGGAGCCCGACGGCATAGTCGGGCCGGTAACGATTGCCTACATCAGCGGCGCGGCAGGAACCGACCCGCCGCTGCTTATCAACAGGCGGAATGAGTGAGCGCTTATGCTCTCTATCGTTGGCGGACTGAGATGTTTGGATTATTCCCTGCGCGATCCGATTCCGTAGAATGGATCGCGCAGGGGTTTTTTTCGTTAATCCTGATTTGAACGGAATTTTGAAAGCCAGTGGTCCATGAGTTTTCCGGCGGCTTCCCGACCGCCCAGACCGAACGACAGCGCGCCCGTCACGGCAACGG
>CAYUDM010000073.1:0-10518 GCA_964443625.1 uncultured Smithella sp. | reverse complement strand
ACTGACCGGTCATCCCCAAAGCGGCCCTTTTGCCGCTTTCATCCGCAAACAAAAAGTCCTTGAAAATCAGATCAATATAAATTACACACTGCGTAATTGCTCTGTAATACCACAAAAAACACAATGCGTTTTTCATCGGGTTTTTGGCAAATGCTGCTTGGTTTGCCCATTTTTCCTATGGAGGATAATCCATGAGTCATGTTTTGCCTGAGTTTCAGAAGTATTTGGTGGAACGTAAACTGGCACCCGAAAACCAAATTCCTTTTTACGCTTACTGGGCCAGTAGATTTCTTCGTTTGTGCAGTGGCGAGGATATTAAACCAAATGATTTGAAAATTCAAATGTTTCTTGATGATTTAAAAAAAGATCCTAAAATTTCCGCCTGGCAGCTGACGCAGGCCGGAAACGCCGTCAGGCTCTGTGCCAATCATTTTCTGAAGAAAAAAATGACAAGCACGGCCCCTCGCGCCTCACTCCTTACTCCTCATTCATGACCAGGCAAGACTTTCTCTGTTTCCGCCGGGCGAGGGCAGAAACAACATGAAACTTTAAACCTGAAACCTGAAACGTAAAACTTAAAACTTAAAACTTGAAACTCGAAACTTAAAACACGGCTTTTCGCCTTACTCCTTACTCCTCACGCTGATTGCCTATGCCTTTAATATTTGAGTAAAAACAGCCATATGTCTTTATTAAATGACCGGCAACTACAAAAATTGGATAAAAATCCTAGTCTCACTATGGAATGAAATAATACTTGACAGTCTGACTATGGCGATATAGGTTATGGCCGTAGAAAGAGAGGATGCCTTGATGGCGGACCACGCTCGAAAGAAAACTCGAAAAGAACGCATTATGGATGCGGCCCTGCGCATCTTCGCGGAAAAGAGTTTTCCGGAAGCCACGATCTCCGAAATCAGCAAGGAGGCGGGAGTATCCGACGCCACAGTTTACGAGTACTTCGGCACCAAGGAAGATC
This sequence comes from uncultured Smithella sp., assembly GCA_964443625.1. GTDB lineage: Bacteria > Desulfobacterota > Syntrophia > Syntrophales > Smithellaceae > UBA8904. The sequence continues at coordinate 9,539 of CAYUDM010000073.1, read as the reverse complement.
TTCTTTTCGCCATTCCTGAGAAAATATCCAACGAAACTTTTGAAGAATCAGAATCCGTCCTACCCTTTATTAAGGATGTGGAAGGTAAGTTGCGGGCGATGATGCTCAGCTATGTGAAGCTCTACGAAGACAATCCCCACTATTCGGCGCTCGTGCTTTTGCAGTTGATGTCGAACAAGCGTTTTCGCCAGACCGCCGCCCACGCGGCCATCCGGCGTTCCGCCCATCGCCTGCTCGACTGCATCCGGGGCGGCATTGCCGATGGCACGTTCCGTGCGGACACAGATGCGTATCTGATTCGTTCAACGCTCATGGGGGCGGTGGAGCACATTTTTATTCACTGGCACATGCAGGGGATGCCCAGGCGAGATAAAAACATGATGGCGCTGCTTGATCCGGTGTTGGAGATCATCTTAAACGGCATTCGGGCGAAAAAAACCGAACAGGAAGTCGTTTTGCGATTAAAAGTGGAAAGTGCGCAGACGCTGAGTCGAATGCTGCTGGAAGCGTTGCCTGAAAAGAAGAAAGGGAAAAATTCCCCCAAAAAAAATAGCAGTAAAATAAAGGAAAAGGAGTTAATTGGATGAGAACAAAGCAGGATTTTATTAACGGTCTTTCTAAAATGAAACGAAACGTTTATTTCAACGGAGAGCGCATTGACCGTACTGACGAAGTTCAGATGGATTGCATCAACGTCATCGGGACGACGTATGACGAAGCGGCGAAACCGGAAAACGAGGGCCTTTGCACCGCCATCTCCCATCTGACGGGCAACAAGATCAACCGCTTCACCAATATTCACATGAGCAAGGAAGATCTGCACAAAAAGCAGGACATGACCCGCATGCTCTGTCAGAAAGTCGGCGGCTGTATTCAGCGCTGCATGGGCATTGACGCCACCAACGCGATTTACAATGTGTCGTTCGAAGCCGATAAAGTGAAAAAAGGCGAAACGAACTACCATGAAAATTTCAAGAAGTGGGTGACCCGTTTCCAGAATGAAGACCTGGTCTCCGCCGGCGCCCAGACCGACGTCAAAGGCGATCGCATGCTGCGTCCGGCCGAACAGCAAGATCCGAGCGCCTATGTGCGCATTAAAGAAAGAACCAAAGACGGCATCGTTGTGGAAGGCTGCAAGCTGCACATCTCGGAGGCTTCCGTCTCCGACGAAATCCTGGTTTTCCCCACCCGCGCGCTGCGTCCCGAAGATAGCGACTACGCCGTGGCCTTCGGCATTCCGGCCGACTGGGATGGTTTGAAACAGGTGGTCACCATTCACAACGTTAAAAAAAGAGAAATCTATAAGCGCGGCGTGCATCATTCCGGAACCGACTCCTACCTGCTTTTCGACAACTGCTTCATTCCCTGGGAGAAAGTCTTTCTGGCCGGTGAATATCAGCACGGCGGCGTTTTGGCGCTGCTTTTCGCGCTTTTCCATCGCCACAGTTACTCCGGCTGCAAGCCTGCCATCGGTGATACCATTCTGGGCATCGCGGCACTGGCCGCAGAAGTCAACAATGTTCACAAGGCCGAACATGTGCGCGAGAAGCTCGCTGAAATCATTATGACGACGGAACTGGGCTACGCCGCAGGTTATACGGCCTCCGACCTGGGCAAACCCGAAGTCTATATGCCCGGCGTTGGATTTGTGCCTTACGGACCCGGCTCCTACATTCCGCATTCCATTTATTGCAACGTCGGCCGCTGTCTGTCGGGTGAAGCGGTCTGGAGAGAAGCGGAAATTCTGTGCGACATCGCCGGCGGTGTTGTGGCCACTTTCCCCTTCGAAAAAGATTTCGCCAATCCGGAAACCGGCGAACTGCTGATGCGATACGTTAAGCGTAACCCGAAGATGCCCGCAGAAGACCAGGCTCAGCTCTGGCGCTACCTTGGCGAGTACCTGTGCTCGGGCATGGGCGGCGTCACCAACGTCGGCAACTATCACGGCGGCGGATCGCCCATCATGGAGCAGATTGCCATCACGACGCAGTACGATATCGAATCCCGTAAAAAGGTCATCCGTCACATTGCCGGTATGAGCGGCGGCGACGGCGACGCGTTGGCGAAGAAAAGTCGTAAATAACAGTTGAGGAAGGGGGCCTGGAATATTTCAGGCCTCTTTTGTTTGAGTTAGCCCTATAAAAAGAAAGGAAGATGAAGCCATGAGAACAAAGCAGGATTACATCAAAGGCCTTTCCAAGATGAAAAGGAACATTTATTTTGACGGGCAATTGATCGACCGGACCGATGAATTGCAGATGGACTGTCTCAATACCATCGGCACAACCTACGACGAAGCCGCCAAACCGGAGAACCAGGATCTGTGCACGGCCATTTCGCATCTGACGGGTGAACGGATCAACCGCTTCACACACATCCATCAGAACAAGGACGACCTGCACAAAAAGCAGGACATGACGCGCATGCTGTGCCAGAAAGTCGGCGGTTGTATTCAACGCTGCATGGGCATCGACGGCACGAACGCGATTTACAATGTGTCTTATGAAGCGGATAAGTTGAATAACGGTGCCACGCAGTATCATGAAAACTTCAAGAAATGGCTGACCCGCTTTCAGACGGAAGATCTCATTGGCTGCTGCGCGCAGACGGACACCAAAGGCGACCGTATGCTGCGTCCCGCAGACCAGCCGAATCCCGGCTCCTATGTGCATATTAAGGAGCGGACCAAAGACGGTATTATTGTTGAAGGCTGCAAGGTACACATTTCGGAAGCCTCCGTGGCGGACGAAGTTCTGGTTCTTCCGACCCGCGCGCTGCGTAAGGAAGACAAGGACTACGCGGTGGCATTCGCTGTTCCCGGAGACTGGGAGGGATTGAAGCAAGTCGTTACCGTTCACAACCTGCGTCCCCGCGAGCATTACAAACGCGGTTTCGTTCCGGGCGCGACCGATTCCTACATGATTTTTGAAAACTGCTTTGTGCCTTGGGAACGGGTCTTTCTGGCTGGTGAACATCAGCATGGCGGCGTTTTGGCCTTGCTGTTTGCTTTGTTCCACCGTCATTCCTATTCCGGCTGCAAACCGGCCATCGGCGACGTCATTCTGGGATCGGCTGCCCTGGCCGCGGAAGTGAATAACATCCACAAAGCCGAGCATGTGCGTGAGAAACTGGCCGAAATCATCATGACCATTGAACTGGGTTATGCCGCGGGTTATACCGCCTCCGATCTCGGAAAACCGGAAGTCTATATGCCGGGGATGGGTTTCGTTCCTTACGGACCGGGTTCCTATATTCCGCATTCCATTTACTGCAACGTCGGCCGGTGTCTCTCGGGTGAGGCGGTCTGGCGCGAAGCGGAAATTCTTTGCGACATTTCCGGTGGCGTTACGGCGACCTTCCCGCATGAGAAGGACTTTGCCAATCCGGCCACCGGAGAGGCGCTTTTGAAATACACGAAGCGAAATCCCAAAATGTCTCCGGAAGATCAGGCTCAGTTCTGGCGTTACCTGGGTGACGTGCTCTGTTCGGCGACCGGCGGTATTACCAATGTGGGCAACTACCATGGCGGCGGTTCTCCCATTATGGAGCAGATTGCCATTACTACGCAGTACGACATCGAGTCCCGCAAGAAGCTGGTAAAATACATTGCCGGCATGAGCGGCGGCGACCGCGAGGCGCTGGCGCCCAAAGCGTCGAAGAAATAATCAACCCCTTTAAACGCCGGATGTCGGAGAATGTTTTACCTCCGGCATCCGGCACCCCCTTGCAAAAGGGTTGCAAAAACCCTGCAAATTGTTTTGTCTAGTAAAAAAATACGTAAGGAGAATATTTGCCATGTTTGATCTTTCAAAGTTTTCGTTGAAGGGGAAAGTTGCCATTGTCACGGGCGGAAGCCGCGGCATCGGCCAGGGGATTGCTTACGGCTTTGCCAAGGCCGGCGCGAAAGTCGTTATTACCAGCCGCAAGGCGCAGGATTTGGAAGCGACCGCCTGCCAGATGACGGATATCGGTTGTGAAGTGCTGGTCGTACCGGCGCATCTTGGAAAAATTGAAGAGGTTCAAAGAGTCGTGGATACGGTCGTCCAGAAGTTCGGCCGCATCGACATTCTGGTCAACAATGCAGGCGCAAGCCCCGCGATGGCCTCCGTATTAGACTCCGACGAACGCCTTTGGGACACCATTATGAATCTCAACCTCAAGGGCGTGTATTTCATGAGCCAAGCCGTGGCCAAAGTCATGAAAAAACAGGGCGGCGGCAGAATCATCAACATCGCCTCTATCGACGGGGTCAATCCTGAACCGTTTGTCAGTGTTTATTCCATCTCGAAAGCCGGTGTCCGTCAGATATCAAAAGCGTTTGCCATGGAGCTGGCGCGTGACAATATCATGGTGAACACCATTTTGCCCGGGCCGATCGAAACCAAGATGATGAATTCGCACTGGCATCATCTGTCGGCGGAGGAAGCGGCCAAAGAACGTGAAGAGCTGTGCAAGCATTTGCCCACCTGCCGCATCGGCGAGCCGGATGAAATTGCCGGCGCCGCGATCTACCTGGCGTCCGACGCGTCGAGCTACACGACCGGCGCGGAAATCATTATTGACGGCGGCCTGGTGATCGGCGGCGCTCATCTGTAAAAAGAACAGCCGCTTTTGCCGGCAGTTTATTTTCTCACCTGACGATGCGCGGTTCGGCCGACCGTTTCGGACCGCGCAATTCGTCCATCTTCCGCAAAGGAGACCGTTCGATGAAAACGCTCGAGCATTTGCTGTCCCCGATTAAAATCCGTTCCCTGGAAATTCCCAACCGCCTGGTTTTGCCGCCAATGGGCACCGGCTTAGGAAATGATGATTCCACAGTCAGCGAAGCGAACCTGGCCTATATCAAGCGCCGGGCGCAAAGCGGCGTGGGGCTCTTCATTACCGAGATCACCTGCGTGCATCCGTCGGGGCTGGTCGCGTCTCACGCGCTGGGCGTCTGGGATGACAAATTTATTCCGGGGCTTGCCAAAGTGGCGGACGTTATCCATGCCGAAGGCGCGAAAGCCTGCATGCAGCTTCATCACTGCGGCCGGGAAAATTACCTGTTTCTCAAGCAAAAGAAAGCCATCGGCCCGTCTGCGATTCCCAGTTTTATTTTCGGCTTCATGGGACCTCCCCGCGAGATGACGCTCGATGAAATCGCCGAGATCATCGCCGCGTTCGGTGCGGGCGCCAAACGCGCGAAGGCCGCGGGTTTTGACATGGTCGAACTTCACGGTGCGCACGGCTATCTGCTGATGCAGTTTTTGTCGGCGCATTCCAACGCGAGAACCGATCAGTACGGCGGCGACTTCAAGGGACGCGCGCGATTCATGATCGAGTGCATCGCCTCAGTGCGCAAAGCCGTGGGCCCCGACTTCCCCATTTCCATTCGCGTTTCCGGTGAAGAAGGTGTCAAAGACGGCTACGGCATTGACGATTTGCTGACCATCGTCCCCGATCTGGAGGCGGCCGGCGCGGATATGATCAATGTCTCCTTCAGCACGCACGGATCGCCCGAGGTCAATATCGATACGCCCAACGCCAGTGCGCCGATTGAATACGCGCCCGGCTTCAAGTCGTATCTGGCGCGCAAGGTCAAAAGCGTGGCCACCGTGCCCGTAGTTTCCGTCGGTCGCTACACGGATCCGTTTTTTATGGATGAGGTGATCGCCCGGGGCGACGCGGATCTGATTGCCGTGGGACGCCAGAATCTGGCCGATCCGGACTTCCTCAGAAACGCCATTGCCGGTCATCCTGAAGACACGCTGGAATGCCTGGCCTGCAACCAGGGCTGCATTGAACGCGAGGCGCTGGAGTTGAAACCCGTTCGCTGCGCGATCAATCCGCAGACCGGACAGGAATCGATTCGTCCCGAAGGGCCGGCAAAGACAAAGCAAAACGTCTGGGTGGTGGGCGGCGGTCCCGCCGGTCTTACGGCGGCTCTCGAAGCCGCGCGCCTGGGCCATACCGTCACGCTCTATGAGCGAGAAAACCGCACCGGCGGAAATGTGCGCTACGCCGCGCTTTCGCCGCACAAAGACGTTTATGACCGTTTCATCCGGACGCTCACCGCGAAATGCCAAAAGCAGGGCGTGGATATTCGACTCAATACCAATGTCACCGAGGCCATGCTGGACGAAGGCAAACCCGAAGCGGTTGTTCTGGCGATTGGCGCGGATAAAACCGCCTGCCCGGCCGAAGGGGCAGATGCGAAAGTGGTTTGCGACGCCTGGCAGATTCTCGACGGATCGACCGCGCCCAAAAACAATGTCGTCGTCATCGGCGCAGGGCTCGTGGGCATGGAGACGGCCGATTTCCTGCGCGAAAAAGGCGTCAAAAACATCACCGTGGTGGAGATGCTGGCCCGGCCGCCGGTGCTCCCGCAGGCCGCGCACGGCCAGATGCTTTACCGGCGTCTCTACGGCGAAGGCATCAAGCTGATGTTTGGAACGAAAGTGAAGAAGATTGAAGACGACGCGGTGATTGTTGAAGGCAAGGACGGCGAACAGAAACTCGCGCCGGTCAATCAAGTGATCGTCGCCATCGGCGTCACGCCGCGATCCGAACTCAAAGACGCTCTTGCAAAAAAAGGTATCCGTCACTTTGTCGTGGGCGATGCCGTGGCGCCGCGTCGGATTATTGAAGCGACGACGGATGGGGCCAATGCTGCCTGGAACCTTTAAAAAAGGTTCCAGGTTCAAGGTTCAAGGCAAAAGGAAAAAGGCGCAGGGAAGTAGGGAACCGCTCGCGAGCGGTTCCCTATAGTCTAACTGTGAGGGATGTCCATGAACACATACAAAATTAAGGTTCCCCGGGGGACCTTCAATGTGCGGGACCGGGAAAATACGGACGGCGTTCCCGTGGTCATGATTCACGGCTGGCCGGAAAGCTCTTACTGCTGGGAGGGTGTCGCCGCTTTTCTTGATCCTAATCTTCGCGTCATCGCGCCGGACCTTCGGGGGCTGGGCGACAGCGAGCGGACACTGGGCGATGTCTCCATTTATCAGAAGGTGGAACTGGCTAAAGATATCGTTGAAGTGATTGACGCTCTGAACGTGAAGGACTTTTTTCTGGTCGGTCATGACTGGGGCGGCATCGTGGCCCAGGAGGTGGCGCTTGCGATTTCCGATCGGGTGAAAAAACTGGCTCTTCTGAATATTCCCGTCATCACCAACACGCAAGGCTACGGCGAAGCGATGCAGCTCATTTACAGCCGCGGCGCGGTTCCCTTCTGGTATCAGTACTTTCAGCAGCAGCCGAATCTTCCGGAAGCCATGATTAAAGGCAACGAAGATCTCTGGGTCCGCCATTTTTTCGGCAAGTCGGGAAAAGACATTCCCGTCCCTCTTGAAGCCATAGACGAATATGTCCGTTGTTACCGCATTGAGAACACGCCGGCGACTGCCGCATCCTATTATCGTGCGATGCGTGCTGACCAGAAACGCTGGGCGAGCCTGGCCGGCACGACATTCCCGATGCCGTCATTGTATATCCATGGAAGCCTGGACCCCGTGATTATTCCGGAGAATCTAAATCATGTGCAAGCCTGTTTTGCATCGATCAGAATTGAATCGCTCGAAGCGGGACACTTTGTTCAGGAGGAAAAACCGCAGGAAGTCGCCGAACTGTTGAATCAGTTTTTAAAAGAATAATTGTTTTAAGTTTTACGTAAAAAATATGGGTGGCGCGAAGCGCTTCCAAAATACTTAAAACATAATACTTAAAACGTAATACGTTTACCAAGGAGATACCCATGGATTTGCGCGAACGTTACTTGGAAACCAACGGCGTGAAGCTTCACGTCATGGAAGCGGGGCCCGAAGACGGCCCGATGATTTTATTCCTCCATGGTTTCCCGGAATTCTGGTACGCTTGGCGAAAGCAGATTCCTTATTTTGCCGAGCGTGGTTATCGGGTTGTCGTGCCCGATCAGCGTGGCTACAACTTAAGCGACAAGCCCGAAGGCGTGGCCGCCTACAACATCGACAAACTTGCCAAAGACATGATCGGGCTTCTTGACGCTTACGGGCAAAAGCAGATCCGGCTGGTCGGGCATGACTGGGGCGCGTCGGTGTCGTGGTGGATAGCGCTGAAGTATCCTGAGCGCATTTCGAAAATGGTCATCCTCAATGTTCCGCACCCCAAAGTGATGGCCAAACATCTGTTTACCGATCCTCAGCAGATGCCTAAAAGCTGGTACATTTTCTATTTCCAGTTGCCCGGCGTGGTAGAGCATCTGGCCGCTTCCACGAACTACGACTTTGTGCTCAACCTCATTACCTCGAACGCCAGACCGGGCGCCTTTACGCCCGAAGATCTGGAAAAATATCGCACGGCCTTTGCCCGGCCCGGCGCATTTTCGGCCATGGTCAACTGGTATCGGGCGATGGTCCAGACCAAAACCGAGCCGCCCAAAAGCTACACTGTAACGATGCCTTTGCTTTTTCTGTGGGGAGAAGAAGACATCGCGATGATTCCCGAAATGGCCGATGAGAGCATGCCCTACTGCACCCAAGGGCGCCTGATCAAGATGCCGGGCGTGAGTCACTGGATTCAGCACGAAGAGGCCCAGCGGGTTAACGAGGCCATCGAGAATTTTATAAAATAACCGTGATCAGAAATTCATGAAAAAGGCGTCCCACGGGACGCCTTTTTTGTCGGGAGAAATCTGAAAGCAAGCCGGTGCGACTTTCGAGCGTCTGTGGAAATGCGTTTGACACGCGGATTTATGAATGTTAATTTCCAGACGCATAAAATTTCACAGATATAAAAATTCATCGGGATTGCAGCGTTTCCATGAAACCCAAAAGTGTTTTATCGGAACTCAAGGAAAAAGAAAGGCAGGCCCGCCGGGCGATGATCATCGATGCGGCGGAGCTTGAATTTGCGGAAAAGTCCTTCGACAAAGTTTCGATGCGGACCATCGCCAAGCGCGCGGGTGTTTCGCCCGCGATTATTTACCAGCACTTTCCGGATCAGCAGACCCTGTTTGTGGAAACCTTCAGAAAGGGAACCAACCAGGTTTTCGAAAAAATGTTTTCCACGATTACCGAATCCGAAGACGGCGGGCTGGATGAAATTGTTTCCATCTATGTCGATTACTTTACTCATCATGATCAGTATTTCCGCATGATGATGAATTTTTTCCTCGGCGGCGCGGTGGACCCCGGCCTGTTTGAAAAACTCAGTGTCATTGAAAGAGAAATTCTCGACCATCTGGATCTGATTTTCCGGAAGATGAAAATCGAGGGCAATGTCCGAGATCATTCTCATGCTCTTTTTGCGGCGCTAACCGGCATTGTGGCCACATTTCGAAATCATCCGGCCAAAAACACCGAGCAAGTCATCCAACATCGACACAAAATCGCCCGCCATCTGGCCTCTCTTTTTAAAAAAGCATAGAAAGAAATCACCTTCAATAACGGGTATTTATAGTTTTTCAGCCGGAAGCGAAAAAACCGCTTGAAATTTAAACACCGTTTATATAAGTAAACAGTGTTCGTTTATTCTTTTGGTAAGTTTCATATTATCCGCCTATTTTAACCTTAAATCCGGGT
>CAYUDM010000072.1:7704-10864 GCA_964443625.1 uncultured Smithella sp. | reverse complement strand
CTGACGTATGACGCAAACGGAACTGAAACGGTCTATGAGTCCGGCGATTTAGCTACTTTGGCATTGGCAAACATATGGATCGGCGCATCGGTGCTCGATTACACGATCAAGAAGTGGCTGTTTCGCGCCTGCGCGCTTCTGTCGGATGCCAATCTGATTGTTTCCCGCAGCGACCTTCTCAATATTGAGAAAACGGGATTCCACTTGCGGCGCCTGCACCTTGTTCCCCATTCCATCGATGTAGAGCGCTACGCCTATCGGGGAGAAAAGAAGAAAAATATGATTTCCACGGTTGCCTGGATGGGGACGAAAGAAAACGTGACGCGCAAGGGACTTGACCGTCTGCTTCGGGTCTTTTCCGAGTTTACCGTCGCCCATGATCATTTCACGCTGGTTCTCATCGGTTCTGAAGGCGAGGGAAGTGTCTATCTGACGGATCTGGCACAGAAGTTGAATATTGCCTCCCGCGTGATCTTTACCGGACGTATTCCGGAAGACGATAAAATCCGAATGCTTAAAGAAAGCAAGTATTACGTTCAGCTTTCCGAGTATGAAGGCTTCGGGATTTCGGCGATTGAAGCGCTTGCCGCCGGGAACCTGGTATTTCATTCCGGCCGCGGTGGGCTTTCCGACACGATGCCGCCGGAAGGTATCGACGTTGCGGACATGGATGACGCGAAGGCTGTCGCCCAAGCCATTGCAAACGCGGAGGCCGATTATGACGGCTATGCCGACCGGATTGCACAGGGTGTTTGCCGAATGCGGCGGGAGTATGATTACTCCGTCCGGAAAAATATTGTGAGAGACGTTCTCGCGTTGTTGTGATCGGAGAGGCGGGAAAGGAGCCGGCATGTTCAAAAATAAAACATTACTGATTACGGGGGGGACGGGGTCGTTCGGTCAGGCGGTCCTGCGGCGTTTTTTGAATACGGAAATTAAAGAGATTCGAGTATTCAGCCGGGATGAAAAAAAGCAGGAGGATCTGCGCCTTGCGCTGGCCAATCCGAAAGTCAAGTTTTTCATCGGTGATGTTCGCAATGCCGACAGCCTTTTGCCCGCCATGCAGGAGGTGGATTATGTCTTTCACGCTGCCGCACTCAAACAGGTTCCCTCATGCGAATTCTTTCCCCTGGAAGCGATCCGCACCAACGATCTCGGCGCGGAGAATGTTTTGAACACGGCGCTTGCCTGCGGCGTTGAAAGTGTTATCGTGCTGAGCACCGACAAGGCGGTCTATCCCATCAATGCGATGGGTCTGTCCAAGGCATTGATGGAAAAGCTCATGGTGGCCAAAGCGCGCATGTATGGTGACAAGAAAACGGTTTTTTGCGGCACACGTTACGGCAATGTCATGGCCTCCCGAGGGTCTGTGATTCCGCTTTTTATCCGTCAGGTTCAGGAAGGCGTGCCGCTGACCGTGACGGATCCCGACATGAGCCGCTTCATGATGACTATCGATGACGCGCTGGACCTGGTTTTATACGCGTTTCAACATGGCCGTCCCGGCGATATTTTTGTGCGAAAAGCGCCGGCTGCGGCGATCGGTATACTGGCCGAGGCGATCCTGAATATTTTCGGTTCAAAAAACGGCATTCGCGTGATCGGGACTCGGCATGGCGAAAAGCTCTATGAGACGCTTTTGACCCGGGAGGAAATGGCCAAGGCCGACGATCTGGGTGACTATTATCGGATTCCCGCCGATGTGCGCGATTTGAATTACAACTGCTATTTTGTCGAGGGGCAGAAGGACGTATCGCTCAAAGACGATTATCATTCACACAATACCCGCAGGCTGGACCTCGATGAGATGACCGGGCTTTTACTGGGCCTGGACATGATACAGCGGGCTTTGAAGGGAGAGAAAATCGAAAATTAGGCGACAGGAAGAAACAGAGGCCAGAGGTCAGAGGTCGGAAGTCGGGGACGGGAAAGAATCGATGAAAGTTTTGGTGACGGGGGCGAAGGGGTTTGTCGGGCAAAATCTGAGAGTAGCGCTAAAGCGCGAGCCAAGCGTCGAAGTCGTGTCCTTTGATTTGAATGATCCGCAAACCGTTTTGGAAAACGCTCTGGCCGTCTCGGATGTTATTATTCACCTGGCCGGCGTGAATCGTCCGGAGAGGTCTGAAGAGTATGAATCCGGAAACGCGGGTTTTACAAAACATCTTTGTGATCGCCTGATCTCGATTGGGCGCAGCCCCCACATTCTCTTTGCTTCATCCACACAGGCGACGCTTTCCAATCCCTATGGACTGAGCAAGCGCAAAGCGGAAGAAACCCTAATGTCGTATGCAAGAGAGACGCAAGCCGCCGTTTCAATCTTTCGCCTGACCAATGTATTCGGCAAGTGGTGTCGTCCCGATTATAATTCGGTGGTTGCCACCTTTTGCCACCATATCGCCCGCAACGAGTCCATTTCCATTTCCGATCCGGCCCGTGAGCTGGAACTGGTTTACATTGATGATGTTGTTTCCGCCTTTATGGCCGCTGTGAGCGTTCGCGATTCAGGATTGACGTATCGCAGCGTCGATCCCGTCTATCGGATTACGCTTGGGTCGCTGGCCGATCTTGTGCTGGGTTTTCGCAAGAGCCGCGAAACTCTCGTGCTTCCGGACATGGCGGACGGCTTCATCCGCAAACTCTATGCGACGTATCTGTCCTACCTGCCCGAGCGCGACTTTGCCTGTCGGCTTGAGGAAAAAAAAGATGCCCGTGGAGAGCTTGCGGAAGTTCTGAAATCGCCGCACGCCGGTCAGTTTTTCATTTCCCGGACTCGTCCCGGCATCACCCGGGGCCATCACTACCATGATACAAAGATTGAGAAGTTTATCATTGTGTCGGGGGAGGCGGTCATCCGTTTCAGAAAGATCGAATCAGAAGCAGGTTCAAGGTTCAAGGTTCAAGGTTCAAGTGATGAAGAGAATGGCGATCAGAGATCAGAGGTCAGAGATCAGAAGTCAGAGGTTATTGAATATAGCGTTCGCGGGGAGGAATTTCGCGTGGTGGACATACCGCCGGGGTACACCCATTCGATTGAAAATGTCGGCGAATGCGACCTGGTCGTTTTGTTCTGGGCCGGCGAGATTTTTGATCCCGAAAGACCGGATACGTTTGCTGAGATAGTTTGAAGTTTCAGGTTTCAGGTTTAAAGTTTCACGTTTCA
>CAYUDM010000072.1:0-7604 GCA_964443625.1 uncultured Smithella sp. | reverse complement strand
GTTTCAGGTTTAAAGTTTCACGTTTCAAGTTTTGTTATCAATTAAAGAAATGATGTGAAAGGTTACAAAAGATGGCTACGATCCGATGCTTTGAAGACATCAAATCCTGGCAGAGAAGTCGAGAACTGGTTCGAGAGATATACGCGATTTCAAAGACCGGGAAGTTTGCGCAGGATTTCAGTTTAAGGGATCAAATAAGGCGCGCGGCCGTATCCATCCTATCCAATATTGCAGAAGGGTATGAGCGTGGTGGAAAAAAGGAATTCATTCAGTTTCTTTATGTAGCGAAAGGATCGTGTGCTGAAACGCGGTCACAGCTTTATGTGGCCCTGGATCAGAAATATCTATCTCCTGAACAGTTCGATAGATTGTCGGAACTGTGCAAGACAGTGAGTAAACTGCTTGCAGGGATGATTGAATATCTGAAGAAAACATCCTTTGAGGGAATGAAATTTAAATCTAAAACAGTAGTTGCTGAACATGACGTCCATGAAGAATTCAGCGAATAAAAGAACTTGAAACTTTAAACATTAAACATGCAACCAGTTAATGGAGCGAAGCCCATGAAGGTAACCACCATTCTCGGCACCCGACCGGAGATTATCCGCTTGTCGCGTGTCATGGCGGCGTTGGATCGTTATATTGAACATACGATTGTTCACACGGGCCAGAACTACGACTATGAGCTCAACCAGATCTTCTTCGATGATCTGGGCCTCCGCAAGCCGGACGCCTTTCTGGAAGCGGCCGGTAAAAGTCCTTGCGAGACGGTGGGATTGGTCATCGGCCGCGCCGACGAAGCACTGGGGAAAATTCAGCCCGAGGCAGTGCTCATTCTGGGCGATACCAACAGCTGCCTTGCCGCCTATGCCGCCAAGCGTCGCAAGATACCGGTCTTTCATATGGAGGCCGGAAACCGCTGCTTCGACGAGCGTGTCCCGGAGGAAATCAACCGCCGGATGATCGACTCCATCAGCGATATCAATCTCCCCTACAGTGACATTGCCAGGGAGTACCTACTGCGTGAGGGCCTGCCGCCGGACCGCATCATTAAGACCGGTTCGCCCATGTTTGAAGTTTTGCAGCATTACCTTCCCAAAATCCATGCCTCCGAGGTGTTGCTTCGCCTCGATCTTCGACCGAGGGGATTTTTTCTTGTGAGCTGCCATCGTGAGGAAAATGTCGATGATCCGGCGCAGTTTGAAAAATTTACCGCTTTAATCAATGCGCTTCCCGCGCGATTCGCGCTTCCGGTGATTGTCTCCGCCCATCCCCGAACGCAAAAGCGCATCGAGGAATCCGGAATATCTCTGAATCCGGCAGTGAAAATTCTTAAACCTCTGGGGTTTTTCGATTATGTGCATTTGCAATTGACGGCGCGCGCGACGCTTTCCGATAGTGGCACCATCACGGAAGAGGCCTCCATTTTGAATTTTCCGGCCCTCAATATCCGACAGGCGCATGAACGCCCGGAAGGCATGGAAGAAGGTGCGGTCATGATGACGGGCCTGAATCCGGAGAGAATATTTTCGGCCATCGCCATCTTGGATAAACAAGCCTCTGGTGAGAGAAGAACGCTTCGGACGCCTGCGGACTACACCGTCCCGAATGTCTCGGAAAAAATTGTCCGCATCATTTTAAGCTACACGGACTACGTCAACCGGGGAGTGTGGAGGAAGTAAAAAGATAGAGGTCAGAAATCAGAGCTCAGCGTAGACCAGCGTAAACAACTGATTCCTGATCGCTGACATCTGACATCTGATCTCTGATCTCTTAATTTTTAACGATGCGCATCCTTCTTCTTACACAATGGTTTCAGCCGGAAGTCATGCTCAAGGGCCTGCCGTTTGCAAAAGCGCTGGCCGCCCGCGGGCATGAGGTGGAGGTGCTCACCGGCTTCCCCAATTATCCGGGCGGGAAGGTTTATCCGGGCTATCGTCTGCGGCTGTATCAGAAAGAAATGATGGACGGTATTTCCGTTCATCGCGTCTGGCTTTATCCCAGCCACGACCGTTCGGCTGCACGCCGGATATTGAACTACTGCTCATTTGCCGCGAGCGCCCTGTTTCTGGCGCCGCGGGTGATCCGTCATAAGCCGGATGTCATCTATGTATACAATCTGGTCACGCTCGGTCTGAGTGCTTTCATTCTGCGTCGGCTGTGGGGTTGCCGGGTTGTCATGGATATACAGGATTTATGGCCCGAATCCGTTGCCGGTTCGGGGATGATAAACAAACCCTTTTTACTTTCCCGTCTGACCCGCTTTTGCGACTGGGTTTATCAAAAAGCCGATGGCCTTACGGTGTTGTCGCCCGGCTTTAAGAACATCCTGACGGGCCGGGGCGCGTCCCAAAGAAACATAGACGTAATCTACAACTGGTGCGACGAAGAAAGCCTTGCGCGCAACGTGTCCGGTGATGTCCTGCGACACGAATTGTCACTCGAAGGGAAATTTGTCGTCCTGTTTGCCGGCACGATGGGCATGCAGCAGGGGTTGGATTCCATTTTGGAAGCGGCGAGTCTCTGTGCGCAAACGTTTCCGGATGCCAGATTTGTTCTGGCCGGCGGCGGAACGGAAAAAGAGCGTCTGGCGCAAAAAGCGGTGGACAGAAAAATCGGCAATGTGATTTTTCTGCCGTTTCGTCCGCCTGCTGCCATGGGCGACGTTTTCGGACTTGCCGACGCTTTGCTGGTCCATCTCAAGGATGATCCGGTTTTTCAGGTGACGATTCCTTCTAAAACGCAGGCGTATCTTTTCATGGGCAAGCCGCTGATCATGGCCGTTCGGGGAGACGCGGCGGAGGTTGTTCACAAGGCTGACGCAGGTGTGGTCTGCCGGCCCGAAGATCCGGAAGACCTTGTCCGCGCAGTGGGTGTAATATCAGTCATGACACAGGGCGAGCGTCGTGCGATGGGGGAGCGAGCCCGCCGCTTTTATGAAAAAGAGATGTCGCTTTCGTCCGGTGTTGATCGCTTTGAAAAACACTTTACAAAAATGGCAGTTGCAATCGGCGGGAAATTTCAATAGACGATAACCTGTCTGAAAAAGAGCCTTAACATCCGGAGAGATTCCATGAGTGAAAAAGCACCGATAGCGGTTTATGGCGCGGGAGGTTTCGGACGCGAAGTGGCGTGGCTTGCGGAGTCCTGTCAAATTGACGACAGGCCGGTCCGGGTGGTCTGTTTTGTCGATGATCAAATCACGGGAGAAATCCACTCGATTCCCATATTGTCATTGCCGGAGGCGGTGAGTCGCTATGCCGGTGTGCCGATGGTTTGCGGCATCGGGAACCCGAAAATCCGCGAAGTCTCGGTCAAGAAAGCGCAAGCGGCAGGCTTTGACTTCGCATCGCTTGTGCATCAAAACACGCAGATGTCTAGCTATGTGACCTTCGACGAGGGCGTGATTATCTGCGCGGGCAATATTCTAACGACGGATATTTCCATCGGGAGGCATGTTCAGATCAACCTGTCGTGCACCATCGGGCACAATGTCGTCATCGGGGACTTCGCGACGCTGGCGCCGGGCGTTCATGTTTCGGGAAACGTGTATATAGGGAAAAGGGTCTATATCGGGACAGGAGCCGTCCTGATCAACGGAACCAATGAGGACCCTTTGACGATCGGCGAAGATGTCGTCATCGGCGCAGGCGCCTGCGTGACCAAATCCGTGCCGGCGGGAGCCACCTGCTGCGGTGTTCCGGCTAAACCTGTCCAGCATTGAAGCCCTTACGATTTCAGTCGGTGCCGCTCATTTTTGCGACGATTTGTAATAAGTCAAACCGTCATTCTTAGACAGTCCAAATCCTTGATGCCAAATCAACAAAGCCAGTATGTTAAAAATACGCTTGCCAATCTGATCGGCAATGCTGTGTTGGTATTGTTGTTTCTGGTCTCCACCCCCCTGCTGATCCGCTGGCTGGGCGAGGCGCAATACGGCCTGTACCGTGTCGGCCTGGTTTCGCTTGTCGGCTATTCCATGCTTTTGAATCTGGGGTTCGGCACGGCGGTCCGCCGATACTTTTCCGAGGCTTTCAACGAGGGGCGCATCCGCGACGCCAATGAAGTTTTAAGCGTCGCCTACTGCTTTCACGGGGTGCAGAGTCTTGTGGTTTTAGCCGGATTTGCTTCGGCGATCTGGTGGTTGCCGCCCCTGGTCAAGACGCCGCCTGAATATCTTTCGGCCTTTCGGGTATTGATCCTGGCTTCAGGGTTGTATGTCAGCTGTCTTTTTATGCTCAGTCCGCTCAAAGGCGTTCTGATGGGGCGACACCGGTACGACCTCAATGAAATAATTGAGCTATCGTTTCGGCTCACCTTGATGGTTGGCGGCCTGGCGCTGATTTACTTCTGGCGGCCCAGCCTTCACGCGCTGGCGATATCCGCGCTGGCCGGCGCGATATTGACGGCCTGGTTGACGGTTCGGTTTGCCAAGCGAGTATATCCGGGCTTAGAAATTCAGATCGGCCAATGGAATCCGGAGCTTTTCAAAAAACTGTTCCGGTTTGGCCGCTACGCGATGATGATGGTGGCCGGAGCCATGATCCTGGTTCAGTCGCCGGATGTGCTGATTGCGGCGTTTCTGGGGCCGGACCGGGTCGCAGCTTACGCGGTGGCGGCCATCCTCATCGCGCAGCTGCGCGCGGTGACGGATGCCTTTGCCGGCCCTTTGTTTCCTATCGCCAGCCGGTTGAAGGCGGACAAAGACGCCGAAGGTCTCAAAAGGCTTCTTTTGGAAGGCACTCGCCGCTGTCTCTGGGCCTGGGGGGCGCTGGTCTGTCCGGTCATCGTGTTTGCCGACAGCATGATCGGCGCCTGGATCGGGCTTGAGTATGCATCGAGTTTCATGATCGTGTGGATTCTTCTTTTGGGTGATCTGGGGTCGGCGATTCATCACTCGCCCAGCAATATCCTCAGCGCGGTAGGCTCAATCAAATGGCTGGGGTATTCCCATTTGCTCTTTTCAGGAGCATCCCTTGTCGGGATCGTTCTGGTCTTATGGCTGACGCCTCTGGGGATCACCGGTGTGGCGTGGAGCCTGGCCATCCCGATGCTCATTCGGGGAGGAATCATTGTGCCGGTTTACGCCTGCCTCCAATTACGAATTCGTCCCTGGACGTATTATACGTACAATATCATGCCCTGCATCTTGTATATTCTGGCCGGTGTCGGGCTGTGCTGTGTGATCCGCTGTTGGGTATCGCCTTCCGGACTGATACCTGTGCTTACGGTCATGGCCCTGTGTGCCGGTGGAATCGCGCTTGCCGGCTTATGGCTTATGCTTTCAGGCAGTGAGAGGCAAAGACTTTTCAATATGATTAAATCGATTAAAAGGAACTATACCGGATGAATCAGTCTTCTGTTCCCGAAACGGATATTCTCTGCTACTTCACCAACATGCCGACGCCGCGAATGCAGAAAATCATCCGCGCCGCCTCGAAGCAGGGGCAAGTCAGCGTGATCTACTGGAAACGTTCCGACATGGACTTCCAAAGCGGACTGGCCGATTGCGCGACCGAAATTCCGGTGTCGGCGTCATTTCTGAACAACCGGGGTGTCTTCCGGATGATTGCTTTTTTGCTTTTTGCTGTCAAATCCTGGCGGCTTTTGCAATCGGCGAAAAGCGCTCGGGTGGTTTATGTAAATTATCTGGATGTCTTGCTCATCGCGATTGGCGCTTTTCGCTGGCGCAAGGTGAAATTCATTTGCAGCATCGGGGATTTGTCTCCGGCCCAGTACGGCGGTAACGCCCTGGTCAATAAAGCCGTAAGCGTTGTGGAAAAAATGCTCCTCCGGCGGGTTGATGTTCTGATCCTGTCGTCACCGTTTTTTTGGGACGAGTATTATTCAAAGATTTACACCGGACGATGGCAACTGATTGAAAACATGCCCAGAGCCCGGGTGTGGGAGGGTTTTCAGCCCAAGGAAAAAAAAGGTTCATGCGTTGTCGGGTACATCGGTTGGATTCGAGATTACAAGCCGATTGAGTGCCTGATCGAAGCGGCGGGCGATCTGCGCCGGGAGGGTCTGGATGTGCGGGTATTTTTTGCCGGATTCGGTCCGGATGAAAAAAGACTCCGGAGCTTATGCGGAAATCTCGATTATGTTGATTTTCGAGGCCCCTATCAATATGACCGCGACATCCGGTCGCTCTATGAGCAGATTGACGTTGTTTTCTCCGTTTTTGATATCGGCGTGGCCAACAGTAAAATTCTGTTGCCGAATCGTTTTTATGAGGCCATCATTGCGGGCCTTCCTATAATTGTTGCGCAAAACACGATGCTTGCCGGACGGGTTGACGCCCTTGGAGTAGGCTATCTTGTGGATTATCTGTCCAAAGATGAGATGAAAGCGGCATTGCAAAGCCACAACCGGGGCGATGAAAAAGCCCGAGCCATCCGGCAAGCGCTCCAATCCATCGACAAGTCGGCCTATTTTTATGAACCGTATGAAGCCGTTTTGTCGGAAGTGTTTTCAAGCAACGATCGTCATCTATCGTCGTGAATGAAAAAAATCATTTTACGAACATTTATTCAAATGATATGGGCGTAAAATGTTGCCGCCGCATCGGGGGCGAGTAAACGAATCAGAAAATAACCAATCCGGCATATACGGCCAAAATGGAGTTGCTGTTGCCGGGCATTGCCATGAGGAGACAAAATGAAAAAATTGATCATCAATTTCGCGCCCACAGGCATGATTCCCACCAAGGAAATGACGCCGCACGTGCCGGTCAGTCCGGAAGAAATTGTCAGGGATGTTCTGGAATGCGCGGCGCTTGGTGTGTCGATGGCACATATCCATGCACGTGACGAAAAGGGCGCTCCTGCCTGGCAGCCGGAAATTTTCCGGGACATTATTGCGGCTATCCGTCGTGAAAACAAGGACATCATCATCGCGGCGACGACCAGCGGGCGCACCTACAATGAATTTGAAAAGCGATCGGCCGTCCTGGACCTGGCAGGCGACGCGAAGCCCGATATGGCCTCGCTGACACTCAGTTCCATCAACTTCAACAAAGTGGCCAGCGTCAACAGCCCGGATATGATTATGGCGCTGGTGAAAAAGATGAAAGACAAAGGCATCAAACCCGAGTTGGAAGTGTTCGATCTGGGCATGGTCAACGTTGCGCACTATCTGATCGGCAAAGGGCTTTTGGAACCGCCCTACTATTTCAACATCCTTTTGGGCAACATCGCCGCAGCGCAGGCCAAATTGCTGCATTTGGGCCTGCTGGTTTCCGAACTGCCTCCCGATTCGATCTGGTCGGTAACCGGCATCGGCGATTCCCAGTGCCGGATGAACGGCATCGGGATTATCGCCGGCGACGGGGTGCGGGTGGGCCTGGAAGACAATATCTGGTTTGACGAGCGGCGCACGCAGCTTGCGACCAACGCCATGCTGGTGGGACGCATCGCGTCCATGGCGCGCGTGATGGGACGCGAAATCGCAACGCCTGCGGAAGTTCGGCAGATGTTGAGGCTTTGATCAGACGGCTTGACGGCGTCAATCCAATGACAACCGTTTTAAAACCTGCTGCGACGTTCAGCGAAATATTCGGGAAAACGGCTGTTTTCACAGGCCGGTCCTCTCCCAATGCCTCG
>CAYUDM010000071.1:0-11313 GCA_964443625.1 uncultured Smithella sp. | reverse complement strand
TATCCCTTTTTCATGGTTATTCTCCTCCCTTCTGTTCTTGTCCATCATCATGCGGTGTCTTGGGCCCGTGCGTGATGTAGTGGACAAACGCGCCGGCTGCGGCAGCCCCGGCGGCCAGCAAACTCAAGGGCTTGAGCAGGTCTTTCCAGACAATCACGGACAGAGGCACTTTCGGATCAACCGGCAGAGACTCATACACTTCCGGTTTATACTTCAGAACATAAATCACATGCGTGCCGCCGACGAACTTGTCGCCATAGACATTGGCGTCGCCGCCGAGTTCCGCGGCTCTGGCGTAAGCTTTTTTGATCATGGCATCCTTGTCGCCGATGGTCAACGCGCCGGTCGGACAGGATTTGACGCAAGCCGGTGCCTGGCTTTCGCGGATGCGGGAATAGCACAGATCGCATTTATAGACCTTGTCGGTTTTTGCGTCATACTTGGGAATATGAAACGGGCAGGCCGCCACACATTCCTTGCAACCGATGCATTTTTCGTGATGAATGCCTACCGTTTTCAGGGGTGTGTAATAAAGCGACCCGCTGGGGCAGACCTTCACACAGGCTGCGTCGGCACAATGCATGCAGCCGTCTTTACGGAAGATCCAGTCGAAGTTGCCGCTTTGATCTTCATGCTCCTGAAAGCGAATCAGCGTCCAGGTATTCCACTGCAAGTCCGGCGGATTCTGGTAGCTGCCCCACTGCTTTGTGCGAAGCCCCGGCATTTCATTCCACTGTTTACAGGCCACCTGGCAGCCTCGGCAGGCGGTACACAGCGTGGTATCGATAAGTTTCACAAGTTGAGGTGTCGTCATGGTCTATTCCCTCCTATAACTTAACAACGTTGACCATGAACGCCTTGTACTCGGGACAGAAGGTGTTCGCACAGCCAACGGTTGGGGTTAATACATTCGTACTGTCTCCGCCGTCTTTGGGGAAGAGCCAGCCGTAATTGAAGGGGAGGCCTACCTGATGAACGGTTTTTCCTTCCACAGTGAAAGGCTTGAAACGCTTGGTAACCATAGCTACACAAGGCGCTTCGCCGCGAATCGAGGTCACTTTAATCCGCTCGCCATTTTTAATTTTGAGTTCTTTGGCCAGTTCGTGGCCTATCTCCACATAGAGCTCCGGCATAGCTTCCAGGAGCCATGCCTGCCAGCGGGTCAGAGCACCCGTGCACCAGTGTTCGGTGCAGGAGTAAGTTGTACAGACATAGGGAAAGTCCTTGCTGGCGCTGGCGACTTTATCCATATCGCTTTTGAAAATTTCAATCGCCGGATTGTTGAGCTGTGAAGACATAGGATTCTTCGAGAGCGGGCCCTCCAGCGGCTCGTAATGTTCGGGAAACGGGCCTTCGGCCATTGCGGGACCGAACAAAGATGCCACGCCATCCTGCTTCATAATAAAAGGATATTTTCCTTTTGTTTTATCCGCCATAGGCGGCCAGGGTCCATCCGGCACATCGCCAACCCACTTGTCTCCCGTCCATTCCAGAAGCTTGCGATTGGGATTGTAAGGCTTGCCGAAGATATCGCAGGACGCCCGATTGTAAATAATGCGGCGGTTAACCGGCCAGGCGAACGACCAGTTGGGGAAAAGTCCCAGTCCCGTTGGATCTTCCTTGCCTCGCCGCATCATTTTGTTTTCGCCATCTGCGCCGAAACTGCCGGACATGATCCAATTGCCGCAAGCCGTCGATCCGTCGGCTTTCAGCAGGCCGAAAGTCGGCACGAGCGAACCTTTTTTAAACAGAGTGGAGGTGTTTTTCGCCTTATCCTCAATGACCGTATCCCTCGTGAATCGGCCGTTAATCTGATGCGCCAACTTCAAAACATCCATGGATCCTTTGCCGTCGAGATAATCCCATTTCAGATTGACAATGGCTTCGGCGTTGGGGCCGCCTTCCTTTTCATAGAGCTTTTTGACTTCCGCCAGAATCTTGATTTCAATTTCACCCACGGAAATCGCATCGCCGGGGGCTTTCGCGGCTTTATATTTCCACTGCACCCAGCGGCCGGAATTGCTCTGCGATCCTTCCTTCTCCATCGAAGCGGAAGCGGGCAGGAGGAAACATTCCGTCTTGATCTTTGTCGGATCGACGCCCGGGCCTCTCCAGAATTCGTAGGTTTCGTTGTTGAAAATATTTTCGCCGACCAGCCAGTCCAGATTCTCAAGCGCCTTGCGGACTTTGTTGGAATTCGGTGTGCTCACCGCCGGATCCGCACCAATGGCGAAAAATCCCTTGACGGTTCCGGCATACATCGCATCAAACAAATGCATGGTGGAATAGGCTTTCCCGTCGTCAAGCTTGGGCAGCCAGTCATAGCCGAAATTATTTGCGTTATTGGCTTTCTCGCCCCAAAGAGACTTCAAAAAGCTGACAAAGAAATTCGGATAATTCGAATAGTAATTCGCCGATTGCGGATCGTTGGACACGGGTGTGCATTTTTTCAGATACTTATCGAGGCTCCCCAGAGAAGCCACCGGCATTTTCAGGTAGCCGGGAAGATTGCCGTAAAGGATGCAGTGGTCCGTTGATCCCTGAACGTTGGGCTCGCCGCGCAGTGCGTTGATGCCGCCGCCCGCAATACCCATATTGCCCAGGAGAAGCTGGATGATGGCCATCGTGCGGATGTTCTGGCTGCCGACGGTGTGGTGCGTCCAACCCAGAGCGTAGCATTCCGTACCCGCCTTGTCCGGCGCGCCGGTGGAAGCGTAAATTTCATAAACTTTCAGCAAGTTTTCTTTCGACACGCCGGTAATGCTCGATACTTTATCCAGCGTGTAGCGGGAATAGTGCTTTTTGAGCAGATGGAACACGGATCGGGGGTGCGACAGGCTCATGTCCCTTAGCGGAATTCCACGACCATCTTTATCAAATGTCCAGGTGTCCTTGTTGTATTTACGCTTCTTGGCATCATATCCGGAGAACAGGCCATCCTTGAAATTAAAGCCGCTGTTCACGATAAATGACGCGTTGGTGTAATTCACCACATACTCTTTGAAATACTTGTCGTTTTCAAAAATGTAGTTGATCATTCCGCCCAAGAAAGCGATGTCCGTGCCGGAGCGAAGCGGCACATGGAAATCGCAGCGGGCGGAGGTTCTTGTGTAACGGGGATCGACGTGAATGATCTTTGCGCCGTTTTCCTTGGCCCTCAAAATCCACTTAAAGGCGATAGGGTGATGCTCCGCGGCATTGCTGCCCATAATCAGAATGACGTCCGCATTTTTTAAATCACAGTAATGATTCGTCATGGAACCGCGACCGAACGACTCTCCCAGAGCCGCTACAGACGGGCTGTGTCAGACCCTGGCCTGATGATCGATATAGACCAGTCCCAGCGCTCTGGATTTCGCGCTCATAATCCAGCATTCTTCGTTGTCCACGTTGGAGCTGCCGTAGTGACCGATTGTCTCACAACGATTCACCAGTTCTCCCTTGGCATTTCTTTTAACAAAACCTTTGTCCCGAGTGTCTTTGACCAGACGGGCAATTCGGGAGAGAGCAAAATCCCAGTCTTTTTCTTCCCATTCCGTTGCGTATGGTTTGCGATACAGTACCTTGGTGAGGCGGTGTTTATTGGCCTCCGTCAGATCGAACAGCCCCGCGCCTTTGGCGCAAAGCGATCCCTCACTGATGGGATGATCGGCGTCGCCTTCAATATTGAAGATCTTGCCGGTGGCTTTGTCCACGCTGCAAATGAGACCGCAACCGACCGAGCAGTAGCAACACGTCGTGATGACTTGTTTGGCCGCTTTAATACGATTCATTTTGCCCAGTTCGTCCGCGTAGGCTCGCGTCGGCATCAGGTTGACCAGACCCGACAGAGCCACGCCGCCGCCTACGGCGCCGGACAGAGTCAAAAACCCTCTTCTCGTAATCTGCATACTTTCCTCCCTTATATTTTATGTCAATTATGGCCTATGCCAATTTTGACCGAATCTGACCTAAAGTCACAAATAAGTCAATATGTTATATAAAGCATATTTATAAACTGCTGAAGAGTTGGAGGGACCGGGAGGATTCTGTTGACAAGGCCAGGGGTTATTCCCTATAAGCGAGATACGCAAGTGCAAGGGAAAGGGGACCCGATGGACATCAAGTATAAAATCTGGATTGAAAAAAACGGAAAAGTTGTCTTCGGCAAGGGACGAGACGACATCCTCAAGACCATCGACGAGCAACGCAGTTTAAACGCCGCAGCTAAGAAACTGGAGATGTCCTATCGGGCGGCCTGGGGACGGCTAAAAGCGTCCGAGGAACGGATGGGGATGCAGCTGGTTGAGTCCAACGCCAGAGAAAAAACCATGCAGTTAACCCCGCATGCCCGGGCGCTGATCGAAAGATTTGAAAAACTCGAAGCCGACGTTGAAGCTCTCCTAAAGCAGGCCAACGCTGATTTTCTGAAACTCTTGCGGGAAAAAAATTAGGGCTTGAGCCCCCTTATGAATACGCTCAGGCCATCCTGAATGGTCGAGTGAATTCTATCAGCGCGTTTATCCGTCGCACCGGTGTAAATATAAAGAGATATAATGCCGTTGAAAAGACCCCAAATGGCGTTTTGTACACGGCGGATGTCAATATCCGGACGAAATTCACCGGAATCGACACCTCTTTGGAGGAGCTCGGAAATGATTCGGATATTTTCATTGGTTGTGTGAATCAATTGAGTATTTTGCTCTTCCGTCAGATTCATGTTTTCGGAATGAAGCATGAAAGTCATCAAAATTCTGAAAAGCTCATTGTTTTCGATGAAAAAATCGATGTAGGTTTTCGCAAACTCCAAAAGCAGATCGGAAGAAGTCCCCTCTTTTTTGGCAAAATTTTCAATTTCCTTATGCCGCTCGATGTTGGCTGAAATCAGGATCTGTGTGTATATTTCTTCCTTGCTGTCAAAGTATAGATATATCGATCCCTTACTGACTTCGGCCTTAGCGGCGATGAGGTCCACCGTAACCGATTTGAAGCCTCGCTCGTAAAACAATTTACGAGCCGCTTTCAGGATGGCGTTTTTACGATGCTCTTTTTCTTTTCTTCTTCTTTCTTCGGAGCTCAAGATGGGTTCTCCTCTCAATAAGATTGAAGATACACTATTATAGAATTTCCCAAATGAATGTAAACACTAATAAACATGCTTCCGTAGCATGCTAATGACTTGCGGTCATGTGAGTATCGCAATTGATTATTGCTGTCAAGGAAAATTACGGACGCAAATCAAGACGTGAAACTCCCGTCAAGAAACATTTGATTGGCAAAACAATGAATCCTCCACGTTTTGATTCATTGATGACAAAAATTTATCCAATTTTCTCGAGTTGTCCGATGATGCTTTCCAAAGAGGGTCTTTCGTTGATATCATGCACATCAATATATCGGATAAAGCCTTTTTTATCGATGATGATAATCGCACGCTCCGCTGTGCCGTCGGAACGCAAAATTCCGTAACGGGAAGCCACGGCGCCGTGCGGCCAGAAATCAGACAGAATTTCGAACCATAAATCGCCCATCTGGCGGGTCCAGGAATACAGGGTCGGCAGGTTATCGACGGAAATACCAATTAAAATCGAGTCGTTTTCTTCAAACAACTCCTCAACGATGTTATATCCCGGCCACTGATCGGAACACACAGGTGTCCAGGCAGCCGGCACAAAAGAGAGCACAACGTTCTTTTTTCCCCGATAATCTTTCAGGGAAATCATCTTACCGCTGACGGCTTTCAGAGTAAAATCCGGCGCTTTCTGGCCGACTTTAACTTTTAAGGTACTGTCCACCGGCTTGAGCCGACCGGTTTCGTATACATTTCCCTTAAACGCGTCTGACGCCGCAAAGGCGCTTGCCGAAAAAACTAACAGGACCGCACTGATCAGAAATGTTTTTTTCATGGTGCCCCCTATTTTACATCCGCAAGTCTGATCACATCGGACAAAAAGGCATCAATATCCTCGTGCGCGCCGAGTTTTGAGTAAACCACCTCCATTTTTTTTGTTCCGGTCATTTTAACAACAATAAAATAAGGCGTACGAACTTCGCCCAAAAGTTTGTGCGCAACAAAATCCCCATCCGGCACAAGCGGAAATTCGACCTTGTATCTTTTCCTGAAGGTATTGACTTCGAAAGGAGTATTCCCCGCGCCGATCCCGAGTATCTTGATTTTGCCTTTGAGATCCGGATTATTTTCGATCAGATTAAAAAGCCGGTTCATATTGGGAGCGTCCTTCTGGCAGTAGGGGCAATACATGCTGAAAATCTGAACAATCATCGCCTGCGCCTGAATCTGAGAGACGGTGAATTCGCCTGAACCGGACAGCCCCAGATATTTCAGTTCGCGAGAATCCACCGGTTTGGTCAATTTTAATTCAGGCATTACTTCGCCGACTTGCGGCGGTTCAAGGGCGCAGACCGAAGCCGTGGAAACGGCCAGCGCAAACATTCCCCAGAAAAAACCAAACACTATTTTTTTCATTCTCTTACTCCTTGCATCGATCAGTTGCGGGAAACCAAATGGTGCACCGCTTTTTCCAATCCGTCGAGCGACAACTCAAACATGGGAAATATACCTGCAATCTGCTTGACTGTCCAGGTGTAAAACCAATGGTCCTGCTCCACGGGATTGAGCCATACCGCGTGACGGAAGGTCTGAGATAAAAATTTTAAATAGTCGACGGAGGGCCTTGCTTCGTTTTGGCCGACATAGATCGCGCCGCGAGGATCGACCAGTTCATAGGGCGCCATGGATGCGTCTCCGACAATAATGATCCTTGTTTCCGGGTCCATGCGCGCGAATTCGTCGATGGGGATCGGCTTTTTATAGCGATGCGCATCGAGCCAGACCTTGGAATAAATGGTGTTATGAAAATAGTAGATTTCCAACTCTTTGAACTGAAACTGCGCATAGTGAAAGAGCGTCTGAACGACCTCGACATATGGATCCATCGACCAGCCGCCGTTATCGATGAGAAGCCGCACTTTCAGGCGATCGGAAAGCCGACGATCAAAAACAATTTCGATTTCACCTGCATTTTTAAGCGTCTGGCGAATCGTTTCATCAATATTGACGATATCGCGCGGGCCCGACGGCGTCAAATGCCGGAGCCTTTTGAGCGCTTCACCCATCTGCGAGGCGGTAATGGGCCCCGACTGAGAATAGTCGCGAAAGCGCCGCTCCAGTGCAACCTTGATGGCCGATTTGTTTCGGGATTCACCTCCCACCCGCATCCCGCCGGGGTGATGACCGGAATGCCCCGTCGGCGAGGTGCCGTGCGATCCGATCCAGTAATTGCCGCCGTGGTGCGCTTCCGTCTGCTCTTTGAGACGCTTCATGAAGTGCTCGACCAATTCCTCGGGCGTCATTTTTTTTACCTCTTCTTCGGATAGCCCCAACGCCCGGGCGACATCCCCTGGGTCTTTGAGCCACTCGGAGAGCATGGCGCGGATTGAATCCGAAAGCTCCGTATCAGTAAGGTCCGCCTCGGCCATGCCGCGAAACGCCACGGCAAACGCCTGATCATAGATATCAAAGTAGCGTTCGCTTTTGACCAGCAGGGCTCGCGTGACACAGTAGAAATCATCCAGCGACTCGATGAGTCCCATACCCAACGCCTTTTGCAGGCGCAAAAAGGAGGTCGGGGTGACCGGAATACCCTTATCGCGAAGCGTATAGAAAAAATTAACAAACATGCACGTTCCCTTTACTGATGCGAAGCCAGATACAAGTCCGTGCTCTTTTTAAATAAAACACCGAGAAACGGAATATTGGCCGACTTGAGCTGTTTCACGTTGAAGTCGGGATCCGCCTGCAACGCACGCATCCAGTTGATCAGCTCACGGGTGGCGGGCTTTTTCTCCACGCCCCGCACATCACGCAACCGATAAAAGGTCTCCAGGCAGGACGCCGTCAGGTCCTTGTTTAGATCCGGGAAATGCACGTTGATGATTTTGCGCATCATGTCGCGGTCGGGAAACGCGATGTGATGGAAGTTGCAGCGCCCCAGAAAGGGGTCGGAAAGATCCTTTTTCGCATTGGAAGTAATGATGATCACAGGGCGGTTCTGGGCCCGCACGGTCCGGTCGATTTCGATAATGTCGAACTGCATCTGGTCGAGAATATCCAGCATGTCGTCTTGGAAATCCGTGTCGGCCTTGTCGATTTCGTCGATCAGCAGCACGACTTTTTTTTCAGCGGTGAAAGCCTGTCCGATCTTGCCCATTTTAATATATTCTTCAATATTGCTCACGTCTCGCCCGGAATCGGCTGTCGTTGAGCCGGGTGAGCGTGTCATACTGATACAGGGCTTCGATCAGTTTCATGCTGGATTTTACGTTAAGAATAATCAGCGGCATGCGCAACGATTCGGCAATGGCGTGCGCCAGCATCGTCTTGCCGGTGCCAGGCTCTCCCTTGAGCAAAAGCGGCATCTCCAGAGCTATGGAAATATTCACAATTTTAGCAAGTTCCTCATCTAAGACATACTTGGCGGCCCCGGCAAACTTCGCGGGACGATTTTCAGAAGCGGTCATTCATTATCTCCTTTAAAAATATTTTAGCTCCGGCAGGCGCTTGGAACAATATAAGGCCGCCGGGCGTTTCGTCAATTACCAAGAGGATCCATAACACGTTTTATCGGAAAAAAATAACACGGAATATCGGTTTTAATCTGCAAGGAACCTGAGGGTAAAGAATTCCCAGTGATCACGAAACCTTGGCACAGCGAAAGGATACTCCCGAAACCCATGGCTTTCCTAAGGTTGACACGCGCCGTCCGATTCCTTATAGTGCGAAAAAAAAGCACAGGAGCACTCATGGTCCGGCAGATCACAAGCATTCTCGGAGACGGCCCCTACCCCCTTGAAGTGGACAGCTTAGCCTTTCGGGAAGCCATCGACATCCACATCGCGCCCAATGTATCCCTTGTGCGCCCCCGGACGCCCTTGCTCAACCAGGATGAAGCGCATGCACATGCGCATGATTCCTATGAATTTACCATTTCCTTGTCGGATTCCCCCCTGCTGCGACAGGACAACCACCTGATCCGTCTGCCTGCCGGAAACATGCTGTGCTGCAATCCCAATGTGCTTCACGGACCGGCACAG
The DNA here is from genome assembly GCA_964443625.1 of uncultured Smithella sp. Classification (GTDB taxonomy): domain Bacteria; phylum Desulfobacterota; class Syntrophia; order Syntrophales; family Smithellaceae; genus UBA8904. Next base: position 2,220 of record CAYUDM010000071.1, on the reverse strand, counting down.
CGCATCACCAATGCAAATTTTCTGGCAATCCAGATCCGCAGGGGCTTTTTACAGCGGCTCAGTCAAGAGACTTACCATAAAAGCGAATTGTCTTTTTCCCCAAAACCCTTCAAGCCGCCGCGCGAGCTTTTGCGGCTGTTCAACCATTTTATCGATGAGTCGCAATCGCGCCGGACAGGGCATGAACTGATCCTGAATGCACTGGAAGTTCAGATTGCCATCCATTTTTTGAGATTCGCGCCGCACGGCCATCGCGCACCGAACGATAAAAGAACCGAAAGCCGGAAAAATATTGCGCGCGCCATTGAAATTCTGCACGCGCACTTTACCGAGCCTTTTTCAGCCGATACCCTGGCCGAGTTCGCCGGCATGAGCAGGCATCATTTTTTTCGCGCGTTTAAAGCGCATACCGGGCGGACGCCATACGAATTTCTGACAGAGATTCGCGTGCAAAAAGCTATGGAAATGCTAAGCCATAATGCATTGACCATCACCGAAATCTGTTACAAGACCGGTTTTTCCGGCCACAGCCACTTCACCAGTGTTTTTCACAAAAAAACCGGCATGGTCCCCAGAGATTATCGCGTAAGACATCAAAGCGGCAAATCCGAAACGAAAAAGCATGCCAAACCAGGGACTGAAGACGCAGGACGCTGAACGCAAGTGTTTCCAAAGAAAACACGCGTGCCTTGCCGGATCTGATCCACAAAGCACGCGGGGTCCTCTTTGGAAACGACAGGAAACGATTAGCGCGACAGCCGCTATCGCAAAGATCAAAAGCGCAAAATGCCCATCGTCACTCGCATTGTGTCATTTCAGTGGCCGGGGACAAAATCTTGAATCAGTTCATTCATGCTCACGCATGGGCGTTTACGCTGGCCAGACCATCATTGATCAAATGCCGACTGCGCCAGCCTGAAACCGGCGTTGTAGTCCCAGGGGGCTTGCATCTTGGGAGCAATTGCAGATTCCAAACCGATTTGCAGATAATAGCTGTCGCCGAAAGACTCGACGGTAAGACCTCGTTTAGTGCCCCAGGCGCCGCCCCGGATCACTTTGTAGGTATTTGCCACCATGTTCGGCCAGGCAACCCAGTCGTAACAAAACTCCGCCACATTGCCGCTCATGTCGTAGAGCCCCAGTTTATTGGCTCGCTTGGTTTTCACGGGCGCTGTCGAAGTGACACCGGTTTGCGTATAATTTCTGGTAAAAAACCGGGCGTAAACGGCGACTTCGCGGTTAGCTGCCTGTCCCGCGTAGCCATCGATGACCGGCTCTTCGTCGTTGTAAAATGTCCAAGCGTCGCTTGCCGAATTGCCTTTGGTGTACATGATGTTATTGCCGCCCGAAATGGCGTTGGTTGTGTCAATGGCGCGGAAACGCGCCGCAACCTCCCACTCGCGGCTTGTGGGCAGTCTGAATCCATCGGCGGCCAAATTCACGAAGGGATTGTCCTGGCTGCCGGCTGTGCGGTTCAAATCGGTAAACGCCGTCGAACGGATAGGCGTGGTATAGCCTGAATCCGTATAATAGACGCAGGTCAAAGCAGGATCACCGGAACTCTTATGCGCATTGTAGTATTCGGTCAGCGCGTTGGTCCAGACCATCGCCTCGCGCCAGGAAATATACGTGACCGGATGGTTTTTGTTTTCATCCGTGGGCGGTTCTGCCTCGATACCGTTGCTGCCTCCCATACCGGGCCAAGAAAATCTATAAAGATAGCCACCGTCGGCCCGCTTTCCGTCGCCGCGGTTGGTGGAAGCCCACATGCGCACCGTGTACCAAAGCTCATAGGTCACTTCCGTCTCGCCGATAAAATATTGTTCCTCTTCCGACAGGGTGACAAAGGGGGTATCAAGAACCGTTGTCGGGAAAGTCAGTGGCGTCCAGACGTAAACCATATTGAACTCCAGCGATCCTCTTTTAAAATTGAGCTATTCACCCGGATAAGCAGGCAGCCCTGGAATCGGCATATTTTCAGGTAGAGGAGCAATGGTCGTGAAAACCGTGGTTGCCGGTGAAACAGGTGGGTCCTCAGCCGGTTCTTTCACAATCACCCGGCAGCTCGCGGTTTTCATGCTGGGCCAGGTGGATACGATGATGTCCGCCTCGCCGGTTTCCAGGCCCCGAACGTTCCGGGACGTCATGGTCGACAACGTTGGAAAATCCACCGCCTCGAGGTTGGTGCTGAACCACTGGAGCCTCACATGAGTGGCGTCC
>CAYUDM010000070.1:0-12794 GCA_964443625.1 uncultured Smithella sp. | reverse complement strand
CCGTTTCCCGGACCGGGACTGGCCGTGCGCATTCTGGGTGAGGTCAACGCGCAGCGTCTGACGATTTTGCGAAAGGCCGATACCATCCTGCTTGAGGAAATCCGCGCCGCGAATCTCTACTACAAAATGTGGCAGACGTTTGTGGTGCTCCTGCCGATTAAAAGTGTGGGCATCATGGGTGATCAGCGCACCTACGAAAATATCGCGGCGATTCGCGCCGTCACCAGCGAAGACGCGATGACGGCGGACTGGGCCAGGCTGCCGCACGATCTGCTCGCGCGCGTCTCGACAAGAATCATCAACGAAGTGAAAGGCATCAACCGCGTGGTCTATGACGTGAGCTCCAAACCGCCCAGCACGATTGAATGGGAGTAAGAACAATCACCCTCACCCCGGCCCTCTCCCATCAAGGGAGAGGGGGAACATTAGAGCGAACCTCTCTCGTTGTCTCTCCCATCAAGGGAGAGGGAATACATAACATTCCCCTCCCCTTGTGGGAGGGGTTAGGGGAGGGGGAAAAAGGAAATTGAAGTGCCGAAACGAACCGACATTAAAAAGATACTGCTGATCGGCTCCGGGCCGATTATCATCAGCCAGGCCTGCGAATTCGACTATTCGGGCACCCAGGCCTGCAAGGCCTTGCGCGAGGAAGGCTATGAAGTGGTGCTCATCAACTCCAATCCGGCCACCATCATGACCGATCCGGAAATGGCCGACCGCACCTATATTGAGCCGATCACGCCCGAAGCCGTCGAAAAGATTATTGCCCGCGAACGGCCGGATGCACTGTTGCCGACGCTGGGCGGTCAGACGGGCCTCAACACGGCCGTGGCGCTGGCCGAATCCGGCGTTTTGGAAAAATACGGCGTGGAGATGCTGGGCGCCAATCTCGAGGTGATTCATAAAGCGGAAGACCGCGAGAAGTTCCGAAACGCCATGGAAAAAATCGGCCTGAAAATGCCCAAAAGCGGCTTTGCCCGTAATCTGGACCAGGTGATGAAAATCGCCGAAGACATCGGTTTTCCAATCATCATCCGCGCGGCGTTTACCCTGGGCGGAACCGGCAGCGGCGTGGCCTACAACTGGGAGGAATTGACCGAAATCGCCAAAGCGGGCCTGGACGCCAGCATGATTTCCGAAGTCATGGTCGAGCAGTCGGTGCTGGGCTGGAAAGAGTATGAACTGGAAGTGATGCGCGACCGGGCGGACAACGTCGTCATCATCTGTTCCATCGAAAATTTTGACGCAATGGGCGTACACACCGGCGAGTCCATCACCGTCGCGCCCGCGCAAACGCTCACCGATCGGGAATACCAGACCATGCGCGACGCGGCCATTGCCATTCTGCGGGAAATCGGCGTGGAGACCGGCGGCTCGAATGTGCAGTTCGCCATCTGCCCCAAAACCGGCGAAATGATCGTGGTGGAAATGAATCCCCGCGTGTCGCGCTCGTCGGCGCTCGCGTCCAAGGCGACCGGTTTCCCCATCGCGAAGATTGCCGCGAAACTCGCCTGCGGCTATACGCTCGACGAAATTCCCAACGACATTACACGCGAGACGATGGCCGCATTCGAGCCGACGATTGATTACGTGGTCACCAAGATTCCACGCTGGACGTTTGAAAAATTTCCCGAAACGGAAGATGTCCTGACGACGTCCATGAAATCGGTGGGCGAAACGATGGCCATCGGCCGCACGTTCAAAGAATCACTACAAAAAGCCATCCGCTCACTGGAAATCGGTCGTTTCGGGTTTGGCGAGACGCCGCTGCCGGACGACCCGCGGGAACGCGCCTCGCTTTTGAAAAGCAAACTGGCCAAACCCAACTCGCTTCGTCTGTTCTTCATTGCCGAGGCGCTTCGGGGCGGCATGAGCGTGGAGGACGTTTACGCCCTCACGGGGGTGGATCCCTGGTTTTTGCATCAGATCGCCGACATTCTCACCGCGGAAAACGAGCTTCAGCACAGCGAACCGACCCCCGCGCTTTTGCGCGCCGCCAAAGAGATGGGCTTTTCCGATCGCACGCTCGGCAGGCTGTGGAATTTTAGCGAGCAGGCCATCCGAGACTGGCGACAAAAAGAAAAGATCACGCCTGTCTATAAGCTGGTCGATACCTGCGCCGCGGAATTTGAAGCCTACACGCCGTATTACTATTCCACCTATGAACAGGAAAACGAAGCCCGTCCGTCGGACAAAAAGAAGATCGCCATCATCGGCGGCGGCCCCAACCGCATCGGCCAGGGCATCGAGTTTGACTACTGCTGCGTGCACGCCTCGTTTGCGCTTCGCGAAGAAGGCATCGAGAGCATCATGATCAACTCGAACCCCGAAACGGTCAGCACCGACTACGACACGTCCGATAAGCTGTTTTTCGAGCCGGTCACGCTTGAAGATGTGCTGCACATCCTGGAGACCGAAAAGCCCGCCGGGGTGATTGTCCAGTTCGGCGGCCAGACGCCGCTTAATCTGGCGCGCGGACTCGAAGCGTCGGGTGTGCCGATTATCGGAACCTCGCCCACGGCGATTGACCGCGCGGAAAACCGCGACCGGTTTCAGGAGATTGTTCATAAACTGAAGCTCAACCAGCCGGACAACGACACGGCCATGGATGTAGACAAAGCCCTGATTGCCGCTCGCCGGATTGGTTATCCGGTGTTGGTGCGTCCGTCATACGTTTTGGGCGGCCGTTCCATGGAAATCGTCTATGATCCGGAAACGCTTAAAAGCTTTATGGCCAAGGCTCTTTTAGTCTCGCCGGGTCATCCGATTCTGATCGACAAGTTTCTCGAAGACGCCATCGAAGTGGATGTGGATGCGCTCTCCGACGGGAAAACCACCGTGGTGGCCGGCATCATGGAGCACATTGAAGAGGCAGGCATTCATTCCGGCGACTCCGCCTGCATCCTGCCGCCCGTGACGCTTTTGCCGCCGATGCTTGCGCAGATCGAGGAACAAACGAAAATGCTCGCAGCGGAACTGGGCGTCGTGGGACTCATGAATATTCAATACGCGATCAAGGACGGCACGCTTTACGTGCTGGAAGTCAATCCCCGCGCGTCGCGCACGGTGCCGTTTGTCAGCAAAGCGCTGGGCGTGCCGCTCGCGAAGCTCGCCACGAAGGTCATGCTGGGGAAAACGCTTGCGGAGCTGAACTTTACGCAAACGATCCGTCCCAAACATGTTTCCGTCAAAGAAGCGGTCTTTCCCTTCAACCGGTTTCCCGGCGTGGATATCCTTCTGGGGCCGGAGATGAAATCCACCGGCGAAGTCATGGGAATTGATTCTTCCTTTGGTCTGGCGTTTGCCAAATCGCAGATGGCCACGGGCTTCAAGATGCCCAAATCCGGCAATGTCTTTATCAGTGTCCACGACCGCCATAAAGCGGGGATCGTGGAGGTGGCCCAAGCGCTGTCGCGCGTGGGCTTTAAACTGCTCGCGACGGCAGGAACGGCTGCTTATCTTAATGACCGGGGCATTGCCGCCACGGTGGTCAACAAGGTGAGCGAAGGCCGTCCCCATGTGCTTGATCACATCAAAAACGGCGAAATCCAGATGGTCATCAACACGAGCGTCGGACGCAAATCGTCTCAGGACGCGTATTGGATCCGCCACGGCGCTTTGACCTATAATATCATTTACACGACAACCCTCGCCGGCGCCCGGGCGCTGGCTGAAGCCTCCAAGGCATTGAGTAAAGAGGACTGGGGCGTATGCCCCTTGCAGGCGCATTATCAATCGCAGGGTGGACTTCCCTCCCTTGATGGGAGGGATTGAGGGAGGGTGATCTTGCGTCTCCCCCTCCCCTTAATCCCCTCCTCCGGGGGGAGGGGAAATATCGCCGAATTGAAGAAAGAGTTTTTATGTATTTATTGGAAGACACTGCTGATGATTCCGGCCGCCCCCGTGAGGAGTGCGGCGTATTTGCCATTTACGGTCATGAAGACGCGGCGCGCGTGACCTTCTTCGGGCTTTTCGCCTTGCAGCATCGCGGGCAGGAATCGGCGGGCATCGTCACTTCCAACGGCTGTCAGGTATCCGAACATAAGGGCATGGGGCTGGCCTCTGCGGTATTCAAAGAGTCCACCCTGCAAAAGCTGCAAGGATCGCTCGCGATCGGCCATGTGCGCTACTCGACCACCGGCTCGTCCACGTTATCCAATGCCCAGCCCTTTTTAGTACATGTCGGTGAAGAATACTACGCTCTGGGCCATAACGGCAACATCGTCAACGCCCAGTCGCTGCGAACAGAGCTTGAAGGCCGGGGGTCCATTTTCCAATCGACCATGGACAGCGAAGTCATCATTCATCTGATGGCACCGCACTTAAAGCGCGGGCTCGAAAAAGCGCTCCCCATTGCGCTACAGCAGGTGGAAGGCGCCTACTCGCTGGTCATGCTCACCCGCGACAAAATCATTGCCGCCCGCGATCCGCGAGGCTTTCGACCGCTGGCGCTGGGCAAGTTAAACGGTGGGTGGGTGATCGCCTCCGAGACCTGCGCCTTTGATCTGGTAGGGGCCGAATATGTCCGCGATGTCGAGCCGGGGGAGATTCTGATGATCGATGCCTCGGGCATCAAGAGCATTAAACCGTTTCCGGTCATGAAGCACTGCCACTGCATCTTTGAGCTGATTTACTTTGCCCGCCCCGACAGTCAGATTTTCGGACAAAACGTCTATCTGTGCCGAAAGCGCCTGGGGCATGAACTCGCGCGCGAGTATCGTCCGGATGTCGATCTGGTCATGCCGTTTCCCGATTCCGGAACCTATGCGGCCGTGGGCTACGCCGAAGAAAGCGGTATCCCTTTTGAAATGGGTATGATCCGCAATCATTACGTGGGCCGCACGTTTATCCAGCCCACGCAGCCCATGCGCGACTTCGCCGTGCGCGTCAAGCTCAATCCGGTCAAACCGCTTCTGGCGGGAAAAAAAGTATTGATTGTGGAGGATTCGATTATCCGCGGCACCACCAGCCGCAACCGCGTTCAACACCTCCACGGCATCGGCATTGAGGAACTCCACATGGTCATCAGCTGCCCCCCGACGATGTATCCGTGCCCCTACGGCATCGATTTTTCATCCAAGGGCGAACTCATCGCCACCAAGAAAGAAAATGAAAAAGCCATAGCCGAATTCATCGGCCTCACGTCGCTTCACTATCTCACGGTTGAAGGGATGGTCCGCGCCACAGGCCTGCCCAGGGAATGCTTCTGTCTGGCCTGCTACACCGGCGACTACCCCATCGCCCCGCCGGAAAAAATCGACAAATTCTGCATGGAATTGAAGTAATTTTTATCCGTTGCGGTTCGTTCCAACATGATGTAAAAAACTCCAGTGAATTGATGCAATAGACAGTTTGCCACGAAACGAACTGTCATCTTGCTGGACGCCGCATTCGTTATTCGGGGTCCCGCTTGTTTAATGCAGGCCGCAGATATAGCGAATGATGCCGTTTTGGATTTCTCGGTAAAAAACGTCGCCCAGGCGGATGCGGACAGTCTGACTGATTTCTTCATAAGTGGGTGGAAGTCGAAGCCCATTTGATAGGATAAAAATGCTGAGATGTTCCGTTCAAAGCAGGAAAGTCAGATGAAAAAAAAATCCTTCCTGACGATAGCCCTCATCATTCTGTCGCTGTCCCTTCAGTTTGGCGCTTGTGGCGGCAGCGGGGATAGCGGTTTTGCCAGACCGCGTCCGCAAGGACTCGTTTATCTGCAGGCTGTTACATCAAACAGTATTGTCGTTATGGCCGAATCACAAAACGAATCTCCCGTCGTCGTATCTTACGGCCCCACCGTTTCTTACGGACAATCGGCAAGCACTTCAGGGACAAAGGCAACTACCGGCGAAACCTATATGCACAGAATTTTGCTTACAGATCTTTCACCCGACACACTATATTACTATCGCGTAGGTGAACACCGATCCAGTTTTCGAACAGCCGCAGGTGGCGGGACAGAATTCCGTTTTGCCTGGATGAGTGATTCCCGTAGCGGCATAGCGGTTCATGATCAAATCGCTCAGCAGATTGCCAATGAAAATCCGCGTTTTTCACTTTATGGCGGCGATCTATGTGACGATGGTTCGTCTTACTCCGATTATAAAGATCAGTTTTTCCGTCCGAACCAGAAGTCTTTGGCGTCCCGTGTTCCTTTCTTCAATGCCACCGGCAATCATGAAAAATGGGAAACAAACACCAAGGCCTTTCTGGAAGCGCCTGTCTCATCATCCGGCAATCAGGGGTATTATTCATTTGATTACGGTGATCTTCATGTCGTGGTGATGAATTATATGGATCCGGACGGCTATTCCATAAATTCGCCGCAGTATAATTTTATAGCAGCAGATCTCGCCGCTACTACAAAACCGTGGAAAATCGTAACAACCCACGCACCGGCTTATGCCTCCGGCGGTCACGGCGAAGATGAAGACATGATCGCGATGACCAACGACATTTTCGAACCCAACGGCGTGAACCTGGTTATTGCAGGCCACAATCATTTTTATCAAAGGAACTATGTCAACGGAATTCATCATCTGATTATCGGCTCAGCCGGTGCGCCACTGGTCGAACCGGGGCCGGTTGAGGGGTACGTGCAGGTATCGATGAAAACACACTGCTGGGCCATTTTCGATCTTACGCCTTCGAGTCTGCAAATGCGTGTTTACAATGAAGAAGGTGATGAAATAGATGCCTTGTCCCTTTTCCAATGAAAAAAAATTGTTAACGTCTACAATCGTTTTTTTTCTCGCGATGCTTTTCGGAGGGTGCGATATGCAAAACAAATTTCTTTATTTTCCCAATGACGAGTGGCCGAGCCAGGCCATGCTTTCAGCCGAAAACCTCGCGCTTTGGCAATCCGGGAAGGCGGATTACAGGGGGCTTGTCGCCGCCCAAGACGCGCCCGCATCGGGCGGCACGCTGGTGTTGTTTCATGGAAACGGCGGGACGGCCTTTGATCGCAATTTCTATAGGGAGCCGTTTACGGATCTGGGCTTTCGCGTGCTCCTCGCGGAATATCCGAAATACGGCGGTCGGCCCGGCAAGGTCGGCGAAAAGCCGTTTGTCTCCGACGCGCTGGAAACCGTGCGCCTTGCACATGCGGAATTCGGCGACCCTCTCTATCTGGTCGGTGAATCGCTGGGTTGCGGTGTGGCCGCCGCTGTGGCCGGGCAAACGGATGTCCCCATCGCCGGCATTATTTTGATCACGCCCTGGGATACGCTCGCGGCGGTCGCCAAATCCCTGTTTCCGTTTTTACCCGTCTCACTGGTTTTAACCGACAAATATGACAGCATCAACAATCTGAAGGATTTCCCGCGCCGGATCGCCGTCGTCGCGGCCGAACAAGACGAAATTCTACCCGTCAAACACGCTTACAACCTCTTTGACCATCTGCCCGAAAGCCGCAAGAAAATGTGGGTGATTCCCAACGCAGGGCACAACGACTGGCCGTTTTACACGGACGCGTCCCTGTTTCAGGAAGTCACGGCTTTTGTCAAAAACTCAGCGCCATAAAATGAAGGAGGTATTTATGGAACCCCTGCGTCAAACGGCGTTGGTCACGGGGCCTACGTCTGGGATCGGCCATGGTGTCGCCTGTATCCTGGCGGAACGCGGCTTCGATCTGTTCCTGGTCAGCCGAAATGGTGAAAAGCTCGCTGCCGTGAAGAATGATCTTGAGTCGCACCACGGCATTGCCGTTTCCACAATGGGTCAGGATCTGTCGCAGCCCGGAGCCGCTAAGCGCGTATTTGACGAAGCGCAAGCCCGCGGAATCGATATATCCATTCTTGTCAACAACGCCGGTTTCGGCATCGGCGGCGAATTGACGGATATGGAGCCACGTGTGGTTGCACAGATGATTCAACTCAACATCATTACCCCCACGGAACTGTGCCTTCTGTTCGGGCGCGAGATGAAACGGAAGCGAAGCGGACGAATCCTGAACCTTTCCTCTACTGCCGCTTATCAGCCCACCCCCTATATCGCCGCCTACGGGGGAACAAAAAGCTATATTCTCAACTTCTCCGAAGCCCTGGCCAAAGAAATGGAAGACTATGGCGTGGTTGCGACCTGCCTGGTGCCCGGACCCACCGACACGTCTTTTTTCGATCGCACAGGCATTGAGGGGTTAGATGAAAAACAAACCGGTCTGTGGGCTAAAAAAAAGCGGATGTCGCCGCGATCCGTCGCCCGAATCGGCGTGGATGCGCTTGCGGCTGGAAAGCTGACCACGATCGCCGGCCTTCGCAATTTCCTGCTCGCTTTCGCCAACCGCCTGGTTCCCCGCAGCCTTTCGGCGACCATATCGAAATGGATGATTAAGCAGGCTTCAGGCATTTGAAAGGGAGATGGAACATGGCAAAGAAGTACGAGGAAAACCGATTTTTTCTAAAAGACACGATCCGTAAGCGGATCGATTTTTCACAAACCGCACAAAGCCGCGGTTTGCCTGCGCCACGGCTTCAAAAGGCCTGCCCGCCAAATATTCCAAGAATCGATTTGCCCGACGGCCGAAAGGCACTTGCCGCCCTGGCGAGGCGACCGACTGGCGAAGCCATTTCCCGGCGTGAAAGCCTTCGCCAATATCAAAATGAAGCGCTCACACTCGAAGAACTGACCGCCCTGCTGTGGGCCACGCAGGGTGTCCGGGAAACCGTCAGCCCCGATACGGCGCTTCGCACTGTGCCGTCTGCCGGCGCGCGCCACAGCTTTGAAACCTATTTGGCGGTAAACCGGGTGGAGAATCTCGCCTCCGGCCTCTACCGCTACCTGCCGTTTGACCATCAGCTGGCGCAACTGAGACTGGATCCCGCAATCGGTCGGAAGGCGGCCATTGCCTGCTTCGGCCAAGCGTTCATCGCCGCGGCCGCCGTAACCTTTTTCTGGACGACAATGCCTGCTCGAATGGAGTGGCGCTACGATCTGGCGGCACACAAAGTCATCGCCATCGACGCTGGACATGTCTGCCAGAATCTGTATCTGGTCTGCCAATCCATCGACGCGGGTTGTTGCGCGGTGGCCGCCTATGATCAGGAAGCCTGTGATGATCTGCTGGGGGTGGACGACCGGGAGGAATTCACCGTGTATCTCGCCCCGGTCGGCAAGCCGTAGGGGCGGAATTTTCTTTGCCCCCGCGGCCCGCTCGACCTGACGTTTTTACTGTTTGGGTTTGGCTTCGCCCCGGATCGTCATCTGAAATTTTTGATGACACTCCAGGCAGTAAACTTTCGATTCGCCGTGAGCTTTGTGGCAAACGGTACAGGCGATCTCGCCCAGATGCGAGTCATGAGGGTTTCGGTCCTTGAACTCCGGAGGCTCCGTTTTTTTCACCAGTTGCTCCATAGGGCCATGACACGCAAGGCACCTTTTGTTTTCCACCGTGACATCGAATCCCGGAAACTCTTTGCCGTGGCAGTTCGCACAGGAGATATTCCCCTTCGCGTGAAGATTGTCTAAAAAGTCGCCTGCGGCCCAGGATTCGAAAATCTCCTTCAGCAGCATCATTTCATCGTTGTTTGGCGCACCCCAGGACTCCTCGGACCCGATGAGTCCAAAGTGTTTGGCGTCTTGCCATTTGTGACAAACCAGACAATCAACGTTTCCCCGGGGCGGCAGATGGGCCAGATGCATCCTGACAGAGTAGGTGTTTTTATCCGTCGAACCGGTCAGATCCGCCGCGTGGCAGGATGTACAAGAAGAAAGCTCTGTCCCTTTCACAGGCGGATGATTTTCCGGAATCACAGAGGAGAAATCGGCATGGCAGGTCTTGCATGACACCTGGGGCGCCGGTTTAACCGGTTTGGCCGCCCGGGCATTGTCATTCACTAAGAACATATATCCCGGGATCATCAGACAGACGACAAGGATAAGGAAAATGAATTTTTTCATAATTGGCTCTCCTTGGAAGGTGGCGGGCGATCTGATTCGCCCACCACTTGATCCGATCCGGCTTTAGGATCTGGCCTTCTCTTTTGCCGCATTGGTTCCCGCCATCCGTCCGAAGGAAATCGCATCCGGAATGGCATTGCTGCCCAGACGGTTGGAGCCGTGTACGCCGCCGGTTACTTCACCTGCCGCATACAAACCGGGAATGATTACTCCGAAGACATCTATGACCTGGGCTTTTGGATTGATGCGGATGCCACCCATGGTGTGATGAATCGCCGGCCACTGGGCAATCCCGTAGAAGGGACCTTCCGCAAGAGGAATCATCACTTTGGTCATGGACTTGTTAAAGTCCGGATCTTTGCCCTCTTCAATGTATTTGTTGTGCTTGTTGACCGTTTCCGTCAACGCCGCGGCGGGAATTTTGAGCTTTTCGGCCAGTTCCGCAAGGGTATCGGCTTTAATAAACCGGCCTTTGGCAATGCCCTTTTCGACCTCCTCTTTGGACCCTCCCATTTTTAGAACCATTGCCTGGTTGAAAATGGAATAACTCGGTTTCATGTTGGGCCCCAGATTGATCTGGGCAAACGAGCAGACGTCGCGCCGTTCCAATTCATTGACAAAACGCTTGCCTGCCTTGCTGACGTAAACAATGCCGTAGCCGGGACCGTTGAATGGATACACTGCGGGCGTGTCGAGGATGCCGGTTTCCGGTTCGGCAAACGGGTAGAGTTGAATGAAGTTCATCTGCAGCGTGTCCGCGCCGACAGCCTGAGCATATCGGATCATTTCACCGGTGGCACCCGGGTGGTTGGTGCAATTGAACGAGTCCACCAGCATCGGATTATGTGCCAGTCTCATTTTCAGATCCTTACTGAATCCGCCGGAGGCCAGCACAACCGCTTTTTTTGCTTTGAGGTTGATGGTTCTCCGGCCGCGTTTAACTTCAACACCCAGAACAGGGCTTGCCGGATCGGCATCTTTGCGCCAGATCCAGGTGACCTCCGAATTCAGAACCATCTTCGCGCCACGCTTTTCGGCAATCTTACGCAGAGCTTCGGTAAACTCACGCCCCACGCCTGCAACGGCCGTATGCGTCCGATATGCCGTATGACCTCCGGCGCGCGTCACGGTGGGTCGGATTTTTGCTTCTCCCTCATCAATCATCCAGTTGAGGGCGGGCGCCGCCCCGTTGACCATGACTTCGACAAGTTCCGGCAGATTGTAATAGTCTCCGCCTTTCACGGTGTCATTGGCATGCTGTTTGGGACTATCGTCGCCCAAATTAAGTTTCTGCCGATAATGAAACTGACTGTCCCAAGACGCATAGACGCCACCGTTGATGATCGAGTTGCCTCCGTAGGTCGGCATCTTCTCCAGGATAACGACTTTCGCGCCCGCACCGGCCGCTTCGGCGGCCGCCGCCTGACCAGCAAAACCGGAACCGATCACGATCACATCCCAGGTCTCGTCCCATTTGGCTGGCATCTTTTTCACCATGGCTTCCGCCGTGCCGGGTCCTGCCAGATTCAGTGCGAATCCCCCCGTTGCGGCCACCGCACCGAAGGCAAGGGCTCCTTTCAAAACGGTTCGGCGGCTAACATCTGTCCGACTGGAATGCTTCCTTTGTTCATCCGTCATCGCGATACCTCCTTTTCGTTTTTGATACGGTTTCATCTAACGGGAACATTCTTTCCCACCTCGAGACCATCGCGTCTGCCAAAACGGCGCAAATCTCCATTATTTCAAAACGGGCTTTGGTAATTCAGACATAAGCCTGCCCGCCTCCATCGCGAGCTTTTCAAAAAATTGCGCTTCTGTTTCGGCAAACACACTGATCGTGCGCGCCGATCCACTATGGGCCTGTCGTTGATATTCGTCCGCCAGGCGACGACTTTCATCCATCAGCAGGCTGACAAAATTCCTGTCGAAATCGGCCCCCTGCCTCAAAGAAAAATAATTGAGGGTGCTTTGCCCGGCATTGCTGATTTGAACCTCGACCGATAGAGCATGCTCCTGCGCCAGGCGCTCAATCTGAGCTCTCTGACTGCCGCAGCGCGACGCAAGGTTTTCACCGAATCGTCTGACACCATCGCTTGCCGCCTGCCGTCTCGCCAGATCCCCCAGAGCGCCCAGCCAGGCGGCGCTGTTTAGAGCCTCCTGCAAAAAAATTTTATCGTCATTGGAAACAGAGGCAGCGGACGTTACAGCCAGGCTGCTCGGAAAAAGAAAACACGTTGCCATCGCCACGAAAAAACAAAACCGCCGCAGGGACATAAAAAGCCTCCGAAAATCAAAGATTAATATTTTTCTGAATGTTGACGATGTGCCAGCCAGTCGTTCCGGTAAGCCCGGGCCACGGCCTCGCTGGATATGACTACAAGGTTTTCGGCATTTTGCGCCTCCGACGCAGTGTTGAAACCATAGGACCCGGTGAGGACCGTGCGTTCATCGATGATCACAACACGATGATTCATGACACCATGGGCCGTATCCAGCCAGACCGGAATGCCGGCATTCGCCATCATAACCACCGGTGTGTAGCCTTCCTCGCGCCCGGACTTGTCGATGAGCAGCTCCACCCTGACACCGGCCTGATGGGCAGCAATCAGCGCCCGGGCCATGGCCGGCGAGCCCATCGAATAAGTCATCACCAGTATTTCCTTTTTTGCCTGCGTGATTTCAGTCGTAAGCAGCCCGGCGCATTTCCCGTCGGGGCTGAAACAAACACGCACATCTGCCTGAGAAGGAAGCACAAAATCAGAAGCCGGAAGAAGAGGGATGAGGGTTGTACTGAGAAGCATTGCGCCAAGCAGGCATGAAACCAAAAAGCGTTTCATTGATCACCTCCACGACACAGGCCTATTTATAAGTCTTGAGGCGCGGTTTGTCAAGAAAATGCCGAA
>CAYUDM010000069.1:0-13046 GCA_964443625.1 uncultured Smithella sp. | reverse complement strand
CCCCCTTTAAAGCTTATAAGCTTTAAAGGGGGGTGCTATTTCTTATTGACTTCCGCCACGCCTTTTTTCTGCAGAACTCAGGGGCGCACCACCCGGAAACCGAGATAGTATTCATAGCCGCGCGGCTCGAAGTAAGTACGATTGGCAACTGTAGCCTGATCCGTCGTTTCGTCCCAACCACCGCCACGGCTGACACGGGGCGGGAACGGGACATCTGGCGCCGATGCCGGTCCCCGATAGTCCACCAGTGTTCCCGCGGGGTAGTCGTCAAACCAGTCCCAAATCCACTCTGCCACGTTTCCACTCATGTCATAGAGGCCCAGTTCGTTGGCGTTTGCTATTCCCACCGGTTGGGCTCCGGAACTGCTGTTGTCGTATGTCCAGGCATAATCATCAATATCGTTTTGCGCATCACCTGCTTCAGTGCTGCCGGCATAGCCTTTTGTGTAGCCTGTGGTATTGATACCCGTTCCCGTATAGCCATTGGAACGGTCAAGGGTAGCGCCCATAGCCGCCCACATCCATTCCATCTCTGTCGGGAGGCGGTAACCGTCGGCATCCCAGTCGGCAGTCGCGTCATTCCAATCGGCGTCATTAGTGCTTGGAATATCCGCGTAGGCCAGCGTTTCAAAGTCAACGCCCGTTACGCTATATACGGGCGTAAAGCCTTCAGCAATACTGAGTTTATTGCAAAAAGCGATGGCCTGGTACCAGCTGAGGTCCTGCACCGGATAATTGAGTCCTGGCGAATAGCTTTCATCGCTGGGATCACCGCCCATGATGTTGAGAAACTGCTCTCGCGTAATCTCGTGCCGACTCATCCGGAAAGCCGATACCTCGCTGATGTTTGTGTTGGTGACATCGCGCTGAAAACTTCCGGCAGGAACATATTTTAAGGTTCCAATGTTGGCCGAGGTATAGTCAGACGTTTGTTCCGGCGGCAGAAACAGCAGCGCATCATCGCTTTTGCCACAACCCATAAAGCACATGATTAAAACAATCACATATAACACATACAATTTTTTCATTCATTCTCTCCTTTTGAAATTAATAAAACCCATGTATCCGCTGAGGACACATGGGTTTTGCCAGTAATGGGTTCATATAAAAAAGGAGCGTGATCAAATTCGCGCTCCTTCGGATAAAAGAATTTCAAATATATAAAAAGCTGATTGTATGGATGCACTGTTCGCCATCGTTCCATCTTATCGTGAAATGCCACAACCTTAGTTGCCTCTTAAATAATTTTCCGTGCTTTTTGTCAAGTCATTACTAGATAAAAATGATTCGACATGGAAAGAGCAGCCGCCAAATAAGAACAGATGAGAGCAGAGGGACAATAAGAGCAGAGGGACGCTGTTTCCTTATTAACTTTCTCATTTACAATAGCTTAAAACCCTTTCCAGATGAAGCATTCCGGCGGTTGGAGATTCGTCTTAAACCGCTTTTATTGTTTGTAATGTTTTTGTGGACGGGGAAAATCATCCATAAGTATTTCATGAGTGTTCAATCTTGCAGAGCGAACCGGAGAGTTCAGGCATTTATTGGCGTAACAAAGAATGGTTCAATCGACATAATTGAACCAGCAAAGTTCTTGAGGATGCCCATCTGTGCCTTTTACGGCTCACGTATTGCCAGGATGCAAAGGGTGGTTAAATTACAGTCAGGATGTCTACACGGCAACAGAACATAAATCATTTCATTCAAGGACGGACGCCTCAAGCAGCAGTCCGTTTGGAAAAGAGTAAAAATAGCTATGACTGAAAGAACAAGAAATCGAAATATTTTCCGGGATGGGGGGAGATGGTCTTTTCTTGTCCTGCTAACATTCGTTTTCTCGGCGGTATGGGTACCGATCCTAACCGCAACAGCCGAGGGAAAAACCCAGTGCCCGATACCCCGGGAAGGAAGTATTCCCGTGAAGCAGCCTAAGCAGAATGCGGCCCTGCCCGGCGGTGCTTTGCCGCCGATAGACCTCATCACACCGGCAGAAACGCAGATAGCCACCTTCGCCATGGGGTGATTCTGGGGTCCGGACGCCCGGTTCGGGCTTGTCAAAGGTGTTATCCGTACCCAGGTCGGCTATACAGGAGGTACGTCAAAGGATCCAACCTATACCCTGCTGGGCGATCACAGCGAAGCCATCCGGATCGAATACGATCCGAAAATAGTTTCCTATGAGACGCTCCTGGAAATCTTCTGGAAAAATCACTCGCCAAGGGACCGTTCTTATTCGCGTCAGTACGCAGCCTTCATCTTCTATCACGACGAAAAACAGAGGAAGGAAGCCATTGACTCCCGCAAGAGAGTGGCCATGAAAATCAAGGGGCCTATCTACACGGAAATCGTTCCGGCTTCAACGTTCTACCCGGCCGAAGCCTACCATCAGAAGTACGGGTTGCGGTCCCAAAAAGAGCTGATGCAGGAATTTAGTTCCTTTTATCCGGATGACAATCATTTCGTGGCCTCAACGGCAGCCGCAAGGGTCAATGGTTATGTCAACGGGAACGGCACATTGGTGGAGCTGGAAATGGATCTTGCCTCTCTTGGTCTTTCAGAGGCGGGACGCCAGAGACTTCGCAATATTGTAAAATCAAACTAAGAGAACCCCGTGGGGACGCCCTAAAAGTATTTTCTGTTTTTGTGCTGGATCAATCACTTGGCTTGATCCATTTTTTTGTCTCTTGAATCCATGCTGAAATATTCCGGTTCAATCTGCGCAATTCAACCAGCGAAGTGGAAATATCTGATTCTGAGCTTGCCGTGAAAAAACCACACGCCTTCTTTTTAAAAAAATTGAAAAATTGAATTGATGAGCGGCTTTTGGTAAAAGAATACGCGCAGCCGGGAAAAGGCGCATGGGCGGGGACGATTCAACAGGATCCACGCGCGACGTATTGTCGCATGGAAGCGTTCCCCATGACCAACCCGGCATAAAATTAAAAGGAGGATAAAAATTTATGTTCAGCACGTACGGGGATAGTGTGAGATGGCCGGGAGGAATCTCATAATCAGCTAAACCGTGAGATTTCTCCATGCAGCTATTTTTTCACTCAACAATCAAAAGGAGAAATCGTCATGCATACAAGAAATTGGCAGAAGTTTTTTTCCGAAGAAGCGCCGAGGTATCTCGATAATTGCTTCACCAAAAATACGGACTTTGAAGTTCGCTTTCTGATCGATGAACTCGGTCTGAAAGCGGGGGATCGCGTTTTGGATATCGGTTGCGGTACGGGACGCCATGCCCTGGGACTGGCAGAAGAAAAGATGGCTGTCACCGGCATCGACCTGTCGCACGACATGCTCGGGGTCGCCAGAAGGATGGCCGGCGAACGGGGCCTGGATATAACCTTTATCCAGGGAGATGCCTCGCAGATCAAGCTGGATGAAAAATTCGACCACGCCATCTGCATTTGCGAAGGGGCCTTCGGCCTTTTTGAAGAAGGGATGGAACCGTTTCAATACTCTCTGGACATTCTGAAAAATGTGAACGGCATGCTGAAGTCCGGCGGAAAATTCCTGATGACGGTGCTCAACGGGTTTAAGAAAATCCGGGAACACTCCGACGAGGATATCCAAAAAGGCGTGTTCGACCCCGTCACCCTGTCGACTTTGATGGAGATGGACTTGCAGGACGGTTCGAAAGTGCCGCTTCTCGAAAAAGGTTTTCTTCCCCGGGAGTTGACTCAAATGCTCGGGGAAGCCGGATTTCGAGTGCTTAATCTCTGGGGCGGCACGGCCGGTGAGTGGCACAAAGAGCCGTTAAAGCTGGATGAATACGAAATCATGGTGATCAGCCAAAAAACCAGTCATTAATGGATCTGCCGGAAAATCAACCACCTCGCAGCAAGCTGTCGAGATATGAAATGAACATCAATATATCGCGGCAAGCTGCGGAGAACCAACACTCGACCCGCAGCAGCGGGATTGAAACGGGGCATGCTCAACCTTCGGGTCGGGCATGCCTTTTTCATTGAAATCCTACAAATTATCAAAGCGCCGGCCGCCGCGGCAGGATTGTTCCGGAGACTGAATTCGCAATGCGTCAACGCGCAAGATAATCGCCGCGGTTGAATTTGATGGCTTCAACGGTCGAGGTCACCAGGAGCCGGTTGAGGAGATCCTTAAGCCCGCTTCCTTCGGGAAGGGTGTCCAGAAGGGGAAGAAGTTCCTGCGTCTGCTGTTCCATCTGACGGACGATCGTTGAGGTTTCCTTCAGACTGATCCGGGGATCGTCCATCTGTTTCTGATACGTCTCCAGAAGAGAAAGATAGTGGTCCATCCGGACCAGCGTCTGTTTTGTATCCGGCTCGATTGCCGGATCGAAGCGGATGCTGTCGAGATTGCTCATCGGCGGCAAAGCGGCGGGTTGCCCGGCCTTTGCCGGCGCCTGCCCCATCTTTTCGTTGAGGATGTCCTGAAAGCCCTCTCCTGAAACCTTTTCCGGCTTTCCGGAACTCTCCTGCTGAAGGGAGGAAATTTCATTGGGCGTAATTTTCATAGGATTCCAACCTTTCCGTATGGATGTCAACTTCCTGAAAAGTATATCGGCAGAAATTCCCTTAACATTAAATGTTTAACAAAATCAGCGGAACGGGAGGGGAACGCTCAATGAATTCCCAGTATTTCCAATTCTTAGCAAGTTGGGTCAGGCCTTGATGAATAAGTTTTCTCCAACTGCAAGACAATGATAAAAAAGTGAGATTCTAAAGGGGGCCACGCGGGACGCTGGCAGCGTCCGAAGCCTGCTGCGAGGCAACACTTTTTCTTGCATCCTTCGCCGCTGCGGTGGGGTTGTCCAGTTTGTCGATCACCGTTTCTATTGCGACAAAAGGACTTTCCCAAGCGTCATGATCTCGGCTTCCTTGGTTCCCTCGTAGAGTTCAAGGATTTTGGCGTCGCGATACAGTTTCTGTACTTTGTATTCCTCGATGTATCCGTATCCGCCATGAAGCTCCACGGCAAGATTGGCGCAGAAAACCGCGGTCTGCCCGGCAAAATATTTTGCCATGGCCGAAAGATGATAATCCGGTTTGCCGGAATCAATCAGCCAGGCGGCCTTGTAGGTCATATTGCGTAGTGCCTCTATCTTGATCCACATGTCGGCAAGCTTCTGAAGCGTAAGCTGGAAGGAGCCCAGCGGCTTTCCGAAAACCGTCCTCTCCTTGCAGTATTTGACGGACTCGTCCAGACAGGCCTGGGAAAGTCCCAACCCCTGGCCTGCCACCATCACCCGGGTAACGTCAAAAAAGTGCATGAGCTGGTAAAATCCGGCGCCGCGCTTTCCGATCATATTCTCTTTGGGGACCCTCACGCCGTCCAGGGCTATTTCCGCCGTGTCACTGGCCCGAATCCCCATTTTGCCTTTGATCTTGGTTCTTGTGACCCCCGGGGCATCGGCGGGAACAATAAACTGGCTGAAGCTTTTGTGAACTTTTTCAGACGGATCGGTGATGGCCTGGACCACCATCCAGTCACAGATCGTACCGTTGGTGATGAACATCTTATTGCCGGTGATGACATAGTCGTTGCCCTCCTGAACGGCCCGCGTCTTGTAACCGGCCACATCCGTTCCGGCATTCGGCTCTGTGTAGGCGCCTGCAAATACGGTGTCCCCCGCGCAAACCGGAGGAAGATATTTTTCCTTCTGTTCCTTTGTTCCGTAGAAGTGAATATTTTCACATCCGAAGGTGGCAGCCGTTACATTCAGGCCAATGCCCATGCAGACCCGGGAAATCTGTTCCGTGATGATCGTGTTGCCGAGAAAACCCACGCCGCTCCCGCCATATTCCTCGGGCAGCCAGCAGCCAATCAAGCCGTTGGCGCCGGCTTTTTTGCGGATTTCCGGCGTATACTTTTCTTCCTCATCCGCCTTCTGCGCCATAGGTTCCACTTCTTTAACGGCAAACTTGCCGGCCATATCCGCGAGCATTTTCATTTCGTTGGACAATTCAAAATCCATGTTGATTTCCTTCCTGTTTTTTTTAGTCAGATCATTCGTAGCTGCGGTCTTTCAGAAGCTCTCTGGCGATGACCAGTCTCTGAATTTCGGATGTGCCTTCATAGATGGAAGTGGCCCGGGCATCCCGGTAGAGCCTCTCAACCTTGAAATCCTTGAGATAGCCATATCCGCCATGGATCTGCAGCGCCAGATAGGCGCTCTTGTTGGCCAGTTCCGAAGCAAAAAGTTTGGCCATGGACGCTTCTTTCGTGAAAGGCATTTTATGGTCTTTTCTCCAGGCCGCCGACAAGGTCAGCAAGCTTGCGGCCTCGAGCCCTGTCGCCATGTCGGCGATCATCCACTGAATGGCCTCAAACGAATTGATGGTCTTGCCGAACTGTCTTCGTTCGCCCGCATAGCGAATGCTTTCATCCAGACAGGCCCGGATGATCCCCAAAGCCTGCGAGGCGATCCCGATGCGGCCGCTATCCAGAGCGGTCATGGCGATCTTGAATCCGGTCCCCGGCTTTCCCAGCAGATTCTCCTTCGGAACCTTGCAGTTCTCAAAAAGAAGCTCCACGGTATTGGACGCCCGAAGCCCCATCTTATCTTCCCGCGCGCCGATGGAAAATCCAGGCGTGCCTTTTTCAATGATGAAAGCCGAAAGCCCCTTGCTGCCTTTTTCCGTGCCGGTTCTGGCAATGAGATTGACGACATCGGCATACTGCCCATGGGTAATGAAGATTTTTGTCCCGTTGATGAGATAATGGCTGCCTTGATCCTCCGCCTTGATCGAGAGGCTTCCGGGATCCGAGCCGGCGCCCGGCTCCGTCAGGGCAAAGCACCCAAGCCAGTCTCCCCGGGCCAGACCGACAAGATATTTAGACTTTTGATTTTCATTCCCGAATTTAAGCAGCGGCTCGGTGGAGAGGTTGGCCACAGACATCGTCACGGCCGTGGAGGCGCATGAATAGGCGATTTCCTGAAGAGCCAGACAATAGCTTACCGCCCCGGCGCCCGCGCCGCCGTATTTAACAGGAACCATCATGCCCAGCAGGCCAAGCTGACCCATCTTCTTCACCACTTTCACGGGGAAGATTTCTTCCTTGTCCCTTTGGGCCGCGGTCGGCTCCAGTTCCTTGCGCGCAAAATCTCTGGCCATGAGCCGGACCATTTTCTGTTCCGCGGTCAGTTGAAAAGACATGTCCTCTCCTTACGGCAGATAGATGACCACCAGAAGCTCTGTTTTTTCCCGGGTTGGATTGCTGAGTTTATGGGAAAGGGATGAATCAAAGCTCAGGCTCTCTCCCTTCTTCAACGTTGAAGTGTTCTGTCCCACCGAAATCGCAAGCCCTCCTTGCAGAACATAGACGAATTCTTCACCCTCATGGTGGTACTCAACGCCTTTATGTTCGGTCTCGGGATCGATGGTCACACGGTAGGCTCTTAAATGCTTATCCTTTCCCGGCGCAGTCAGGGGGGTATACGCATAGGATGCCACTCTTTTTCGGTGGCTGGTTGTCCGCCGTTTGGCCGCTTCTTTATCACGATTTTCCTGCAATTGATCCATGTCGACCTTGAAGACGCGTCCCAGTTGGAGGACGACGGCGACAGGCGGGGCTGTTTTGTCTTCTTCAATCTCTTTGAGGAATTTAACCGTGTAGCCGGTATCGTGCGAGAGCGTCTCAAGGCTGAGTCCTTTTGCCTCTCTCAATCTGCGGATTCGCGTGCCAAAGGATTCGTCGGCTTTTTTGATCATGAAGCTCTCCCTTCGTTTCTTGTTTAAGATGACAGTGAGCCCATGGAAATTCAGCAGGAAGCTTTGGGGTAAGCGAGCGGCTGCTGATCGCCCGGGGAGTATAAGAAGAACCATTTTGCGTGTCAAGATGATTCGCAAGAGATGGGGATACATTTATTTATTTTAAGATGTCTGACCTCCGTGGACATAACGCTTAATGACCTTTTCCAAGGTGCTTCACATGCCTGGATGGAGACGAGATAATCTCCCACCATGGTTGGGGCTAATCCACCCATTGTTTAAACGCCAGGCTGCATTTCGAGAAAATACAGGAATTTTACCAAGCCCGAGCATGAGCCTTTTCTCATTGACATGGTTAATCGGTCTACCCTATACTTGGGTCAAAATAAGTCGACGTATTATCAAACACATCAGTCGTTGAAGCGTCAGAAAGCCACCAGCAATTATAGACAAACAACCGCCACAAGGAGGTTCATACCTTGTGAAAATTCTGTCGTTACGATCCAAGATGGTGCTCGGTGGCATATTAATCGCTCTGATTCCCCTGACCATCGCCGGCGCAGTCACCTTCATCAATTCTTCACGCACACTGGAGGATGTATCAAAAGTCCAGTCAATGCAGCTTGCGCAAAGCCTCTCACGCATGGTTGAACTCAGCCTTGAAAAAAATCAGATCATCCTGAATTCCATAGCCAACGACCCGCAGATTGCCAAAAGCGTGTTGAAGAAAGAATCCGCTCTTTTGAACAAAAGAATTGCGGATCTTTACGCCACGATAGGAATTGACTATGAAGGATTGTCCATCTTTGACACGGAGGGCATCATCCGCTATGATGGCGCCGACGTGACGCGAATCGGTATTTCCATTGCCGAAAGAGATTATTTTCAAATGGCCCGGCAGGGCAAACCGGGCATCGGATCGGTCACGGCTTCCAAAGCCACCGGCAAACCCATTTTCGGACTCGCCGCCCCGATTATAACGAAAGACGGCAGATTTCTGGGCGCCGTTCTGGGCGTCATCAAAACAGATTTCCTGATGCGATATTTATCCTCTTTAAAGCTTGGTCAAACCGGCTATGCCTTTATGCTGGACCCGAGCGGCTTGGTTATCGCTCATCCCAATCAGGATTACATTCTCAAGATGAACGCGCGCAATGAAGAAGAGCTGAGGGAAATTGTATCGATCATCCTGAGCCGGACAAACGGCACGGGGGAATACACGTACCAGGGCGTAGAAAGACTAACAGGGTTCTCGCAGGTAGAGCCGACCGGCTGGCGAATCGGCATTACGCAACACAAGGAAGAGGTCATGGCATTGGCTTACGCCAATAGAAATCTGACTTTAGTGGTCAGCGCTTTTTTTCTCTTATTGACAGTGTTTGCGCTTTTCTTTCTCTCCGGCAAGATCAGCACGCCGGTACAAAAATCGCTTGCCACACTGAATCAGGCCATCGAACAGGCCACCGAGGCCATATTAATAATCGGGCTTGACGGCAAGGTGCAATATGTCAATCCAGCTATGGCGGCAATCGTCGATCGCCCCGTACAAGACCTGGTCGGAAAATCTCCGGATCTTGAAAACATCCGCCTCAACGACAGTGACGAGATATGGAAGCAATTGAATAAAGGATTGATGTGGAGCGGCTCGATTCAGGGCGCAAGAAAGGACAGCCGAAATTATTCCATCACAATGACCATCAAACCCGTGTTGGACGATAACGGTCATATCAGTTGTTTCCTGGGTATCGGCAGGGACATCACAAGGGAAATCATGATGGAGGAACAGTTGCGGCAAAGCCAGAAGATGGAAGCCATCGGAACTCTTGCCGGCGGCATTGCTCATGACTTCAACAATATTTTAAGCGCCGTTATCGGATACTCGGAATTGACCCTCAGTTATCTGAAGGATGATGAAAAACCCAGACTCTACACGACGGAAGTACTGAAAGCTGCGGAACGTGCTCGTGAACTGGTAAACCGGATTCTGATCTTCAGTCGCCAATCGGAGCAGCAAAAACAGGTAATCGCGCCCAAGCATATCATCAAAGAAACGCTGATGCTGCTTCGCGCGTCGCTCCCATCGACGATTCAAATCGTCGATAGCGTGAAAAGCGACTCATCCCTTTTAGCGGATCCGACTCAGATTCATCAAATTATCATGAACCTGTGCACCAATGCCAGTTACGCCATGAAAGAAGGCGGCGGAATCCTCAAAATCTCCCTGGACGATTTTGAGGCAAATCGGGAATTTGTTTTGCGCCACCGGGAAATCAAGTCCGGGCAATATTTAAAATTGGAAATTTCCGATTCCGGCAAAGGAATCCCGGCCCAAATTGTCGATCGTATCTTTGATCCGTTTTTCACAACGAAACCCCAGGGTGACGGCACCGGCCTTGGCCTTTCCGTCGTGCATGGCATTGTTAAATCAATGGAAGGCCTTGTAACCGTTTCGAGTCAGGCGGGAAAAGGAACGACTTTCACTGTTTATCTTCCGGTGAGCACCTTGAATGCACCCCGGAATGGCGCGCAAGAGCCCCTGCAAGATGTGCCCGGCGGTTCGGAAAGGGTATTGCTGGTGGACGATGAGGAGGCCCTGGTCAAAGTGGGGAGAACCATACTGGAAGACCTTGGTTACAAGGTATGCGCCTTTACAGGCAGTGCTGATGCATTGAATCACTTTAAGAATGACCCGTCTGATTTCGACGTTGTCATTACGGATTATACGATGCCCCAAATGAGCGGCTATGAACTGGCCGAAAAAATCAGAAAGATCAGACCGGAGGTCCCCATCATTCTTTGCTCTGGTTACCTGGACGAAGACGTTGAATTGAGAATAAGAAACGCCGCCATCAACGAGTTTGTTAAAAAACCGATTACAAGGCATGATCTGGCAACTGCCTTGCGACGGATTTTCGACCAACCGCAACAGACCAGTTGATCGAGACCGGCTCGTTGAATAAACCTCGCAACCTCTTTCTACCGAAGCACTCACCACTTTGCCAAGACGGCATGCACGCCATCAGCCCGGAATGAATTGTCTGTATAGCTTTAATATGATACGAGTACCGCATTGCGGCACCCCGTGGACTTTTCAATTACGGTCACGCAGGGTGCAAACTTAGCAAACAGGGTCGGCTTTCGTGGAGAAACGGATCACAGCCGCTTTAACCGCTATATATTGTTTTGCCGCGTTTGTATTGGCCACGACTCCGGCCTACGGGCATCCGCATGTGTTTATCGACACGTCGATAAGCGTCCAGTTCAACGACCACGGGCTATCCGGCTTTAAGGTGGAATGGGTGTTCGACGCAATGTTCGGAAGCAGACTGATTGCCGATTACGACCGCGATAAAAACGGCAGATTGGACATGGCGGAAAGCGCTGAAATTGAGCAGAAAGCTTTTTCCAATGTGCGCAAGTTTAATTATTTTACCTATATTTATATTGGAAACAAACGTCACGACATCGTCACCGTATCCCATTTTCAGACTTCAGTTCTAGACAAAACCCTTCAGTATACTTTCTTTATTCCTTTTGAGCGCGCCTGGAATGAGATCGACGGCAATATATGGATCGGTTTTTTTGATAAAACCAATTTTTGCGATTTTCAGTTTAATGCCGAAAAACCCTTTTCCATATCCGCGCCACAAAATATCGATATCGGAGCCAAAATTGTCTCGACACGGGATGGCTGGGTTCGCCACCGGGCCTTTGAAGAACTGCGCATTCAATACAAGAAGACCCCATGATGAAATTTTACGTCTGCCTGATTCTTGCCTGCCTGCTTTTCTTACCGGTGTATGTTAACGCCCAGAATCCGTTTATGTCCTCAGGGCCTGTCACGAGCGACTCGGAGGCCAAACCGGATAACATCGCACCCTCAGAGCAAAATCCGGAGCGTTTAAGGCTGATGTCTTTAGCCCCGGTACGCCTGCTGTCCGAACGTTTGGCGAAGATGCAAAGCGCGTTGCGCCGTGATATCGATAAGCTGCTCAACGATCCCGACGATTCGGCCCTTCCCGTGACAATTCTGCTTCTGGCCCTCTTTTCTTTTTTGTACGGCATGATCCACGCCGCAGGCCCTGGACATGGCAAGGTGTTTATCGGATCGTACATGCTTGCCGGAAAGTCCCGGTTTATGGATGCGGTTAAAGCGGCGCTCGCCATTGTGGCCGCCCATACGCTGAGCGCCGGAATTCTGATCATCGCTTTCATGTTTTATCTCGGCACGGTCACGATGCAAAATACCGCTGTGGCGGAAAGCCACATGCAACTGGTCAGTGCGACGCTCATCTGTTTGGTTGGCGCATACCTGCTCATTCGGGGCATTTGGAATGCGCTCAAAAATGACACGGATATTTCCGGCGCAAAAGAACCGGGTAAACCCCGTGGGCTTTTCGCTCTTTCCGTGTCGGTAGGCCTGATTCCCTGCCCCGGCGTTTTGTTGGTGATGCTCTTTGCGATCCATCTCGGAAGAATTCCCGCAGGCATCCTGGCGGTTTTATCTATGGCGATGGGCATGATCGTGACCATCACGCTCATCGGCTGGCTTTTTCTTGCCGCCGGAAAATCGGCTTTGCGCGCCGGGCAAGCTCTGGGCAAGCGACGCATGCTGATCTCGCACGGACTGACCATAGTCGGCGCGCTTGTGATTATGGGATTCGGTCTGCTGCTATTGGCCGGATATTAGAGGTAAAATAGCCGTGCATCGCCGCTGGCCCGGATGTCCATACATCCTCATCCATTTTTTTAATTTTATTCCTTGACAGCAACTGGCGGTTTCCTGTATAGACGCAACAATTGATAATGATAATCAACTATGGGTTGGGATCGTGCGGGAAGAAAGAGACATATTCAGCAAATATTTGAGCCGGAACAACCTGCGGGACACGCCGCAGCGTGAGCTGATTCTGGAAACGTTTCTCAAGCGCGAGGAACATATCAGCGCAGAAGAGCTCTACGATGTTATCAAGAAACGCGATCCGTCCATCGGCCAGGCCACGGTTTACCGTAATCTCAAGTTGTTGACCGAGGCGGGGCTGGCCCGGGAGGTCGTTTTCGGAGACGGCGTGGTTCGCTACGAGCACAACTATAAACACCCGCATCATGATCACCTGATCTGCCGTGGCTGCGGAAAAACAGTGGAAGTCGTCGATTCGGTGATTGAAGAGCTGCAAAAACGGGTGGCCGAGCAATTCGGTTTCGAGCTGACAGATCACGCGATGTATCTGTACGGAAACTGTGAGGATTGCAAGACAAAAAGGAAATAGTTTTAAGTTTTAAGTGTTAGGTGTTGAGTGCCAAGACCTCGTGGACAGTTTTTGTGCCAGGAGATCGTGGACACTC
>CAYUDM010000068.1:0-13812 GCA_964443625.1 uncultured Smithella sp. | reverse complement strand
ACACACGGCACACGGATTAGGAATCCGTTGCTCTATCCTTCTGAGCTACAGGGGCAACCGGTTTTGCAAAACGTGCCAAACGAGGCTTGGGATTTAACACGCTTTATTCCGACTGTCAATCGGCGACAGGCGTCTGGAGATCCTTCGTAGGTGGGTTTCAAGAAGTCTCTCTTTAGTAAACCCCTTCAGCTTCAGCGATTCCGGCGTCGTGCCGGCCAGCGCGCAGGCAGGCACCAATCCAATCAGTTCAGATTCCAGAATCTGCACACCTCGCAATCCCGCCAGCGCCTCAACCTGATCAAAGATCGTTTTCAGAGACGTTTCCCGGCAATCGACGAGGTTCATGGACACCTGCACGATATTTCTGGTTTTCAGCAAAACGCCGATGGCCCGGACGTGACGGATCCCGCCGCCGGCCTCCCGGACTTTTGACGCAATGTCCCGCGCCAGTCCGATATCATCGCTTTGAAGATTAATGTTGAAGGCCACAAGCGGCAGACGCGCGCCCACTGCCGTTGCACCCCAGCGCGGATCGAATGACCGGACGCCGATATCCGGAGCCTCCGCCGGATCCGCCAGTTTCCGGCCCAGTGACTCATACCCGCCGCGGCGGACATTCGCCAGATGCCGCCGCCCGGCGATAAGCGCCGCTTCTGCATAAAAATAGACGGGAACACCGAAGCGCCGGTGAAGCTCATGACCGAACCGGTGCGCAATCGCAATCGCGTCCGCCATTTCGGCATCGCACAGGGGAATGAAAGGAACAACATCCACCGCTCCCAGGCGGGGATGAACGCCTTGATGACACCGCATGTCGATTTGTTCCAGGGCACGGCCCGCGGCGGCCAGTGCGGCGGCCAAAACGTCATCCGCCCTGCCCAAAAAGGTAAATACGCTGCGGTGATGATCGATATCGGCGCTGTAATCCACGAAGGCCACATCTGGAAAACCGTCAAATACCGAGGCGATAGACTGGATGCCGTCTGGATCGCACCCTTCGCTGAAATTGGGCACACACTCGATTATTTTCATGGTTACACCTGGTGTAATGTCTCCGCCGGCAGCTCCAGACAGGTTAGCTTTCCACCATAGACCGCGCCCGTGTCGATGCCGATCTTGTTTGCCGCGATGATCGGCAAATGCCGGTGCGTGTGTCCGAAGATCACCTTCTTGCCGAAATCGAAGTCGGAATCAATAAAATCCGCCCGAATCCAGACCATATCGTGCAGCGTCTGTTCCGAAAGCGCCACGCCGGGTTTCAAGCCGGCATGAACGAAAATATAATCGTCGGTTTCGTAGTAGGGAAGAAGCGAGTTGAAAAATTTAAGGTGTGCAGGGGGAACTTTGGACTTTCTTTTGCGAAGCGAATCGACAAGAGAAATGCCGTAGGCTTGGAGCGTGGATCGTCCACCGTTTTCCAGGTAAAGATTTTCGTCGAGTCCCTCCAGATACCGAAGAAACATGTACTCATGATTGCCGCAAAGGCACAATACGTTTCGATAACCCGCCTTAAGCCCGAGCACATAGTCAACCACATCCGGGCCGCCGTCTTCCCGATCGATATAATCCCCCAGGAAAACGAGAGTGTCTGCGGCCGGATCGACGCCGAGACCTTCCACCAGACGCGTCAGTTTATGCAGGCAGCCATGAATGTCTCCGATGGCAAAGATTTTTTTCATACCGCGAACCGTCCGTTAGTCAAGAAGGGCGGATGTAAACTCCCGACTGTCAAATGTGCGCAGATCGTCAAGTCCTTCGCCCACGCCGATATAACGCACGGGCAGTTCCAGTTCACCGGCGATCCGCACGACCACGCCGCCCTTGGAAGTGCCGTCGAGCTTGGTCAGGACAATGCCTGTCGCGCCGATATCCTCTTTAAACATCTTGGCCTGCGCCAGCGCATTCTGACCCGTCGTCGCATCGAGAACCAACAGGATTTCATGAGGCGCGCCGGGATATTCCCGGTCGATGACCCTTTTTACCTTTTTGAGCTCTTCCATCAGATTGGTGCGTGTATGCAAGCGTCCCGCTGTATCGATGATCATGACGCCCGAAAAACCAGCCTTGATTTTTGCCATGGCATCGAAGGCCACCGCGGCGGGATCGGCATTCATTTTCTGTTTGATCACCGGCGCGCCGACACGCTTCCCCCAGACTTCAAGC
Source organism: uncultured Smithella sp. (assembly GCA_964443625.1). Classification (GTDB taxonomy): domain Bacteria; phylum Desulfobacterota; class Syntrophia; order Syntrophales; family Smithellaceae; genus UBA8904. Next base: position 11,649 of record CAYUDM010000068.1, on the reverse strand, counting down.
TGTTCGATGGCCGCCGCTCGGAACGTATCGGCGGCCGCGAGCATTACCTCATGGCCGCTTTGACGCAACTGGTTGGCCAGTTTTCCGATGGTGGTGGTTTTACCGCTGCCGTTGACTCCGACTGCCATCACGACAAAGGGTTTGCCTTTTTCAATCACGAGCGGGTGGTCGACCGGCCGGAGAATATCGAGCATTCTGCGCTGAATGATTTTTTTGATCTGGGATGCGTCGTCGAGTTCTTTACGGCTGACGCGGCTTTTCACTTCATCAAGCAGGTCATAGGTAAACTGGGGGCCCATGTCCGCCGTGATCAGGAGTTCTTCAAGGTCATCATACAAAGACTGATCGATTTCTTTTTTACCGAGAATCAGAACATCAATATCCGTTGTCAAAACCTCGCGCGTTTTGGCCAGGCCGGATTTCAACTTTTCAAAAAAACTGAGCTTCGCCATGAAACATATCCCTTTCGAATGAACTGGTGATGCATAACGATTTTTCACGCGGATGTAAAGCTCTGTTGAGAGGGGCGAAAACACCCCGGTGGGACATTAATTGAGCGTCACGGAAACAACCGAAGAGATGCCTTGTTTCTGCATCGTCACACCAAAGAGCGTATCGGCGACTTCCATCGTGCTCTTGTTGTGGGTGATCATGATAACCTGAGATTTGTCCGAAACATTGCGGATCAGGCGGTTGAACAGATTCGTATTGGCATCGTCGAGCGCCGCATCGACTTCATCCAGAATCAAAAACGGCGACGGGCGGTACATCAGGATGGCGAAGATCAGCGCAATGGCAGCCAGCGATTTCTCGCCACCGGACAGTAAGCTGACGTTCTGAGACTTCTTGCCTGGAATCTGAATATTGATGTCCACCCCGGTTTCCAACAGGTCGTTTTCATCGGTCAGGTGCAGAGAGCCGCGGCCGCCGGGAAAGATCTGCGCAAAGGCTTCCTTGAAGCAGGCATTCACGGCTTCAAAGGTTTCCGCAAACCGGTCGCGGGAAATCTTGTTGATCCTCGTGATCGTCCGCTGCAGCGAGGCCAGTGATGCGTTGAGATCCGCCAGTTGCTCATTTAAGAACTGATAGCGCTTTTCAAGCTCTTCGTATTCATTGAGAGCCAGAAGGTTAACTTCTCCGAAGGTTTCAATGGTTTGACGGTCCTTTTCCAGACCTGCTTTGAGCGCATCAAGCTCCGAGGCCTCAGGCGCGACGAATTCGTCGGCGCAGGCGGCCAAATCGACATCATGTTTTTCCATAATGGCGTTTCGGAGATTTTCAACACTCAACGCCAATTCCCGGCACTGCATTTCCCGTTCATTGGCCTGAAGCCGCAGGTCCTCAATGATCTTTTTAATCTCGCGAATTTTGTTTTCGTGAATTTTGAGTTTTTCATCTTCAATCGCCTGCTGTTCCTTCTTCTGGGTCAGAGCCGTCTCGCAGGCGGTAAAACCGACATACAGGTCACGAAGCGAGGCCTGATCCGATTCAACGGAGGTCGTCAGTTCTTCAATTTGTCGCTCAAGAGTCGATATTTCCTCTCGTTTGCGCACCGCATCCAGCTCGTTGATGCGCAGAGTTTCTTCCAGACGTGCAATCGTTCGAAGATCCGCTTCTTTCTTTTCAGATAAAGAGGCCAAAAGCACTTTCTGCCCGGTCAGAGCCCTTTCCTGTTCATCAATGGCCGCGCGCGATTGTTGTTTCCGTCTATTGAGCGCGGATATGACTTCATTGAGCTCCTGCTCTTTTTCATCCTGAAGCTTCGCGTCAGTGCCGATCATCCGCAGTTTTTCCTGCGCCTGCGCCGCCTCATCCTTGATATTCCGGAGATTGTATTCCAAAACGGCAATGCGCTGGGTCAGCCTTTGAGATTCGTCTTCAAACCGTTCAATATCTTTCCTGCGTCCGTTGATGTCAATCTCCAACTGATGCATCCGGCTTTTCAAACTGCCGATCTCTTCGTCCCAGCGAACGATGGCGGCGGACTGTTTCTTTTTTTCTTCCAGATTTTCTGCGAGCTGACCGGCAAGTCTCACCAGATCCGTCTCCAGCTCCGCGATCTCGCGTTTGGTGGCCAAAAGACTGCGTTCGACCGCGGCGCCGCTGCCGCCGGTGAGAACGCCCTGCGGACTGATGGTATCGCCTTCAGGTGTCACAAACGTGCCTTGAAAACCATTTTGTTTCCACAGTGAGATGCCGGTTTCAATATTCTTGGTCAAAAGCACGTCGCCCAACAGGCCGTCGGCAATCTTTCGGAATTCTTCCTTGACGACAACTTTTCGAAGCAGGGGTTCGGCTTCCTGCAGATGCGCGTCGCCGTAAGTCGTTTTGTGATGCGCCCGCAGCTCCACCGGTACAAAGCTGCCGCGGCCCAGGTGGTAGCTTTTCAGATAGTCGATGGCTTTGAGGCCGTCTTCCTGATTTTTCACAACGACATACTGGAGCTTATCCCCAAGCACCGCTTCAACGGCCGATTCATATTCCCGCGGCACCTGGATATGATCGGCAACCACGCCGCAGAAAGTCTCGGCGCTATGCTGTTCTTCTATGACTTTCTTGACCCCGTCACTGGACCACTTGTAGGCTTCCTGGAATTCAATGAGAGACTGAAGGCGAGAGGATTTTCCGCCTGTTTCCTCCTTGATCAGCGCGATGCTCTCTTCGGCCAGTTGCAGGGCCGTCTTCGCCTGATTGAGTTCATCGGCAATGATTTCCTTACGCTCGGCAAGCTCTCCGGTTTCATCTTCCAGGGCGGACAGACTCTCTTTTAGCGACCCTAATCGCGCGGTCAGCTCGTCGAGTCTTTGCTTATCCTGTTGAATTTCAAGACATTCCCGCTCTTCGCGTTTTTTATAATCCTCCAGGTTTCTCGTCAGACTCGAAACCATGTTGCTCACCCGGGCCTTTTCCGTGATGAGGTCCATATAGAGAATTTTATGTTCTTCCAGCCGGCTGTTGATCTCCCGATCGGCTTCAATCAGGCCCTGAGCCTTGAGGTTGCCGGCATCGAGTTCTTCCTGCATCCGGATGATTGTACCGGCCGCCTCCGTAACATTGTGGCGCAACTTCCCGATCTCCGCCCCCAGTTCAGACTGTTTGCCCTGGAGCAGTTCAATTTCCGACAGATTATTCTGTTTCCGGTCCGTAGCAAGCGTCTTTTGCTGGCGGGAAAAATCAATGCTTTTTTCTTTGATATTGATGGAATTCTTGATTTCGTAGAGTTCCGTCTGATTGCGGGCGATTTCTTCCTCAGCCGCAAACAGGCCTGTCTTCATATCTTCCAGCTCGGATTCCTTTGCCTCCAAATGAGCAAGCTGCGAGGCCTCCTGCCCGCGCAGATCGTCGCGCAGGATCCGGGTTTCACTTTGACGGGCCATAAGATCGGCGTAGGTCTGGCCTGCTAAAAGAAGTTCCGCCGACTTCATGCGCTGCTTGATTTCCTTGTACTGTTCAGCGCGTTTGGCCTGCCGGGAAATGGCGTTGAGCTGGGATTTGACTTCTTTATTGATATCGTTGAGGCGCAAAATATTCTGCTTGGTCGCCTCCATCTTTCTGACGGCGGCTTCCTTGCGGCTTTTGTATTTGGAGACACCTGCCGCGTCCTCAATAAATAAACGACGGTCTTCTGGCTTGGCTTCAACCAGATTGGCGACCGACCCCTGTTCAACGAGAGAATACGTCCGGGCTCCAATACCCGTTCCCATAAAGAATTCTTTGATATCCAGCAGCCGGCAGGGCGTCCGGTTAATACAGTATTCGCTTTCTCCGTCCAGCACAACTTTGCGGGAGATGGACACTTCAGACAGCTCTCCATAGATGCCTGGGAACGTGGAATTGTTTCTCTCCAGCGTCATCACAACTTCGGCCAGACTCACGGCGGCGGAATCTTCGCTGCCGTTAAAAACAACGTCATCCATTTTTTTGCCACGCAGGGCTTTGACGCGCTGCTCTCCCATCGCCCAGCGGATCGCATCCACAACGTTTGATTTGCCGCAGCCGTTGGGCCCGACGATCGCATTGACTCCTTTGGAAAAATCGATGACGACTTTGTCGCGGAATGATTTGAAGCCGGATATTTCCAATCGTTTTAATTTCATAAACGGTCGTCCCACGACATGCCTGAGAATTTGGGAAAGACTAACAAAAGAGATATTCTTTGTAAAGAGAAAATACAATAAAATGTATTGGTACTCTCTCACACCACAATATGTAGTGTTTTTTAATTTTCTTCATAGTTTTGAGGTGTTGCGGAAAAAACGATTTTTCGGGAGACTAAAATATGCCCTCCAGGGCGGTTTGGCACGCACTGCAGTGGCCGAACTCGAGTCTATTGAGCCGGATTTGGTAGCCGTTGCGCTCAATCAGATGACTTTTACAATTTGAACAATCGGTATTTTCGCCTTCGTCTCCCGGAATGTTCCCGCTGTAAACATACTTCAGTCCCGCCCGCCGGCCGATTTCAACCGCTTGATGTATCGACGCAAGAGGGGTCACCGGTCTTTCGGCCATTTTGTATTGAGGGTGGAAGCGACTGATATGCCAGGGGATTTCTTTTCCCACGCCGGCAATAAAATCCGCAATGGCTGCAAGCTCGTCGGGTGAATCGTTGAGTTCCGGAATTAAAAGGGTCGTGATTTCAACCCAGATGCCCATAGCCTTCATGCGTCGAATGGTTTCCAAAACAGGCTCAAGATGTCCACCGCAGTATTTTTTATAAAACTCGTCTTGGAAGGATTTCAGATCCACATTGGCCGCATCCAGATAAGGTTCCATCATTTTCAGGGATTCGGAGGTCATAAACCCATTCGTGACGAAGACATTGAGCAGTCCGCGTTCGTGAGCGATTACGGATGTATCGTAGGCTGTCTCAAAATAGACGGTCGGCTCCGTGTAGGTATAGGCCACGGATTGACACCCGGCCCGAATCGCCCGATCTACGATTTCACCGGGTAATACATCTTCTCCCGGAATCATTTTGGTTCTTTGCGGCAATTGCGATATGGATGCATTTTGACAAAAAGAGCATCTGAAATTGCAGCCGACGGTCGCCACAGAATAGGAACGGGAACCGGGCAAGACGTGAAAAAATGGTTTTTTTTCAATGGGGTCCACATTTTCAGCGATAAGGGTCCCATAAGCCAGCGAATAGAGAAGACCCTCTCTGTTTTCTCTTACACCGCAAAGACCTGTGTGTCCCGGGGCAAGAACGCAACGGTGAGCGCAGACGGCGCACTGCACACCTTGATTATCTTTTTTCTGATACAAGAGTGCCTCGCGAATCATCGGTCGTTCCTCCCAAGCATACTCCGAACAACATCAGGAGCGGCCGGAGCCGATCTTCTTTTGACGTCAAAAACGTTCAAAAGCGGATTTTGAACTGTTCTGTATGTATAAGTCACGGGAAAGGAGACGCAGACAAAAGCCCCGAAAGGATTGTTTCTTTGTGGAAGCGACTCTTCAAGCTCGGAAAAAAACGTGCGGAACAGATCCGGAAGAAACACGGCGCTTCCCCAGCGCAAGGAGGGTTTCGACATGGCCTGGCCGATCATGAATTCGAGATCGCCGCGTCGAACATAACGCGTCGGTGTGGAGGGGCCAAAACCGAAAATCTCTTTAATTTGCCTTCTGCTGCCGGCCGGCGAATGCGGATTGAGAAGGCCGACGACAACGCGTTTCCGGCTCACCCGAATGGCTTCAGAAATGACTTTCTGGGGATCGCTGGCGGTTTCCAAAACATGGATCAGCGCCACGATATCGAATTCATTGTCCGAAAAAGGAAGGTCTTCAGGTTTTGCCTGACGCAGATCGGCCGTCTTTCCAATCTTTGCGCGCGTCATATCCAATCGATCGGGTGAAGAATCCGTTCCCGAAAGCACGCATCCCGACTCCTGAAAAATTTTCAGATACAGGCCGGATCTGCACTCCACATTCAAGACGGATTCGCCCGACAGGGGAGCTGTCAAATCGACAAGCAGATTCTGAATTCTGGAGAAAACAAATTTGCCCTTTTCCGTCTTCAACCAGTGCTCATGGGATTCGGTCGTGTTACGAACGACTGTCATCGACGCCTCCTTCGTTCGCGGAGATTATATCCAAAGCGGCGAAAATTATCATCCATTCGTTTCAACCGCCGATATCCGACATATCCCGATGACATTTTTTCAGATGCCGGTCCGTGCAATCGAGATCGTGATGCCCGGGCTTGAGCAGAATTGCCCGGGAAATCAGATCTTCTAAAACCGCATCGTCACATTTTTGCATAAGAGGTTCCTTCAAGTCGACTTCTTCATCTCTGAGCAGGCAGGCGCGCAGTTTGCCGTCCGCCGTCAGACGCAGGCGGTTGCAAGTCGCACAGAAATGGCTGCTGACGGGATGAATGAAGCCGATTTCTCCCGCGCCGCCGGATATCCGGTAAATTTCGGCGGGGCCATCCGAGATGAATTTTTTTTTGCCGATCGGCTCCAGATCAAAAACCGACGATATCGTTTTTTGCAGATCCGGCATCGGCAAAAAGCATTCTTCCTGAGATGCGTTGACCTCACTGATCGGCATCATTTCAATAAAGCGGACTTGAAAGGGCTTTCCGGCCGCAAGTCTCGCAAAATCCAGAACTTCATCATCGTTGAATCCTTTGATCGCCACGACATTAATTTTAATTGGAGAAAAACCAGATCGTTCCGCGGCGGCTATTCCGCGCAAAACCGCATTTAAATCTCCTCCGCGCGTAATGCGTCGATAACGATCAGGATTCATGGAATCCAAACTGATGTTGAGTCTGCGAATCCCGGCCTTAAAAATATCTTCAGCCATACCCTCCAGCAAAATGCCGTTGGTGGTCAGGCTGATGTCTTGCAACCCTTCGATGGCCGCAAGCCTGCCGACGAAATCGATAAAGCCTCGACGAAGCAAAGGCTCGCCGCCGGTCAGTCGTACTTTGATGAGCCCCATACGGACGGCAGCGGAAATCACGCGCAAAATATCTTCATACCGGAGAATATCTTCGTGTCCTCGCAGGGAAACCCCTTCTTTGGGACGACAATATTCGCAGCGGAGATTACAGCGATCCGTAATAGAGACGCGAAGGTAGTTAATGGTGCGCTGGTAATGATCATGCAGCATTTTAAAGAAAGCCCCTTACAATTTATGACTCGCGTTCAATAACACAAAGCCCTCGACAAAACAACTGATCCATGAGACGAAGCAGCGATTCATTGGCGCATAAAACCGCACTGCACTCGACAAACCTATTTTTCAAAATCATCACTTGACAGGCGATTTATTCTCGATTAGACATGTTTATCAATAATTCCTGCCTGTTGTTGAATCCACATTCCGTCAGCGCAAGGTATAACTATCTGGAGATCAAATGGAAAAGATACCCATTACGAAAGAAGGATTTGAAAAATTAAAGAAGGATTTGGAAACGCTCAAAAACGTTCATATTCCGGAAAATATACGAGACATCGAGGTTGCGCGCGCGCACGGAGATCTATCGGAAAACGCGGAATATGCCGCGGCCAAAGAACGACAATCCTATCTCCACGGTAAGCTGCAAGAGTTGGAGAACAATCTGGCCTGCTCTAATATTATTGATTTACGAAATAACGTCAGCGATAAAGTTGTCTTCGGATGCTTTGTCACGATTGCGGATATTGATGGAGATGACGCAGAGGAAATTAAATATCAGCTTGTCGGCCCCCTGGAGTCAGATATCAATGTCAATAAAATATCCGTGACCTCGCCGATTGGAAAGGCCATGATCGGAAAGAGTATTGACAGTGAAATCACAGTAAAAACGCCTGGCGGAACACGCCGATTTCAAATTATCGATATCACCCCTGAGTAGCGCAACAGCCCACACCATAAAAAAGGCAGCCCACGAAGAATCGGGGCTGCCTTTTTTATGTTTGTTGATGCAATTCGTCTGCCTAATGCAAAGAGATTTTTTCTGCGACACTGATGCGGTTAATGGCGCGAACCAGGGCCAGGCGCATTTTCTCGTAGTCGTCGGATTCTTTCGTCAGACTCGTAAGCGCCGTTTCCGCTTTGGCTTTTGCCTTTTCTGCACGGTCCTTATCGATCGCATCGGCACGTTCCGCCGTTTCTATCAAAACCGTCACTTTGTTGGCTGTAACTTCTGTATACCCCGTGTTGACCGCATAGAAGTATTTTTTACCGTCTGCAATGAAGTACAATTCGCCTATGTCTACAGAGGTTAAGAAGGGTTCATGGCCCCTCAGCACGCCAAATTCCCCTTCCGTACCGGGAATGGTGACTTCTTCCACTTTTCCAGAAAACACCATTTTTTCCGGCGTGACCACTTCAAGTGTCAATAAATCTTCCGACATAACCTTCCTCGCTTATCAAGAGAGTCTCTGAGCTTTTTCGATCGCTTCTTCAATTCCGCCGACCATATAAAAGGCCTGCTCAGGTAACTCGTCATGTTTTCCTTCGAGAATTTCTTTAAAGCCTCTCACTGTATCCGCGACGGAAACAAACTTTCCTTCCGTACCCGTAAACTGCGCGGCAACAAAGAACGGCTGAGACAGAAAACGCTGAATCTTTCTGGCCCGGCTGACCGTAACTTTATCTTCTTCAGAGAGTTCATCCATGCCCAGAATCGCAATGATGTCCTGCAGGTCTTTATATTTCTGCAGCGTCACCTGGACCTGACGGGCCACCGAATAATGCTCCTCACCCAGTACGTTCGGATCAAGAATACGGGAGGTGGAATCCAGCGGATCCACGGCCGGATAGATACCGAGTTCGGCGATCGGACGGGACAAAACGACGGTTCCATCCAAGTGGGCAAAAGTTGTTGCGGGAGCGGGGTCAGTCAAGTCATCCGCGGGAACGTAGACGCACTGAACGGCGGTAATGGACCCTTTGGTCGTCGAGGTAATGCGTTCCTGGAGTTCACCGAGGTCTGTGGCCAGGGTCGGCTGATAACCGACGGCGGAGGGCATACGTCCAAGAAGCGCGGACACTTCGGAACCGGCCTGCGTGAACCGGAAAATATTGTCAACGAACAAAAGCACGTCCTGACCTTCAACATCGCGGAAATATTCCGCGGCAGCCAACGCCGTCAGAGACACCCGCGCGCGGGCTCCGGGCGGCTCCGTCATCTGGCCGTAAATCAGAGCGGCCTGTTTGATAACGCCGGATTCGAGCATTTCACGATAAAGGTCATTTCCTTCACGAGTTCTTTCACCCACACCGGCAAACACGGAAATGCCGCCGTGGTGCATGGCGATATTATGAATCATCTCCATCATAACAACGGTTTTGCCGACGCCGGCACCGCCGAACATGCCCATCTTACCGCCACGGGGAAACGGAACCAGAAGATCGATAACCTTCACGCCTGTTTCGAGAACGTGCACGGACGTGTCCTGCTCCAGAAAGCTGGGCGACTCGCGGTGAATCGGCATGGTCGTTTTAGCGTTGATCGGACCAAGACCATCCACCGGCCGGCCGACCACGTTCAGAATTCTACCCAGACCTTCTTTGCCAACGGGGACCATGATGGGAGCGCCGGTATCTTTGGCCTTCATGCCGCGCACCAAACCATCGGTAACGTCCATCGCGATGCAGCGGACGACGTTGTCACCCAAATGCTGTGCAACTTCAACAACCAAGTTATCTTCCTCGTCATTGATCGCCGGATTGGTGATGGTAATCGCGTTGAGAATGCCGGGAAGCTTTCCTTCTTCAAAAGCCACGTCAACAACGGGTCCAATAACTTGAACAATCTTTCCGATATTCATAACTATCTCCTTGCCAATAGTCGTATTAATTTTTTTATGCGGCAAAACGCCGCAGAAAAATCACCCTTTTGCCAGAGCTTCCGTACCGCCGACAATATCCATCAATTCCGCCGTGATTGCCGCCTGCCTGGCTTTATTCATCTTCAATGTCAGCGACCGGATGATCTCTTCGCAGTTGCTGGTGGCATTGTCCATCGACGCCATACGGGCTCCGTTTTCACCTGCAGACGTCTCGAGAAGTGCCCGGTAAATCAGAACATGCACATACATGGGTAAGAGTTTCTGAAGCAAAACTTCTTCAGACGGTTCATACGAATAGTCCACGCTCGATTCCCCATCGCCTTCCGATTCCTGGCCGATGGAAGGCAGAGGAAACAAACGAACGACGGTAGGGCGCTGAATGGAAACATTCACAAACTGGTTGTAGATCAGATAAAGTTCATCATATTCCTCTTTGATAAATGAGGGGATGACTTCATCGGCAATTTCGGCAGCCAGCGTCATGTCAAAACGACTCAATACGTCAACTTTCTGTGCAAGAACATTGGCTTTCTTGCGGAAAAAGTCCCGACCCTTCCGGCCGACATTGATCATGGCAATTTCTTTGTTTTCAGCGGCTTTTTCACGCATAAAGCGTTCGGTCGCCTTGATCAGGTTCGTATTGAAACCGCCGCAGAGACCGCGATCGGACGTCATGCAGATCACACGGATTCTTTTGGGTTCACGCACAGCCAGAAGCGGATGCGATATGCTCTCCGCGCGTCCGGCCAGAGAGGTCAGCACGTCCATAAACTTGCCGGCGTAGGGACGGAAATTTTCCATCTTCACTTGCGCCGACTTGAATTTTGACGCGGCAACCATGTTCATCGCGCGCGTAATCTGCTTCGTCTTTTGAACCGCAGTAACTTTTCGTTTTATATCCTTAAGCGAAGCCACTTAAAACTCCCATCAACTAAAATGATTGTCCAAACATTTCCTTACCGGTCCACAAACCACGCGATAGACCGGCGCTTCTTTCAAATTATTCAACCACAAAGACGGAATCAAATTCCGTGAGCATTTCCTTCATTTTCTTTTCAAGATCGGGGGAAATGACCTGCTGATCCTCAATCTCTTTGAAAATATTCGGGTATTTGCTTTCTACAAAGCTCAGAAGCTGCTTTTCATAAAGGCTGACTTTTTCAACAGGGTATTTGTCGATGAACCCTCGGGTTCCGGCAAAGAGCACTACAACTTCCTGGCCGAGCGTCATAGGAACGTACTGCGGTTGTTTCAGAAGCTCAACCAGACGGATACCACGATCAAGCTGTGCCTGCGTGGCTTTGTCCAGATCGGAACCAAACTGCGCAAAAGCCGCCAGTTCACGATATTGCGCCAAATCCAGCTTCAATGTGCCGGCCACTTGTTTCATGGCTTTTACCTGCGCCGCGCCACCGACGCGGGAGACGGAGATACCGACGTTGATCGCAGGCCGGACACCGGAAAAGAAAAGACTCGGTTCCAAAAAGACCTGGCCGTCGGTAATCGAAATAACGTTAGTGGGAATGTAGGCGGAAACGTCACCGGCCTGAGTTTCAATCACCGGCAACGCCGTAAGCGATCCACTGCCCAAGTCTTCGCTGACGCGGGCCGCTCGTTCCAACAGACGGGAATGGTTATAGAAAATGTCACCGGGGAACGCTTCACGTCCGGGCGGACGACGAAGCAGCAGCGAAATCTGGCGATAGGCCACGGCCTGCTTGGATAAATCATCGTAAATAATCAAAGCGTCCTGGCCGCGATCACGGAAATATTCACCGATACTGCATCCGGCATAGGCGGCGATGTACTGAAGGGTGGCCGGGTCGGACGCGCAAGCGGCAACAACGCAAGTATAGGACAG
>CAYUDM010000067.1:0-13869 GCA_964443625.1 uncultured Smithella sp. | reverse complement strand
CTTTTCTCGTCTTGGCATTCCCCGCGCACAGTTTGAATCCCGCAACCTGGAGGGCATCACCGGCCTGCACTTCCATACGCATTGCGAGCAGAATTCCGACTCGCTGGAGCGCACCCTGAAGGTGAAAGAATAGACGTCTTAAAAAAGCAGCATGTCGGCAAGACCGGCACGCGTAATCCTTAAGCACCATAGCGAAATCCGCGCCCAGGGGAGTCTTGATGCCGGCATGAATTTCTATTCCGACGAGTTTCTGATTTTCTTCATCCTTACGGCAGTCTGTTTTTTCCTGGTTCCCGGAAGAGCGCGCTGGCTTGTTCTGCTTGTCGCCAGTTATTTCTTTTACGGGGCTTTCGGCATCGGGTATCTGGCAGCCATCGCCTTCACAACATTAACGGCCTACCTAACGGCCCTCGGGATGGCCCGTTTTCCGGATCCATCGGCACGAAAGATTTTTCTTTGCATCAGTCTTTTTTGCAATATTTTATTGCTGCTGGTCTTCAAATACTACAATTTTTTCAACGCGTCCGTGGACGTCTTTTTCTCCTTGTGGGGGATTTCCTTTCGAGGGCCGACCCTGGAGCTCGTCCTCACCGTCGGTTTGTCTTTCTATGTTTTTCAGGTTCTGAGTTATTCCATCGACGTGTACCGGGGAGACACCCCCGCCGAAAAGCATCTGGGGTTTTTTGCGCTTTATGTGGCCTTTTTCCCCAAGCTTCTGGCCGGTCCCATTGAACGGGCCGGACAATTCATTCCGCAATTGCGGAAAAGTGTTTCCTGGGACGGACAAAGGATCACCAACGGACTCAAACTGGTAGCCTGGGGCCTTTTCAAAAAACTGGTTATCGCCGATAGACTGGCGGCCTTCGTGGACATCGTCTTTGCGGACCCGGCCGCACACTCGGGCGTGAGCCTCGCCATGGCCTCCGTATTTTACAGTTTCCAGATCTATTGCGATTTTTCGGGATACACGGATATCGCCATCGGCCTGTCGCAGATTTTCGGCATCCGCCTGACGGACAATTTCAATCGGCCCTATTCGGCAACCTCCATCCGCGATTTCTGGAAACGCTGGCATATCTCGCTGTCCACCTGGCTGAGAGATTATTTGTACATCCCGCTGGGCGGCAATCAAGTGAGGATCGCCAAACTATATCTCAACTTCCTCATCGTCTTTTTCATCTGCGGTTTGTGGCACGGCGCAAACTGGACCTTCATTATCTGGGGTATTCTCCACGGCGTCTATTTGATTGCCGGGCGCGCCTCGATGCAGATCAGAACCAAGCTCATCCACGCCATCGGATTGCAGAAGATACCATCGCTGCATAAGATTGTGCAGATCCTTATCACTTTCGGTCTTGTAACGATCGCGTGGATCTTTTTCCGGGCCGACAGCGTCGCCGACGCCGTTTATATCCTTTCACACCTGCATACGGGCTGGGGCCGGATTGCGGATCCCGGGGCGCTCGAAGCGATGATCCTGCTTGGCAAAACCCCGACGGATCTGGCGATTGTTCTTTCCGGTTTGATGTTTATGGGCCTGGTGCACCGGCTTGAAAAACATGAAAACATGAGAGCCATGTTCGCAGGAAAGCCGCTGTGGGTCCGTTTTTCCCTTTATTACATTCTGGTCGCGGGCATCGTGATTCTGAGCCTGTACTCCGTCCAGAATTTCATCTACTTCCAGTTTTGAGGACGGGCATGAATAAATACGCTCTCAAATATCTTCTGCTAGCCGCGCCGTTTGTCCTCGCCGTGATCATTGAAACATTCATTCTGCCGGTCGACTTCTTCACCTTTCGAGTCTGGGAAGCCCTTTTTGTCAAACGCTCGCTGGGTATTCTGCACGGCCCCTTCTTTCCCGACGTCCGTCTTGCCAAAACGGAAGAAAGAGGCGATCTGCAAAGCAGTGCTAAGTGCGCCCGGGAAAAAGACGTCGTATGGATGACGGATCGCTACGGCTATCGCAAATCGGCATCGCCCGATGAAATCTTCCCGGTTGTGATCGTCGGAGATTCCACGATTGCCGGGGCGGGGCTGACCCAGGAGGAGATGCTCTCTGAAGTGCTGGAGAAGAAGATTTCCCGCCGCGTCTATCCGCTGGCGCCCGGCGTGTTGGAAGATCTCTTTGACCATCCCCGGATCAAACAGTTCCCGCCGGACATCGTGATTCTGGCAAACATCGAACGGTTCATTCTGGCCACAAACTATCACATTCCCTCCGGCGCTGATTTTAGAACGCTCAGTCCTCCGGACAAGATGGTTCTGGCGATTCAGTTGAATCCCGTCGTGCAAAAGACCGCCGTCGTGATCAATCGCGTGATGAAAACGATCATGCTTTACTATCTTCAGATTCGAATCAATATTCCCGATGAGCCGCATCCTCCAGGCGCCGAAGAAGCCGCTTGCCCTGTTTTGTTCCTTGAAGGGAAAAACGCCAACCGGCGCGTGCCGGACGAACGAATCGACTCCATTGCCGCGAATCTCGCCAATGTAAACGCTTTTTTCAAAAGTCGAGGCGTCCGCTTTATTTTTCTACCGATTCCCAATAAAGAAAATTTCTATTACCAGCAGTTGGGAACCGACAAGCCGCAATTTTTAACTACGTTGATTAAAAAACTCCGGAAATTGAATGTGGAAGTCGTCGATACGCAAACGGCTTTCGATGAAGCGGCAAGAACCTCGGAAAAGGCGCTCTATCCCCGCGACGATACGCACTGGAATGCCGAAGGCGTGAAAGTGGCCGCCGACCTGTTGGAAACATTAATCCAAAAGCCGTCTGCGGGCGACAAAAACACTAGCCCGACGCCGCAAGAAACGTCGCCTCGATAAAGTCCGCAATCGGTCCTACATCATTGAGATTCAAGCAGGGAACGCCGATATCCAACCGAATGTCGGAGGCCACCGCGATCAGACCGTCTTCTTTCTTGCTGATCAGCTCTCGTTTCAATGCCGACCGGAAGACCTCGATTTTCGGATAATCGTTGACCTTGAATCCTTCCGTTATAATCAGATCAACGTCCGCAATGAAGCGATCCCGAATTTCCGCAAACGAATAATCCCGATCCACATCGGCAACCAGCGCGAGCTGGTGCGGCGAGGATACAACCGTCATTTTCGCCCCCGCCTTTTTATGACGGTAGCTGTCCTTACCTTCATGATCGATGTCGAAGCCGTGCCGGTTGTGCTTGATCGTCGCGACGCGCCAGCCTCGCCCGGCCAGCTCCGCAATCAGCTTCTCGATTAGCGTCGTTTTCCCGGAATTGGATTTTCCGACGATGGATACAATGGGAATGGACATACGGTTCTCCGGATTTAAAAGCTTTTGCCTGCTTTTAACACACAAAAGACGCCCGCGCCAATTCTAAACCCTAAGCAGCTTGACTTGAGGAAAAAATATGATATAGAACATACGTTCTACAATAAAGATCAATTCCCGCCGCCTGCGGCACTTGACAGGCGCAGGGAAAGCAGCTAGGGTGCCTAAACCTAAGTATCTGATAACACTAAAAGGATTTCAGTGAAACCCGCTCAACAAAATATTCTGATCAAAGGCCTGGCCACCGGATTCGGCTCTGGGCTTTCCCCGGTCATGCCGGGGACGGCCGGCACACTGGTCGGCATTTTCGTGTGCCTGGTTTCCTGGCCCCTTCCCTGGCTCCTTCGCCTGATCTTTGTGATCTCCATTGCAGTTCTGGCTGTTTATATTTCGGGAAAAGCGGAAACCCTGTATGGGAAAAAAGATGACCAGCGCATTGTCATTGATGAAATCGCGGGCTATCAGGTGGCGATGCTGCCGGTGGCGATCACCGGCCTGAATCTCATTTGCGCCTTTGTCTTGTTCCGGATTTTCGACATCTGGAAACCTTTTCCCGTCAACCGTCTGCAGAATCTTAAAGGCGGATGGGGCGTGGTGGCCGATGACCTGGGGGCGGGCGTCTGTGCGGCGCTGGTCCTGCTGTTTTTAAAACTGACGGGGGTTATATGAAAATTGGAATTCTGACCATCGGCAATGAACTTTTAAACGGGCGTACCGCCGACACGAATTCGTCATTTATCGCGCGGGAACTCACGCCGCGTGGTTTTCGCGTCGAGGCGTTGATGTCGGTCGGTGATGACTTTGACACCATCAAAACCCGTCTATACGACCTTTTAAACTTTACCGACGCCGTGATCTGCACGGGGGGCTTAGGCCCCACGGCCGACGACATCACGACGGAAGCGGTCTCCCGGGCGTTCAATCTTCCCCTCGTGATGAACGAAGAGGTTTTGAGCGGCCTGAAGGCGAAATTTGCCCGGTATCATTTGCCCTGGACGGACAACAATGCCAAGCAGGCGCTTTTCCCCGAAGGGGCGGAAGTGATCGACAATCCCGTCGGTTCAGCCGCGGGCTTTGCTCTCATCGTTGACAACAAACTTGTCTTCGTCATTCCCGGCGTTCCCGCCGAAACACGGCGGATGCTGCCCGAAGGCGTTTTACCTGTTTTGCTGCGGCATGCCGGAGATCGCCAGGAACATGTGTTCAAACAAACCATCAAAACTTTCGGCCTGGCCGAGGCAGCGGTGGACGAAAAGCTGGCCGATGTGGATTTCGCCGCGCTCGACGTGAGCGTCGGTTTTTATCCCGTATTTCCGGAAAACCACGTGGTGCTGACCGCCCGGGCGGATTCGGCCGGAGCGGCTGAAATGAAAGTCAAAAAGGCGCGTGAAGCCGTCACCGCCCGTTTGCGCGATTATATCTTCTCTTATGGAGAGCAAACGCTGGAGGAAATTCTCGGTAAAATCCTGACCGAACAAAAAATGACCGTCGCGGTTGCGGAATCCTGCTCAGGCGGGCTCATCGCGAGCCGGATCACCGATGTCTCAGGCAGCTCCATTTATTTTGAACGGGGTGTGGTCACGTACAGCAATCGGGCGAAGATCGAGCTTTTGGGCGTACCGCCTGAAATCATCGAAAAGCACGGCGCCGTAAGCGAGGAAACAGCGCGCCTTATGGCGGAAGGCATCCGAAAAATGGCGAAAACCGACATCGGTCTTTCTTCCACCGGCATTGCGGGACCCACCGGCGGCAGCAAAGAAAAACCTGTCGGGACCGTTTATATCGCGCTTTCCGACGACAAAGAAACCGTCTGCCGGCATTTTACCTTTCGCTGGGACCGAAAGCGCAACAAGTATGTGTCGTCGGAAACGGCGCTCATGCTCCTTTTAAACTATCTGAAACAGAAAGTTTAACCGCTCATGACGGACGTTAAAGACATTCGCGCATTCTTAGCCATTGAGCCGTCGGAAACGGTCTTGCAGACCCTTGCCCGCGAGCAGGAAAAACTCAAACGGGAAATCTTCGGGCAGGTGAGCTGGACGCGGCCGCAAGGCCAGCACCTGACGCTGAAATTTTTCGACAACATCAGCCGCATCGACGCGGACAACATCCGCGCGGCTGTCACAGCGCAGGCCGCACGCTTTTCGCCTTTTTCGCTGACGGTTGAAAAGCTGGGAGCCTTTCCCGATTCCCGCAGGCCGAAAGTCCTTTGGTCGGCGGTCACGGGAAACGTGGGCGAGCTTAAGGCTTTACAGGGACTACTGGATGCAGACTTCGAATCACTGGGCTTTGCCCGCGAAAACCGGCCCTACAAACCGCACATCACGCTAGCCCGGATCAAAACCTTGCAGGCGCAAGGCGGCATCGGCGCGGTGCTGGGCCGCCACGACCGTTTTACGGCGGGCGAGTTCATGATTCGGGAACTGATTCTGTTTCAAAGCCGCCTGGGGCCGCAGGGCGCGGTCTATTCCAAACTCGCCGTGATCCCCCTGGGCGGATAATTTGGGAAAAGGCCTTTCTTAACGCTCAGAGGTCAGGGACCAGAGATCAGATGTCAAAGGACAGACGCCAGAGGTAAGAGATCGGGGTAAAAGAAAAACGAGCCATGAGTTTAGAGCTATAAATACAACACGAAAGAAAAGGAGGTTATCATTAATATGTGCGCAGATATGGACAGATCAAAAGCGGTGGATTTAGCAATCACGCAGATTGAAAGACAGTTCGGCAAGGGATCAATCATGAAACTGGGCAGCCACGATCGCGTGGCGGATGTGCCCGCCATTTCCACAGGCTCTCTCAGTCTTGATATCGCGCTGGGCACGTTCGGCGTGCCGCGCGGCCGCGTGATTGAAATTTACGGGCCGGAATCCGGTGGAAAAACGACGCTCGCGCTGCACATCGTGGCCGAAGCGCAGAAGAAAAACGGCATTGCCGCTTACATCGACGCGGAACACGCCCTTGACGTGGTCTACGCGCAAAAAATCGGCGTCAACACCGACGAGCTTCTAATTTCTCAGCCGGACACGGGCGAACAGGCGCTCGAAATCGCAGAAACGCTCGTGCGCAGCGGCGCGCTCGATGTGTTGGTGGTGGACTCGGTGGCCGCGCTGGTGCCGAAGGCGGAGCTCGAAGGCGAAATGGGCGACGCGCAGATGGGGCTCCAGGCCCGCCTCATGTCGCAGGCTCTTCGAAAACTCACCGGCGCGATCAGCAAATCCAAAACCACCGTGATTTTCATCAACCAACTGCGTATGAAAATCGGCGTGTTTTTCGGCAATCCCGAAACGACGACAGGCGGCAACGCGCTCAAATTCTATTCCTCGCAGCGGCTCGATATTCGTAAGATGACCTCCATCAAAAACGGCCAGGATGTGATCGGTTTCCGCACCAAGGTCAAAGTGGTCAAAAACAAGATGGCCCCGCCGTTTCGCGAGGCGGAATTCGACATCATCTTCGGCGAGGGCATTTCCCGCGAGGGTGATGTGCTGGATCTGGCAGCCGAACAAGGCATCGTGGAAAAAAGCGGCGCCTGGTATTCCTACAAAGGCGACCGTCTGGGTCAGGGGCGCGATAATTCTCGTGTTTTCCTGAAAGAAAATCCCGATGTCCTGTCCAAGGTCGAATCCGAAGTGCGCGCCAAGCTCGGCGTTCCGGCAGGCATCCAGGAAGAAGAATAGTGAAAACGCTCGACACCGCGGCCGCGCTGCAAAAGGCTTATCGCCTTTTGTCGTTGCGGCCGCATTCGGAAAAGGAACTCGCCAAAAAGCTTAAAGACAAGGGCTTTCCCGATCCGGTTGTGCAAGAAGCGCTGGAAAAACTGCGCGATTTGAAGTATCTCAACGACGCGTCTTTTGCCGCGCAATGGGCGCGTCATCTGGCGGTCAACAAGCTATGGGGAAACCGGAAGATCCAGACCAGCCTGAAGGAAAAAGGCCTTTGCGCAGCGCTTATTGATGACGCCATTGGCGCAGCGCGCTTGGAGATGCCGGAGGAAAGCGCGATCAATATCCTGATCGGCAAAAAAACGGCAAAAACGCAGACCGCAAACTTTGACGCGAAAGGCAAACAAAGAATATTTTCAAGCCTGCTGGGACGAGGGTTTCCACCGGGTTTGATCCTCAATAGCCTGGGGAAAAAACGGGAGGACGATTTTCATGACGATGACCGGTGACGCGATACGGGAGAGTTTCCTGAAATTTTTTGAAAGCAAGGGGCACACGCGGGTGGCAAGTTCTTCCCTCATCCCCAAAGACGACCCCACGCTGCTTTTCACCAACGCAGGCATGGTGCAGTTCAAAAACGCTTTTCTGGGGCTGGAAAACCGCGGCTACACAAAAGCTGCTACCTGTCAGAAATGCGCGCGGGCCGGCGGTAAACACAACGATCTGGAAAACGTCGGCGTCACAGCGCGTCACCACACTTTTTTCGAAATGCTGGGAAACTTCTCTTTCGGCGACTATTTCAAGGAAGAGGCGATTGCCTGGGCCTGGGAATACCTGATCGATGTCGTCAAGCTGCCGAAAGATAAGCTCTGGATCACGATTTTTGAAGACGACGACGAAGCGTTTAAAATCTGGCATGAAAAAATGAAGGTTCCGGCCGAGCGCATCGTCCGCATGGGCGAAAAAAGCAACTTCTGGATGATGGGCGAAACCGGCCCCTGCGGGCCCTGCTCGGAGATCCTTTATGATCAGGGCAAGGACACGGGCTGCGGACGTCCCGAATGCGACGTGTATTGCGACTGCGACCGCCATCTGGAAATCTGGAACAACGTCTTTACGCAGTTCGACCGTGACGAAACCGGCAAGCTCACGCCGCTTGCCAAACCCAGTATCGACACGGGCATGGGGCTTGAACGCCTCACCGCCGTCATCCAGGGCGTGAAAAGCAATTATGATACGGATTTATTTACACCGATCATCCGCTTTGTGGAAAAATTCTCCGGAAAGACATACGGCAAAAATGCTGAAAACGATGTGTCCATCCGAGTGATTGCCGACCACAGCCGCGCTGTCACCTTTTTGATCGGCGACGGCATCATGCCCGCAAACGACGGGCGCGGCTATGTGCTTCGCCGTATTCTACGCCGGGCCGCGCGCCACGGAAAAATGCTGGGCATCGACAAACCGTTTTTAAACGAAGCCGCCAAAGTCGTCATCGACATGATGAAATACACCTACCCGGATCTGGCCGACAAGGCTCCCTACATCACCAAGGTGATCTTGAACGAAGAGCAGCGGTTCATGGAAACGCTCGACGCGGGTTTGCGCATTTTGCACGACGAAACCGACGCGATCAAAAAATCCGGTAAAACCGTGTTGCCGGGCACTGTGATCTTCAAGCTTTATGACACATTCGGCTTTCCCACCGATCTCACGGCGGACATTGTGAAAAAAGACGGCCTCACGCTCGACACGGACGGATTTGAAGCGGAAATGGAGCGTCAGCGCGAGCGCGCCCGCGGCGCCTGGAAAGGCAGCGGCGAAGAAGCCGTGGCGGCCTGTTACCTCAAAGCGTCGAGCTCCGGTGTGGTCAGCGCCTTTTGCGGCTATGAAACAGCCGAAAAAGACTCGGCTTCCATCACGGCGATTTTTGTGGATGGAAACCCGGCGCAAACCGCACGCGAAGGTCAAAAGGCGGAAGTCGTTTTAGACACCACGCCGTTTTACGGAGAGTCCGGCGGCCAGACGGGCGACACGGGCTACCTCGAAGGCGACGGTTTCAGTTTCGTCGTGAAAGACACCAAAAAGCCGGTGGAAAATTTCATCGTGCACAAAGGCATGGTTCAGAAAGGCGAGATCGCCGTCGGCGCGAAAGCCAGGCTGGTGATCGATCTGGAACGGCGCAAAGCCATCGCCGCGAACCATTCCGGCACGCATCTTCTTCAAGCAGCGCTTAAGGCCGTTTTGGGCGATCACATCAAACAGTCCGGATCGCTTGTTACGCCCGAGCGTCTGCGTTTCGACTTTTCGCATTTTTCCAAAATATCCGATGAAGAATTGAAGCGTGTGGAGACCATCGTCAACGACATGATCCGCAAAAACCTGCCCGTGCAGACCGATGTCTGTTCGCTCGAAGACGCGCTGAAAACCGGCGCGACGGCCGTCTTTGACGAAAAATACAGCGCGACCGTGCGTATCGTCAAGATGGGCGAGATGAGCAGTGAGCTTTGCGGCGGCACGCATGTGGAGCGCACCGGCGACATCGGCCTTTTGAAAATTCTGCATGAATCGGCGATAGCCGCAGGCGTGCGCAGGCTCGAAGCCGTCACCGGGCGGGAAGCCGTCGCCCAGATTCAAAAGACAGAAGACGAACTTCTGCGCACGGCGGGTCTGTTCAAAGCCGGGCATCTGGACGTTTACGACCGCACCGAAAAGCTTCTGAAGTCCGTGCGCGATTTGGAAAAAGAAATCGAAGCTTTAAAAGGAAAACTCGCCGCGAAGGATTCCGGCGATCTGATGAACCAGGTCAGACAAATCGCGGGTGTCAAGGTGCTGGCCGCGGAAGTGGCGATATCGGATGCCAAAACGCTTCGCGACTTCGGCGACAAGCTGCGCGACAAGCTGGCCTCCGGCGTCATTTTGCTCGGCAGCAAGGCCGACGACAAGGCGATGCTTTTGTGCATGGTCACCAAGGATCTCGCCGACAAATTCCATGCCGGCAACATCATCAAGGAACTCGCCCCGATTGTCGGCGGCAAAGGCGGCGGCAGGCCAGACATGGCCCAGGCCGGCGGCACGCAGCCGGAAAATTTGAGCAAGATTTTTACGGAACTGGAAAAGCTGTTGGCTCGGTAGCAAATTCGGTATCCTGCGTATAACTTTGTTGAAAGCTGCGGCGGTTCCTCGCTTCCGCCACGTTCTAATTTGGTTATCGAATTTGTTTATTGGTTTGATGCTGTCGTGTAACCGACACGCCATCCAAGTCATACTGATCTGTGACTTTGGAGCGACTAATAGGGACATAAGCCGATGCTCACTAAACTGACGGGATACCTACGCGGCACAATCGTCATCATCTTCCTGATCGGAAATACGCTATTCTGGGCGGTGCCGGTTTATATCACCGCTTTATTCAAGCTGATTTTGCCCTTTCGCAAGCCCCGGCAATTTCTCGATACCATCCTTAATTTTCTTTGCTATGCTTGGATTTACTGCATCAACGGCTTTATCGGCATCATGAAAACGGCTGAATATGATGTGGAAGGACTCGAAGCGCTCCGGCGTGACGAGTGGTATCTCGTCATTTCCAACCATCAAAGCTGGGTTGATATCATTGTCTTGCAGAAAATCTTTCACGGACGCATTCCTTTTCTGAAGTATTTTCTCAAGCAGCAGTTGATCTGGATGCCGATTCTGGGGCTGGCCTGGTGGGCGCTCGATTACCCGTTCATGAAACGCTATTCAGCCGAAACCTTAAAAAGAAAGCCTTACCTGAAGGGCAAAGATATTGAAGCCACGAAAAAGGCCTGCGCAAAATTCCAAGACATGCCCGCGTCCATCATGAACTTCGTGGAAGGAACGCGCTTCACTTACGCAAAGCACGCCAGGCAAAACTCGCCCTACCAACATCTTCTCAAACCGCGCTCGGGCGGCATTTCGTATGTGCTTTCCATGATGGGTGAAAACATGAAAAGCCTCATCGACGTCACCATTGTTTACCCCGACGGCGTGGAGACGGCCTGGGAATTTCTCCGCAGCGGCAAGTCCCGAATTCTCGTCAAGGTGGAAGTCTTGCCGATTGATGAAAACCTTTGCGGACAGAATCCGGACGACCCGGCATACCGCACCCGCTTCAACGACTGGTTGAACACACTGTGGAAAAAGAAGGATCAAAAAATTGATCGGCTTTTGAACGCCTGAAAGCGCGGATATCCCATGATCATCAGTTGCAGCAGGCGGACGGACGTGCCCATTTGCTTAATGAATCTGAAAACGGGTTTTTCGTTGACATACATTTCGATGTTTATTAGAATCCGCAACAACTTACGATACGCCAAACGCATTTTCACTTCAGAGGATCCAAAAAACAAGGAGGACCCCTTTTATGCGCAGAGTTTTTTTCTTGTCATGCCTGCTTTTATGCTTTGTTTTCGGCTGCGCCACACCCGAATCCTACAAGATCGAGAAGGCTGAAGCGCCTGCAACACAAACGCAGCAGATACAAGCCCAGCAGGACGCGGCCATGCCTTCGGCAAAAAGGTATAAACGCAAAATTGCGATTGTTCGCTTTACCAACGAAACCAATTACGGCAAGGCATTGATGACGGACGCCGATTTTGACAGATTGGGGAAACAGGCCTCCGATATGCTGGCCAGCCGCCTGGTCAAATCGGGGAACTTCCTGGTTTTTGAACGCTCCGATCTCAAGAAGATCCAGCAGGAACAGGGCATATCCGGCGGCGGCCTTGTGGGTGTGGACACGGTCATCGTCGGATCCGTCACGGAATTCGGCCGATCGATCGCCGGCAAAGTCGGTTTCATGAGCTCCACCAAAGTTCAGACCGCAAAAGCCAAGGTGGAGGTTCGGCTTGTCGATATCAAAACGGGGCAGGCTTTTTACACCGCCTCGGGGGCCGGTGAGGCAAGCACGGAAGTCGGCGAGATTGCCGGCTACGGCAGCAGAGCCTCCTACGACGCGACATTGAACGACAAGGCCATCGCCGCGGCGATAACCGATATGATCGATAAACTGGTTTCCACCCTTGAAGACAAACCGTGGCGAACGGATATTCTGGAAGTCGAAAAAGGAAAGGTATTCATCAGCGGCGGCTCGCGCCAGGGTATCAAGCAGGGCGATACGCTAAGGGTCATGGCGGCAGGCCAAAAGGTCAAAAGCCGGCAGACGGGAATGGAAATCACGCTCCCGGGCAAAGAAGTGGCAACCATTAAAGTCCTTTCTTTTTTCGGCGACAATGAAACCAATGAAGGATCCATTTGTGAAATCGTTTCCGGCTCGATTGATTCCTCCGCGCTGGCAAAACTTTACGTTGAAGAGGTGAAACTATGAAAAAGACGCTCTTCCTGCTTTCCCTGTTCCTGGTTTTTGTTGTGTGCGCCTGCGCCATGCCGACCACAACCGTCAAAACGGTCGACGATCGACCGACCCTGGCTTTCAAAGGCGCTCCGGACGGAGCGATTCTCTACGTCGACGGCATCAACATGGGCCCGGCCGCTCAGTATAACGGAGAACCGAGAGTGCTTGCTGTTGAACCCGGCACGCATACGGTCCGCGTGACGCTCAATAACCAGATCCTTTACGAACAGCGCGTGTTTGTCGAAGGCTCTTTAAAAACCATCATTATCCGCTAGGGAGGCTCCATGCGAGCGTCGATAAAATTATCGGGGATTTTACTGCTTTTGATCGTAATGACGGGATGCGTCGCTCACAGCCATTACAACTGGTGCGATTACGACACCAAAATGTACAGTCATTACAAAAATCCGGCGCAAAGAGAAGCCTTTGTGAAGGGATTGAAAGAGATCATCGAAGAAGCCGAACCGGAAGGGAAAGTCCCGCCCGGCATCTACGCCGAATATGGTTTTGCGCTATACGAAGAAGGCAATCATCAGGAAGCCATCGCCTATTTTAAGAAAGAAGCGGACAAATGGCCCGAGTCAAGAGTGTTTATGACCAAATTGATCACGATTGCCGGCAATCGGGCACACGTGCAGAAAGAAAATGCAGAGGCATCTCCCGAAACCTTGATGCATGCGGAGAAAGACAGACAGAAATCGTCCGCGGAGGGATTGAAATGAAAAAAATCACTTTTTTA
Source organism: uncultured Smithella sp. (assembly GCA_964443625.1). GTDB lineage: Bacteria > Desulfobacterota > Syntrophia > Syntrophales > Smithellaceae > UBA8904. Next base: position 778 of record CAYUDM010000067.1, on the reverse strand, counting down.
TTCCTGATTGCGGTTTTGTTTGCCCTTGGCGGCTGTGCGCACAAAGAACTCAACAAGCAAGACAAATTTCTTTCGGCGGCGCCTCGATCCATTCTGATCGTTCCCGTGGTGAATAACAGCATTGACGTCACCGCGGCCGACTATATGCTTTCCACCTTGACCGTGCCCCTGGCGGAGCGAGGCTATTACGTCTTCCCGATCAACGCGGTCAAAAGGGTCCTGGAAGACGACGGACTGGCGGACAGTTCGCTGGTTCATACCGCGCCGACGTCGAAACTGGCCAACCTTTTCGGCGCGGATGTCGTTCTCTATGTGGTGGTCGAACGATGGGATGCGCGATATGCGGTTTTGCAAACCACAACCACCGTTGCCGTGTATTATCAGATCAGAGATGGAAAAACGGACGAGCTTCTATGGGACAATCGGGTGCAAATGGTCTACACGCCGGATGCCGGAAGCCCCGGCGCCGGAGGCGGCGCAGCCGGACTGATCGCGCACCTGGTCGTGAAAGCGGTCGTCGCAGCGGTTGAAAAGGCCGCGCCGAACTACATGCCGCTGGCTCGCCAGGCCAACAGCCGCGCCTTTTTGTATTATCCGGGTGACGGAATCCCTCCGGGACCCTATGTCACGGCGGAATCACAGAAGAACTGATTTTCGGAAAGAAGGATGTGTCTTTATAACGCCCCGGCCTTCATCTATTGGCGGGGCTTTTTTACGAGCAGCGCCAAACATGGAAGCATCCATTCGCGGCAATGTCGGGCTCAGGATTCAATGAAGA
>CAYUDM010000066.1:0-14246 GCA_964443625.1 uncultured Smithella sp. | reverse complement strand
CTTTACAACTGGCCCGGCATTGGTAAGCATATATAACAAGCCGACTGATTCAGTGTAAATGCAATCAGGCAGGTTTAATAATCCCACTATTCAAACTATCCGCAGTTGATGCGGGATGTGGCTTTAGCGAATTATGGCCGAGATGCTGTGGTTCTTGGCGCAGCAAAGGAATTCACTTTAAATCAAAGCGCTATCTTTGTTGGCGTCGTCGTCGGCTTCCTCGACGTATTCATAATACGCCTGTGGAGCCTCCGCCTTGCCGTCGCAATATCATCTTTGATTTAAAGCGAAATGTTATGTGCGAACTGTTTGAGCCTGCAGGGCGAGTTTTCGGCTGTAGCGCAGCAAGCCTAGCGCCACAATCGAGGGAATTGAGCAAAGTCGCGCCCCGGTGCAGCTGCCACCTTTTAGATTTTTTGAATTCTTGATCAAGTCAAAAGAATGGATCAAATATTAATTACTGGATTCCCGCCGGAAGTTTACCCAGCGTATGCAGGGCGGGAGGCGTCAAGACGGCACGCGGCCTTTTCCTGAAGCGGCAGATATAGGTCTTTGCCGTCGGAGGTCTGATAGATTGCGCCGATGACGCTTTTGAAATCTGGCCCTTTTCGCGGCCGACCAGCGCTCAATTGTCGAATTTCTCTTTCATGGTGTTGATTATTTTCTGTGCCTTTGCGGCATGGCCCACACCCTGCTTGATTCAAGGGATTGTTTTAGAATTGGATGCAATTATTAAAGCGCACCGGGAGCAATGCAAAAAAATAAAAAAAAGACTATGGGCGATAGACGATAGATTAAGCATAACTTGTAGCTTATAGCTCGTGGTTCGAAGGTCAACAGACGGATTGCACATAGTTGTCGCCCCCCCCCCGTGAGAGGTCGCCTTTTATAAAACAAGAATAAATGCTATAAAGTCCTGTAAATTGAGATACGCTGGCGACACTTCCATCGGAAAGCGACGTTGCTGGAAGAAAAACCAGTGCGCAAGCGGGAGATACCGATCGATTGTCTCATATCCCTGATGTCCGCTGGACGCATTAAAAGGATGCCATGACCAATACCGTCTTTTCCGTTCGAGATCTCACCAAAACCTATGACATGGGCGAAGTTCAGGTGCGCGCACTGCGCGGCATTGATCTGGACCTGTTTGCCGAGGAAATGATCGTGCTTTTGGGTCCGTCCGGCAGTGGCAAGTCCACCTTGCTCAATATCCTGGGAGGCCTTGACACGGCCACATCCGGGGACGTGTCTTACGAGGGGATCAACCTGACCCGTGCATCCGATGCGGAACTCACACAGTATCGGAGATTCCATGTCGGTTTTGTTTTCCAGTTCTATAATCTGATTCCAAGCCTGACTGCATTGGAGAATGTCTCGATTGTGACCGAAATTGCCGATAACCCCATGCCGGCCCAAGACGCGCTCGATCTGGTCGGCTTGTCCGGAAGAAGCGATCATTTTCCTGCCCAGCTTTCCGGCGGTGAGCAGCAGCGCGTCGCAATTGCGCGGGCGATCGCGAAAAATCCTAAAGTGCTTTTGTGCGATGAACCGACAGGCGCGCTGGATATTTCGACCGGCATCGTCGTGCTCGAAGCTCTGGAACGCGTCAATCGGGAGTTGGGGACGGCCACGGTGATCATTACGCACAACGCGGGGATTGCCGCGATGGCCGACCGCGTCATCCATTTGAAAAACGGCAGAATTGATAAAATCGTCACCCAAACCACCAAAGCGTCGCCTCGCGACCTCGACTGGTAGAAGAATCCGGGTCACGACCCTCAGCCGATCGGAGAGAAATGATGCTGTCCGGGCTTGATCTCAAGTTGCTGCGTGATTTGTGGAAGATGAAAAGCCAGATGCTGGCGATTGTTCTAGTGATCGTCTGCGGTGTTGCCACATTCATCATGTTCATGACCAACATGGATTCCCTGACCCGTACCCGTGACGCCTTTTATCGCGATTACCGCTTTGCCGATGTTTTTGCGACCGTGGTTCGGGCGCCGGAGAGCTTGAGCGAATCCATCCTTGCCATTGACGGCGTGTCATTTGTCGAGACGCGTATCACCGCTGACGTGAAGCTTGCCATCGACGGGTTTGAGGACCCGGTGATCGGCAAGATTATGTCGCTGCCGGATGACGGCAGACCCGTTTTGAACGCTCTGCATCTCCGGGCGGGACGCCTTCCCGATCCTTACCGGGATGATGAAGCCATCGTCAGCGACGCGTTTGCCGGGGCGCACGGCTTTAAGCCCGGCGACCGGCTCGGCGCGGTGATCAACGGCAAATGGAAAACGCTCACGATCATCGGGGTGGCCGTGTCGCCTGAGTTTATCTACCAGATCCGGCCCGGGGCGATGATGCCCGATTACAAGCGATACGGCATCTTGTGGATGACGAAATCGGCGCTGGCAACGGCCTACGATATGAAAGGCGCGTTTAACGACGTGGCCTTAAACGTGTCGCCCGACGCCAATACCGCGCAGATCATTGTTTTGCTTGATGCCTTGCTCGACCGTTACGGCGGATTCGGGGCGTATGATCGTAAAGACCAGATGTCGCATCGCTTTCTTGAAGAAGAATTCAAGCAACTGGCCAACTTTTCGTTCATCTTTCCGATGATCTTCATCGGCGTGGCCGCCTTTTTGCTCAATGTCGTCATCAGTCGAACCGTCAGCACCCAGCGCGATCAGGTGGCGATTCTCAAGGCATTCGGATACACAAACGCGGCGATCGGCCTGCACTACATCAAACTGGTGGGTCTGGCCGTTGTCTGCGGCGTCGCAGGCGGCACGGCGGCGGGTGCTTGGCTGGGTCAGCTGCTGGGGGATCTTTATATGCAATTTTATCGATTCCCCTATTTGCTCTACCGCCTTGACGGAGGCATCGTTGCCGTTGCGCTGGGCGTAACGCTTGCTGCGGCCCTGGTCGGGACGCTTCATGCGATCCGACAGGCGGCGCTTTTGCCTCCGGCGGAAGCCATGCGACCGGAGCCGCCCGCCCGTTATGGCAAATCTCTGGTTGAACGTCTGGGGGCGGGCCGCCTGTTGTCACAACCTGCGCGGATGATCATGCGGAACATCGACCGCAAACCGGCGCGTTTCCTTCTATCGGTAACCGGTGTCGCGCTCGCGTGCGCGACCATGATTACGTCGGGCTTTTTTTCAGACGCAGTGGACTTCATGGTGAAGGTGCAGTTTACCTTGTCGCAGAGAGAAGATATTCAGGTGACATTCATCAAGCCGACGTCATACAGCGCCGTCTATGATCTCAATAACCTTCATGGTGTCCTGCGCGCAGAGGGGTTCAGGTCCGTTCCCGCCAGACTCAGTTTTGAAAACCGCAGCTATCGGACCAGTATCGAAGGCATTGCGCCGAATGCTGTTTTACGGCAGATTCTCGATGCCGATATTCAGAAAATCGAACTGCCGCCGACCGGAATCGTGCTGACCGACTATCTGGCCCGGTATCTTGGCGTCGGGCCGGGAGACAGGATCCGCGTCGAGGTACTCGAGGGCGCAAGACCCGAAAGAGATGTTGTGGTTACCGGGACGGCAAGGCAGTATATGGGCCTGATGGGGTACATGGATTTTACGGCGCTCAATGCGCTGATGCGTGAGCAAGATGTGGTGTCAGGTGTGTCGATGACGGTTGACCCCCTGTATCAAAAAGAGATATACCGAAACCTCGAGCGGATGCCCAGGGTCGCGGGCACGGTGGTGATTGAGAACGAGATCCGAAATTTCTATGATACCATGGCCCAGTCCATGCTTTTTTATACGTTCGTGGCGACCTTGATGGCCGGTGCGATCATCTTTGGCGTGGTCTACAACAACGCCCGTATTGCACTTGCGGAAAGGAGCCGTGAGTTGTCGAGTTTGCGGGTGCTTGGTTATACGCGCGGAGAGATCTCTTTCATCATTCTGGGGGAACTGGCGCTGATGACCCTGGCCGCGATTTTGCCGGGCTTCTGGATCGGGCAGATGCTAAGCGCGTGGATCGCGCGCTCGGTCGCGTCGGACATCTTCAGGATTCCGCTTGTCATTGAACCGTTTACGTATGCTCTGGCTGCCTCGGTCGTGATCGCGTCGGCGGCAATATCAGGGGTGATTGTAAGGCGCAAGCTGGATCACTTGAATCTGGTTGACGTTCTCAAATCCAGGGAGTGAAATCATGAAAGTCCGAATCCGACGAGGGATCATCATAACGGGAGTTGTTGGCGTCATCGTCGCGGGCCTAATTTACGGATTTATGCCCAAACCGGTTGATGTGGAAACAGCCAGGGCGCATCGCGGGCCGCTGGAAGTGACACTGGTGGAAGAAGGCAAAACCTGGGTGAAAGACCGCTATGTTGTGTCCGCGCCGGTTTCGGGCTTTTTGTCCCGCGTGACATTGGAAGCCGGTGATGCGGTTCAACACGAAGAAACACTTTTCGTTCTTCGGCCACTGCCCTCTCCGGCGCTTGACCCGCGCAGCCGCGCTGAAGCGTTATCCACCGTGGAGGCGGCCAGGGCTTCTGTTACCGCCGCGCAAAAGCAGGAGCAATCTCTGAAGGTGGAGCTCGAGTTTTGGCTTGACCGCTCTGACCGGTTTAAAAGGTTGTATCGTGATGGCGCGATTGCCAGGGAACAGTTTGATCAGGCCGATACGACCGCCAGGCGACTCGAAGCGCAGTATCTTGCGGCGCAGGCGGCGACGCGCGTGGCTCAGGCCGACTTGCAAAGGGCGCGAAGCGTGACGGCTGACTGGGCCGGCCAGACCCCTGACGATAAACAGCGAACCATCGTGGTTCGCGCACCTTCTTCGGGACAGGTTCTGCGCGTCTTTCGCGAAAGCGAAGGAGTGGTGCAGGTTGGGGAGCCTATTCTGGAAATCGGAGATCCGGCAAACATTGAAGTTCGCGTCGAGCTCATGTCAACGGCCGCCGTGCAAGTGGCCGCGGGCACACCGGTCCGCCTGAGTCGCTGGGGTGGATCAGACGTTCTGGAAGCCACGGTGCGGCGCGTTGAGCCTTCCGGTTTTACAAAGGTCTCAAGTCTTGGGGTTGAGGAGCAGCGGGTCCTGGCGCTTCTGGACCTGACCGGCGACTCGGCTGGTAAGACGACACTGGGCGATGCCTACCGTGTTGAGGCGACATTCATCGTTTGGTCGCAAGATGCCGTCTTACAGGTTCCGGCAAGCGCCTTGTTCAGGGCGGGCAACGGGTGGGCGCTTTATAAAACGGACGGCCGCCGGGCATTTCTGCAAACTATTGAGGTCGGCCGCCGCAGCGCTCTTGGCGCGCAGATTTTGTCCGGAGTCGAAGAAGGCCAAAGCGTCATCGTACAGCCAGACTCGGCCATTCGGGACGGCTCGCGCGTACGCATTCGTAATCGGCGTCCTTAAGTCAAGATGCGACGGTGAAACGCGTTGCAGTCGACCTGCGGGCGCAGGCAAACGGGTCAACAAGATCATCGGGTTTTGGAAAGGATGATCTTCCTTCAAGACTTTACCGTGAAATAGTATGAGCCGGGCTCAGGAGGCTTTTTTCATCCTCTTGCAGACATTAAACCTTGCGCCCTGGAAGCTGCTCAGAAGGGATAGTGAAGTGGCGTGAAGGGCGTCTTGCTGTTTTTGCGGCAAGACGTCCATTTGCAAGGAAATGGAAAACTCACTTTGCCGATGATGTTGCTCTTTTTAAAATCTTTTTTCTCTTGACGGGAACGACACAGGATGTCCCACTAGTTTGCCTTACATTTTACCCGTGTCCCTCCCGGACTCCGGAATCTTCGGATGACTGAAAATCGCATTTATGCCAGTTCACAGCTGTCGAGAGGATGTCTTTGATATCCTGATATTCGGCCCGCCAGCCGAGGGTCTTTCGGGCTTTCGAGGCGTCCGCAACCAGGCGGGCGGGATCTCCCGCGCGGCGCGGGGCGGGAACAGCATTGACATTCAGCCCCAGGTCGTTGAGTGCAAAAAGGATTTCTTTAACCGATGTGCCCTGTCCTGTTCCGAGATTGACAAAATCCGATGCCCCGTCATTGACGAGATGCTCGACGGCCAGCAAATGCGCGCGTGCAAGATCTTCGACATGAATATAATCTCGGATGGCGGTGCCATCCGGTGTGGGAAAATCCGTTCCGAAAATTTTCAGTGGCGCTTGATCCGCTGCGGAACGGATGGCCAGGGGGATGAGGTGCGTTTCTGGGTCATGTCGTTCACCGACTTCGCATTCGGGGTCGGCTCCGGCGGCGTTAAAATAGCGCAAAGCCATAGAACGGATCTCGCCGCGCGCGGCGAGATCCCCTAAAATCCGCTCGATGATCAGCTTGGTTTGTCCATAAGGGCTGATCGGCATCTGAGGACACGACTCTGTGATGGAATCCGTCTCGGGAATTCCGTAAATCGCGCAGGAACTCGAAAAGACCATTCGGCTCTGTCCGTTTTCCCGCATCGCCTCCAGAAGACATAACGTCCCCCCTACATTGTTTTTGTAATACTTAAGCGGTTCCGCCACGGACTCTCCGACGTAGGAACAGGCGGCAAAATGAATGACGGCAACTGGGGCGTAAGATTTCAGAACTCTTTTTAATTTTTCGCACTCGAGAAGATCGCCGCGTTCAAAAGGCCCCCACTTCACAAAATCCGCATGCCCGGTGGACAGGTTATCGTAACAGACGGGTTCGTAACCGCTGCGCGCTAGAAGTTTGCAGGTATGAGATCCGATGTAGCCTGCGCCCCCCGTCACCAATATTCTTTTCATCAATCACCTCACGACAGACCTGTCGCCGATAGTCTGCAGTTTTCCTGATACTCATCATCCGTATTGACGGCCCACAGATCGTGCCGGCTGCCGTCGGCGATATTTTCAGCCGCCAGCAGCCCCATTAAAATACTGTGGTCCTGGTTGTTGTACTTAAAAGCACCCTGGCGTCCGATGAAACAGAGATTGCATTGCGCGTTTAAGATCTTTTCTACGGAATCAAGATACGCTTTATACCCCGATGCATATACGGGGTAGGATTGGGGAAGGCGAACGACCTTTCCGTCTTTGACCGACCGGCGCAAAATCAACGAGGTCTGACAGGCTTCATCCGTGGCCAGTTGAATCAGATCCTGCTTTTGGGCGCTCCAGATGTCGTCTTCGTCATCGCACCAGTACTCCAGGCAGATAATGGTGTTGGGCGATTCCCGATTATCGCCCGGCGCCCAGTTGCTGAAATTGGTGATGCGGCCGGTTTTCAAATCGGGAGAATGGACATAAATCCACTGGTCGGGAAAAGGGTTTGCGCCTTCGACAAGCAGATACACCAAAATGGTATTTCGAAAGCGCAGGCATTTTGCGCGCTCTTTTACCTCAGCCGGAACATTCATGCGTTCGATCAGTTGGGTGATCGGCATCGTTGAAACAATGAAGTCAAAATGCCTTTCAGAGCCGTCCTCCAAAATCAGCACAGCTTTGCCCTCCGGCGTTTGGGCGGCGCGGACCGAAGCCGCAGGTTTGCCAAGATGAATCCTGCCGCCCAGATCACAAATCCTTTTGGCCATTTCGTCGTAAGCGAAGCCGGTGCCCAGATGCGGGTAGGCAAATTCATCCACCAGCGTTTTGTGCTTCGAGCCGGACGAGCCGAAAAGGGCCGATTTGATCGCCTCCGAAAGGGAAAACTTCTTGATTCTCTGCGCCGCGAAATCGGCATCCAGCTCCGAACAGGGCAGGCCCCAGAGCTTTTCACTGTAGGCTTTGAAGAAGATGTTGAACAGCCGGCGTCCGAACCGGTTGGACACCCAGGCCTCGAAGGTCGACTCGTCTTTTTCGGGAAAAAGGCCTGCCTTTAGATAACTCAAAACACACAAAGCCGCCTCGAAAAAGCCCAGGTTGATGATTGCATTAGAGGCCTTGAGGGGATAGTCGAAAAAACGGTTGCGATAGTAGATGCGGGTTAACCGATTGACCAGGCTATAGCGCGAGCTGATCACGTTGCTCCAGATCTTGTTGACGCGGGGGTCGTTGCTGAAAAACCGGTGAGGTCCAAGATCGACGAGTTGTCCCCAAAGCGGAATGGTTTTGGCCATGCCGCCCACGGCGTCAGCAGCCTCGAAAACCTCAACGATCATACCCTTGCGGGCCAGTTGATAGGCACATGTTAAACCGGCTGGGCCTGCGCCGATGATAGCAATTGTCTTTCCGGTCATTCAACATCCTGCGCTTTCGTCAGCTTCCGACAATCATAGAAAAAAGCGGCACTCTGATACAATAATTTTTGACATATTTCCAGAAATACATTAGGCAAGCAATACGCCAAAGGTCCTGTGCCGCATGAATTTACAAGACCTTGTTCGATCAAAGTTTATCTGAGATTTTAAATCGCGGGGAAAGGGGAATTCAGGGGCACAATCCTTGTGCGGTCGGACAAGGTCGTGTGATCCGAATTTCCAACGAAGTTGATGCGCACGGGTTTTTGTTACAACCTGAACACGCAAGGAAGCGGATAGGGAAAGCTACGGAAGGTATTTCCATGCAAAAATCATTGTGAGGATTACTTTGTTCTGGTCCCCCAATAACGATAAGATGTCTCGGCGCAGGAGATTCAGCCGCGGTTAAGAGAAATTCCGGTGGAATGATGCAAGTGGAAAAAAACGTGCAATCTAAGCAGGATGCCATATTCAAGGCTTTAATCTATTCAATTATTTTCATATTTGTCCTCTTGAGCTTACGTTACCAGTATTTGCTTCTCAGCTACAGAGAGTGGGGGGACGAATCCGAAACCATTGTCGCTGCAAAAATGATGGCGGCGGGCATGAAGCTGTATGCGGAGATATTCAACCAGCATGGACCCCTGACATTTTTGCCGGGGATAATCACTGAGATGATCGGGGACTATGGGATTAAGGGGCACAGGGTATCTATTGCGTTGCTTCAAATACTGGCCGTTTTCTCAATCTATAATGCGCCGGTACTGAAATCTGTGACGCAGAAAATGATCGCTTCCGCGGTTTCGGTGGTCATGATCATTGTGTTTATGCCTGATATTTTCGGGCATATGTACAAATATCAGACATTGGCAGGAATTCTACTTGTTGTCATTGGTTCTCAATACACAATCCCCGCTATTTGTTGTCCTCATCAATTAAACCGCTTCAGGGTGGTTCTCGGGACAATGCTTATCACCTCACTTCCATTTTTGGCGATAACGTATTTGCCCATTGCGGGCCTGCTGTTTCTGGCTTCCTTGCGAAAACACTATTTGGCGCATGCTATCATTGGCTGCTTTGCCGGGCTTCTGGCCAATATGCTTTTTTTAGGGTTTTACGGATCGTTTTCCGGATTCCTGGCTTTTCATTTGTATTTGAATGCAAAAATACTTCCCCTGTACACGGGTCTTCAGCCGGGCTGGCAGTTAATCGTCAATGCCGTTAGGACCGCTACTTCAGATTTAGCGCACTTTTTATCATTGATCGTCATCCTTCTGGGCGCAGCAATTCTTGCCTCAAAAGAAAAATCGTTTCCCTGGCGAACACTATTTCTGGTGGTTGGTTTATGCAGTTTGCTGATGCGCGGCGCAGGCTTCCATGGGATGCCGTATTTTTACGCAATCCTGCCATTGCTCGTTTTAACGTTAAGCGCTATGGAGGATGAATCCCGGGCTTCTAAGTTTGTTGCCATAGGGCTCTTGTTGCTTCTTACACTGAAGGTATCGCTTTTGCTTCCTGGAGAAAGACAGAAATTATCGTCCGCGCAAATTCCGAAAGAAACAGAGTTTTCGCAATTGGTTCAACTTTATACAACGAAGGAAGATAGAATCATTGCTTATTCCTTCCAAAACTTCCAGTACATAGCCTCAGAGCGATTGCCGGCTTCTGCGCATTTTTTCTATTTTCCGTGGCAGGAGAAATATAATGAAAATCCTAAGTATGGCGTGCTTTTCGATGCATGCGAACAAATAAAAGAGTCGGCGCCGAAAGTTATGTCGATTGACAAGTGGAAGGTGTGGGATAAGTATCCGTGGGAAAGCTACGCCACGTGCTTGCAAGCATTTCTTGATTCCAGCTATCAGCAAGTTCCTGATAAGCCTTATTACATCCGGAAGGATCTTATCAGAGACTATGATTCATTTTCGGCCGGCAGCGAAGGCAAAAAAATGGTCGCAAGTCCGCCGCTGAGTAAGACGCAACCCATTCACTTGAAGCCCTTTCAATATTTCACAAGCCCTCATGAAGATAGAAGGTTGATGGGTCTTGATATTCTGTTTGGAACGTATATTCGCGTTAATCCCGGCGCCGCGCGGCTGATCCTGACGCGAGCGAGCGGATCGAATTATGAAGTTGATTTTTCATTGCCTGATTTGCAAGACAACAGATACAAGCATTTTGATCTTCCGGAAGATGCATACTCGGCAGGTAAAATTGTGTCGCTGACGGGTGGTGGAATTAGTGCCTGGGAAAGCCATAGCCAAGACGGCAAAGCCTTTACCTGTCTGATCTTTATTTTTTCCGACGGCAGTCGTGGTTTAACCCCCGGTTGCCCTATGTTTTAAATTCAAGCGGGACATCCAACGTCGTTCCCGTCAGAGGAATGGTTTTAGCCGGGTTCAATTGGCTTTAAACATAGTATTTCCCCCCGACCTTTTTCTCGCCCTGCTTAAATGATTCGCGATCAGCGACGCGTTATAGTTTGATACCCTGGATATCACGTGCTTATAATCGCCGATATCGACCCCCATCGGATTGTCCCGAAGAAGATCGACTTTAATAAAGGGCATTTTGTTGTAAAGGATCAGCTGCTTCCAGAGGAAATGCGTTACATTTACTGCCTTTATCCTGAGTTCAAAAAACAAAATCAGTCGACGGAATTTCTTTCCGGGATGAAGGATGAAACTGAATATTTTATGAAAACCTTTGCCGGTGGTGTTCTTTATTTTAGAAAGAATTCTCCCGGCTGAAATGACGGCCTTTTCGATAAGCGCGGCCAGGCTTTTCCGGCGATGATCTTTTCTGCGCCTGTGAAACAGACGCAAAAAGAGAACGTTTAGTTCCTTCCTGATTCTAAGCACCGTCTTTACCATATAAAATTGAACACTGTACACAATGGCAAGACTCAAAAGCAGTCGATGGCGGGTGTATGTTGAAGCCCGGAAACCGGCTTTTAACAAGGTCTGGCTGAGACGCACCTCACCATGCTTGATCACATTCTTTTTGGATTTCTGAATTTCCATCTCTTTCCAAAATTTCTGAAAGGCGCTGGAAACAAGAACCGTTTTCCTGAAGACGAGAAAATAACTCTGCACATGATAGGCAATGTCGTAATTGCTGGTTATGCCCCAGAAATCACATGCGTTTCCCTTCATCTCGGAAAAGATTTGTTCCAGAGGCAAGAAAGGCCCGTAAACACTGTCATTGCAGAGAATCAATTCATCAAAGTCATTGAGCGCTTCCGACTGGAGAGCAAACTTCCATCCGGCAAAATCGTATCCTTCGTTTTTCCGGATGAGTACGGTGTCGCAAACAGGCTTCAGCGTGGCAATGGTTTCCGTGGTGAGAGACGCCGTGGAGACAAAGACCAGTCTGTCCGCAACTTTCCTTATCTCTTGGAGATAGAATAAAACATATGGATCGAGGATGTTATCTTTATCAAAATGAGCAAAGATGCATAGCCTCTTTGCGTGATTGATCTGGCTCATGTCCTCTCCGGGGCAGTTGTTTCGAACATCAATTAACAGGCGGCCGCGCGCGGCAGGGCTTTTTGGGCAATGCTGCAGAACCCTCATCCGGTAGGCGCGAAAAAGGCTTTGCGTTCATCAGGGCCTGAAAAGAACCTTTAACAAAAACAAACGTTACTCCCGCCGAAAGGGCCATGGCCGCAAAAACACATTCCGGCTGGAATGATCCCGGCAAAACTATTTTGAATGACGCCATCAACCCGCTCATGTTCTTTTTTGCCTTCAAGGCGTCAGGTATGCTTTAAACCCGCAATGGGCGCACGCTTGCGGAAACCGGCCTGAAAGCACGCCGCTGCGAAACGATTGGTACGATTCCGATTCCCAGATTTCGCCAAGCGGTTTTTCCAGTACATTACCGAAACGCATCACGAGGCCGTCCGGATTATAGCCGGGTTGCAGCATCGGACAAGGATAAACCCCGCCGTCCGGCGAGGTGAGGACCCGCTCCGTGCAGAAACAGCGCTCCACCGGTGATCGGCGGACGGGCGGCACGCCGACATTAACGCCGAGGTCCGCGCCTGTCTTTATCGCCTCCCTCAGCAGCTTGTCCAATCTTGCTTCTCCAAACGTGTTTAGCTCATCTGAGTGGTGTCCGTGTTCATAGCTGAAGGTCACATTTTCCACGCCGAGCTTCGCGGCAAGCCGGACAAAATCGGGGATCTCATCCACATTTCCATCCATCATGACAAAATTCATCATGGTGCGGCAGGCACTCGCGCCTTCGCGCACGAGTTTTGTAAAACGCTTGATGTTGGCGCAGGTTTGCGCAAAGCTCGCCCCGATGCGGTAACGTTCATACGTCTGTGGTGTTGCGCCGTCAACGGATGCATAAAGAAAGCCAAGACCCGCATGGATCAGATTCCGGGCCATCGCTTCATCAAGCAGCGTCGCATTGGTGGTTATGCCCACCTCGCCGGTTGCGGGAAGGCGCTCGCGGCAGCGTCTGACCACGTCAACAACCTGCGGATACAAAAGCGGTTCACCCAAAGCCATAATCATGACACAAGCAACATTCGGCACTTCTTCCAGGAGCGCCTCGAAGACACCGGGCGCCATGTGGCTTGTCGCGGCGGGATAATGCTCATTATTGCGGGGGCACATGGAACAGGCCAGATTACAGGTATCTGTCACAGGAATGTGAATCTGTTTTAAGGGTGAATCCAATTCCTTATCTTCCGATCCGCCAACCAGCAGAAGCGAATAGGACTGAACCCTTATCATGCGAGGCTCTTTTCCGCCGGTATTCCAGTGAGAAAAATGAACAACGACATTCCCCGCCTCGCGAAAAGGAATCCGCAGCCCCGGCACCGTCCAGGAAGGATCCTCCGGAGTGTTCCATCCGATTTCCATCACGCCCCGGTTTAAGTCCAGCCGTGCCGAGTAATGCTTCCGGCGGATCCTCTTTAAGGGGATATCCCAGAACCCGAAATGGCGCTCATGAACCAGTGGGCGAACCCGGGGATACATATCTATACGGAGAAAACCATCCTCCCGTCCATAAAGAGAGGCATCTTCAACGACAATCTCCATATCCAGCAAACCATGAGAAACCCACGGCAAACCCAGTGAAAAGGGCTCAGCAGTTGCCGATCCGTTTTCAACAATGACCTGTTCCAAAACATCCTCCCTGAACCTGCCGGAAATCGGAAGAGGCGCCTCTTTGATTCCGGCGAGTCGCCGCCTAATGGATTTCCTGCGATACGCGCCTGTGCGTCACTGAGCCGCCAGTGACCGTTTACCCAAAAAAATAAGGCGGGATTCTATAGAAGTTCTAAGCTTACCTGTCAATGAAAAGGTTCAATTGAAGGCACACTGAAAAAATAAGAATTTGAGGTTGTCTTTTCACTTTTTAAGTTGCCGCACTAAAAAGCGGTCGAGTTGATTGGCAAAGGCTTGGCGATCTTTCTTGCTGAAAACGGCAGGTCCGCCGGTGATCATGCCGTTGTCCCGCAGACCGCTTAGCAAATCACGCATGCCCAGACGATCCTTGATATTATGCTCCGTGTAGAGTGTGCCGCGGGGATTCATGGCATACGCTTTTTTTGCAACCACCCGGTCGGCAAGCGGAATATCGGCGGTAATCACCAGATCGCCCGGTTGGACAAGCCCGGCAATGCGATCATCGGCAATATCCGGCCCCTCTTCAACGATGATCAGCGACAGATTGGCCTGATTTTCCAGCCTGAGCGGTTTGTTGGCCACAAAGATCAACGGAATATTCAATCGCAGGGACGCTTTCATCAGAATGTCTCGTATTCCATTCGGAAAAGCGTCTGCATCAACAAATATCTGCATAGCACCTCTGCCGTCCATTGTAAGAAATCACAGGAACATTGTTTTCTTTTAAACTTTTTCGGTTCAAATGCCACCTTTTAATTTCTTTTTTCCGCCGGCGCAATCTCAATGATTAAATAAAGGGGAAGGTTCAGGGCGTCCCCCAAGTACGCGTGAAAGGAAGGAGCAGATCGGAAAGAAATACGCTCATCCATCGAGCACATATTCAGCATGGTTATACGATGAAGGCAATTGCTGATCATCTTGGAATTCATT
>CAYUDM010000065.1:0-14301 GCA_964443625.1 uncultured Smithella sp. | reverse complement strand
CTGGAACATCGACGATCTGCTGGCCGAACGAAAGCAGCCGAAATTTGCGCTGTCGGTTCGCAAACTTTCCATTGAAGACGGAGAAGTGAATTTCACCGATCAAGCCGTAGGCGCTGCAAAACGGTCCGTGTCGCTTGCGGACATTTCATTTCGCATCGATCCATACTTGTGGAACGATACTTTTCAGGTGCGCCTGAGCGCCGCGTTAAACGCAGCAGGCAATTCCGCGCAAATCACGGCTTCGGGTAAAGTCCGCCCGGCCGGCCCCGGACAGCGGATATCGCAAAACCATGCGGATTTTACCGCAAGGCTGTCGGGTCTTGATCTTTCCGCCTGGTCTGTCTATGTCGGCGAGATTTCACCGTTTAAGCGCGTCGCGGGGCGCGCGGACCTTGAGGTTGCATGGTCCGGATCGATCGACCGTTTTGAAGCGAAAGGCAACCTGACGGTTGTCAAACCGGTTTTGGACTATCCGGAGGTCTTTTCTAGGCCCCTGTCTCCCGGACGACTGTCCCTTCAGGTTATTGCCTCGCGTGACGCAAACGAGCTGACTGTTGATCTTCCCGGTCTGACGATTGACGGGTTTTCGGTGGCGACCCGTCTGAAATGGCGCGACATTGACACGGAAGACCCCTATTTTGAGCTTATCGGATCCTCCTCGGCGCTTTCCAGAAAAGACGTTGAAGCCTATGTGCCTTGGGCGCTCATCGGCCACGACGTTGCCGACTTCGTCAACCGGCACGTGTCAGAGGGCGCCTACCGTCTGTTGGATTTAAAGCTGTCCGGAAGGATCGGACAAATCACAAACATGAGCTCGCCTGAAAACGCGAATGTTTTGTTCCTGCGGGCATCGATTGACGGGGGGATATTCTCCATTAATGATGAAACGCCCGCTTTCCGAGACATTCACGGCATCATGGAGTTAATGGACAGGCGGTTTTATCTCAAAGACATGAACGGCCGATTCGGCACTTCGCCGTTTGCGCTCGACGGCCATATTTCCGACTTTGCCGCATCCGGGCCGCCTGTTTATACGGCGCAGGCGCGTGTTGAACCCAGGCAAACGGAGGCGCGCTGGCTCATTGGAGCCGAGCGTTTCGCCGATCTCTCCTTTGACGGATTGACGACACTGCATTTGAAGGGCCACGGCCCTGTCGATCGGTTTGAAATACAGGCCGACTGGGATCTGACCGGCGCGGCCATCGGTCTGCCCGACGTGTTCAATAAACCGCCGGGCAAACCGGCCAAGCTCAATACCCGTATGCTTCTGGATGACAAAGCTCTGGATGTTCAATCCTTTCAGGTTGAGCTTCATCCTTTGACCCTCGACGGCGCGGTCGCGTTTCGCTTTGATAATAAAAGACCCGCCCGCATCCGCCTGCGCTCAGACGGTCTCGATCTGAAAGAGACCGCCTGGCTGTTTCCCTCGATGGAAGCGTATGGTTTTGCGGGACTCCTCCGCGCAGACATCACGGTGCGCGGTGATTTTTCCGACCCGGCGTTATTGACATGGACGGGTCGGATGTCTTTTTCCGACGTTTCGTTCATCCCCTGGGAGCAGGCTGCCGCTATGAGCGGTCTTTCGGGAAGCGCGGTCTTTAAAAACAGCCGAATGGACACGTCCCGCTTCAAAGGACGTTTCGGCCGAAGTGAGGTTTCGGGGCAATGTTCGGTTGAAAAATGGCGTGAACCAAAACTCGCCTGCCGGATCACATCACCGGCTCTTTTCGTCTCGGACGCGGGCCTGAACGGCGGAAACGAAGAATTTGTTTTCCAAAACGTTCGGGGCCGGTTTGCTCTTGACGGAGACAGCCTCAATGTTGAGAGACTCAGCCTGCAAACGGGGAAAACCGTTTTGACTCTCAACGGCGACATTCCTTTCGGCACCGACGAGCGAATCACGCTGGCTTTAAATGCCCCACTGGTCGAATCGGAGGATATTGTTCCACTTTTCGATCTGAAGATGAAGGAGGGCAAAAAGCCGTCTGTCCAACCACTGATCCTGGCGGCGACGATCAACATTGGGCGTCTGATATTCGGGTCGTCGGATCTTTTGAATCTGATCGCGCAGGTGACAATGGACGATCGGCTGATGACCATTGAATCTCTGACAGCCCGGATCGCCGAGGGCGCGCTTGCGGCTTCCGGCCGGATTCATTTTCCATCCGCCGAAGACAACCGTTACGAAGCGTCTGTTTCGCTCAAGAACGCTTCACTTTCTGAGATCCAGCACATTCTGGACATTGGAGACAGAGTGGTCACGGGCCGGCTGTCGATGAAGGCGGATCTCAAGGCGTCTGGAAATGATTTTGAAACGTTCAAAAAATCGATTGAGGGCACCGTGACAGCGAGCGCTGAAAACGGCATGCTTCGAAAGTTCGCCGTCTTGTCGAAAGTCTTCTCTATCTTGAATGTTTCGCAGCTTTTTCGATTGCAACTGCCGGACATGGTCAAAGACGGTATGCCCTATACGGCAATGACGGGAGATTTCCGGATTTCCTCGGGTGTTTTGACGTCCGAGAATTTTCTGATCGACAGTAACGCCATGCAGGTTTCGGCGGTGGGACAGGTCGATCTGATCAACCAGACCCTTGATAACATCATCGGCGTCCATCCGCTGCAGACGATCGATCGCATTGCCGCGAGAATTCCCGTGGCAGGCTGGATTCTGACCGACGAGCGGGGGCGCCTGATCACGGTTCATTTTGAGGCGGAAGGCCCCTGGGACAACCCGAAGGTGACGGCGATTCCGGCAAAGTCGCTGACAAAAGGGACGCTCGATATGTTTCGCCGGATCTTCGAGCTGCCGGAAAAACTCGTCACGGATACCGGTGATGTCCTTCTGGGGCGCTGATGGCGCCGGGGGAATCAACGCGCCGATTTCGATCGGTCCCCTTCCTAAATCAGGTTAAATTTTCAATTTACTCACATCCGGGTCGTGTGCTAAGTGGTTCACCATAAAACGCTGCGACCAACGTTTTAGTTCCGGCTTGCAACGCAACGCATTTCACGTTGATATCAAATACTGATGAGGGGAAAAATGAAAAAACATTTGTTATTGTTATGGTCTTGGGTGTTTCTTTTGGTTTCCGTTTCACAGGCTGTCGCGCTGGATCTGAAGTTCGGCGGTGATTTTGTCGCGGGCGGCATGTATCTGGATCGAACCTCGGTCAAAGAGGGCACGGCGACGGACGGTTCTTCGACGGCATTTTATTTTCAGCGACTCCGCCTGAAGACGGATTTTCTTGTGGCGCCCGGTCTGACGCTGATCACCCGTCTGGACGCCATGGAGCGCAGCTGGGGCGCAACCCGCACAACGCCTTCTCAGGCGCTCGACACGATGTCGGCGGGCAGCCGCGCCGAAAATGAGAACATCGCCTTCGACTGGATTTATCTGACGTACAACTCTCCCGTCGGTTTGTGGCGGATAGGCTACATGAGAGACGGCGCCTGGGGCACCGTTTTTATGGATACCTCCACGCCGCGGGGAAAAATCGCCTGGGTTTACAACACGAAGCAGTGGATGTTCACCTTCCAGATCGCCAAGATGGCGGAACGGAACTTTTCGAGGACAGCACCCGCAGCAGCGGGTTCGGATCTCGACGGCGACAAGTATTGCGGCGCTTTCAAGTATAAATGGCAGACCGGAGAGGCGGGCATTTTGATCGGTCTGGGCCGCGACGCGGGAAACAGACCGGCCTCTCCCGGTTTCCGAAGTCTTTATAACAACTTCATGCCCTATACAAAGTTCAAGGCAGGGCCGGTGAGTGTACAGGCAGAACTGATTTACTTTATCGGCAAGCTGCGAAATTACGAAGACGGCATTTTTGCCAAGGACGTCAAGCTTTCTTCTGTCTCGGGCTGGGTGGACGCGACCGCAGACCTGAATCGATTTTATCTGGGCGGAACCGTCGCCTACGTGTCGGGAGACGATCCTGCGACGACGAGAGTCGAAGGCGACGCCATGCGAAACAACGGCGGGCGGGACTGGAGTCCGTGCCTGATCATGTGGACTGAAGATCTCAGTTACTGGGCCGGCAATATCGACGGTTTCAATAACGCGCGCCAAAGTTCGCCCATGGTGAATGCCTGGTTTTTCCAAGCCAGGGGCGGAATCCGACCGACCGACAAGCTCGACATCATGGCCTCCGTGTCCTACGCGCATACCGATAAGAAGCCGACGGTCGGTTGGCTCCATGGCGACTACGGATGGGAGACGGATCTCACGGCGACGTATAAACTGACCGATCATCTGGTCTACATGGTGGGTGTCGGCTATCTGTTTACGGGTGACTATTACAAAGGGGAAAGTCCCGTCAACTCAATTTCCGATAACTTTCTCGTTTTAAACAAGCTGACACTGACCTTCTAGCGACGGGTCCTCACAAGACGATCACGGAAAAAAGAAAAATGCAAAAAGCCCGGCTCGATGACAAACTCGCCGGGCTTTTTTTACGGATGACGCATTTTTCAGCTTACTTGATTTCCGAGTGATAGCTCTGCAGCGACTTGGCCCGTCCATGGCCCTCGCGGCAGGCGGCGATGCCTTTCACCGCGGCGACTGCTGCGGCCACGGTTGTGATATAGGGAATTTTATATTTGATGGCCGCCTTGCGGATATACGAATCGTCGTATTTGGAAAGCCTGCCTGCCGGTGTGTTGATCACGAGTTGAATCTCGGCGTTTTTAATCGCGTCGACGATATTGGGCCGGCCTTCATGCATTTTCAGGATGCGCTCGGAGGGAATGCCGTGGTCGCTGAAATACTTGCACGTTCCTTCCGAGGATTTGATCTTGAAGCCGATGGCGGCAAAGGCGCGCGCCACTTCCAGAATGCCGTCCTTGTCGCGGTCCTCCACGGTGATGAGCACGGTGCCTTCCGAAGGGAGGCTCTGGCCCGTGGCTTCTTCCGCTTTGAAATAAGCCAGACCGAAGGATTCGGCAAGTCCCAGCACTTCGCCCGTGGAGCGCATTTCCGGCCCCAGGATCGGATCGACTTCCTGATACATATTGAAAGGGAACACCGCTTCCTTGACGCCGAAATGGCGGAAGGATTTGTGCTGTAAGTTCATGTCTTTGAGTTTTTTCCCCAGCATGATTTGCGTGGCAATCCGCGCCATCGACACATTGCACACCTTGGAGACCAGCGGGACGGTTCTCGACGCGCGGGGATTCGCCTCCAGAATATACACAACATCATTGGCAATGGCATACTGAATATTCATCAATCCTATCACGCCGAACTCAATGGCGATTTTCCGGGTGTAGTCGTTGATGGTGTCGATGTGGCGCGCCGGAATGCTGATGGGCGGAATCACGCAGGCGGAATCGCCCGAATGCACGCCCGCCAGTTCAATGTGTTCCATCACCGCCGGAACAAAAGCGTCCGTGCCGTCGGAAATGGCGTCGGCTTCGGCTTCGATGGCGTTTTCCAGAAACTTGTCGATCAGAATCGGCCGCTCGGGGGTTACATCCACCGCGGCATGGACGTAGCGGCGCAGCATCTCTTCATCATGGACGACTTCCATGCCACGGCCGCCCAGCACGTAGGAGGGGCGGACCATGAGCGGATAGCCGATGCTCTTGGCCACCTTGAGGGCTTCTTCGAGATTGCTGGCCATGCCGGATTTGGGCATGGGAATGCCGAGTTTGTCCATCATCATGCGGAAACGGTCACGGTCTTCGGCCAGATCAATCGTCTCCGGTGACGTGCCGATAATCTTGACGCCGGAGCAGGCCAGATCAGCGGCAATGTTGAGCGGCGTCTGCCCGCCGAACTGGACAATCACGCCTTCAGGTTTCTCTTTTTCATAAATGCTCAGCACGTCTTCGACCGTGAGGGGCTCAAAGTAGAGCTTGTTGGATGTGTCATAATCGGTTGATACCGTCTCCGGATTGCAGTTGACCATGATCGATTCAATGCCCTCATCTCGCAGGGCGAAGGCCGCATGCACACAGCAGTAATCGAATTCGATGCCCTGGCCGATGCGGTTGGGACCGCCGCCCAGAACCATAATTTTGCGGTTTTTGCTCACGCTGACTTTGTCCGGCGCGTTGTAGGTGGAGTAGTAATAGGCCGCGCTTTCCACGCCGCTCACCGGCACGGCGTCCCATGCTTCCCCCATCCCCGCGGCCAGACGCTGCCGGCGAAGATCGGTTTCCTTGATGTCGAGGATTTGCGCCAGGTAGCGGTCAGAGAAGCCGTCTTTTTTGGCCTGAACCAGAAGCGCCGAAGGCAGGGCTTTGCCCTTATACGAAAGAATTTTTTCTTCGAGATCGACCAGCTCCTTCATTTGCTCGATAAACCACTTCTTGATAAACGTCTTGGCGTGCAGAGCCTCCACCGTTGCCCCTTTGCGCAGGGCTTCGTATAAGATGAACTGACGCTCCGAGGTGGGTTCGGCCAGCATTTCCATCAGCTCGTCTTGCGATTTGGCATGGAAGTCTTTGACAAAGCCCAGGCCATAGCGTTTTTTCTCCAGTGAGCGGATGGCCTTGAGGAAGGCCTCCTTATAATTCTTGCCGATGCTCATCACCTCGCCCACGGCGCGCATCTGCGTGCCGAGCTTGTCCACTGATCCCGGGAATTTCTCAAAATCCCAACGGGCAAACTTCACGACGACATAGTCGCCCGACGGCGTGTACTTGTCGAGCGTGCCTTCCCGCCAGTAGGGAATTTCATCGAGCGTAATGCCGGTGGCGAGCATCGCGGAAATGAGCGCGATGGGGAAACCCGTGGCTTTGGACGCAAGCGCCGAGGAGCGCGACGTGCGCGGATTGATTTCGATGATGACGACGCGATCGGTTACCGGATCGTGCGCGAACTGCACGTTGGTGCCGCCGATGACTTCAATGGCCTCAACGATGGAGTAGGAATACTTCTGCAGGCGTTTTTGAAGCTCGTCGGAGATCGTCAGCATCGGGGCGGTGCAGTAGGAGTCTCCCGTATGAACACCCATCGGGTCCACGTTTTCGATGAAACAGACGGTGATCATCTGATTCTTGGAGTCGCGAACGACTTCCAGCTCGAGTTCCTCCCAGCCGATGACGGACTCTTCAATGAGAATCTGGCCGATGAGACTGGCCGAAATACCGCGTGCGGCAATCATCCGCAGCTCTTCGAGATTATAGACGATGCCGCCGCCCGTGCCGCCCATCGTGTAGGCCGGCCGGATGACAACCGGGTAACCGAAGTCGGCGGCGATTTTTTCGGCTTCTTCCACCGAGGTGGCCGGTTCGCTTTTGGGCATGTCAATGTCGAGCTTTTTCATCGTTTCCTTGAATGCGATGCGATCCTCGCCGCGTTCGATGGCATCGACCTGAACGCCGATGACTTTCACGTTGTGCTTTTTCAGCACGCCCAGCTTGTGGAGTTCCGAAGTCAGATTAAGGCCCGTCTGGCCGCCCAAGTTGGGAAGAATCGCGTCGGGTTTTTCATTTTCGATGATTTCGGTGAGCGCCTGCGCGTTGAGCGGTTCGATGTAGGTCACATCCGCCATGCCCGGGTCGGTCATGATGGTTGCGGGATTGGAATTGACCAGCACCACTTCGTAACCCAACTTGCGCAGCGCCTTGCAGGCCTGGGTTCCCGAGTAGTCGAATTCACAGGCCTGGCCGATCACAATCGGTCCCGACCCGATAATCAATACTTTTTTAATGTCGTTGCGTTTTGGCATGAAGATTCCTTTCGGCTTTATCTTGAAATTTTTTTGTTTGGTTTTTGATATTCGGCGTCGATCGCGATCGCGATTCCGCCTCGGACGGCAAATTCGGCCGTCACTTTGCACCAGCGCGGTGAAAGCGCGGTCACCAGGTCGTCGAGAATGATATTGGTGACGTGTTCGTGAAACACGCCCTCGTTGCGGAAAGACCAGAAATAGAGTTTGAGCGATTTGGATTCGACAATTTTTTTATCGGGAATGTATTGAATCTTTATTTTCGCGAAATCCGGCTGGCCGGTCATCGGGCAGACGCAGGTAAATTCGTCGGTTGAAAGCGTGACGACATAGTCCCGTTTTGCACGATTGGGAAAGGTTTCAAGTTTTCGAGCGGGTTTGGCGGCTCTTCCCGATCCCAGGAAGGTGAGGTCCGCCAGATCATTGGTTTTTCTGGTTTTTGACACGGTTTTCCCCTGAACTAAAAGAGTGCATTTCTTTACCGGATGTTGGCGGTAATTTCAAGTCAATTCGTCGGAGCCGGAAAAAGGTCGCAATCGGGTCTGTTTTTTGATAGATTTCCTAATCATTTCAAACAAGGAGGTTCATCATGGCCGAAAGTAAACCGACCCTTCCGGAAAACACCTGGAAATGCTCGAACTGCGGCAACACGGTGGTACAACTGGCCCCGCCGCAAACCTGCCCGGTGTGCAAGCAGACCTGTGAGTTTCTAAACGTCACCTGCTACCAGCCCGACTGCGGTTTTACCAGTATGGATAACCGTCTGAAACCGTCAAAATAAACGGACCATGCAAAGGGGCAGCATGCGGCCACCCTCGGGCGAAATTTTACAAAATGAATATCGGTTGCGCGTCAGTCAAGTGATTGATTACATCCATCAAAACTATGGCGAGGATTTGAATCTGAATAAGCTGGCGCAAATGGCCCATATGTCCAAATATCATTTTCACCGGGTTTTTAAATCCGTTGCCGGTGAGCCGGTGGGCGATTTTATCCGCCGTCGTCGCGTTCAGGAATCTTTGCGCAAATTGATCCTTGAGCCGCATAAATCCATCACCGAAGTAGCCCTGGATTCAGGGTTTTCGAGCTCGCAGAATTTCGCCAAAATGTTCAAAGCCTACCATGGAATTCCTCCTTCCCAGCTTCGTCAGGAATATAACTGGCGCGCGTGGTGCGAAAAAATGAAGGTGTTAAAAGGGAAAAGGATTGATGAAATTAGAAGCTTGGACGAATACACGTACAATCGATACTGCAAAGTCGATCAACTGCCGATCGGCGAAATTCTCGATGCAACAGTCGTTCCGCAAGCCCATGTGATCGAGATGCCGGAATTGCCGATTGCCTATATTCGATCGGTCGGCGCGTCCCAGGAGAAGATTGCCCTGAATTTCCAAAGGCTGCTGGAGTGGGCCTGGCCTCGAGGGTTGTTGCTGGAAGGGGTGATGATTCTTTCCGTTATGGAAAGCAATCCTAAAATCACGCCCCCGAAGCGAAGGCTTCATGATGCCTGTATTACCGTGGCCGCCTCCCTGAAGGCGGACAACATGGTGAGTGTTAGAACCCTTCGGGCGGGAACCTATGCCGTCCATCGGTGCGAAATTGAACCGGGCAACTTCCAGAATCAAAAGGCCTGGCTGAATCTGATCTTCAACTGGCTCATTCCCAGTGCTTATCAGCTGGACAATCGCCCTTTTTTCCAAAGTCACCTCAATGATCCAAAAACACATCCTTTTGGAAAAGCAGAGCTCGATCTCTATCTGCCCATTAAACCTCTTTACGAATGAGGCCCCATGCGACCTTCTTCCGGTGAAATGCTGAAACATGAATATCGCCATCGCACCAAAATGACGGCAGATAAAATGATCCTGGATGCCTGTGTCAGCGTGCCCGAATCCGTCAAAGCGGATCGTTGGGTCAACGTCGAGACCTTGCCGGGCGAACTCTACGCCGTATACCATTGCCAAGCAGAGCCTGAAAATCACGACCACACTGGATGCATTTCATCTTTAACTGGTTTTTGACCGGCAGCATCCATCAGCCAGACAACCGTCTTATTTTCGGGAAACGCAAAATCATTCCCATGGCCTTCATGTATTGGATCTGTGCATACCGGTCAAACCCTTGTGTGCATAAAGCCCGTCCGCTGAACAGCCATTCCCGTGAGATCATTCATCGTAATCACCGGCGTCGAAGCAAAGGCAGATATTCATGATCGTCCCTGCAAAACAGCTCCATTGCCGATACCCGGGTTGCCTTTTAGCCTTTCGAAAAAAAGCAATCCTGGAAACGTTAAAAGCAATAAAGGACAAGATATTTTCGTTGCGTTATCATAAACTGCGCAAAACAATCACAACGTCCTTCTGATATCAGGAATTTGATCTTAAGGAGTGAAAACACTTATGGAAAAGTATTTCAGACGATTCGTTCAATTCTGCCAATGGTCGTTCATGGTCTTCATGATTTCATCATGCGACTACAACGACGGCTTGATTAACGGTTCCTAGAACGATACTTACAGCATTACCTTTAAAAGGACATACGTATGAAAAAAATGACTTGCTGCTGTGTGACCACTTTTGTGTTGATTTTAGTCGTTGCCTCTTTTTCATTCTGCGAGGAAATAATATCATACCGGGGCAAGGGCAAGATTGATCAAAGCGTTGAATTTAAAAGAACACATAAAGATGTTATCTCCAGGACGAGCCATTCAAGCTTAAACGGCTGGCTCAAGAAGCCCGAAGGCAATGGTCCGTTTCCGGCTGTTGTGATGCTGATCGATAAAGAACTCAGATCTCCCGGAGATCGGGAGTGGGAGGAAAAACTGGTCGGCTGGGGGTACGTTGTTTTGCATGTGGACAGTATGGGCTCCCGGGGAATAGCTTTGTATGACTATGGTCCTGAACATCATTTTAATCTTTACTGGCAGCAATACACAAGCAGGGCCAATGACGCCCTCGATGGGAAAAAATATCTTGCGGGTCTGTCGTTTGTAAACCCGGGCAAGATTGCGGTATTGGGGTGGGGGTACGGCGCCACAGCCCTTTTTAACGGCGTGCTGGACGGTGAAGAAGCCTTTCAGGCAGCAGTGGCGTTTTATCCAGCGGGCCATGATAAGTACGGCTTTTATATGCCTGGCGCCATCCCGTTCAACCTGACCGGTTTCAATGCGCCCCTGCTGCTTATGGCCATGGACGGTCCGTCAAAATTTTATGGTAATTATTGCCGATCCAGAGGGTCTTCGTCTCCAGAGAATTCTTATGAAGTTCTGGTGAATGTGTATCCTGTCAGTGATCCCGGTTTCGATTTTTCAGGAGAACGCTCATTGAAAGTGTTTTATAATATCGCATCATGTTTTTTTTATCATGTGGAGCTGAAATACCAGGAAGAAGCAGCCATGGACAGCAACATGAAGGTTAAAAATTTTCTAGCAAAGTACCTTCAAAACATTCATTAATGAAGGGGGATGAAGATCAACGTTTTCAAACCCTGAAACTGCCGCTGAAAGAAATGGGCTGCAATGAAAAAAGTTCATAACAAATTTAACGGATGGCTTTCATTAATCGTCTATATCGTCACACTGATGTTTATTGTCATGGTCAACGCAGATCCCGTCTGTGCCCGGGAACATAAAAGGGATCTGATCCTTACCGTACTTTATGACAACAACTCATCCAACGAGGAACTGAAAACCGGTTGGGGATATTCCTGCCTGATTTCAGGCGCCGAAAAAACCATTTTATTTGATGTCGGCGACAGATTGGTCATTGAAAATATGGATAGTCTCAAAATCAATCCCGAATCCGTTGATGTGGTGGTGATTTCGCATGAGCATTACGATCATATCGGCGGACTGCCGGCTTTTTCCAAGAGAAACCTGCGCGCCCCGATATTGCGTGTTCCGAAGGATTCCGTGGAGGTCTGCGAGAATGTTTTTACGACGGGGGCCATGGTGACAAGTTTCCGGGAGAAAAATCCGTTCATCCAGGCGACTTTGGAAAATGCCCTGATTCTTAAGACGGCCAAGGGTCTGGTGGTTATTACCGGTTGTGCTCATCCAGGGATCGTTGAAATCGTGCGGCGGGCAAAATCCATGTTTCCAAAATATTCGGTCTATCTGGTCATGGGCGGATTCCACCTGCTGAATGAGAGCCAAAACAGCGTAAAAAGTGTTGCCCGGGAGATGCAAAAAGAAAATGTTCACAAGGTGGCCCCCAGTCACTGTACCGGAACGACGGCGGAAAAAGTTTTTGAAGAAGCCTTCGGTGAAAATTTCATTGCTGTGGGTGTCGGAAAACCGATCATCATAGAGGGTGCCTTCCAGTAACGATGCTCGATACGCCTCGTTTATCCAAAACGCGAGGACACCGGTTCTTCAGGTTTTTGATGGTTGTTTAGATTGCCTCTAATCATTTGGACTTTTGTCCGGTCAAGCTTGTAGCCAGAAAAGAGCAGAAGTCCAAGAAACAATATCCCTCCATAGACGGGTCCCTCCAGTACACTCAGTTTGAAAATGACGTCCGCGGGCACCTCGCCTACTTGGGCTTTAGTGGGGAAGGATATCAAATCCCGCGCAATATCGGCCAGGATGCCTCCAAACGCTCCGGAGGCCTTGGTCGAAAATGATCGAACGGGAAAAAATAGCCCCCTCCTGTCGTCTTCCGATGCGCAATTCCTGTTCGTCGGCCACATCGGCCGACATGGATAGAATGTTGATCCAGCTTATCGGTCCGACGACAAACCTGAAACCGCAGAACGTCATCCGGTTATCGGTCACTGGGCGGGCAGAGATTACGGGATCGAAGTGGACGCAACCGCGACCTACAAGATCACTAACAACCTGTCCTACATGCTGGGCGCCGGTTACCTCTTCACCGGGGACTACTTCAGAGGCACGGATGGCGGCGGGGCTGATCCGCTCCTCGCCCAGGACGTCTCCAACGATTATCTGGTCATCAACAAGCTGACTTTGACCTTTTAGTCTTTCAGTCTTTCAGTCTGAATTTCATAAGACCTAAAGACTCTTCGGTAAAGAAAGGCCCGGTGGAGTACAATCCACCGGGCCTTATTCGATATTGTTTTAGCTTTAGGTCAAAGATGCGGCAAGCGGAGCTTAACCGGATTTATTTGACCTTCATTGTCGGCGCAAGGCGTCGGCCGTCAGTCCATTTTCAGGATGTCTTGAATCTTTTCAGACAGCTCTGCCATCGTGAAGGGTTTTTGGATGAAACCGCGGCAACCGGCATTCATAATGCTTTCGGCCTGATGATCAAGGCTGTAACCGCTGCATAGAAGCACACGGACATTGGGGTTTAGACCGTATAGCGCGTCAAAAGTCTCCCGGCCGCTCATTTCGGGCATGATCATGTCCAGCAGAACCAGATCGACGGTATCGCGATGACGTTCGAACAGGCGGATTCCTTCCGGTCCGCTTCCGGCCGAAAAGACACTGTATCCCAGGCCCCGGAGCATACGGGAGGCAATATCCACAATCATGCCTTCGTCATCAATGACCAAGACGCTGCCCCGACCCGGCTGAGGAAACTTTTCACGAGACGGTTCTTCTTCGGCTGTTCTTTTCGAGGCGGGCAAATGAATCACAAAAGTCGTTCCCGTCCCCTTCTCGCTTTCCACATCAATGGCCCCGCCGTGATTGCGGATAATCCCGTAAGCGGACGCCAGGCCCAGTCCTGTGCCGCGGCCCCGGTCTTTGGTGGAAAAAAAGGGCTCAAAGATTCTGGATCGCGTCGTCCCGTCCATGCCGATGCCGGTATCCGTCACCTTCAGCCGCACATACCGTCCGGCCGTCAGGTCCTGCGACAGGCACTCGGCCGCTTCGAGATGGGTGTTTTCCAGAGACAAATATAACTGTCCTCCGCCGGGCATGGCCTGCCAGGCGTTGACAAAGAGGTTCAGAAGGACCTGATCCATCTGCCCCCGGTCCACATCCACATGCCAGAGTCCATCTTGACTCTTTTGATGAATCCGGATTTCCTTTTTGGTCCGTCCGAACATCTCTGCGCTTCGCCGGACGAACTTATCGAGGTTGGTGGGCCGGACTTCATACTTGCCGCCCCGGGCAAATCCCAGAAGCTGCCGGGTCAGATCGGACCCGCGGCGAATATAGTCTTCCATTGTGCGCAGGCGTTCATAATACGGGTGGGACGAGTCCATTTCCATCAAAAGCAAAGAGACATTCCCCAGGATGCCCATCAGAAGATTATTGAAATCATGGGCAATGCCGCCGGCCAGCGTTCCGATGGACTCCAGCTTCTGAGCCCGGATCAGCTGGTCTTCCAGGGTCTTCTTTTCTGAAACGTCCACTAAAACGCCTCTTGTTCCCGTGATTTTGCCAGCGGTTTCAACCGGCGTGGTGCGGATCAGAACAGGAAAGGTTGTGCCGTCTCTCCTGCGGACCAGGTATTCGTTGAGTCCGACGATTTCTCCGGAGGTCACGACCTTCAGGTAGTTGGCCAAGGCGCGTTCATGATCACACGGCGCCACAATATCGAGCAGGTTGACGCCCCGGTTGAAGTCTTCACGGCTGTAACCGAACCGCTCCAGGGAAAGGTCATTGACAAACATAAGCCGGCCTTGCGGATCGGCTTCAAAAACCGATTCCGGCAGA
>CAYUDM010000064.1:0-14370 GCA_964443625.1 uncultured Smithella sp. | reverse complement strand
AGCCGATACCGGATTCAATCGTGAGGTTGGGCGGCATGGACTTTGTGAAAACCGGATCGATGACGGCGAGCTTCGGAATGAAGTGGTTGCTCATCAGGATGAACTTCAAATCGCGGGCCTTATCGGTCAGGACCGCGCAGGGGTTGACTTCGCTGCCCGTCCCGGACGTGGTCGGTACGCAGATGATTGGCGGGAAGACGGGTTGAATTTTACTCCCGCCGCCGACAATGCCTTCGTATTCGCGCAGGTCACCCAGATGCGTGACGCGCAGCCCCAGGGTTTTGGCCGTATCTAGCGACGAGCCGCCGCCCAGGCCGATGATGCCGTCGCATTTTTTGGATTTGTAGAGTTTACCCGCCCGCTCGATGAGTTCAATGGGCGGGTCAGGTTCCACTTCGGAAAAGATCACCGTGTCGATGCCGCTTTTGGCCAGAATATTTTTAACTTCCGTTGCGCGTCCGCTTTTAAACATAAAGGGATCCGTGACCAGAAAAATCTTGCTGACCTTCATGGCCTTGATTTTCTTTCCCATGCTTTTGGCCACCCCTTCACCCATCAAAATGTCGGGCATCGGCGGAATGCGGATTTCCCAGACTTTTCCTTTTTCCTTAAATGTATTGAGGCCGGCCCAGAGGGTTTTGATCTCTTTTTCCGGCACGTCAAAAACGCTCTCCGTAGGCGCGATCAGCTCTTCGCGGAAAAAAGAGGGGATCTTTTTGTCGATTTTGGAAAACTGCGCTTTTTCGTTGAACGCGAGCTGATCCTTGAGGGTTTCCTTAGCGATTTTAACCACGTCGAATTCGGTCATCGCCAGACCAAAGCGCGCGTTCATGAGGGCGGCGAAAAAGGGATACACCGGCTCGCCGCCCGGTACGGCGTTGAGGCAGTAGCCGAACGCATCGCAGGCGGCCGCCTTGATCTGGGTTTTTAGCGACGTTTCGATCTGGTCGTTTTTATCTTTGGGCAGGCGATAGGTCAGCCCCGCCGTGTGATCCGCCCCCATGGGAGACGAAAAATAGGTGACCCCCGTACCCTTGACGGCGCGTGGATCATGCGCGGGCAGCGCCTGACCCTTAAATGCCGGGATTCGCTCGACATTGAAAAAGCGGGCGGTCGTTACCACACCCCCGGCCAAAGCAAACCCCAGCGGCGTTTCCTTTTCGATTTCCCCCAGGAGCTTTTCCGCGCCTTTTGCATCGCCCCATTTCATCTTGCCCGCTTCTGCCGCCACACCCAGGGCGCTGCCGGTTTCAATCGCGTCGAGACCGATGTCATCGCAGATAAATTTCAGCCGTGCAATGGCGTCATTGTCGGTGATGCCGAGATTCGTGCCCAGAAGCGCGATGGTTTCGTATTCGTAGGCCGCGCATATTTTCTTGCCGTCTTGATCCGGATAAATGATCGAGCACTGGACGAGGCAGCCGGGCATGCAGCCGTGCATCCTGCCGCCGCGCTCGAACAAAATTTTCTGAATGGCGTTGCCGCTGACCGCCGTGAAGTTTTCGGGACGGCCGGAGCGGTAATTTTTGGCTGGAAGCGTCCCGTGCCCGGCGGAATTGTTGATGGCAAAGGGCGTGCCGAAGCGGGAATACAGGCTGATGGCCACATCGTGCTTCAAGACCTCCGCCCACTGACGCACTGTGTGGTGAAAAGCGTCCGGATCGGCAAGCGGTATCTGATCGGTTCCGGCGGCATCCAGAATAATCGCTTTGAGGCCCTTGGCGCCCATCACGGCGCCCAGGCCCCCGCGTGCGGCATTGCGTGACGGATCGCCGAAGATGTCGGTGAGTGACACGGACGCGCCCTTGTACTGGCGCTCGCCCGCGAGCCCCGTGCAGATGACGGCCACTTTATCGCCATACTTTTTATGGATGACCGAAACAAGATCGTAATTTTTCATGCCCCGGTATTCATCCGCCGCAACGAGCCCGGCCTTGTCTTTCGTGATGATAAGGATGAAAAGCTTGCCCGGTTGGGGCTGCCCTTCAAAAATGATGGCGCGAAGCCCCAGTCGATCCAGATGCTGACCGGCAGGCCCGCCCGAGTTGGCCTCCTTGATGCCCTGCGTGAGCGGACTTTTCGCTCCCACGGAAATGCGCCCGAGCTGCGGAGCGCGCGTGCCCGCCAGCGGCCCGCAGGCGATAATGAGTTTGTTTTGCGGTCCCAGCGGATCGCACCCGGGCGGCACTTCTTGATTGAGGATTTTGGCGACAAGAGCGCTGCCACCGAGATACTGCCAGGGGGCCGGAAGTGGTTCGAAAGACACTTTCTGTTCGTTCATCGAGACGCGCAGGACTTTCATGAAATCCTCCTTTATGAAGAGTGCCAGCCAAAGATTGGCAAGTATAATGAAGAACTAAAAGGCAAGTCAATCAAAAAGGTCGCTGGCTGTGGAGGCAGGACACGTTGCCGATCAATGAATTCTTAATGATTTCAGCTTCCTGTGTTTGGCACGGCCATGTGAATCAATAAGAAATTTGTTCTTGACATGGGGCGCGGACTGTACGAACATATACCTCCGTCAACAGCGAATCGTCTCTTATCGACTAGTTATTATTTTAGAAAAGGTTGTTGCATCTGATTTTTTAGAGGTCTATTAAAGCATTTCAGTTTCCTTCTTTAGCGACTGAGTTGGTTTATGGCATAAAGACCCACAGCTGCTCCGGCAGTGGAGATGGCGATGACGGAAATCCTTCTCGACAGTGTCAGTAAAATTCTCAACGGCGAAACACATATCAACAATGTCAGTTTTAAAATGTCAAGTGATGCGACCAATGTCATTCTCGGTCGCACCCTGGCTGGCAAAACATCGCTTCTGCGGTTGATGGCCGGACTCGACCGTCCAACATCGGGCCGTATCATCATCGGCGGCCAAGACGTGACCGGCCTGTTTGTTCGCAAGCGCAGCGTGGCCATGGTTTATCAGCAGTTTGTCAACTACCCGTCCATGACCGTTTACGACAATATCGCCTCCCCGTTGAAAATGAGCGGCATCTCCCGCGGCGAAATCGATGAGAAGGTCCGAGCGGCCGCGGCCATGCTGCATATCGATAATCTGCTTGATCGCCTGCCCGCGGAGCTCTCCGGTGGACAGCAGCAGCGCACGGCCATTGCCCGCTCGCTGGTGAAAGACACACAGCTGCTTTTGCTCGACGAGCCTCTGGTCAATCTCGATTATAAGCTCCGCGAGGAATTGCAAGGCGAACTTCAGGATATATTTCAGAAGCGTCATTCCATCGTCGTCTATACTACCACCGAGCCTTCGGAGGCGCTGATGCTGGGCGGTAACATTGTGGTTATGGACGAAGGGAAAATTTTACAGACAGGCGCCACCCCTTATGTTTACCACCATCCGGCCACCACTCGCGTGGCACAGGTGTTCAGCGATCCCCCAATCAATTTTATGACCGGCGTTGTATCTGGAGGCGTCGCGCGTCTGGGGCTCGACATGGTGATTCCAATGACAGGCCATTTGAACGGGGTTGCCGATGGCGAATACTTCTTCGGCGTTCGTCCGAATCATCTGTTTTTGCAGCAAGACGGCAATGACACGGTCGCGATCGGTGTGAAAGTGGAACTGGCTGAAATCAACGGATCGGAAACGTTTATACATGTCAATCACGGAGAAGCTCGCCTGGTGGTGCAGGAAGACGGCATTCACCCCCGGCGCATCGGATCGGAGATTACCGTCTATGTAAATCCTCGCTGCTTTTTTGTTTTCGAAAAATCAGGACGTCTCCTGGTGTCGCCTTTTCAAACATAGTCAGAAGGAGTTCTGTATGGCTCAAATTGAGTTTGATGATGTCGCCCACAGTTATCTGCGTCATCCGGCAACCGAGGCGGATTATGCCATCAAAACGATCCGCAATATCTGGGATGACGGTGGCGCCTATGCGCTTTTAGGGCCTTCGGGGTGCGGCAAGACCACCCTGCTTAACATTATTTCCGGACTCGTGAAGCCCACGCGAGGGAGAGTCTTATATGACGGCAAGGATGTGACGGCTTTGCCGCCGGAGAAGCGAAATATCGCCCAGGTGTTTCAGTTTCCCGTTTTGTACGACACGATGACGGTCTATAATAATCTGGCTTTTCCTCTGAAGAACCGGCATCTGGAAAAAACCGTCATTGACCGCCGGGTGCGGGAAGTGGCGGAAATTCTGGATCTGACGGATTGCCTCCAGCAAAAGGCCGCAGGGCTTGCCGCAGACGCCAAACAAAAAATTTCTCTGGGTCGCGGGCTGGTGCGAAGCGATGTGGCGGCGATTCTCTTCGACGAGCCCCTGACCGTCATCGATCCGCACCTCAAATGGCAGTTGCGCTGTAAGCTTAAGGAGATCCATGAACAGCTCAAGCTGACTTTGATTTACGTCACGCATGATCAGACCGAAGCGCTCACCTTCGCCGACAAAGTCGTGGTCATGTACGAAGGCGAAATTGTCCAGACCGGCACGCCCGAAGATCTGTTTGAAAATCCCGAACATAAATTCGTCGGTTATTTTATCGGTTCTCCGGGCATGAACTTTCTTTCTTGCCGAATTGAGGGGAATCGAGCATTCATCGACGGGTCCGCGATCCGGCTTAGTGACGCTTCAGCCGATGCGGCCCGAAAGGCCGGAGCGAACCTGGAGATCGGCATTCGGCCCAAGTATCTGGGAATCAGCGCCAAACCCGTTGATGATGCACTGGAGGGGAGGGTCACGCAGATCGAAGATCTGGGCAGTTATAAAATCGTCACGGCTTCGGCGAACGAAAAAACATTATATGCGCGCTTGCCGGAAGGCGCGGACGTCAAAACCGGGAAAGCCTGGATTGTCTTTCCTCCGCAAAAAGTAAAACTCTACACCAATGGGCGGCTGATCCAATAGAGGGGAGGGTCCATGAACAAATGGGATAATAATCGAGCGTGGCTTTTGACGGTGCCCGTTTTGATTGTTGTGGCTTTCAGCTCCATCATTCCGCTCATGACGGTGGTGAACTATTCGGTGCAGGATATTTTCGGTCCGGGGCAGGGTTTGTTTGTCGGAACGGAAATGTACAAAGCGGTCTTACGCGACAGCCGCCTCCATGAGGCCCTCTGGCGACAGTTCCTTTTTTCAGGACTGGTTTTGCTCATCGAAATTCCCTTGGGCGTTCTTCTGGCGCTCGCAATGCCGAAAAAGGGATGGGGCGTTTCTGTGGCTCTGGTGGTCATGGCGCTGCCGCTTTTAATTCCCTGGAATACCATCGGATCCATCTGGATCATCTTTGTCCGGCCGGATATCGGGCTATTGGGCCATTTTATCAACAATGTCCTGGGGATTTCTTTTGATCATACGGCGCGGCCGCTCGATGCCTGGATCACAACCATGCTGATGGAGGTCTGGCACTGGACGCCGCTGGTCGTGCTTCTGGCCTACGCGGGCCTGAGAGCGATTCCGGAGGTCTATTATCAGGCGGCGAAAATTGACGGCGCGTCGCCTTGGAAG
The DNA here is from genome assembly GCA_964443625.1 of uncultured Smithella sp. Taxonomy (GTDB): domain Bacteria; phylum Desulfobacterota; class Syntrophia; order Syntrophales; family Smithellaceae; genus UBA8904. The sequence goes on along the minus strand of CAYUDM010000064.1, from coordinate 8,905 downwards.
ACGTTTTGGTACATTCAGCTTCCCAAGATGCGCGGGGTGCTGACCATCGCCGTGCTGCTGCGTTTTATGGACAGTTTCCTCATCTACGCCGAGCCGTTTGTACTGACCGGCGGCGGGCCGGGAAACGCCACGACGTTTTTGTCCATTGACCTGGTCAAGCGAGCGTTGGGCCAGTTTGATCTGGGCATCGCCGGCGCCTTTTCATTGATTTATCTGCTCATCGTCGAGATCTTGTGTTTTGTGTTTTACCAGGTGCTGCAAAATGCGGGGAAAGGAGCGCAAAAATAATGAAAGGCCGGAAAAAATTTATCGCACTGGGGATTTATTTTATTTTATTGTTCCTTCCCATTTATTGGATGATGAACATGTCGTTACGCACGAACGCCGACATTCTCGGCCAGTTGACCCTCTATCCGGTCGATCCCACATTTGCCAACTACATCAAAATCTTCACCGATTCATCATGGTATATGGGGTATATCAACTCCATCATCTATGTGACGATCAACACGATGATCTCGCTTGCCGTGGCGCTTCCCGCGGCCTATGCCTTTTCCCGCTATACCTTTGTCGGCGACAAGCAGGTGTTTTTCTGGCTTTTGACCAACCGCATGGCGCCTGCGGCGGTTTTCGCGCTGCCGTTTTTCCAGCTCTACTCCACCATCGGGCTGATGGACACGCATATTGCCGTCGCTTTGGCGCACTGTCTGTTCAACGTCCCGCTGGCCGTGTGGATATTGGAAGGTTTCATGTCCGGTGTTCCCCGGGAAATCGACGAAACGGCGTTTATCGACGGATACAGTCTGCCCAGGTTTTTTATCACCATTTTTATTCCGCTCATTCGCGCGGGCGTCGGCGTGACGGCCTTTTTCTGCTTCATGTTCAGCTGGGTCGAACTGCTGTTTGCCCGGACACTGACGATTACCAACGCCAAACCCATTCAGTCGGTCATGACGCGGACGATCAGCGCCACCGGCATGGACTGGGGGCTTCTGGCTGCCGCGGGCGTTCTGACGATTGTTCCGGGCGCATTAGTGATCTGGTTTGTCCGAAACCATATGGCCAAGGGGTTTGCCCTCGGTCGGGTATAGAGGAGAACGTCGATGACTTTGGAATGGATGGAATGGACAAAACCCACGGCCATTTTCTTTCTGGTCATATTTTTGATCCTTGTGGCGATGACGATCTGGCAGACACTTCGGCCCTCCGTGCCGCGGCGCGGATTTCTACCGCTTGTCACCACACCCGGTACGCGTCTGTTTGTCGGACTTCTGGGCGCGGCCACCATTCATCTGGCCTGGATCGGCATAACGGATCTGAGCCTCTGGATTGTGTTTCCCTTTGCTGTGGCTTGGATCATCGTTGTGATGATCTGGGGATAGAGCGTTTATTTGTCAGGCTTTGTTTTGCCGGGCGTTTACGGCCTTCACGCGCGCAGAATGAAACCGCGATCAAAGAATAACCCCTGAAGGCCAAAAGGAGGAGAGTCAATGAAAGACAGGGTACTCGGAAAAATGGCCGGCACGCTATTGTCAGGCTGTCTGGTCACTGTGTTGTTGATGTTCTTCACCGGTGCGGCGTATGCGGACACGGCCGCCGCCAAGAAATGGGTGGATTCGGAGTTTCAGCCTTCAACCCTTACCAAAGCTCAGCAGATGAAGGAAATGGAATGGTTTATCAAAGCCGCCAAACCCTTTAAGGGCTTGGAAATCAAGGTGGTCTCGGAAACCATCCCCACGCATGAATATGAATCAAAAGTGCTGGCCAAGGCCTTTTATGAGATTACCGGCATCAAGGTGACGCACGACCTGATTCAGGAAGGCGATGTCATTGAAAAACTGCAAACGCAGTGGGCCTCCGGCAAGAATTTATATGACGGCTGGATCAATGACTCCGACCTCATTGGAACGCATTACCGCTATGGCCATGCGATCTGCCTGGAAGATTTCATTAATGGTGAGGGCAAGGACGTGACGCTTCCCACGCTCGACGTGAAGGATTTTATGGGCATCTCCTTTACCACCGCGCCGGACGGAAAATTCTGGCAGCTTCCCGATCAGCAGTTCACCAACCTTTACTGGTTCCGCTACGACTGGTTCAAGCGTCCGGACTTCAAAAAGAAGTTTAAGGAAAAATACGGCTATGAACTGGGTGTGCCGGTCAACTGGTCGGCTTATGAAGATATCGCCGAATTCTTCACCAATGACATCAAAGAAATCGACGGTGTCAAAGTTTATGGCCATAACGATTACGGCAAGAAAGCGCCGGATCTGGGCTGGCGCTTCACGGATGCCTGGCTGGTGATGGCAGGCGCCGGGGATAAGGGCATTCCCAACGGTCTGCCGGTTGACGAATGGGGCATCGGTGTTGACAAGGATGGCCGTCCCTTCGGCGCGAGCGTCTGCCGGGGTGGCGATGTCAACGGTCCTGCCGCGAAATACGCGCTTCGCAAATACATTGAATGGCTCAACAAATACGCACCTCCGGGCGCCCGAGGTTTGGATTTCTATACCTATTTGCCTTATCTGGAGAAAGGCAATGTGGCCCAGCAGATTTTCTGGTACACGGCTTTTGTTCCGGGCATGGTCGCTCCCGGTCCCACTGTCAACAAGGACGGAACGCCCAAATGGCGGCTGGCACCGTCTCCTCATGGCGCCTACTGGCAGGAAGGCATGAAATTGGGCTATCAAGACGCCGGGTCATGGACATTTTTCAAACAGACGCCGGTGGACCGCATCAAGGCCGCCTGGCTTTATGCTCAGTTCTGTGTGGCCAAGACCACATCACTTAAGAAATCGCATGTCGGCCTGACCTTTATCCGCGACAGCGATATTCGCCATAAGTCCTATACGGACCGCGCGCCGAAACTGGGTGGTCTGGTCGAATACTACCGCAGCCCGGCCCGCGTGCTCAATACGCCCACCGGCACCAACGTTCCGGATTATCCGAAACTGGCCCAGCTGTGGTGGCAGAATATCGGGGAGGCTTCATCGGGCGCGATCAGTGTTGATAAAGCCATGGATAATCTGGCCCGTGAAATGGACAGAGTCATGGAGCGAATTGAGCGTTCCGGCGTTCAAGGCAAAAAAGGCCCCAAGCTCAACAAGTGTGTCGATGAAAAGATTTACCTGGGCCGCCCCGGCGGCGTGGCGCCTCAGGCCAAGCTGACCAATGAAAAGCCCAAGGGCGAAACCGTTGACTACGATAAGCTTATTGCGGCCTGGAAGGCGGGACGGGCAAAGTAGATTTTTGAAGTTGTGCGGTTTGATTGATTCCTGTCTGTCATATCATGAGACAAAGGCGGGGCAGGCTTAGCCTGCCCCGCCTTTTAATGATCTACTCGTACATTGAGCCCAGCAGTTCCAGAATTTTGGACTGGCTGGGGGACGCCGGATCGGTGGCCAGATTGACGGCTTCACGCGAGGCGTGGAAGGCCACCTGTCTTAAATCCTTTTTGCTGATGCCGTAATCTTTCAGGCTGATCTTGATGTCCAGCTCACCATAGAGCTTGCGCAGCGCCTCCTCCAGATCATCGGAACGATTCAGCAGATAAGCGACTTCCGAAAAAGCTTCCCGGCAGGTTTCTTTATTGGCCATTACAAAACCCAAAAGGCCGAAAATAACCGTACGGCCGTGCGGCAGTTTGTGCTGCGTGCCCAGCGCGTGCGAGATGGAATGGCCTGAGCCCAACCCTTTGAGCAGCGCGAGCCCCCCGCACATCGACGCCATGCACATATCCATGCGGGCTTCGATGTCGTCGGGATTCTTATAGGCCCGAACCAGACTGCGCCCCACCAGCTTGATGCCGTAAACCGCCTTGGATTCGTAATAGGGGTGGTATTTTTCAGCCATGCAAACCAGTCCCTCGATGCAGTGCGCCAGCGCGTCGATGCCGGATTCAATGGTCAAAAAGGCCGGCATGCTTTTCGTGAAAAGCGGATCGACCACCGTCAGTTTCGGCACCAGATGGTTGCTCCACAAAATAAATTTCAGTTCCCGGGCCTTGTCGGTAATCACCGCGCAGGGATTGGTTTCGCTTCCTGTTCCGGAGGTGGTGGGAATTGCTATGATCGGAGGCAAAACCGGCTTGATCTTCGCGCCGCCGCCGATGATGCTTTCAAATTCGCGCAGCTCTCCTCCGTGCGAGACGCGCAGGCCGATGACCTTGGCCGTATCGAGCGATGATCCCCCGCCTAAACCGATAATACCGTTGCAGCCCGCGTCTTTATAGAGTTTTCCCGCCTGCTCTATGAGTTCGATGGGAGGATCCGGCACGACGTCTGAAAAAATAACAACCTCGATGCCGCTTTTAAGAAGCTGCGTTTGCACTTCGGAGGCGCGTCCGCTTTGGAACATGAAGGGATCCGTCACTAAAAAAACTTTTTTGACGCCCAGATCCTTGATCTTTTTACCCATGACCCGGGAAACCCCTTCTCCCATCAGAATATCGGGTGACGGCGGGATGCGAATCTCATGAATTTTTTCTTTCTCCTTGAAATCATCCAGTCCCTTCCAGAGTTCTTTGATTTTATCCTCATCCACATCAAAAACGGCGGAGGTCGGCGCAATCAGCTCTTCTCGGAAAAATTTGGGGATTTTCTTGTCGATCTGGCTGAATTGCGCTTTTTCATTAAACGCCAGCTGATCGCGCAGCAATTGCTTGGACGTGTGAAGAATGTCATCTTCCGTCAGGTTCAGATCATAGCGCGCGTTTAGAAGCGCCGCAAAAAATTTGTAAATGGATGCGCTGCCTGGAACGGAGTTGAGGCAATAGCCGTAAGCGTCACATGTGGCGGCTTTGATCTGTGTGCCCAGCGATGTCTGAATTTGCTCCTTTTTTTCTTTGGGTTGCCGGTAGGTGAGCCCCGCCGTGTGATCCGCGCCCATGGGCGATGAAAAATACGTGACCCCCGTGCCCTTGACGGCGCGTGGATCGTGCGCGGGCAGAGCCTGGCCCTTAAAAGCCGGGATGCGGTCAATCTTGAGATGACGGGCGGTGGTGACGACGCCATTGGCGAGCGCAAATCCCAGGGGCGTGTCTTTTTCCACTTCATTTAAAAGTTTGGCCGCGCTCTTACCGTCTCCCCAGTTCATTTTACCGGCTTCCGCCGCCACACCCAGCGCCGCTCCGGTTTCAATGGCATCGAGGCCGAGATCATCGCACATAAATTTAAGCCGGGCAATTTCATCATTGTTGGTGATGCCCAGATTGGTTCCCAAAAGCGCAATAGTTTCATATTCATAGGCCGCACATATTTTCTGGCCGTCTTTATCTGGATAAATGATGGAGCATTGCACGAGGCAGCCGTGCATGCAGCCGTGCATTTTACCGCCTCGCTCAAAGAGAATTTTCTGAATCGCATGACCGCTGACGTCGGTGAAATTTTCGGGACGGCCGGAGCGGTAATTCATCGCCGGCAGTGTTCCGTGACCGGCGGAGTTGTTGATGGCAAAGGGCGTTCCAAATCGTGTGTAGAGACTGATGGCCACATCATGTTTGAGAGTATCCGCCCAGTCGCGCACGGTTTGGCGAAAATCATCAGGCCGGGCGATTTTAACCTGTTCCGTTCCCGTGGGATCAATGACGATAGCTTTAAGCCCCTTGGCGCCCATCACGGCACCCAGGCCCCCCCGCGCAGCGTTTCGCGACGGATCCCCCAGCATATCCGTGAAGGAGACGGAGGCGCCTTTATACTGACGCTCTCCGGCGAGTCCTACCGACACGAGGGCCACTTTATCGCCGTATTTTTTTTGCAAAGCGGCGGCCAGTGCATAATTCTTCATCCCTTTGTAATCATCGGCCGGCAGCAGTTTGGCGCCATCCTTATTAATATAAAGGAGGAAAAGTTTTTTGGCCTCCGGCGCTTTTTCAAAGATAATGGCGCGGATATTGAGCCGGTCTAGAAACTGCCCGGCAGGGCCGCCGGAGTTGGCTTCTTTGATGCCCTGGGTGAGCGGACTTTTCGCACCGACGGAAATACGACCCAGTTGCGGCGCGCGTGTTCCGGCCAAAGGCCCGCAGGCGACAATCAGTTTATTGTCCGGTCCCAGCGGATCGCACGAGGGCGGAACCTCCGAGTTCATAATCTTGGCCACAAGCGCACTTCCGCCCAGATACGTCCACTCGGCGGGAAGGGGCTGGGAAGTCACTTTTTTGGTGTTCATGGATACGCGAAGAAGGTTCATGGAGTTCTCCCTGTTGCAAAAGTATTTACATTTTTACGGCTTCGCCTTTGCTCGGTTAAAGGCGCTTTTTTTCATATTAAAAAATAAGGTTGAAAATGGAAGTTTAACGCCGGGGGAATAACCCTTCCGGCAGTGCATTGAAATTGCCGGAAGGGTTGCGGAAACTATTTCTTTTCTTCCTTGATGCCGGCGATGTTCTTAGCCAGCTTCTTTTTCTGTTCCAGATTGCCCTGGCGGGCGATCATGATGCGCTGGGCCTGGGGCGAACCTGCGCCGTGCATCGATTCGGTCCGGTAGCCGACGGCGGCCGTGCCGAGCGTCAGGTTTTCGACCAACCGCATGATGCGGGCCCGGTCTTCACAGGAAATATTGGCGGTGCCCTGCATGTATTTTTCCAGAACCTTGCCGATTTCGGGGTGCTTGAAATCTTTTTCAGAGGGCATGGTGACCATCATGCCTCCGGCAATGTCTTCAGCAAGGCGGCAGATTTCATAGGGGAAACGGGTAATGTTCTGCTTGCAGACATTGGCCAGAAGCAAATCGATCAGATATGTGCCGGAGGCTGTTTTATGCCCTTGAGCCGAGCAGGCAATGCCGCAGGAAAAGAGCGTTTCATTCAGATGCGTCATTTCAATAAGCTTGTCCTTGACGTGGGAAGCTTTATTTGCGCCGTTGTAATCCGCCGCGAGCGCCGCCGCACCGATGAGCACATCGCCCACGCCGACCTTGCAGCCGCCATAGCTCTGACGATGATAGCCCGCGAACCGCTCCACGAGCATGCCGGAAAATTCCGTTTCGCCGCACATGAGCACATTTTCCCACGGAATGAAGACATTGTCGAAGACCATCAGGGCTTCATGACCGCCGAATTCGTGGTTGCCCACGTCGATTGTCCCGCCTTCAAGCTTGCGGGTATCGCAGGACTGTCGCCCATAAATATAGAATATGCCTTTTTCGTCCGCCGGGCAGACAAAGGATACGGCATAGTCCGCATCGTCTTTTCCCATGGAAATCGTGGGCATTACCAGCACCCAGTGGGAGTTGACCGCGCCGGTCTGATGGGCTTTTGCGCCGCGAACGACGATGCCCTTGTCATTTTTTTCGACCACGTGGACAAACAGATCCGGATCGGCCTGCTGATGGGGGGCCAATCCGCGATCGCCCTTGACATCCGTCATCGCGCCATCCACGGTCAGGTCTTCTTTCTGAACCATTTTCAGAAAGTTAATGAAGCGCTCATGGTATTTGGTTCCGAGCTTCGAATCCATTTCGTAGGTGGTGCTGTCCACCGCGTTCATGGCGTCCATTCCCACACAGCGCTGAAAACATGAACCGGTCTGCTGACCCAGCAGGCGCTGCATTTTGACTTTTTTGATAAGATCATCCGTGCTCTGGTGAAGATGCGTAAAACGATTGACTTTTTCTCCGGTCAAATGCGATTTGGCCGTCATGAGATCTTCATATTCCGGCTTGTGCGCGAGTTCATAAGTCTTTTTTACTGAATTCAGAGACGGACGAATGATCGGGTTATCTACCCAATTATCCACCAACTCTCCCATCAGGTAAATTTTGAAATTCATCTTGCGTAAACTGTCTTCATACTGCTGGGGCGTTTTCAGAGCCATTTTTTTCCTCCTGACAATGCGACAAAAGATTGCCGCAACGGTAAAGTTTGTTGCTTTGTAACTTGATGATTCGCTTCCGCGTTGTCAATCACCAACGTGGAAATGTCTTTTTAACGGCACAGGCCGCCCGAAAGCGGCCTGTGCGAGGCGATTTACAACATTTCAATGATGAACGCCTGGCCGGGGCCGCCGCTGGCGCAAAGCGACGCGCAGCCGAATTTCTTGCCGCGGCGCTTGAGTTCGCCCATCAGGGTGACGATCAATCGGGCGCCGGTGGCGCCGACCGGATGGCCCATGCTGATGCCGGAGCCGACGGCGTTGACGTTCTCCAATGGAATCTTCAATTCGCGGTTGCAGCCGATGACCTGGGCGGCAAAGGCTTCGTTGAGTTCAAAATAATCGATGTCAGCCAGTTTCATGTTGGCAAATTTCAGAGCATTGTAAACGGCCGGAACAACCCCCATGCCCATGACGCGCGGTTCAACGGAGCCGGGAGCGGACGCCACGACACGCGCGATAGGCGTAAGGCCCATCTCTTTGGCTTTTTCAGCGGCCATCAGGATCAGGCACGACCCCGCGTCGTTAAGACCGGAGGCGTTGCCGGCGGTCACCGTGCCATCTTTTTTGAAAACGGGTTTGAGTTTGCCTAAAGATTCCATGCTTGTGTCTGCCCGGGGATGTTCGTCTCTTTCAAACATGACCGGACCTTTTTTAGTTTTAACTTCCACAGGGATGATTTCTTCTTTAAACCAGCCCTTGTCGCTGGCGGCGCAGGCGCGCTGATGGCTCATGAGTGCCCATTCATCCTGCTCCTGGCGCGAAATTTTGTAGTGATCCGCAATGTTGTCCGCCGTGATACCCATGTGGTAGCCCAAAAGTGCGTCCACCAGACCGCCGATCATCAAACTGTCCTGAATTTTTTCGCCGTCATTGAGGCGATAGCCCTTGCGGGCGCCGAAGAGCAGATAAGGGGCGTTGCTCATGCTTTCAATACCGACAACGGCGCCAATGTCCACTTTACCCAGCATAATTTCCTGGGTCTATCAGTCCCTGCCCGCTGGCCACCAACGTGGCAGCCGTATCATTCATCAGCC
>CAYUDM010000063.1:0-14486 GCA_964443625.1 uncultured Smithella sp. | reverse complement strand
ATTTCTGCCCGGCCTGTGGCAACCGTCTCAAGCCCGATGCCAGATTCTGTGGAGGATGCGGCCGTGCGCTTTAAAAATCGTTTTGGTTTTATGTATGAATAAGAAAGCGCTTATGATGAAGATTACACCTGCGTCATTAAGATTTTTTTGCCATCTTATACTTCCGCTTACGATATTATTTCTCTTTGTTTCCCCTGCATTTGCAGACGCCACGGATTACCGTTCCAAAGGCCAGGAAAAATGGGTTCGTTTTACGTTCATTCTGAAAGATTCCAAAACCGGAAAACCCATCAACGGTCGAGTCTATTACCAATCCGACCTTGCCGCAGACTGGTTTCACCCGGATAATCACCAACCATTACTGCCGCCGGGGACGTATCGTCTTGTGGCATGGGAACGACACTACTGGCAGAACGAACAAATCCTGACCGTCAACCCCCGCAAAGGGCTGCAGCAGCAGGTCGTCATCGAGTTGGATCCCGTTTCTGCTCCGCGCGACGCCAAACCGGGCTCACCTTTAAAAGTTCCCCCGATTTTATCATCACTGGTCATCACCGGAAATGCCGTTGAAAAAATGCCGCACATGAATGCGTCTTGGTTCGGACAAAGCAGCATGGCCACTTTTGGCTTGTTCACAAACGCCTGGTCCGAGCATCCCGGCGGCATCGGCGGAGGCAATCGAATCCTTACAGCCAATATTCACTACTATTTTTTTATCAATTCGAACGACGCCAGGTCACATTTTGACCGAATGCGCCCTGTGTTTAAGCAGACTGCCTCCAAATCTCAGACTGTATCGGGACCGACCCCGATATCGCTGGGGGATCAGGCCTTGGTGATCACCGCTAACACGTTCTATTCAGATGGCAGCGGCCGGACACTCTATGAAAACCGACAATATTTGGTACTCGATCGCAATGTCGTTTTTAAAATGTCCATCAAAAAAGAGAGTGGTTTAGATTTTCTGGTCACGCCCGAAGAAATCCTCCGCCGTATCCGGGCGCTTGACATGCAAAAGGTCAAACGCATCATGGAACCGGAACCCTATCCCTGGCCCAAAGTCCAACCATCGGCTCATAGCCATCAAGAAGCAAAAGCGATTGGCCCAACCCCTTCTGATACGGACGACAAAGAACTGCCCCCGGGAACCGTGCTTCTGGCCGTGGCGGGCGGCTCTATGGTTTTGACGCTGGGCGCGCTGATTCAGCTTTTCGGCATGGGCGGCCTCCAAAACATCACAGACATTCGCGCTACGCTGCAAAGCCTTTTTGCGTCCGGAGGAACGGATGTCCCGGCAGATGATTATGCAATACCTGACACAGACATCGTAGAGGATATCGGGGGCATCCCCAAAGAACCGCAAGCCGCTGTAAGCGATGCCTTTATTCAGGAATCCCCTGTTTTGGAAACGGTCATTCCCGATCCTATCCCGCCCGGCTTTGAGTATCAGGGAAACGTCTGGCATCAGCCGCCGTGGGACAAGGGCGGCCCCTACTGGATGAACAAGGCCGATTTTGACGCGATGCGCTCGATGATGCGCCAAGGCAAAGTCTGGTCGGACCGCTGGGGATGGGTGCTCCCGGAAGAAGGCCAGGCGATGGAGGCACAAAACGCCGAGGCCTGGAACCAATACAAATCGGATACGGATGACGATATCAAAGAACTCACAGACCGGATCAGGGAATCCCGGGAAAAACTCGATGAAATCCGCGAAAAACAGGCCGAACTCGACAGAATCGAACAGCTTCGCGAGCGTCTGGCCGAACTGGAAATTCAAAGGCAATTGGACAACTCGTTTGCCACGCAGCTTGGCGACACCTGGAACAATTATGTCGAGGGCGTCAACAGAGATTTAGACGCGCTTCCCGGTGAGTTGAAAGATATGGCGCTTACCGCCGCCCGCGAGGTGAGAGACACAACCGGCGCCCTGATCACAGCCGCCGGAGATACTTTTGCTGATTTAACCGATGGCGACAACTGGAAAGCCGTCGGTCAGGCGGCGGTGGATACCGCCAAGGATCTGATTCTTCATCCCGTGGATTCAACGGTCAGGATGGGCAACGTCGTCAAAGACACAGGAAGCGGGGTCATCAAGGCCGCAGGCGTTGCCGGAAATATGGCGGTTGTCATTGTTTCCGATCCGGTCGGTTTTGCGGAGGCTGCCCTGGGCGTCGATAACTGGCGAAAAGTCCTCGATCCGAACGTTCCGGTGGGGCAGCGTGTCTGCCGCGCATTATATGGAGCCGTGGATACCGCTTTGAATTTTGCCTCCGGCGGCACGAAAACCGCCGCCGCAGGCGCGGGCGCAGGGCTCGACGCGCTCAAAGCGGCCGATGCCGCATCCGATGCCGCCAAAGCCGCAAAAGCTGCGGACACGGCAGCAGACGCAGCGCGCATCACTCCCAGACTTGATGATCCGGCCCGAGCGCAGGCCTGGAAAGCGGGCCGCCTGGCCGGTCAGCAGAAGGCGGACAGACTGGCCGAAGCGCTCAAAAGCGGCGACGCATCGGATATCCGCCAAGCGCTTGTGGAGTGCCAGAAAGACAAGCATGCCATCGGAGCGCTCAATAAAGGAGACGATTCCGTAAAAATTGCTTACAACAATAATATGAAACAGCTGATCACGGATGATGTGGATCAGGTGGTAAAAGAAAAGATCGCCCAGCGCTATGGACTGGATCCCAAAGACGTGGAAATGCTCAAACCCACCAATCCGACGGCCAAGCCCAAGGTGGGCAGCGACCTTGATTTTACCGTGAAAGTAAAAGCCAAGCCCGGTGAAATAGTGCCCGATCCCAACAACCCCGGCAAATTTGTTAAGGTTGAACCCGGAGATGTCCTCTACAAGGATGTTCCGGCAAAAGACGCCCAGCAAATCTATAACAGAGAGCTCTACAGCAAAGTCACCGGCGAGTCGATTCCAACCGACCCGGACCAGTTCAAGGCATTCCAGGCCAATGCTGATAAACTCGCGCATGAAATGGACCATGTGGCGGGGCATCGTGTGGGAGCCGAATCTTACGGGGCATCGCAGCAGGATTTAGAGGTGATTTTGCAGAAATCCGGCGGACGCTTTACCGACCCGGAACAGGCAGGACAACTGGCCTCGTATAAATCGGCGCATCTGTATCAGCAAGCCGAAGAGATCGCGCGGGTGAATCCCGAAAAAGCCGAAGCGCTCATTTCCGATGGCATGCGTCAAACGACGAAGCAATACGACAACCTGATTACTCCAAGGGTTCGCGCTTTGGAGAATCAGGGCATTGAAGCCGCCGTGGATCCGCGCCTGACGAAAGCGGTGGATATTTTGAAACAGGTGGAAACCGACGGCATGGCGCCGTCCAAAGTCGAAGCGCTTCTCAAAGCGGAACTGAACATGACCAAAGACGACGCGGCGCAGATGCTGGGCGCTCAGTTGGCCAAGCTGCATCATATGAAGGGGTAAAATCAATGTTAGCGGTTTTATTAAAAATCGTTTCTTATGTTTTTCTGGGTCTTTTCGTGCTGGGTGTCGTGTTGATGCTTCTGACCTGGCGCAAGGAAAAGTTCGTCAAGCCGAAGTGGATTCTTTTCGGCCAGGTCGTCGCGCTTGTCGCGCTTGTCGTATTTACCGCTTTGTCCCACAACCCGCTGGGAAAATGGTTATGGATTTTTATCTTTCTGATCGGGCTTGTCGGTGGGTATTTCTACGGCAGGACCGTAAAAGTCAAAAAATCGGAAAAAGGCATCATGATGAACTACACTTTACTTTTTGTGATCACGTGGGGACTGCTTTTGTTTCTCACACAATTTTTAACCATCAGCACGGGACGGGTTCCCGTTATTGTCCTGGGACTGTGCGTACTCAACACGGGGCTTAACCTCGCGATGAACGCCTCTGTCATACATAACTATTCCCGCCTGAAGCGGGCTTAAATTCAATGGGAGACGACATGACGACAAACCATACAAAGCAATGCACCGCCTGCGGAAAAACACTCAAGTCGGATGCCGTGTTCTGCACAAACTGCGGGGTGCGCCTGAGCGCTCAATCGACGCAACCGACCTGTCCGGCTTGCGGCATACCCGCTGTAGCCGGCGATATGTTCTGCACCAACTGCGGACATCGTTTTACATCCGGCGCGTCTGAACCGACAAGCGCGATTGCCACACTGGATGAGAAAATCGCGTCACTGGCTTGTGAATTTCTAACGGTGCGCCAAACAGCGCCCGGACGCTTTGAGCTTTCCTCGCAAACCGGCGCTAAAGCCCCCGCACAGAGCGTTCAAATCCGGTATGAGGCGCTTGTCCTCGCAGACGGGCAAACCCGACAGGTAACCTTCTGGGAACGAATGACGGAAACAAAAGCGGGCCTGAGCGCGGGCGTGTTTTCAGAAAAACGTGCACAGAAGGGAACGCAGGTGTCTAAGACGATTTCAGGACACCTGCTTTCGGGTGGCCCCTACGGCTTTGAATACGGGAAGCTCCGGGGGGTGATTAAATCCATCGCCACGGATGCGGGCTTCGATTTTAAAACCGTCGTGCTTAAACCGAAGACGTCCAAGGGGGCAAACGCGGGCAAGCCTTCCAAAAAACTCCTGATCGCGGCTTTGGCGTTGGTTGCTTTTATCGCTGTGGTAGCGGTCGCCTCAATGATCAGCCGGTGTTCTTCGAGCGATGCGCCATTGTTTTCCAGGGAAAAAGCCTTTCAGCAAGACGGCGTGGTCGCCGACGGCAAGCCGTTTATCGAAACCCACAAAAAGGTCTATGCGTCGGGAGAAAAAATCCATGTCTATTATTACAACTCGCCCGGATCGTCGCGCGACTGGATCACGGTGGTATCCGCCGGAGCTCCGGACAGGCAAGTGGGCCCCTACCAGTACCTGGTTCAGGGGAAAAGACGGGGCATCATGACGTTTGACGCGCTGTCCGAGGGACGCTATGAGGTCCGGGCCTATTACAATTATGATACGGTGGGCTACAAAGTGGCCACCCGGTTTGCCTTTAGCGTGGAACGAGAAAAAGGCGGACAATAGCGGATCTCAAAGCTAGATGTTTAATTTTGATACGTTTTTTTTGGCGTCAGTCTCCGGAACGATGAATATTGCAGTACCGAATAGAGTTATAATGGCCTGGACAAGTATCGAAAAAATTGGTAATCCGAGCACCGACACATTTGTTTGGCCCGCCTATACAACGGCCGGCGATAATTATGTAGAAATCACAACCACGCTCACTGAACAAACCGGCCTGTCGGCCGGCTGGTAACCCCAGAATCCCAAGCCCCGGCCTTCGGGCCGGGGTTTTCCCGGGCATCACAGACAATTGATTGCCCCTCTCGACTTCGACAGCCCCTCTTACTGTCTCTCGTTCTTCATTTGCCATAAAACCCGCACACTGACGCCGGATTGCCTTCGAAAAGCGCCCGAAATGTTTTTTCGCGAGCAAGGGATGCTGTTCCCCAATTTTTTCTGATGGGGAAAAGCGTCCGCGACATAAACGGCCAATATCAGATGAGGAGGGGTAAAATGGAAACAAAATTAAGGGTGTTGATGTGTTCTTTGATCGCTTTCATTGTCTTTTGGTCTGTTACAACAGCCACCGCGGAGGTGCCGAATCCCGTCGTGACAGGGCCGATTCCGGTTTCCGCCGTCCCGGGCACGGAAGAAGGAGACGCGACGCACGACTATGTGTACTTCACGCCTGCGGAGGATCTGTCCAAATTCGGCTACATCGAAGAGGAATTTTTCATTGAGGGCACAGCCAGCCGGTATTCGACGCCGACCGGCCAGACCGGTTCCGTGATCTCCAACAGCCATCCCTACAAAACGCGCATAGTCGTGCGCCGGCCGATTTCCAAGAAGCGTTTCAACGGCGTGGTGCTTCTGGAGTGGCAAAATGTCACCGCCGGGTATGAACTTGACGCCAACTGGGCGCCGTCTTGGCGGCACATCATTCTGCACGGCTACGTCTGGGTTGGCGTCTCCGCGCAGCGCATCGGCGTCCACGGCAATCCGCCCGCAACAACCTACGGGCTGAAATCCTGGAGCCCGATCCGCTACGGCAGTCTTGATCTGACCGCGGGCGGCACGATCATGGACGACTCCCTGTGCTATGATGTTTTCGCGCAGGCGGGACAGGCTATTGTAAACCCCGTGGGCATCAATCCGCTGGGAAACCTCAAGCCCAAAATGATTCTGGCTGTGGGCGCGTCGCAATCCGCCATGCGCCTGGTCGCGTATCACAACTCAATTCACGAGCTGCACAACCTCTTTGACGGATACTATATGCTGGTCGGCGGCTTCGGCCTGCGGACGGATCTGAACGTCAAGGTTTTTTCGTACTTGTCGGAAACGGACATCTCCTTGCGTCCCACGCTGCGCATTCCGGATTCGGATCATTTCCGCAGCTGGGAAGTGGCGGGCACCGGGCATTCGAGCTATGTGAGCGACGTCTATCGCACACCGCTGGTCTTGCGCGATTTTCAAATGACGCCCTGGCCGCCGATCTGCGATAAACCGCCTTACAGCCGGGTGCGCGGCTATGATTCGATCAACGCCTCGCTCGACCACCTGGTGCGCTGGATCGCCAAAGGCGTCGCGCCGCCCACCGCGCCGAAAATTGAATTTGAATCGATCAGCCCGCCGGTGATCGCCCGCGACGAATTCGGCATGGCCCTGGGCGGTATCCGCCTGCCTGATGTGGAAGCGCCGATCGCGGTTAACACCGGCAACAATTCCGGCGCAACGTTTTGTTCGCTGTATGGTTCTTATGAACCTTTTGACGATGACATGCTCCGTTCGCTGTACCGCAACCACGGAGACTACGTCCGCCAAGTCAAGCATTCAATATTGCGCAATTTGAAGGCGGGGTACATTCTGCCTGAAGCGGCAGGCGAAATCCTTCTTGAAGCGGCCTGGTCGGACATTCCGCCCAGGGAATGCGGTAAAAAACTTGGGAAGAAGTAATTTTCCAGAAGTCTGTGCGACTGCTTGACAGTCGCACAGACCAATCTTTTTTAAGCTTCTGATCGTCAGTCTTCGCCCCCCTTATCTCTGTGTACCCAACCCTTTCTTGGCCTTTTACAATCTGCGGACTTCTCAAATATTGCCCAACCATTAAGAATTCAGCTTAATAAAGTTGTGCCGAAAGCCCAGATTGGTTTTTTTAATCATCTCGCTAGCCGGCAGATCCTTCTGATGATGTCATGATAAAAGATCATCTGGACAATTTTTTTCTTTACATTGTTTTGGGAGTGAATGATAGTTGCGATAATCTGAACCCGGAGTGGAGCATGCCGGCACCGCAAAACTACCCCTATCTTCTGTCCACGCTGATCGGTGCTGCCATCGTGCTGACGGTTTATCTGCTTGCCTCAAAAGAGAGACGCATCATGCTGATCGGCGGCGCCGCCCTTGTCCCTTTCAGCTTTTGCGCGATTCTTCATGAAACATCATACTGGAATGCCGGACGATTGGGCGGTTTTTCTTGGGGAATCGAGGATGTTTTGTTTACCCTCAGCGTTGGAAGTCTGACCGCGGCGATCGGAGCACGGGTTCTTCGACTGGACCTGCCGGTTCGGATCACGTGGCAATCGGCCGCGAAGAAATTTATTCTGCTTTGCTTTTCAGCAACGTTCCTTGTTTTTATTTTAACACTCGCGGGCATGGACATCATGTTTGCAACCATCGCCACCCAGATCGTCATCATCCCCCTATTAACGGCGGCAAGCCACCACGGCTGGTGGCGGCCACCTTTAGCCGCGCTTATCTACACACTTTACTATGCGGTTATGTTGCATATTTTCTTCCACCTGTTTGCGGGATTTGCAGACCACTGGAACGCTCCAGACCTGTGGCCGGTTCGGATTTTTGGACTCCCACTGGAAGAGATCACCTGGGTTTTTACTTTTGCCTGGTGCTGGATTTTAATGTTGGCGTTTTGCCTCGACACAAAGATCTCGGTAAAGGAAGAGCTTTATGAGCATCAATAATCCGGCGTTTTCGACCAAGCCCCCGGCTGCGCGAATTTTACCCGTCCCTCCTCATGAAGATGCGTCCGTGGAATGGTGGTTTGTCCATGGAAATTTCTCCACCGGCCCGGACATTACCGGACACTTCATGCTGAGCTTTTTTCGGCATGCCGTTAACGGTTCGCACGGCTTTTCCATGCTGTTTCGCATCGAAGATTCATTGCATCGCGACCCCTTTATCGTTTCCCGCGCGGATCCTCATGTGCAGGAGCTCTTGGTGCGCTCAAGGGAAGAACTTCAAAAAACCAATCTTTATAGTAATTTGCTCAACGTCTATTTCGACGAAGTGGATCGATACGGATTTCCGTCCGCCCAGTTCGCTTCAGGCTCACGCGCGCATTGTTCGGACGACGGGCTTTCCATCTCATGGGACGACTTCTGCCTGAAATTGCAAGACGGATTGCTAAGCGTGGGATTCCGCCCGTCCTGGGCTGACGCGCATGTCCAATTCATTCTGTCTTCGCGGACTTCGGCCGTTGATTTAGGGATTTTAGAGACACCCGGAACAAAGATGGGCTATCTGACCTATCCGATCTGCAGCCTTTCCGGATGCTACAACAGCCAGCCTGCTACCGGCAATGCCTGGTTTGACCGGCAGTGGGGCGATATGTCCTGGTTTGCCTCCGAAAGCGACGCTTCAGGACAAAGAAGGATTCAGGGCTGGGACTGGCTGGGAATTAATCTGGATGACGGGCGCGCTGCGGTTGTCCTGATTTCCAGAGATATGGAAACGCGAAACATAACCGCATCGAACTTTGTCATGATTGACACTCAAGGCGCCGCGCGCAAGCTTGACCGTTTCCGAATCGAACCGATCGCGTCATGGCAAAGCCCGAAGACTTTTATTGTTTATCCGGTGGCCTGGAAAATGATCATCCCTTCCCTCACTGGAGAGATCATCTTCACGCCGCACCGGGAAGATCAGGAAATTCCCGTGGCCGGAGCAACGCGAGCGATCTGGGAGGGTGCGGGGCGTGTCACTGGAACGCTGGAAGACAAACCGGTTTCAGGAACGGCAAGACTGGAACTCAACGGCTACGGCTGCGTGTTTCATCCCCGGGACGTTCTGGATAGTTTCTCTCGTCGCATTGTCGGCCACATTCAAAATTTCTTTCCTGAATTCCCGGATGAAGACTTCTATATAATGCACACCGGTCTTTCGCCCGAGCAGGACAACGTAAAGGCCGTTCGTGAATTTCTGACCCGGCCTATGTGGGATCTGCTCGGTCGGGGCGGAAAACATTGGCGCCCGATGTTCGGAATCCTAATGGCGGAAGCTCTAGGCCTGGACGCCGCGAAATACGAAGACCTCCTTGCCGTCAGCACGGAGCTCACGCATCTGGCGTCGCTGGTGATTGACGATATTGAGGACAATGCCGAAACCCGCCGCAATGACGCTTGCATTCATCTCAAGTACGGAACGAACATCGCCATCAATGCCGCCAATGCGCTGTATTTTCTGCCGATCACCAAGCTCCGGGAAAACCCTTTGCTGACCCAGGAACAACTGCTGGCCATTTACTCCAAAACGATGGAGTTTTTTGTCAAAGCGCACTTCGGTCAGGGAATGGATCTTTACCGCAAGGCGCACGCATTGCTAAGTGACCGCGCCGATATTGATTTCCTGATTCGCGACACGCTCTCGGTCTATAAGCTCAAAACTGCGGCCCCGATCGAGTTCATCGCGCATGCGGTTTGCCTTATCGCCGGAGCCAATGCG
Organism: uncultured Smithella sp.; assembly: GCA_964443625.1. Classification (GTDB taxonomy): domain Bacteria; phylum Desulfobacterota; class Syntrophia; order Syntrophales; family Smithellaceae; genus UBA8904. Next base: position 4,755 of record CAYUDM010000063.1, on the reverse strand, counting down.
TCAACCACCCGGGCCGCGGTCGAGCTGGCCGGAAATTTCGGCGTTGCCTTTCAGATTAAAGACGACATACACGACTTCAGCGGTTCAGAGAAATGGACGAAAGACCGGGGTTCGGATCTGGCTAACGGCAAGCTTACTTATGTCATCTTACTGGCGCTTAAGACTTTGACAGGTGAAGATCGTCGATTTCTCGTGCGGCTTCTGCGCGGGGATGCCGCGCCTGAAGCGGATTCTCTGCGCAAGGGGATGGAGCTTGTCCGCGCCTCAGGTGCCCTCGAACAAGCAGACACTCTTGTTTTTTCCATGCTCAATGAAGCGTGGGAGAAGTTTGCCGGCGCCACCCGGCAGTCCGACGCCCGAATACTTTTAAAAGTCATGTGCGAACACTTGCTGAATCTGGATTACAACGATCCGGACATCACGCAATAAAAACAGGTATTGTCGCGTTTATACAACTTTATCCGGGATTCTCTTCATATTCACGATTTCATCATTGAATTCGTATTTGTCATGCAGGCTTTGGCCTGCATTGATGATTATTGGATCTGCTTTTCGGCAGTCGTCGAGGAAAGAACAGAAACTTGATCGCGCCTCTGCGGACATAGCGTTGCAAGACAACTGCAAAAATCCAATCGCTTCATACAAAACACCCGATATCCCGGATCTCTAGTCCCCTTCGGCAAGGCCTTCCAATGCTTTTTGATTCAGAATCCGGACGTTGCGGCCCGAGGCGGCCGCGATGCCTTCATCAGCCATTTTGCGAAAGGTCCGGGACAGGGCCTCAGGCGTGACGCCCAGAATTTTCGACAACTCGCGCTGCGAAATGGACAGTTCAAGCGCTTGCGCGCCGGCTTTTTGTCGGGACAGTTCATGAACGAGAAAACCGGCCAGGCGACCCGGAATTTCTTTGAGCGACAAAGACTCGATCAGATCCATCGAGTTTTTCAGGCGGCGCGAAAGAATCCGGATGATATTCAAAAGCAAGGCGGGTTCGGTTTTGGCCACCGCCTCGACCAGAACGCCGGGAATCAGAAGAACTTCGCTTTCTCCGATCGCTACGGCACCCGCCGGAAAAGTCTCCGTGGCAAAGGCCGTGCATAGCCCGAACGGATCTCCGGCACCCAGTAATTGCAGGGTTTGTTCTTTGCCTTCCGGCGAAACGCGAGAGAGTTTGAGTTGCCCGGAGAGCACCACGTAAAATGAGCGGACCGGATCGGCCTCACCCACGATCGTTTCATTGGCCTTAAACTTTTTTATCGCGGCGCCTGCGGCAAGCCTTCGAATGCCCTCGGCTGTGACGCCGTCAAACAAATCCGTTTCTTTTATCCGATTTTCCAGGCCCATAATATCCTTTTAAAGATTGACTTAGATCAATGACATAGTCTTGCGACCCGTCTATAAGTTAAGCCACATGATGATTGGATCTTTAACATAACAGCAACCAAATACAAAAGGAGAAAGCAAATGAGCGATCAAAAAAACATAAAGCACGCGGATGATTCCACCTTTTCAACCCTGGTCCTGGAGGCCAGAAACGCCTCGCTGGTCGATTTCTGGGCGCCCTGGTGCGGACCCTGTCGGGCAATCGGCCCGGTGCTGGACGATCTGGCGTCGCAATACGGCGGGGAAATAAACATTGTGAAAGTGAATGTGGATGAAAGTCCCGCGACGGCAGCCCAATTCGGAGTCCGAAGCATTCCGACGTTGATTCTGGTCAAAGACGGCAAGGTCATCGACACGCAGGTCGGACTGGTCTCAAAGGACGCCCTGATCGATTTCATCAAGCCGGGGATGAACTAGAAACCTGATGCAGGCCGGGGCGATCAAACGCCCACGGCCATGAGGGAATAAATGATGAATGATATTTTTGTTTTTCTTCTGATTATCGGCATCTGGATTTTTGTCCAGGCCTGGCTTCTGCCCAAACTGGGCGTTTCCACCTGAATGCGGCCGGCCTGTCCGTCGGACAGAAACAAGCAAAAGGTTTCGGACGATCCGCAGCAGATAAACCGTTCAAAGCCGTCTTAGAAACGGCCTATTGTTTCGAGGACGAATCGGTGCTAATAAAGGCCATCCGGACGAAATGATGAAAAACGAGGTGGCCGCCAGGTTCATCCGGCAGCCGGCATAAGATTTGATCACCCCGTCAATAGAAAGGTGCGCTTTATGAAAAAGAACATGGGAACCATTGATCGGGTCATTCGTACGCTTTTAGCGGTCGTTGTCATCGTTCTTTACCTTGCCGGAACAATCAGCGGCACGGCCGCCATCATCCTGGGCATTTTCGCTCTGATTTTCCTGGTCACCAGCGCGATCGGCTTTTGCCCGCTGTACGTCCCACTGAACATCTCAACGATCGGAAAAAAGAAATGAGGCGAAGGTAGCGCCGGCGCGTCCAAATCCGCTCGCGCCTGCTTGATGGATGGCACAAAAGACAAGAAATTTCGACAAGGAAGCGGCCGTTTGGGATGAAAAACCTGGGCGCGTCCAATTGGCACAGGATATCGCCCGTGCCATTAAAGACCGGGTGCGCCTGTCCGCCGACATGGATGTTCTGGATTTCGGCTGCGGAACGGGTTTGCTGACGCTCGCCCTCCAACCTCTTGTCCGGTCGATCACCGGCGCGGACGCGTCAAACGGTATGCTTGAGGTGCTTGCCCGAAAAATTCAGCAGGGCGGACTGTCAAATGTTACAACGCTGCCGCTCGATCCGGAGGAAGGCAGGGGGCTGTCCGGAAGCTATCACCTCATTACCAGCAGCATGACCCTGCATCACCTTCGGAACCTCGACACTCTTTTGCGCCGTTTCCACGACATTCTGAAGCCATCAGGCATGGTCGCGCTTGCAGATCTGGACCCGGACGACGGGCAGTTCCATACGGATAACGCGGGCGTTTTCCATCCCGGATTCGACCGGTCGGACTTCCGCAAAAGCCTTGCCCGCGCCGGTTTTATCAATATTCAAATCACCGACGCGGCGCGCGTGGAAAAACCCTTACCCGATGGATCGACTCGTCTGTTTAGCGTCTTTCTTGCCACCGCGCAAAAAAATCCGGCCGCATCCTCACCCTGATTATGATTGACAGCCGGACCGGGAATGTGTTTTTGTAACCCGCGTTTCCGGGGAGAACAATATTGAAAAAATTCAAAACGAGCTTTTATTGCCAGCACTGCGGTTACATGTCGCCCAAATGGCTGGGCAAGTGCCCGTCATGCAACGGCTGGAACTGTTTTGCCGAAGAGCTGGTCACCACGCCGGACGCCGGCGGACGCGCCGATTTGCACTTTGACGGCAAACCGCTTCCCCTTGATGACGTGCCGGCCACCGAAGGCGAACGCACACCCACGGGACTTGCCGAGGTGGATCGGGTTTTAGGCGGCGGCATTGTGGCCGGATCAGCCATTCTGATCGGCGGTGAACCGGGAATCGGCAAATCCACGCTGATGCTGCAGGTGATGAAGAATCTCGCGACGCACGGACGCAAAGTCCTCTACATTTCCGGGGAAGAATCCGCCGCGCAAATCAAGCTGCGCGCCGACCGCATCGGTACGCAGGCCAAAGATCTGCTTTTGCTCATCGAGGTGTCGCTTGAGAAAATTCTAGACCAGATCAAGAAAGTTGAACCGGCAATCGTCGTCATTGATTCCATCCAGACGGTTTACTCCGGAGAGCTGATGTCCGCGCCGGGTTCCGTGGGCCAGGTTCGTGAGGCCTCGTCAAGGCTCATTTTAGCCGCCAAGAAAAGCGCCATTCCGGTGTTTCTCATCGGCCATGTCACCAAAGACGGTTCCATTGCCGGCCCAAAAGTCCTTGAGCATATGGTGGACACGGTTTTGTATTTTGAAGGCGACTCGGGCCATTCCTACCGCATTATCCGCGGCATCAAAAACCGTTTCGGTCCGACCAACGAAATCGGCGTTTTTGAAATGCGCGACACGGGGCTTTCCGAAGTGCCTAATCCTTCCGCCTTTTTTCTGGCCGAACGACCCGAAAACGCTCCGGGTTCTGTCGTGGTGACTTCCCTGGAGGGAACGCGCCCGATTCTGGTGGAAATTCAGGCGCTGGTCTCGCCTTCCAATCTGGGCATGCCCCGCCGGACGGCAATCGGCGTGGACCACAACCGCGTGTCGCTTCTGGTGGCGGTGCTTGATAAGATCTGCGGCCTCCAACTGGGCGGCTCCGATATTTTCATCAATGCCGCAGGCGGTGTCCGGGTGGATGAACCGGCGGTCGATCTGGGCATTGTTTCAGCAATGGCGTCGAGCTTTCTGGACCGGCCCGTCGATCCCCAAACCGTTATCCTGGGCGAAGTGGGACTCACCGGCGAGGTGCGGGCCGTCTCCCAGATGGAGGCGCGCATCAAGGAAGCCGCCCGAATGGGCTTTACCCGTTGCCTGATTCCCAAAACGACCGCGCAGGCCCCGCCCGGAATTCCGAAGATGGAAATTTGCGCCATTCGCTCTCTCAAAGACTTGCTTGAAAATCTCTTTTAAAATTTTTTTCATTTATGCCTGCCCCCTGACTTGACAGGGGATAAATCATGCATAAAATAGCGCCGCTTTTGAGATATTGATCACTAAACATATAAAAAAGGAAGAAAGGAGAAGAAACAGCATGAAAATCAGACCTTTGCAGGATAGAATCATTGTAAAAAGGTTGGAAGAGGAAACAAAAACCAAAGGTGGCATCATTATTCCTGATACAGCCAAAGAAAAACCAATCGAGGGCAAGATCATTGCCGTCGGTAAAGGAAA
>CAYUDM010000062.1:0-14878 GCA_964443625.1 uncultured Smithella sp. | reverse complement strand
TGGCGGAGGGAGCAGGATTCGAACCCGCGGACCTTTCGGTCAACGGTTTTCAAGACCGCCGCCTTCGACCACTCGGCCATCCCTCCATATATGTTCAGGAATCATGCGCTCATGATTCTTTGAATGTCTTTCCTTCCGTCTCGTCTTTTGCGGAATTCTTCCCGATGAGTCACGCCGGTTTTCGGCTGCATGTCAAATTACGGAAAATTCTTCCCTGCTCGTCATTTCGCTAATGGCCGGAATTGAGTCTTTTAAAAACTATTCCGTGAGGGATGTTTCATCCACTTACCCAGTGCGGAAAAGACGTCCGGATGCCGGATCATGTCCGGTGTGACAAGAAAGTTCCTACGGAGCAATCCGCTCAAGACCCCTCATGTAAGGGCGCAAAGCCTCCGGAATGATGATGCTGCCGTTAGCCTGCTGATAATTTTCAAGGACCGCCACAACGGTTCGGCCGACTGCGAGGCCGGATCCGTTGAGTGTGTGCACGAATTCGGTTTTGCCTGTGTCTTTGCGCCGGAATCTGATCGCGGCGCGCCTGGCCTGAAAGTCCTCGAAGTTGCTGCACGAGGAAATTTCCCGATATGTGTTCTGGCCGGGCATCCAGGCTTCTACGTCGTAAGTTTTGGCGGACGAAAACCCCAGGTCTCCCGAACAAAGGCAGACTGTGCGGAACGGAATGCCCAGTCGTTTGAGAATTTCTTCCGCGTTGGCGGTGAGCTTTTCCAGTTCGTCATAGGACGTTTCCGGCTTGGCAAATTTGACCATTTCGACTTTGTTGAACTGATGCTGGCGGATCAGACCGCGCGTGTCTTTGCCGTAGGAGCCGGCTTCCGCGCGGAAACAGGGGGAATAGGCCACATAATAAACCGGCAGCATCTCCTCATCGAGAATTTCATCCCGGTAAATGTTGGTGACCGGAACTTCCGCCGTTGGGATCAGGTAGTATTCCAGACCCTCGATTTTGAAAAGGTCTTCCTTGAACTTCGGCAGCTGTCCGGTGCCGGTCATGCTGTCGGCATTGACCATGAACGGTGTGAGGACTTCCGTGTAGCCGTGCTCGGAGGTGTGCAAATCCAGCATGAAGTTGAAGATGGCGCGTTCCAGCTGAGCACCTGCGCCGCGATAGAGCGTGAAGCGCGCGCCGGTGATCTTCGCGCCGCGCGCGAAATCGAGGATGCCCAGAGCTTCTCCCAGGTCGAAATGCTGTTTGGGCTCAAAGGTGAATGCCGGTTTTTCTCCCCAGGTTCGCACCACCGGATTGTCTTCGGATCCTGTGCCTTGCGGCACGGATTCATGCTGAACATTGGGCACGATCATAACGAAAGCGTTCAGCTCTTCTTCCGTGACACGGAGACTCTCGTCGTATTCCTTAATCTTGGCCGAGACATCGCCCATTTTGGCAATGAGTTCGGAAGCGTCTTCCTTTTTCTTTTTGAGTTCTCCCACCTGCTTGGAAACACTGTTGCGCTCGTTGCGCAGCGTTTCCACGGCTTGCAGAATGTCCCGTCTTTTCGCGTCCAGGGTTAAAAACCGGTCGAAATCGATCTTCTGGCCCCGTTCGTCCATTTTGCTTCGCACAAAATCGATGTTTTGTCTTAGAAATTTGATATCCAGCATGGTCGCAAACTCGGCAATCCGTGTTTTCTTCAACACTTAAAAGTTGGACGTTCCTATCATTTTGGACGGGTGAAGTCAATGGGAATGTCCGGCAAGGTCCGCTTAGACACGGTTTAAGCGTTTTTTGACCAGATTGACGAGAGCGTGAATTTCCGAACTTTTCAGCAGATAGGCGCTCAGGAAATAAATGGCAGCGCCCAGTGTGACGGTGACAAGCAAGAAGGTCAGACGCGCCGCAAAATCCGCCTCGGTATTCCACGGGAAGCGCCAATGAACCAAGCCGATAGACGCAAGCATCGCCAGGGCTGATGCGGTCATTTTGGCCACAGAGCGCCAAAAGGCCCGATCGACAAACGAGCCGATTTTCCTTCTGAGGATGAAGGCGAGCAATGCAACATGAATCATTGCAGACAGCGAATTGGCCAGCGCCAGACCGTTGTGTTTGAGGGGGCCCATAAGAATCAGGCTGGCTGTCAGATTGACTGCGAAAGCGGCAAGCGCCCCGCGCATCGGCCACTTGGAATCCTGGAGCGAATAAAAAGAGGAGATAAAAACCCGCGCAATGGAAAAAGCCCAAAGCCCGATCGAATAGCAAAACAGTGCCTGAGCGGTCAGCGCCGTGGCGCGTGCATCAAAAGCGCCGCGTTGAAAGACGACTGAAATAATCGGCAGACTCAGCGCCAGCAGCGCGGCCATGGCCGGAATAATTAAAAACAGCGTGATTCTCAGAGAGAAAGCGATGCTGGATTTGAGTTCGGCGATATTTCCGGTGGCCGCATGTCTGGAGAAACTCGGCAGAGTCGCCGTGCCGACGGCTATGGCAAAAACGCCCAGCGGCAGTTCCATGATCCGGTCGGCGTAAAAAAGATACGTGACGGAGCCCGCGGGCTGCAAGGTCGCCAGAACTGTTCCCACGAAGACGTTGATGGTGTTGATCGCCCCGCTGAAGACCGCCGGCAGGAACAAAAGCCCGATCTGTTTCATGCCGGGATGCGTCCAGTTAAATCTGAACTGAGGCCGTACGCCGAATCGATACAAATAAGGGCATTGGATGGCCAGTTGTAAGACACCGCCGATCAAGACGCCGATTGCCAGCGCGGTGATCGGTTGAGGGAAAAAATCTTTCAGGAAAAACGTGCAGGCGATGATGGCGGCGTTGAGCAAAACCGGTGACAGCGCCGGCGTGGTGAAATGCCGGAAAGCGTTCAGAATCCCCATGGACAAGGCGGCCAGGGAGATGAAAAAGAGATACGGGAACATCATGCGGTTTAGAAAAACCGCCAGGACGAAGCTTTCCGAGCCGCGTTCAAAACCCGGTCCGATCAGCGAGACAATCACCGGGGAAAAGACGATCCCCAAAACACACACGAGCGCGGCCACGATCGATAAAAGGGTAAAAACATTGTAGGCCAGGTCGAGCGCGTCCTTGCGGCCTTTCGTTTCAAGATATTGCGTAAAGATGGGGACAAAAGAAATGGTTAGGGCGCCTTCCGCCAGAAAACGCCGAAGCAGGTTGGGTATCCGGTAGGCCACCCAGAAGGCGTCGGTGATCCAGCCCGCGCCGAAAAAGGCGGCAATGACCGTATCGCGCACCAGTCCGGTGACGCGGCTGATCATGGTGGCGGCGCTGACGATGCCCGCGGCCCGGGCGACGTTTGAATTTTCTGAAGAGGTATTTGAAGGTTTTGTCATGATCGTCCGCACATGCGTTTAGGGCTTCATCCGCCGGCCGCCTTTTATCGGATTATCCCGCCCGTTGCGCCAGTTTTTGAATTCTCTCTTCAAGGTCTGTCAGGTCGATGTCGCGGGCCAGAACGGTTTTTTTGCGTCCTTGCGTGCCTGCCGCCAGGGCCAGCTGACTTTTTTTGAGCCCCAGTTTTTTTGCCAGAAGCGCGATGACGGCATCGTTGGCCGCGCCATCAACGGGCGGCGCCGTGACTCTGATTTTCACGACGCCTTCGGCAATCCCCGCGATTTCGGCGCGGGAGGCGTGCGGGTTAACATGGATGTCGAAGCAAACACCGGTTTTCGTTGTCCGAATCGAAAGGGAAGGTGTCACCGTGAAAGCCTTTCTTGTCCTACAGACGGCGGGCCAGATCGATCAATGTCTGCACCAGGAAATACTGCAGAAATAAGATGACCAGCAAAACGACGAGCGGAGAAAAGTCGATCGGCAGATTATGCCGGGGAATTCGCCGGCGAATAGGCGCCAGAACCGGTTCGGTGACCCGGTTCAGAAAAATGACGATCTGGTTGTAGGGGTCGGGGTTGACCCAGGAAATAAGCGCCCGGATGATGATGATCCAGAAATACACCGTCAGCGCAATATCGAGAATTTTCGCGAGCGCGATGATGAAATTACCGGCGCCGGCAGCAAGCATGTAATATCCTCCCTACAGTAAAATTTTTACGATGATGTTTCTTTTATCAGCTTCGCGGCAAAGTCGCAAATGGCTTTGTTGACGCAGTCGGGCTGTTCCATCATGACCATGTGTCCGGCATTTTCAATCAGCAGCAGCTCGGCGTCGGGAACGGCGGTGACCACATCGCGCGACGATTGGACCGGCGTCATTTTATCGTCAAGGCCGCAGACGGCCAAAACCGGCACGCGGATGTTTGGCGCCTGATCGTGCAGGTCCAGATGGTTGCAGGCGGTCAGATCGCCCTTCAAAACCTCAAGCCGGACGTCGTCGAGGCTTTTTCGGATGGCGGCCAGAAGTTTAGGCCGGTTGGCGGTTGCGATCGACAGTTTGGCGATCAGATCTTTAATGCCTGATGGGTTTTCGGATAAACTGTCTAAAATTGCTGGATTAACTGGAATCGCCAGGCCGCCGCCGACGGACACAACGCCCAAAACGGCATCCGGATGCCGGGCGGCATACAGCAGGGAAACGGCCGCCCCCAGCGAGTGGCCGATTAAAACGGGTTTATCCAGTTTCAGGCTGCACAGCATCTCTTCGAGATGTTCGACATAACCGGAGGCGGACTGAGCGCCTGCGCCATCAGACTTTCCGTGACCGGGAAGATTGATTGCCGCAATGTTGAACTGTTTGTGCAATTTGCCGTATTGATGCGACCAGACGCCGGAGTCGCTTCCCGAGCCGTGAATAAAAACCAGGCTCAAAGCATGGGCTCCAAAATCGGCCGGATTCGTCCAGCAGGAAAAAGATCCTGTTTTTGTTGAAAATTTCTTCATCATACCTTCATGCTCCATGTTGCCGGTCTGCCTATCATAAAAATGCAAGATTATACAGCGCAAGAATGGTTCGGGATGTTTTGTGTTGACAGGATGGCGGGAAAAAGTGCATGTAACGAACATTGTTCAGCAAAGGATGGCCTCATGTTTACAAACAAAAAATTGGCGATTCTCGGCGGCGGAAAGATGGGCGGTATCCTCGTCAAAGGCGTTATCGACAGGAAAATTCTGGCGCCGGAGAACATCACCGTGACGGATATCGATGCCGGAAGGCTCGAAGAGCTTGCGTCAACACTCAACGTTCGGGTCTCTTCCGACAATAAAAAAGCTGTGAAGCAGGCCGACGTCATTATCCTGGCCGTTAAACCGCAGACCTTTCCGAAAATGCTCCAAGAGATCCGTCCGGCGGTGACGGCGTCGAAAATCTTTCTGTCCATTGCCGCGGGAATTCCCACAGAGGCGATTGAAAAAGCGCTTCCCAAGGGTGCGCGGGTTTTGAGAGCGATGCCCAATGTCAACGCGCTGGCCGGTGAAGGGGCGGCGGCGGTGGCTTGCGGGAAAAATGCCAGACCCGGCGACGCTCAGTATGCTCTGGAGATTTTAAACGCCGTCGGCCTGGCTGTGGAAGTCGAAGAAAAACTCATGGACGCCGTCACGGGTTTAAGCGGCAGCGGTCCCGCCTATTGTTTCGTGATCATCGAAGCGCTGGCCGACGCGGGCGTGCAACTGGGTCTGCCCCGGAACTTAGCTGAAAAACTTGCCGTGCAGACGATGCTGGGCTCGGCGCGCCTTTGCCAGAGCTCGAAACAACATCCGGCCCAACTCAAAAATATGGTCACGTCCCCGGGTGGCACCACCGCCGCCGGGTTGAAAGTTCTTGAAGAGGGGAAAATCCGTGCCACGCTGATCGGCGCGGTCGAAGCGGCGGTCCGCCGGGCCAAAGAACTCGGCGAAAGCAAATAGGCCCGGATCGCGAGTTTATGAAATCTGCAATAAATAAACAATTCATACAAGGAGGGTCAGGGATGATGCTGAAAATGAAGGAGAAATTTTCACAGTCGAATGCGGTCAGATTTCTGGTGTTGGGAGTCTTGTTTGCGATGCTTGCCGCTTTAGCGGCCTGCGCTCCGAGCATGAAAACGATTACTGAGGACGGCAAGTATATCCCTGCAAAAACCGCGGAGGGCCTGGTGCTGGGCCTGGAAGATGCCGCGACCAATACAGTCGTCTGGAAGGGGATTCCCTACGTCAAAGCGCCGGTGGGCGATCTTCGCTGGAAAGAACCGCAGCCGCTGGATAAACGCGCAAAGCCTCTCAAAACGGAATCTTTCGGCAAGCTCTGCCCCCAGTATATCGATCATGACCGGAATCCCGCCACGCCGCAGACTATTGTCGGCGACGAGGATTGTCTGTACATGAACATCTGGGCGCCCAAAGGCGATGTGGCGGATCTGCCGGTATTCTTCTGGATCCACGGTGGCGGCAACAGTATCCAGTGGCCCTTGTTGTCGCTGCTGGATGGCGGATTCCTCGCCAATAAGGGTAATATGGTCGTGGTCACCTTCAACTACCGTCTGGGGCCGATGGGCTTTTGGAATCATCCGGCATTGAAGACGGGCAACGCCGCGGCGGATTCCGGCAATTACGCACTTCTGGATTCTTTGGCCGCGCTCAAATGGGTTCAGGCCAACATTAAAAATTTCGGCGGCAATCCCGGCAATGTCACTATCGCTGGAGAGTCCGCAGGCGCCCAGAATGTTTTCGCCTTGTTGACGTCGCCCATGGCCAAAGGACTTTTTTCCAAAGCGATTTCGCAAAGTGGTGTCGTGCGCCATTTCACACCCGGCCAGGGCGCCGGCCATGTCAACAGCGTTTTGGTCAAAATGATGGTGGCCGATCAAACGGCAGCGGATGAAAAAGCGGCTGTAGAAAAACTCAAAGGCATGTCCGCCAAAGAGATCAACGCCTACATGCGATCCAAAAGCGCAAAGGACTTTTTAGCCGCTTATCCGGAAGGGCCGGCTGTCGGGATGATCCGCATTCCCACCTGTTTCATCGACGGAACGGTTCTGCCGATGGATTTCTACGAGGCATTCCGGTCGGGGCAGTATAATAAAGTGCCGACCATCCTGGGAACCAACAAGGAGGAAACAAAGCTGTTTGTGCGATCTCTGCCGATTTTTGACGGCTGGCGCAAAGACGGTTCTCTGTTCAAAGATCCGGCCAAAATCGAATTTTACGATCTGGTCAATAAATACCAAAGCGACGGCTGGAAGGTGATGGCCGTCGATTATCCCGCTCGTCTTTTGCGGGACAATACAAGCCAGCCGTTTGTTTATGCCTATCAATTTTTGTGGGGTGCGGGCGGTTTTAAAAACAATGTGATGAATCCGCCCTTGAATTTTATCCTCGGCGCCTGCCATGCGATGGAAATCGATTTCGTTTTCGGAACGGAGAAAGCCTCGCTGGGTGCGGTGGTATTTAATGAGAAAAATAAACCGGGCCGGGTCGCACTGTCGAATGCCATGATGGACTACTGGTCCACATTTGCCCGCACCGGCAATCCCAACCGCGAGAAATCCGGTTTGCCCAAGTGGAGCCCCTGGTCCAATATTTCCGTATTCCCCAAAGCGCTGCTTTTGGATGCCGATCTGGAAAAAGCCAAAATCAGCATGTCCCGCAGCGAACTCACGCAGGAAGCCCTGGAAACCGCATTGAAGGAAGAACCCCGCTACAACGAACTCAAACCTTTCTGGGACGGATCACCGTATCGCCGTCACTGATTTTTTCGGACGTACCCCCGCGCTCTTCGAGGAAAACACAAAAGAGCGCGGGGACATTTTTGTTTAAGGAGATTCTGCTCATGGAAGTCAAAGGAAAAGTGGTCATTGTGACAGGCGCGGCCTCCGGCATCGGACGGGAACTGTGCAACCGGTTTGCCAAAGAAGGCGCCAAAGCCGTCGTCGCGGCCGACATCAATGAAGCCGGCGTCCGCGATGTCGCCCAAAAAGTGAACGGCTCGGCTGTTTTGTGCGACGTTCGCAAAGAAGAAGACATTGTGCGGCTTGTGAAGTTTGCCGAAGAAAAATATGGGTCGGTGGATCTTTTCTGTTCCAATGCCGGTATCATTGTGCTGGGCGGCTATGAAGCATCCAACGCCGATTGGCAGCGCATTTGGGAGGTCAATGTGCTGGCGCATGTTTTCGCGGCGCGGGCGGTGATTCCCGGAATGATCACACGGGGCGGCGGCGCGTTTTTGATTACCGCCTCGGCGGCGGGTCTTTTAAGCCAGATCGGATCGCTTCCGTATTCCGTTACCAAACATGCAGCAGTAGGCTTGGCCGAGAGCCTGTCCATTACCTATGGCGATCAGGGTATTCAGGTGTTTGCTCTGTGCCCGCAGGCGGTGGATACGGAAATGACCAAGCCCATCGAAGGCGGCGGTGTCGCGGGAGTGGACGGCCTGATGAAGCCCGAGCAGCTGGCGGACGCGGTGATGGAATCGTTCGCGGCCGACGAGTTTCTGATTCTTCCGCACAAAGAGGTCAAGACCTACATGCAGCGGAAAACGGCGGACTACGATCGGTGGCTGACGGGTATGCGCCGACTCCAGGAAAGATTCGTCACGGGGTCGCCGTTGAAAAAATAGGTCGTCTTTCCAGAAATTTTCGGAACAGGGAGGAATATTATGAGTAATAGTCCGTCTTGTCCCAGAGTTGACAACGTGCGGGATCTTGAACAGGCCTTAGGCGAGAAAAACCGGCTCATCGCCATGATCTACGCGTCTTGGTGCCCTTACTGCCGCAAAGTTGTTCCCGTCTTCGAGGGGCTGGCTCGCGATGAAGAGAGGCATCTGTTACTGGTTGAAGACGACAGCGAACAGGTGGCCGATTTGTACGGTATCGATGTTTTCCCGACCCTGATCCTTTTTGAGAAAGGACTGATTGTCAAAAGACTGGATGGAAAACCCGGCCTGGGAATCAATGACAAACAGATGTCTGATTTCATCTCCTCGTGTCCGCCCGTGTAGCGAAGAAAAGTCGGAGTTAGTCGTTTGGATATTTTCGTGAAGTTCTGCGGCGGATGCAATTGCCAGATTGACAGAGCGAAAGTTGTTGAAGACATTGAGCGCTTGCTGCCTTCCGGAAGCCGCCTGTCCGTCGTTCTAAAAGACGACCCGGCGGATGTGGGTCTTCTTGTCTGCGGCTGTCCGTCCGCCTGCGCCTGGAAACCCGAAATGGCCGGTTTAGCCGATCGCTGGGTGGTGATCGGAGGCGAGACAGTCGACGGCCGGAACGTTTTGGAGGATCAGATCGCCCGTGCGGTTGTCGAAAAGATTACAAAATGAAGGAGAAAATATGGATTTGAAATACTTGCTGATGAATGTCGAAGCGAAAGTCGCGACCGTAACGATCAACCGGCCCGACAAGGGCAATGCGCTGGCCCCGTTCGTGCTCGATGAGATCGCGGCGCTGTTTACATCCATCGCCGCGCGCGACGATGTGAATGTGGTGGTCTTTACCGGCGGAGAGAAATATTTCTCGGCCGGATTCGATCTGAACGAAATCCGTCAACTGGAAAAGGTCTCCAATGAGGCCTATATCGATTTGTTTCATCGCGCCTACCGGGCGATCCTGTTTTGCCCGCAGCCGGTCATCTGCGCCGTGGGCGGCGCGGCCATTGCGGGCGGCTTCGATCTTACCATGATGTGCGATATCCGATACGCCTCGGAGCGCGCCAAATTCGGCCAACGCGAAATCGTTTTGTCTTTAACTCCGATTATGGATCCGTTGTGGCGCATCATCGGCCTGGGCCGCGCCAAGGAGGTCGCGCTCACCGGACGCATTTACGATGCCTATGAAGCCGAGAAAATGGGGTACGTCAGCAAGGTTTTCCCGGAAGGCAAACTGCTGGAATCCGTTGATCAGATCGCCCGCGAGATGGCCGCTTACGACCACGGCTGCCTGAAAGAAACCAAGCAGCTCACGCACAAACTGTTAAACGAAGATCTCGACGGCGCGATGCGCATTCAGGAATGGCTCTTCAGAAGCTATATCGGATCGGATGACAACCACCAGCGCATCGACGCGTTGCAGGCGAAACTCGCCGCGGCGAGGAAAAAGTAAGGATTAAGGATAAAGGAACAAGGCTAAAGGATAAAAAAATAAAGCCGAGCGCGAAGCGCAAAGACCGGCCTATGCCGGTGCAAAAGGTTGTAGGCGATAGGATAGCTGAATTTTATCGTTACTGGTGTAAATGTAATTCTTTGAATAAAAAAGCCTTGCCGTCCGTAATGACGGCAAGGCTTTTTTGATGATGTGACGGCGGCAGAATGCAATGGTTGTGCCGAGGTCTGTTTTTGATTCGATAGGATCCTCTTTGATTTTTCAGATTTATCTCCATTTCGTAACCGGATAAGCCAGGACACCATGCTCCTTCACTGGTTTATCCAACCACAACGTTACGGGATTGGCAAAGGCGAATTCGGCATCGATATCCGCCTCTTTGAGGATACTGCCCGCAAAGTTTACGTTTATAGGTTCGGTGTCGCCTTTCGGAAGAAATGTTCCCACAGCCCAGCTTGCGTAATTGGAATCATCAAATCCACCGGCATCAATAATGTCCAATTCGCCTTTGACTTCATGCGGCCAGGACACAACAGAAGACAGTGAGCTGACTTCAGAGCCGGATGATTTCGGATTTTCTCCGCTGCAGGAAAAGGCTAAAAATGACAACAAAATGATAATGAATCGCTTCATGGTTCGTCCTTGCTCGATTGAATGTGGCGTGGTAAATCCGGCGAGCCGAACATGCTAGACGCCCGCGGGGAGCTTGGATTGCATCACCTTCTTTCGGCTGATTCTGCGCCCGTCCACAATGAACGTGCCGTCGCCCACCGCGTGCAAAGTTCGTTTTTCTTTCCGACGATCATCAACATAAGCGGCAAGGCCTTCAAGGACGATAATGTTGTGCTTCCGGACGATATCGATCACCTGGCATTCAATATTCGCCAGGCATTCTTTAATCAGCGGCGCGTTTGCTTTTTTGCCTTTTCCGGCTGTGAGCGAAAACTTTTTGAACTTATCCGTGTCGGCGCCCGAGCACGTGCCGACGCCCACAACCTTGTCAATCAGGTCAACCGTGGGAATGGCGATCACGCACTGCCTGGTTTTTTTTAACGCGGAAAAGGAATGATTCCACGGGCCCGTCGTGATTGCAAATCGCGGCGTGAAATCCACGACCATCGTCCAGGAGATCGTCATGATGTTGTTTTTCTTCCCGTCGCAGGTGGTGACCAAAACGACCGGCCCCGGCTCCAGCAGTGTAAAGGCTTTATCGATTTGTATTTTTTTCATCGTGTTTCCTTTCGTGTTGTTTCCGTCCGGCAAGACTGTAGTAGAAAACCAAATGATCCGCCATGTTCAAGAATTGTTTTGTGCGTTATTATTTGAAAATCGTCGCTTTTAGGGTATTTCCCGCGGTTTTTTCTTCATGGCGTATGGTCAGTCGCTTTCGGGCTTTTTCTACTGGCGGAGCGAAAAGTTAAGTCGGGAGCCGCGCCAGTGTGCACCAACAGCCGATGGTTAGCGCGATATGTTGCTGCTGTAACTCGATAGCCGCCCCGATAATGTGCCCGTATGAAGCTCAAACAAATGATTATCGTAGTCGTAGAAATAGACCGAACGAGCCTCTCCCTCAATGCGACTGCGCCCTTCAACAATTTCCAGGCCAGCGTTTCGCAGTTTCACGATATAATCATCAAGTTCAGAGTCTGGGATCTTAAATGCAATATGGTTATAGGATTTCTCTGAAATAGGATTGCCCTCCATAATCGCAATCCACGTTTTGCCGATTAAGAAATACTTTTCATAGGAAACCGAAAAATTCTTTTCTGAACTATCATAAATTTCTTCAGCGTCGAAAATGGAACGGAATAAAACGGCGCTGCGCTTAACGTCTTTTACGATTAAAGTAATATGGCTGATGGATTCTATCATTCTGCATAAAACGCGACGAAAAGCTGAGACGGCGCGAAGCGATCGGGTGGATTGATTTTTAAAAATATTGCAAACAAACCGTGGTCTTTCCCGAGTATTCCATCATTTCCGTCGCACCTTATTTCCACCTGTATTTTTGTATTAAAAAAGTGGCTGATTGTTAAACGCCAGCCGCTTTACTAAAATCATTTACATCTGATAGTGTATTCAAGAGGCACTTTATTTTCTATATTTCCCGCAAATTGCCTGCCATTACTGCAAGTGAAAGTTCCTTTGCCGGTGAATTTACCATCGATAAATTCGCCTTCGTATTTATCGCCATTTGCATAGGTATAAATTCCTTTGCCGTGGAATTGACCATTGATAAATTCACCAATGTATTTATCGCCATTTTCATAGTTTCGAGTTGCCTGGTATACACCGGCAGGAATGTTAGGTGCAGAAACGCTTTTTTGTGCATTGGAAGGCGGAGTACCGGGAACAGAAGTACCTCCTGTTCCGATCTGCAACTGGTAGCGTGTGCCATTATTGTCTGTACCGTCTCCAAAGCCGGTGGGGAAGATGGTTCTGCTGTAAGTGGGTTTGATGTCCATCGTGATGCCGATGACAGTTCCTTTGTTTCCGCGCAGAATGCCCCTTCCGGTTGCTCTGGTGGCAGTTGTTGTTGTGGTGACTGAACCGGTATGAACCCCCCATGCGTTGCGGTAGGTGCCTTTAGAGACCTCTCCGTCCGAAACGATGACGGTATAGTTTCCGTAGAATTCTTCGCCTGTTGTGAGGTTGCGAGCTGTCATAATGCCGTTAGTGAATTTGTATTCAATAGCAAAAGCGAATTCTGTGCCGTCTTTGAGGCTGAACATACTGCCGGGGATCATGACCGGGCCGGTTTGTGTCGGCGGTGCCACGGCGCAGCCGGAAAGCATAAGGAATAGAAGAATGATGGAAACAAAATGCATTTTCAGAGAATTGTTCTGATAGTGAGCTTGTTTTTGTGAGCGGTTGGGTTGCCTCGCGAACCCTCCTGGAGTGCCGTTACGCTCGCTCATATTTCTTTTCGGCGTAAGATAATCATCTGTTGTTTTGATCCTTTCAACGAAATGAATACCGTCAACAATAGCAGTTCTTCTCATGTTAGTTCTCCTCTTATTCATTTAGCCAACCAGCCTGTAGAAAAACTCCTTTTTACGAAGTATGCGTTTCCGGATGGCCCGGTTTTTTCTCGATGTTAATATTGGTGCCTGGTTTGTTGTTTTTGACTAAATCATTTCCCGTTTTTGCTCAACAGGTCTTTTTGCAGGGTTTTAGCCTCGGTATCGAGCCGGTACAGAGGGGGAATTGTTGCCATCCCGATAACGCTTGATTGTTGACACTACCACCCATCGCCGTCATGCGATCCTTGCTTATGGGGCATTCTCTGAACTCGAATTTTTACGCTTCAACCGCTGAAAGCCGCTTCTTGACTTATTCTAAAGGTTCACCAAAAAGTTCACCGGGAGCGTAGCGATCGGATGTATCGGATTTGTTCGGTTTTTGTTTCAAAATTATTCTTCACCAAGAGATTCAAGGTCTGCAAAATCTTTTTTCCGGCCCATCGCCCGTTTATTGGCGATGTATTGTTCTCTGCCAAGGAAACAAACAGGAATATCGCCGTATACTCCTTCCAGTTTTCCTTTGTCAGCCTCTAACCATGTAACACCGGTTATTGAAGTCATTATGTCGATGCGAACGGGGGGAACACCAAGCTGAACTACGGAGTCAGGCTTCTGAAAATCGTCAATTGACAGGTTTTGCGAGCCAAAACCAAAATCAGACAACGCAGCTAAGATTCTTTGCGCGTTATTGAACGAAGGTTTAACAAAAATATCAATATCGCCGGTGAAACGAGGCACTCCATGGTATGCAAGCGCGTAGGCTCCAACAATCATGTATTCAACTTTATGTCCGTTGAATAACCCTAGCAACTCTTTGAAGTCTTTCTGTGCTTCCATAATATTGCTTTCTCAGATAATCGACGGTTGCAACGCGTTCTTCCGCAGGTCGGCTTAACCAGTACAAAAGATCGAGCGTGGCAGATTGGAGATTATAGAGACTACTTTTATGAATAACTTTTTTAATCATGTTTGATAGTTATCATAAAATCATGCATATTTCTATAATCTTTCAACGAACACCCGAAAGAGCCGGAGCAGCGTCAGGCGCGTCGATCGTCTGGATTGCCCTTGCTAAACGCTTTTCTTGTTTTCTTCCCATGATTCAACAAATTCTGCTAAAGGCCTGTTGGCCCAACGCTGCCACATGTTTTTAACGTAAAGAAAGAAATCATCGCTTTCTTCGTCGATTCGATCATGCGTGGGGTCAAGCAAGGCGATAAAAAGGAATTTTGGTTTATACCATATTGAGAAAACCACACTGCCATTGTGCATGATTTTAAAATATCTCAATAGAAAATAAGCCCGCATTGAAACCGTATGCTCTGGTGTGACACGCCATACATTATGCTTGTGTTGAAACAGGAAAGATTTTTCGTCACTATAAAAAGCAAACCATTTGCCGTTTTGCTTCCAAAGAGAACCAAACGCGGTTTCTTCAGATTTTATATGATTTGCCTTTGCGACAACACCCGACACCGTATCGAATTCTTTGATCCCACCTGAATGCCAATAATGACTGATGTATTTCTTCATATGTTTGACGATCGAAATCAGCGGCGGCTCAAGCCGCTTTAGCTGGCGCAGCGATGCCCGCTGGATTGAGCTGTTATATGTTTTGTTAAATAATTAATCTTGAGGATTCGGATCGTTTGGATCGTGATATCCTCCAATTATAAATGCGCCTATTGTCATAAAAAAAACAAAGAATACGCCTGCTATCAGTGGAATATCTTTTAAAATAATTCCAATGCCCACTATGAAAAATGAAAGCCCAAAAGATAACACTGCTAGTTGCTTTGCTTGTTTTTTATTAAATTTTAATTTTTTCATATAACATTTAATCTACACACTGACCGGTACTGACCGGTCATCCCCAAAGCGGCCCTTTTGCCGCTTTCATCCGCAAACAAAAA
>CAYUDM010000061.1:0-15824 GCA_964443625.1 uncultured Smithella sp. | reverse complement strand
AAGGTTCAAGGTTCAAGGTTCAAGGAGAAGATGAAAAAGATAAACTTTTATCTTCTCATCCTTAGCGTCTTGCACCCTGCGCCTAATCTTCTTCATGCAGAATGATTTTCGCTTCTTTTTCCTGAAAGGCCTGCCGTCGTGGCAGTTTAATGGTCACGGTGGTTCCGGTTGGACCTTTTTCCTGATTGGCATTGGAAACGACAGAGATATCCCCCCGATGCGCTTTGACGGTTGCGTAGGCGGACGGAAGGCCGAGTCCTGTTCCTTCTCCAACCGGCTTGGTGGTAAAAAAAGGAGTAAACAGCAAAGGTATATTTTCTTCGGGGATCCCTCTTCCCGTATCGCCAATTGAAATGATTGCCTCCCCGTCGTCTCCTCCGAGGACAATCGTCAGTGTTCCGGCCTGATCCATGGCCTCAAGGGCATTTTTCAACAAATCGTAAACGACGGTTCCTATTCTTTCCTGATCGATCCAAGCTTCATCCCTATCCGACAGAATTCGTAACACGATCCGAACGTCCGCTGCTTGAGGAATGCGCGCCAGCGTTTCTTCCAGTATTTTCTGAAGACTTGTTTTTCTAAATCTCAACCCGTCCAAATGTCAATTCCCCGCAGGTTTCACGACTTTCACCTGTCGGTCGCATAGCATTTTTCCACCTAAAGAAAAAGCTCAAACTAGTTTGAATCTTGTTGACAGAAATTCATTGCCCGTGGTAGGAATCTACTCGATTCAGACAGTTATATTATTAACCGCTGTTTAGCAACCGTATTTGCCGAATCAAGTAAGGAGTGGCCATTGAAACTGCGCGAAGTAAAAGAAATCCTGGACGCTGATGTCATTGTCGGTGAAGATAATCTCGATCTGGAAGTTAAAACCGCTTTCGGCGCAGATTTAATGAGCGATGTGCTCGCCTTTGCGAAGGCCGGCAGCATGCTTTTGACCGGCCTGACCAATACGCAAGTCGTACGAACAGCCAATGTCCTCGACATTGCCGCTATTATTCTGGTCCGCGGCAAAAAGCCGTCCACAGATACCATCAACCTTGCCAGGGACCTTAACATCCCTCTTTTATCCACCAAATACATTCTGTTTGAAACCGCCGGACGTCTTTATGAAAAAGGCATCGTCGGTTGCCTGCAAAGAGTCGAAACGACCAGTGTGCGAAACTAACGAAAAAGCAGCCACCCATACCTTCACTATTGAAGGCGGCAATTTCAACAGCGCGGGGCTGGTCTCCTCATCCATCAAATCCATTCTGAAGAAAATGGAGTTCCCCGTGGAGATCGTACGCCGTTCCGCAATCGTGTCGTATGAAGCTGAAATCAACGTCGTCTCATATGCCAAAGAAGCCACCGTCAACCTGACGATCGAGCCGGGCCTTGTTCAGATTGAGGTCATCGACAAAGGACCCGGCATTCCCAACATCGAGTTGGCCATGCAGGAAGGCTATTCAACGGCAGACCGCCGCATTCAAGAGATGGGCTTTGGCGCCGGAATGGGATTGTGCAACATAAAAAATTATTCTGATGATTTTGAAATTTCATCGGAAGTCGGCAAAGGCACCCGCCTGCTGATGAAGATCCAGACCAAATAAATTCTTTTGTAAGGACGATACATGAAGGTAAAAACCATCGCGGAGAAATTGGGGCTGAAAGTCGTCTGCGGAGCAACTGCGTTGGAACGAGACATAACAGGCGGTTACACGGGAGATCTGCTCAGCGATGTCATGGCGAATTCCAAAGAAGGCTATATCTGGATTACGCGCCAGGTCCACCAAAACATTGTTGCCGTAGCAAGTCTTAAGGAACATGCAGGCATCATCCTGATTAATGCCAGTCAGCCGACGCAGGAAACCCTTGAAAAAGCTGAAGCGGAAAGCATTCCCATTATGATCTCCGATCTGCCGGCCTTTGAGCTTTCCGGCAGAGTTTTCAATCTGCTTTCGCCCCGTTAACGACTCCCGTTTTTTTCCGATCTTTGCCAACCGTTAAACATCCGGTGGACGCATGCTGAGACTTTTTAACTGCGATCTGCACATTCATACCTGCCTGTCTCCCTGCGCGGAGCTGGATATGCACCCTAAAGCGATCGTCGAAAAGGCGTTGCAGGCAAAACTCGACCTGATCGCCGTGTGCGACCACAACGCATCGGCCAATGTCAGGTATGTGATGAACGCCGCCCGGAAAAGCCTGAAGGTCATTCCCGGCATGGAGATCACCACAAGCGAGGAAGTACACCTTCTCGGTTTTTTCCCGACGCTCGATGCTCTCGAAAAGATGCAGTCCCTGATCGATGAACATCTTTTCGGTCGAAACGATGAGGATCGCTTCGGCGTTCAGGCCATTGTCAACGAAATCGGGGAAGTCGAAGGCATCAGTGATAAGCTGTTGATTGGCGCCACGGATTTGTCCATCGACAGCATCGTCCGACATATTCATGAAGTGGGCGGTCTGGCCGTTCCAGCCCATATCGACCGTGAAAGTTTCAGCGTCCTGAGTCAGCTGGGATTTATCGACGAAAATGCGCAATATGACGCCCTGGAAATTTCCGGACGCAAAGGTTTTGCCCAGGCCCGACGCGATTATCCGGATCTCGACCGGCGCCCGTTTATCACATCATCCGACGCGCATTTTCTTCGGGACATCGGATCAGCGGTTACGAAATTTTATCTTAAAGAGCCGACCTTTGAGGAATTGCATCTGGCATTTCAAAACATGAACGGACGGCGCCTTTTGGAGACTTAAAGCATGCTCACGCTGGCAGCACATATTCTTGATATTGCAGAAAATTCAGTTCGCGCCGGCGCGACACTCATCGAAATTATCATTGAAGAAGATGATGAAAAAGACCTGCTGTCCATCGCCATTTGCGACAACGGTCATGGTATGCCCCCTGAAACCGTCGAAAAGGTCATGGATCCCTTTTACACCACTAAAACCGTTCGGCGTGTCGGCCTGGGTTTGCCTCTTCTTAAGGACGCGGCCGAACGTTCCGGGGGAACCCTGGCGTTGAAATCGGATGAATATACCGGAACAAGCGTCAAGGCCGAATTCATTTTAAGCCATCTGGACCGCCAGCCCCTGGGTGCTATTAATAGCATATTGATTATTCTCATTATTGGTAATTCTTCGGTTGATTTTTTTTATAAACACAGGCATAATGACCGGCGGTTTGAGTTGGATACTCGAGAAATTCGCAAAGAAATCGAGGATGTGCCGATCAACCATCCAGAAATTATAAAGTATATCCGGGGCGTCATTGACGAGGGACTAAGCACTATCGAGTCTGAGGCATATACGCCCCCCAATGACCGAGGAGGAAGCAAATGAAAGCCGAAGACACAGAGTTATTGAAAGAATTTTCCCCTGAACAAGTAGCCAAACTAGATAGCATTATCGAAAAATTCAAAGGCAAACCGGGCGGCCTCATTCCCGTTCTTGAAGAAGCACAGGTTTGTCTGGAGTATTTGCCTCTGTCTGTGCAGAAAAGAATTGCAGCAGGGTTAAATCTGCCGCTCAGTCGGGTTTACGGTGTGGTCACTTTTTATTCTTTCTTTACGATGACTCCGCGCGGCAAGCATACCATCCGCGTCTGCCTGGGAACCGCCTGTTACGTGCGCGGTGGCAAGGCACTGACGGAAACACTTGAAAAACAATTTGGCATCAAAGAGGGAGAAACCACGGCGGACCGGATGTTCACCCTTGAATCCGTGCGCTGCCTCGGCGCCTGCGGACTGGGACCGGTCATCGTCATTGATGAAGACGTCCATGGTCGTGTCAAACCCGGAAAAGTTAAAGACATTTTGACACAATATAATTAATCCCAAAAGGAATACGGAGGAAACGCCCATGGCGAAACTGACGATTGATGATTTAAAGAAAATTAAAGAAAAGGTACACAAGGAAATGTCTTTGCGAGATGGGGATCGGCGTGTCAAAGTGACTGTCCACATGGGAACCTGCGGAATTGCCTCAGGCGCAAAGGAAGTGATGGATACCCTGATGGAAGAAATCGAAACAGCCGCAGTCCATGACGTGGTGGTAACCACATCGGGCTGCATGGGTCTTTGCAGCCGCGAACCCCTCGTAACCGTGGAAGTCCTGAATCAGGACCCGATCAAATATGAATACGTCAATCCCAACAAGATGAGGCAAATTTTCAAAAGACATGTTCTGGCCGGTGAGATACAGACGCCTTTCGTGCTTGCAAAAGGGTCTGAAGACATCAAATAAAATAATCGATCCGGCGGATGCCGTCATTTCGCGCGCTGATCGTTTTTTAAGGAGGATATTGGAGCAATGAAAGTTTTTCGTTCACACTTGTTACTTTGCGGGGGCACGGGTTGTCAGGCTTCCGGCAGCATCGGCGTTAAAAACGCCATTTTAGAAGAAATCGTCAGAAGAAAACTGACCGAAGAAATAAAAGTCGTCGAAACGGGATGCAACGGTTTCTGCGCGCTGGGTCCAATCCTGGTCATCTATCCGGAAGGGGTAATTTATATCAACCTCAAGCCAGCCGATATTCCCGAACTGGTCGAAGAGCACCTGATCAAAGGAAGAGTGGTCGAAAGACTTCTCTACAAAGAACCTGGAACGGATCATGTCATCCCCACCATGCAGGACATTCCCTTCTTCCATCTTCAGGAACTAAGGGTTTTGAAAAATCGCGGTTTGATCGACCCGGAGAAAATCGAAGAGTACATTGCCCGTGACGGTTATGCCGGTATGGCCAAAGCCCTCACCGAAATGACGCCCGAACAGATCGTTCAGGAAATGCTCGATTCAGGATTACGCGGCCGCGGCGGCGCGGGTTTTCCCACCGGTCTGAAATGGAAGTTTGCCGCCCAGTCCCAAAGCGATGTGAAGTATGTTCTTTGCAACGCCGATGAAGGCGACCCCGGTGCGTTCATGGACCGGAGCGTTCTCGAAGCCGATCCACATGCCGTTTTAGAAGGCATGGTGATTGCGGCCAAGGCGATCGGTTCCAGCCACGGCTATATTTACTGCCGCGCGGAATATCCGCTGGCCATCCACCGCCTGAACGTCGCCATTAATCAGGCCAAAGAGTCAGGCCTGCTGGGAGAAAACATTCTCGGCACGGGTTTTAATTTCGATCTGGAAATCTATCAGGGCGCAGGCGCATTCGTCTGTGGCGAAGAAACAGCGCTCATGACGTCCATTGAAGGCAAGCGCGGCATGCCTCGTCCCCGACCACCCTTTCCCGCCGTTGCGGGTCTCTGGCAGAAACCCAGCATCCTCAACAACGTTGAAACGCTGGCCAATGTCGGACAAATCATGCTGCGCGGCGCTAAATGGTATGCCTCCATCGGCACGGAAAAAAGCAAGGGCACAAAAGTCTTCGCACTAACGGGTGATGTCAACAATGTGGGACTCGTTGAAGTCCCGATGGGCACCAAACTTGGAACCATTGTCTACGACATCGGCGGCGGCATTCCCAAAGGCAAAAAATTCAAAGCGGCTCAGCTGGGCGGTCCCTCCGGCGGCTGTATTCCGGTTCAGCACCTCAATGCGTCCGTAGATTATGAAAAAGTCGCGGAACTGGGCGCCATCATGGGTTCCGGCGGACTGATCGTCATGAATGAAGATAAGTGCGCCGTCGATATGGCCCGCTTCTTCATGGACTTCTGCCAGGACGAATCCTGCGGCAAATGCACCCCCTGCCGTGAAGGCACGAAGCGCATGCTGGACATCCTAACAGACATCACCAAGGGCAAGGGTAAAGCCGGCGACATCGAACTTTTGGAAGAGATGGCCTCCGTGATCAAGAACGCCGCGCTGTGCGGCCTGGGTCAAACCGCTCCGAATCCCGTCTTGAGCACAATCCGCTACTTCCGGAAGGAATACGAAGAGCATATTTTTGAGCACCGCTGCCGCGCCACCGTCTGTTCGGCCATGTACAAATCGCCTTGCCAGCACACCTGTCCGATCGAAATGGACATTCCCTCTTACATCGCGCTGATTCGCGAAGGCCGGTTTGAAGACGCATACAAAATTCTCCTTCAGACCAACCCCTTCCCGTCCGTCTGCGGTCGCGTCTGCGATCACAAATGCCAGTCCAAGTGCCGCCGTGGCAACATGGATGAACCGCTGGCCATCAAATTCCTGAAGCGTTTTATCACGGATAACGCCCCGCGCCCGAGAACCGAACCTGTCCCTGTCACCCGCAAAGAGAAAATCGCGGTCATCGGCGGCGGTCCCGCCGGTCTCACCGCCGCGCGCGATCTGGCATTACGAGGTTACAAGGTCACCGTGTTTGAAGAATTGAACAAAGCCGGTGGTATGCTTTACTGGGGCATTCCATCTTACCGGTTGCCCCGCAACATTCTGCAGGGAGAAATTGATGATATCGCTTCTCTGGGGGTGGATATCCGTCTCAATACCCGTGTGGGACGCGACATTTCCTTTGATCAGATCGAAAAGGACTTCGACTACTTCTATCTTGCTACCGGCGCGCACAAGAGCTCGAAAATGGGCGTCGAAGGCGAAGATCTCGGCAATGTGTTCGGCGGTGTGGAATTCCTGCGCGACTTTAACAACAACGAAGACAAATGGCTCAAAGGCGAAAAGACTCTGGGCAAAAAAGTCGCCGTTATCGGCGGCGGCAATTCCGCCATCGACGCGGCACGTGTCGCTTTGCGTCTCGGCTCGGAGGTTACCATCTTGTACCGCCGCTTGAGGCAGGACATGCCCGCAGCCGAAGAAGAAATAAAGGCGGCGGAAGATGAAGGGATCAAGATCGAATATCTGGTCGCTCCTTTGAAAATCGAAGGCGCGAAGGGTAAAGTCAAATCCATTTCCTGCCAGCGCATGACATTGGGTGATTTCGATAATAGCGGTCGGAAGAGACCCTTTCCGATCGAAGGTTCCGAATTTTCGCTGGCTGTCGACGCCATCGTCGCGGCCATCGGCCAGGTGCCGGATATGAGTTTCATCGATAAAAAGATCGGCGTCGAAATCAATAAGTGGGACTGCTACAATGTCGGAAAAGGTTACAAATCCCGCACGACCAATCCCCGCTACTTTGCGGGCGGGGACGCCGAAACCGGTCCCGACACCGTCATCGCGGCCATCGGCGCCGGCCATCAGGCGGCTGATGATATTGATGCGGCCATCCGAGTGGCCAATGGAGAACCCGCTTATGTTAAACCGGCATTGGAAGATATTTTCGTTCCGCTGGTCATTGACGAGGATTCACCGGAGGCGCCTCAGGCGCCTATGCCAGAGCTGCATCATGATACCCGTAAGATGAGCTTTGCCGAAGTGGAACTGGGCTTTTCCCGTGAGGATGCCATCAAGGAGGCCTGTCGCTGCCTGCGTTGCGACGCGGCGGTGTGATTTTAAAACAGACCGAGTAAGGAGCATTATTTCATGACAACCGTAAAGCTGACTATCGATAATCGTCTGGTGGAAGCGCCCTCCGGCGCGACCATCCTGGAGGCTGCCAGGGGGGTCGGCATTAAAATTCCGACACTGTGCGCCTGGCCTGAAATTCACCATACGCCCGGCGCCTGCCGGGTTTGCATGACGGAAGTTGAAGGACAGAGATCCCTCATCGCCGCCTGCGTTTTCCCTGTTTCCGAAGGCATGGTGGTTCATACCAACACCGAAAAAGTTCGCAAAGCCAGAAAGATGGTCGTCGAACTGCTTCTGGCCAATCATCCCCAGGAGTGCAACTACTGCGTACGCAACGGTAGTTGTGAGCTTCAGAAAGTCGCCGAATTTGTCGGGCTGAAAGAAGTCCGATTCGATTACACACAGTTTCCCAAAGAAGGCATGATCGACCACTCCAGCCCGTCCATCGTTCGTGACAGCCGGAAATGCATCGATTGCCATCGCTGTGTAACTGTCTGTGACCAGATTCAGACAGTCAGTGTTCTGACGCCCGCCCATCGCGGAAGCGATGTCAAGGTTGTCCCTGCCATGGATCTGCCGCTTAACGAATCCAATTGCGTGACCTGCGGCCAGTGCATTTTAGTTTGTCCCGTGGGCGCGCTTTATGAAAAAGACGATGTGGATCTGGTCTGGGCCGCTTTACAGGATCCGACCAAGCATGTCATCGTTCAGGAAGCGCCCGCCATTCGCGCCGCCCTCGGTGAAGAATTTGGCATGCCCCCCGGAACACTCGTCACCGGCAAGATGATTGCCGCCCTGCGTCGCCTGGGCTTCGACAAAGTGTTCGACACAAACTTCACTGCCGATCTCACGATTATCGAGGAGGGCAATGAGTTGCTCAAACGCGTGAAAGAAGGCGGCGCGCTGCCCATGATCACCTCGTGCAGCCCCGGCTGGATCAAATTTTGCGAACACTTCTACCCGGATCTACTGCCGCATTTATCCACCTGCAAATCGCCGCAGCAGATGTTCGGCGCGCTGGCGAAAACCTATTACGCCGAAAACGCCGGCATTGATCCCAAAGACATCGTGTCTGTCTCCATCATGCCGTGTACGGCCAAGAAGTATGAAGCCAATCGGCCGGAAATGGCGAGCAGCGGTTACCGCGATGTGGACTATGTGCTGACCACCCGGGAATTGGGCCGCATGATCAAAGAAGCGGGGATCGATTTTGAAGCTATCCCCGATGAAGACTATGACGCCCCCATGGGCGAATACACGGGCGCAGGAACCATCTTCGGCGCGACCGGTGGCGTCATGGAAGCCGCTTTGCGCACGGTTTACGCAGTCGTCACCGGCGAAAACCTGCCCACCCTGGATATTACCCCCGTCCGGGGGCTGGAAGGCGTGAAGGAAGCGGCTGTCGAAGTCGGTCCGTTGGGCAACGTGAAAATCGCCGTCGCACACGGCCTGGGCAACGCGCGTAAGCTCATGGACAAAATCCGCGAGGGCAAGGCAGACTATGCCTTCATTGAAGTGATGTGCTGCCCGGGAGGTTGTGTCTCCGGCGGCGGCGAGCCGATTCCCACGAATAATGATATCCGTGTGAAACGCTCGGCGGCTCTTTACAAAGATGACGGTTCCGTCCAGACAAAACGCCAGTCTCACGAAAACGAATCGGTTAAGAGGCTCTATGAGACCTTCCTTAAAGAGCCATTGGGACACAAGTCCCATGAGCTTCTGCATACGCACTATACGAAGCGAGGCACAGAAATGCCTCATCGAAACGATGAATAGGGTGTTACACTTTTAGCATCAATCCTTAAGAGGTTTGCACGATTTCGTGCAAACCTCTTTTGCTTTTTAGGTGGTTACCGATCAGATGACGGATTTTCGAAAAGAAAAAGATCTCCTGGGTCAAGAAGACGTTCCCGCTGGCGCCTACTTTGGCATCCATACACTTCGCGCAATGCGCAATTTTCAAGTAAGCGGCGAATTCGTCAATCCGTCGCTGATTCGGGCGCTAGCGTTGGTCAAAAAAGCCTGCGCGATGACTAACCGGGAAACCGGATTCCTCTCCGAGGAGAAAAGCACCGCAGTCATCCGCGCCTGCGAAGACATCATATCGGGGCAATTCATTGACCAATTCCCCGTTGACGCCCTTCAGGGGGGAGCGGGAACCTCAACCCACATGAACGTCAATGAAGTCATCGCAAATCGCGCCATTGAAATCCTGGGCGGTATCAAAGGCGACTATTCAGTGGTTCATCCCCTTGAAGACATCAATCTCCATCAATCCACCAACGACGTCTATCCCACCGCCGTCCGCATCGCCGTCATCTATCGCCTGCGCGACCTCGCGGGCTGCGTGGCGGCGCTTCAGGGCGCCTTTCAGGAAAAGG
Organism: uncultured Smithella sp.; assembly: GCA_964443625.1. GTDB lineage: Bacteria > Desulfobacterota > Syntrophia > Syntrophales > Smithellaceae > UBA8904. Next base: position 6,069 of record CAYUDM010000061.1, on the reverse strand, counting down.
AAAAGTCATTTGCCTCCATCGTTAAAATCGGCCGGACAGAATTGCAAGAGGCTGTGCCAATCACGCTGGGCGCGGAATTTTCCGCCTTTGCCGAGGCTCTGGGGCGCGATCGCTGGCGCACCTTTAAATGCGAAGAGCGTCTGCGTGTGGTCAACCTCGGCGGCACTGCTGTGGGAACAGGCCTGACTTCCCCTCGAAACTATATCTTTTTGGTCATCGAAAAGCTAAGAGAGGTCACAGGGCTGGGGCTTTCACGCGGTGAAAATCTCTTGGGCGAAACGGCCAATACGGATGCTTTTGTCGAGGTCTCAGGCATCCTCAAGGCGCATGCCGTCAATCTGATCAAAATCGCCGGTGATCTTCGCCTGATGAATCTTCTGGGTGAAATACATCTTCCCCAGTTGCAGGTCGGCTCCTCAATGATGCCAGGAAAGATCAATCCGGTGCTGGCTGAAACAGCGATTCAGGTCGGCATCAAAGTCATCGCCAACGATGCGATCGTGACGCAAACCACTTCACGCAGCACCTTTCAGATCAATGAATTTATTCCGCTTCTTGCCCATGCGCTTCTGGAATCACTGGATATGCTGGTTAACATCAATCGATTGCTGGTCAACCATGTCAGACAAATAACCGCTGATCAGGCCCGATGCACCGAATTTTTCGATCAAAGCCCCATGATCCTCACCGCTATTTTACCCGCTATCGGTTATGAAAAAGCCACGGAATTGATGAAAGACTTTTCGGCCGGTCACGAAAAAAATATGCGACTGTTTCTGGAACAGCGCATCGGTAAGGACCTCGTGGACAAATACCTGGCCCCTTTTAGCTTAACATCGCTGGGATATAAGCATCATGGATAAAACACCCAAAGCCAACCGTCTGCATATCGCGATTCTGGGGCGCACCAATGTCGGCAAATCCAGTCTGCTCAATCTGATGCTGGGCCAGGACATCGCCATCACCTCACCGGTTGCAGGAACGACGACAGACGTGGTTGAAAAAGCCATGGAACTTTTGCCGATCGGCCCTGTGCTGTTTCTGGATACGGCAGGCCTGGACGACATCTCGGAACTGTCAGGCAAGCGCCTGGAAAAAACAGCCGGTGTTTTTAACCGCGCGGATGTAGTTATCCTGGTTGTGGAATCGGACATCTGGACGGATTATGAAAAGTCCGTTCTGACCGAATCCGCAAAGATGAATCTGCCTGTGCTGATTGTCATCAATAAGGTCGATCTAAAGTCCCCCTCCCCCGACTACATGCAACTCCTCACAGGCAAATCCCGACGTGTCCAGTCTGTGTCCTGCAGCGATGTCATGAACCGTGACCGGTATCTGGACGAGTTGAAGCGTCATCTCGCGGAGATGGCGCCTGCGGATTTTCTGGCCACACCGTCACTCATCGGCGATCTGCTGCCGCCAGGCGCCACGGCGGTGCTGGTCGTGCCGATTGATCTACAGGCGCCCAAAGGCAGGCTCATTCTGCCGCAGGTGCAGGCCATCCGCGATATTCTGGACAATGACGCGTCCGCGCTTGTCGTCAAAGAGCGGGAACTCGCGCCAGCACTTGCCAATCTGAAAACACCGCCCGCCATCGTGGTGACCGATTCCCAAGCCATTTTAAAAGTCACAGCCGATGTCCCCAAAGACATCCCCGTAACGACTTTTTCCATTTTGTTTGCCAGACAAAAAGGCGACCTCTCCGTCATGGCGGCAGGCGCCACGGCCATTGACCAACTAAAGCCCGGCGATCGGGTACTGATCGCCGAAGCCTGTTCGCACCACGCGCTCGAAGACGATATCGGCCGCGTCAAGATTCCCCGCTGGCTTCGCCAGTACGTGGGCGGCGATTTGCAGATCGACACCGCCTGCGGCCGCGACTATCCCGAGAATTTAAACGATTATAAACTGATTTTTCACTGCGGCGCCTGCATGATGAACCGTCGCGAAATGCTTTCCCGACTTCGCAAGGCCAAGGAGGCAGGCGTTCCGGTGACCAATTACGGCGTGGCCATCTCTTTTTTACAAGGTGTGCTGAAACGCAGCCTCGCTCCGTTCCCGTCCGCTCTTTCGGTATTCGAAAAACATATGAAGAATGGCCCATTATGAAAATATATTTTGCGGGATCCATCCGCGCGGGGCGCAAAGATGCCGCCATTTATAAAACCCTGATTGACCATCTCAAATTATTCGGTCATGTGTTAACCGAACATGTAGGAGCCCAAGGCCTGACGATGCAAGGAAACGACGGTCCCAACGATCGCCATATCCACGATCGTGATATGGCCTGGCTGGAAGATTGTGATTGTGTCGTGGCCGAAGTGACTTCGCCCTCTTTGGGAGTAGGCTATGAACTGGGATGGGCCGCGTCTCTGAATAAGCCCATTTTGTGCCTTTTCCGGCCATCACCAGACCGGCCCCTTTCCGCGATGATCGCCGGAAGCAGCGCCATTCAAACCGTTGCATACGCATCACCGGATGAGGCAATACCCATCCTAGAGGGCTTTATCCAAGGGATTGCCGACCAACTCTCCAGGAACGCGGAAACTTAAACATGACAACGCCTCTGGAACTGCTTGCCCCCGCAGGCAATGCCGATATCGGGATGGCCGCCATCGATTCCGGCGCGGATGCCGTGTATATTGGAGCCCCCAGATTTTCTGCAAGGGCACAGGCAGGCGTGAACCTACAAGACCTGGCCCGTCTGATACGGCACGCGCATCTCTACCGGGCCAAGGTCTATGTGGCGCTCAATACAATCCTCACAGACGAAGAACTTCCTGAATCGCTTGATATCATCGGCAATGTCCATGATCTTGGGGCCGACGGCCTGATCATTCAAGACACGGGCCTGCTTGAGCTGGACCTGCCGCCGATCCCGCTGATCGCCAGCACCCAGATGCACAATGACACCCCCGAGAAAGTCCGGTTTCTGGAAGCGGTGGGATTCCACCGCGTCATCCTGGCACGCGAGCTATCACTAGACGAGATTGCCGACATTCACCGGCAAACAAAACGCATAGAGTTGGAGGTTTTTGTCCACGGCGCGTTATGCGTTTCATACAGCGGGCAATGTTATATGAGTTCGGCCGTATCCGGCCGTAGCGGGAACCGCGGGGTATGCGCCCAACCCTGCCGGTCGCGCTACACACTCACGGACGGCGATGGGAAGGTCCTTGCAAAAAACCGATATTTGCTTTCACTGAAGGATTTAAACCGCCTTGACGCTATACCGAAACTCGTCGAAGCGGGCGTCACGTCGTTTAAGATCGAAGGCCGGTATAAAGGCGTGGATTATGTTAAGAACGTCACGACGGCCTACCGACTGGCTATCGACAATCTCATCGCCAACTCTTCCAACTACCGGCGTGCCAGTTCCGGTGCAAGCGCCCTGAGTTTTGCGCCGGATGTGGATCGCACATTCAACCGCGGCTACACCCCCTTCTTCCTTTCCGGCAAACAGGACAAAATCGCCTCTTTTTCCACACAGAAATCTCTCGGACAATACCTGGGGACGATTACAACCCTAGGAAAGGATCATTTCCGGATGGCGCGCCATGATCTGCAAAACGGCGATGGTCTGTGCTTCTTCAACCAAACAGACGAACTTGACGGTTTTCGTGTGGAACAGATTGATGAGGGGAAAATTTACCCCAGCAGCATGAAGGGTCTTGCTGCCGGCGTCGCGCTATATCGAAACTATGACGCGGCGTTTCAAAAAATGATCAAAAAATCATACGGGAACCGGCGCATTGCCGTGGACATGCAATTTTCGCACAATGATTTTGGCATCCGTCTTTCGGTCAATGACGAAGACGGCAATATAGTGGTTATAGCCAAAGAAGTAACTGTTGCGCCCTCACGAAATCCGGCCAATACCAAAGAGCTGATAGCAAAGCAACTCAGCAGCGTCGGAAACACACCCTACCGCATCAGAGATCTGGCCATCGCCCCTTCAGAACCCGGGTTCCTCCCGGCCGGCAGGTTAAACGCCATCCGGCGGGATGCTCTGGAGGCCTTGACGGAAATCCGTCTGAAAACCTACGCGCGATGTGAAATCTCTTTGATACCCAATAATGCCCCCTACCCAATCCGGTCGCTTGACTATCGCGGCAATGTCGCAAACACGAAGGCCCGACAGTTTTATGAACGCCACGGCGCAACCGTCACCGAACCGGCCTTCGAGGCGCTATCCGACATCACAGGAAAGACCGTTATGACCACCCGTTACTGCATCCGGTATCAACTGAATGCATGCCTTAAACTGCACGCCCGCAAGAAGAACACTGAAACGTCTCTTCGACTCCGGGACGCCCATCATACCTATCGTCTGGATTTTGACTGTGAGCAGTGCAAAATGTTTGTTATTTTGGAAAAATGAAAAAAGGCCCCTTCCCGCTTCTTGCAAATATAGTGAATTTTCAGGAAATGAAATCGGAAAGATCACGGTTTATTTAAGGCGAATGAATGAGCTGATGGACAACGCTGGATAATTCAGGAAAACTGTAGGGCTTCTGAATAAAGACGCGGCAGCCCGAATCCATCACCTTACGCACTTCACCGTCGATTCCGTATCCGCTGGTAAGAATAACCTTTACGTCAGGGTTGGCTTCCTTGAGCATCTTTAAAACTTGAGATCCGTTCATACCGGGAAGAATCATATCCAGAACGACCAGATCAATGCTGTTTTTCTTTTGCATATAGATGGCGACCGCTTCCTGGCCGCTGGCCGCCTGATGGACGGTATAACCGAGCATCTTCAATAATTCCGTGGTGGAATGCAAGATCATGGGTTCATCATCCACCATCAGAATACAGCCGCTGCCGCGAATCAGGCCCCGGGAAGAGGCTTCATTTTCCCGCTCTACGGATTTAGACGACGCGGGAAGATAAATACTAAAAGTAGAGCCGCAGCCGATTTCACTTTCGGCCTGAATATAGCCGCCGTGGTTACGGATAATCCCGTAAGCCGATGCCAGACCCAGCCCCGTTCCGCCTTTTTTAGCTTTCGTAGTAAAAAACGGTTCAAAGATTTTTTCGATCGTATCGCGATCCATACCCACCCCTGTATCGGTGATGGCTATTTTGACATAATTCCCCGGCGTCATTTTAAAAAGCCTTACGTCCCGCTCCGGCAATTCAATATTCTCTGTTGTAATACGAAGAAAACCGCCTTGCGGCATGGCATGAGCCGCGTTGATATACAGATTGAGAAGCACTTGCTCGATCTGTCCCGCATCCGCGTCAACCGGACAGACATCCTTTCCCAACTGGAATTCCGCTTCGATCTCTTTTCTGGTTTCAACAAATATCTGAGCGCTTTTTCGCACAAGGTCATTGACGGACAGCGTCTTAACTTCATATTTGCCTCCCCGGGCGAATCCCAGAAGCTGCCGGGTGAGCCTTGTTCCCCTGCCGACATGTTCTTCGATACGGGTCAGGCGTTGATAATGGGAATGTTCCGGGCTGACTTCCATCAGCATCAATGATGCGTTACCCTGGATGCCCATCAGGATATTATTAAAATCATGAGCCACGCCACCGGCCAGTTTTCCGATGGCTTCCATCTTTTGTGCTTGCAGCACCTGCTGTTCAAGTTTTTTTCGTTCCTCATGCGCTTGCCGGCGATCCGTAATATCGTGGGTCACATATAACGTCCCCCGGACATTGCCACCCGCATCTTTAAGCAACGAACCGAATATTTCCGCGTGGAACGAGCTTCCGTTTTGCTTGAGCAAAACATACTGATCGGTCATTACGCCGCCATTTTGCACGAGATTCCGATAATTCTCCAGAGCCTTTTCATAACTTTCCGGTGCAACGAATTCCAGAACCGATCTTCCTTCAATACTGTGGGAAGGATCAAAACCGTAGTGCAATAAAGCGCGATGTGATGCAAAAATAATATTCCCGTCCAGGTCGGCCAGAACAACGCCGTCGGGCAGCGCGAGACCCGACCGCACCGCCGACACCAATTGATCGACGGCATCCGGCCAGACGACTCGCGTGGCCCGACGCCGAGCTCGGGCTCGCCACCCGATCGCGGCAATCGGGGCTGCCGCGAAGACT
>CAYUDM010000060.1:0-15963 GCA_964443625.1 uncultured Smithella sp. | reverse complement strand
CTCCCTGGGCGATGCGTTTTTGCAATTCTCCCAGACGCAGGTTCTCCGGCCCGATACCATCGAGCGGCGCGAGCGCGCCGTGCAAGACATGATAGGTTCCTTTAAAAACGCCGCTTTCTTCAATAGCCGCCAGCGCGTCCGGTTCTTCTACAACACAGATGACATGCCGGTCTCGTGACGCATCCGAGCAGATGTGACAGATATCGGCTTCCGTGGGATTGAGGCAGATCCGGCACAGCCGGATTTTGCTTTTGACTTCCACGAGACTTTCCGCCAGTTTGCGCACATCGTCGTCGGTGGCGCGCAGGATGTAGTTAGCGAGCCGGGCCGCGGTTTTTTCGCCGATGCCGGGCAGTTTGCCCAGTTCGGCGATAAGACGTTTGATCGGTTGAGCGTATGCTTTCATCTTGAAATCTTTATAAACCGGGAATACCCAGCCCCCCAGTGATTTTGGCCATTTCCGACTGCGCCAGTTCCTGCGCCTTGCGGACGCCTTCGTTGACCGCCGCGGTAATGAGATCCTGAAGCATCTCGATGTCTTCGGGGTTGACCACGTCCTTTTCAATTTTAAGCGAGACGATTTCGAACTTGCCGTTGACCAGCACGCTCACCATGCCGCCGCCGGCTTGCGCCTCGACGGTGCGACCCTCGAGTTCCTGCTGCATGCGGCCGATTTTCTCCTGCATTTTTTTCGCCTGCTTCATAATATTTCCAATGTTTTGCACGGTTCGTTTCCCCCTGTTTTTTTCATGACCGCCGAGGGTCATGATGATTATTTTTTTTCAAGGATCGGTTTGATTTCAACCAGCTCGGCGCCTTCAAATTCGTTTAGAACTTTCTGTAAAAGTGGCGAGTTGATGGCCTCGCGTTTGATTTCGTTGATGGCCGTCCCCTTGGAGCCGTTCGCCTTCGATGTCGCGGGTTGCGCTGACGCGAGCGTTTCAAGCCGGACCTTGATGTTCCCCCCCCAGCAGAGTCCGGCAAGTTTTTCGAGTTCCGCTTTCTGTGACGCCTCCATCAGGCTGTCGAAAAAGATATAGTCGGCGGGAAATTCGAGCGTCAGGCAATTGTTTTCCGGTCCGGATAGGGTGGCGGCATCAAGTTTTGCCCCTAAAAGAGGATTCTCTCGTTTCACAAGTCGCTTGAAATCCATGCTGCTTGTCGCACCGGCGAAGCGGGGTTCCGTGACGTCCGCGCGGGATGAGGAGGGTGGCGGGATTGCCGGGTGCGGTTTTTCGGGGGTGGGCGGGTTTGACGGCGCCTGCTGCTGCAAAGTGAAACGTCCGGCCGGCGCCTCTTGCAGACGACGTTCCAGCGATTCCAGAGTTGCCAGCATGTCACCCAGAGGCAGGACCGGTTCCAGATAGGCCATTCGGATTAAAACGGTTTCCAGTTTGATGCGCGCATCGGGACTGCGGCGCAGACTGTCGGCTTCGGCAAGGAGAATGTCCAGATAGCGTTGAAGGGTTTCGCGCGACGCTTGCTGTGCCTGCGTTCCTAATTGTTCAGCCTGTTCGGGCGCGATATCGAAGGATGCAGCGTTCGGCGTGATCTTGACCAGAAGCAGATTGCGGAAATGCTTCAAAAGCATGCCGTAGAAGTGCTTCATGTCGATGCCGGCCAGATAGGCTTCATCCAGAATCGAAAGCAGAGACGCCGCGTCGCCCGCCAAAACCGCCTCGGACATGCGGAAAAGATATCTGCGGTCGGACAGTCCCAGAATGTCTTCCACGTCTGTGTCGGAAATGTCGTCTCCCGCATAAGAGATGACCTGGTCGAAAATACTTTGCGCGTCACGCATGGAACCGTCGCCCGCCTCCGCGATCCAGGCAAGCGCCGTCGGACTGATGGTGATGCCTTCCGTCCGGGCGAGCCGGCCGAGGTTTTCCGCGATTTGTCCCAGTGAAATCCGGCGGAAGTCGTAACATTGGCACCGCGACAGAATCGTGGCCGGCACCTTGGCGTTTTCGGTGGTGGCGAAAATGAAAATGACATGCTCCGGCGGTTCTTCAAGCGTTTTGAGAAGCGCGTTGAACGCCTCGCGCGTCAGCATGTGAACCTCGTCGATGATGTAGATTTTATAGCGCGAAGCGGCCGGCGCGAACTTGACATTTTCCCGCAGTTCACGGATTTCGTCGATACCGCGGTTGGAGGCGCCGTCGATTTCGCGCACATCCATGGAGGTTCCGTCTGTGATCTCCCGGCAATTGGCGCAGACGTTGCAGGGCGTATCCGTCGGCCCGTTTTCGCAATTGAGGGATTTGGCCAGTATTCGGGCGATGGATGTCTTTCCGACGCCGCGCGGTCCGGAAAACAAAAAAGCGTGTCCGATGCGGCCCTGGCCGATAGCATTGGCCAGCGTCCGGACGACGTGCTCCTGACCCGTGACTTCATCGAAGCGCTGCGGGCGGAATTTTCGGGCTAAAACCAGATACTCCAAGCGGACCTCGTGGATGCGGGGTTTTGCGCCATGAAAACGCCTCTTTTGATTTATAAGGTGACCGGGTTGACCGCAACACACGAAGGGTTTTGCTGCCGCTGCTTCCTTCCGGACCTGACGGGGTTCACAAACCTCCGTTGTACGGGACCCGGCCATATGTTTCAGACGCTAAAGTCGTCCTCTTAATGGATAAAGCCGCAGGAATCAACTGAAATTTTTTCGAGTTTCGGGGGCGGCTGTATTTATTGGAGATCCGGGTGTAAAAAACGTGCGGTCTGCTCCACGGCATCGACAATGCGCAAGGATGCCCGGCCGATCAGATCCGTATTCACCGGGTGTATGCGCCCGGTTTTCACCGCCGGTATGCCCGGGAACTGTTCCCAGTAAGCCCGGATTTTTGTGAATTCGCGGTCCGTGGCCATCGGGGCGAAAAGCAGCACGTACGGAGAGCCTGCCATGACCCCTTCTGCGCTAAATCGGGGATAGCGAGCCGCGCGGCCTTGCGCGATATTCACGCCGCCGGCCAGACGGATGACATCGTCGATGAGCGTGCCGCTTCCGGCCGAGATGACCGGGTCCATGCCGATCTGGAAAAAAACGCGCGGCGGGGTTTTGCCGCCGACGTGTGCCGAAACTCGATAAAGACGTGTTTGCAGAGATTGCGTCAGATTCGATGCCGCCTCCTTCGTCTGGGTCATGTCTCCCAGGCGCATGACGGTTTTCAAGATGCCCTCCACGTTCGACGGGTTGGTGACGAATACGGGAAATCCAATTTTTTCAAGCTGCCGAACGGTTTCCGGCCGGTTTCCATCGGCGGTTGCCACAATCAGATCCGGCCGCAAGGAGACAATGATTTCCAAAGACGGGTTGGTGAAGCCGCCGATGGTGGTTTTTTGCGCGGCGCGGGGCGGCCAATCGCAGAAACTGGTGACACCCGCAATTCGGTCTTCGAGACCCAAAGCGAAGAGGATCTCCGTAATGCCGGGCGCCATCGATACAATGCGTTGGGGACGATCCGGTATCGTCACGACGCGGCCGGTATCGTCCGTGACAACCCGCGCGAATCCGGCAGGGGCCCAAAACAGCATCCAGAGTCCGAAAAAAAGAAGGACCATGCTGTACAAAAGCGCTTTGTTGCGGGTGTCCGCTCCGAATGGGCGTCTCGGCATGGCTTTTAGTCCGTCAACCGATAGCGAAAAGACGCGATGATGTGAAGACGGTTGAGTCGATAGGATTCAGGCAGGGGGGCAAAGGGGGCCGCCTGGCGGACCGCTGTCAGGGTGCCGTGGTCAAGGCGTTCCGATCCGGAGGAGGACAAAAGGGAAATCTCGCCGAGGGATCCGTCTGCCTCGACGGAAATTCTGACCACCGCAAGGCCCTCTTCACGATGTTCGAAGGCCGCGGGGGGATAAATCCAGATACGCTGAATCCTTTTTTTAAATCTGGAAAGATAGCGCGCATACTTCATATCGGCGTTGCCCAGATCGACGGTGTCTTCGCGATCGGCGGCATCGACCTGTGGTCCTTCGGTTGCATCGGGATCGGCCTGGGGACGGGGCGGGTCTTTTTGGCCCGGTTGGCGAATTTCATCCGGATCGGTCATCTTGACGTTAAAGATCTCGGCAGTCTGCGTCTCGCTACGCAAGTCGATGGCGCTGCTGGCCCAGATCAATGCGGCATGTCCGACAATGGATATGATGACCGGCCACAGAAATATTTTTATGGAATCCATACGATTGTCTCACCCGCGGAGGATCATATACGGCATTTGCCTCAAAATCAACAATATGATAGCCGATGTTAAAGTCAAAACGGAGGCGGCATGTCACAGCTGGAACGGATGGACCGGGAGTTTATGGAAATGGCGCTTGATGAAGCCCGTCTGGGCGCTTCGCGAGGCGAAGTGCCGGTGGGCGCCGTGCTCGTTTTGAATCAACAGGTTCTCGCGCGCGCCCACAACGCGCCGATAGCTCAAAACGATCCGTCCGCCCACGCGGAAATGCGGGCGATCCGGCAGGCCGCTGAATCGCTGGGTAATTACCGCTTGGCCGGCACGACGCTGTATGTCACCCTGGAGCCCTGTTTGATGTGCGCCGGCGCCATCATTCAGGCAAGGCTCGATCGCGTCGTTTTCGGGGCATGCGATCCGAAGGGCGGCGCGGTTGTTTCCCTGTATCGGATTTTTGATGATCGACGACTGAATCACCGCGTTGAGGTGACGGAAGGTATTCTGGAGATGGCCTGCGGGGAAATTTTGAGTAGATTTTTTAAGCAAAAGAGGATAAGAGCCGATTCGTCTTTGAAATGACATGCGGAGAGATGTCTGAGAGGCCGAAGGAGCACGACTGGAAATCGTGTGTGCGCCCACAAAGGTGCACCGGGGGTTCGAATCCCCCTCTCTCCGCCATTGAAATACTAAAAACAGCGCGTCTTCTTCCATTTGCGGAGAGTTACCGAAGTGGTCGTAACGGGATCGACTCGAAATCGATTTGGGGGCCACAAGCTCCCACGGGGGTTCGAATCCCCCACTCTCCGCCATCTTTTTTGAAAAACGTCTTGCGTCTTGACTTTGCAGCGCCTTTCGAGTAAGAGGGGAACGGTCTGCATCAAGTGACCTCAATAACAATAAATGTGTTTCAGGAATATGTCACCTTTCGTTTCTCATCGTCTTCAATCCAACATCCGATGGGGCGCTATGCGCCTTTTTTTATTCATAAAAAACCCAGCCCTGAAAAAAAAATGAGGGGCAAAGGAGGAAATAGATCATGGTTAAATCAAGCACGAAGGAAGGCAGGGTGCCGACGCTTGGCATCAACAGTTTGGGCCGAATCGGGAAGCTGACGCTGTGGCACCACATCGGACGAAAATATTTCAAGGAAATTGTCGTCAATCAGGGCCGCGAGATCGGAACGGGGCTCGAGACCATCGCCCAACTCATCGAAAAAGATGCAACCTACGGATTGCTCCACCGTTTTCTGTACGGTCTGAAAGGAAAGCCCTGCATCCAGATTGTGGATGAAAAGGCCGGCAAAATGATCATTGACGGCATTCCGGTTACGATCCTGCGCACGGAGAGAAACCCTCTCAACATTCCCTGGCGCCAGTACGGGGCGGACATTGTGGTTGACTGTAGCGGGAATTTCAAGGATCCCACCGTGCCGGTGGACGACAAAAAAGGCTCGATCCGCGGCCATTTAAACGGCGGCGCCAAAGTGGTCATTCATTCCGCGCCGTTCAAGATCAAAAACAAGGCGTTGTCCACGCCGGAAGACACCACCACGTTGATTTACGGCATCAATCACACGGCGTTTGACCGCAAGAAGCATGTGTTGGTATCGGCCGCCTCCTGCACGACCACCGGGCTTGCGCACATGGTGAAACCACTTTTGGAAAATGAGGCCACCAGCAAGATTCTGACGGCGTCCATGTCCACGATTCATGCCGTCACCAACACCCAGAGCGTTTTGGATAAACTGCCCAAAGCCGGAGAAAAAGACATCCGGAAAACGCGCAGCATCCTCAACAACATCATTCTGACCTCCACCGGCGCCGCGAGCGCCCTGGCGGAAGTGATTCCGGAAGTCAAAAACATCGGGTTTATGGGTGATTCCATCCGGGTGCCGACCAACACCCTGTCGCTCATCGTTCTGAACGCGACCTTTCAGGCCAAACTCAATGAAAAGGGCGATGCGGCCAATATCGATACTAAAAAGCTCAATGACATCTATCGCACCGCCGCCGAAAGCAATCCGGAAAATCTGGTCAGGTTTTCGATGGAACAAAACGTTTCCACCGATCTGATCGGTGAAGATGCAGCGATCATCATTGAAGGCCAATTCAACCATACAAGAACCGCTTTCATTCCGGTCGATCTTTCCAATATTCCCAATCTGCCGGCCGGCGTGCTTTCGGCCGTCGGCGAAAAACCTCTGCAATTACCGGTTGTGCACGCCAAAATTTTCGGCTGGTACGACAACGAATACGGCAGCTACACCAACCGGATGTCGGATCTGACCGTCTATATCCACAAAAATCTCGGATAAGCCGTCTTTGCGGATAATCCTCTCCCGACGCCGCCCCGTCTTTGCGGGGCGGCGCTGTTTTGTTTGAGGGGTGTCGACAAAAAAGAAAACTTTGTAATTCTTTTGAAGTGTTATATGATTCGGCCTCATGTGGGGCGGCGGTTTTAGCGGCGGGCGCCGGCAATCATTGGGGGGAGATTTGTGAGCAATTTCAATAAAAAGAAAGCCGACAGCCCTCCAGAGGCCGCCCCGAAATCGTCCCGTGCGGAACGTCACAGACTTGAAGTTCAATTTGCCTCCGCCGCCAAACAGATTCATGAGCTCAGTGACTTTATCCGGATCGTTCTGAATCTTTCGCCGTTCGGCGTCTGCATCCTTCAAAACAGCAGGATCGTGTTTACCAACCGCGCGTTTTCCGATATCGTCGGATTTGGGCCAAAGGAATTGCGGGGCAGAAACCCGGAGACCCTTATTCACAAAGAAGACCTCGATCACGTTCAAAAAGGGATGCTGTCCATGCCTGATGGGCAGGCGGAGTCTTCCATGATGTTCCGGATCGTGACCGGTGATGAAAAAGTGAAATGGATTCTCGGGTCGTTTGCTGTGATTTCAATGAACGGGCAGGAGGCGGTTTTGGGAAATTTCGTCGATCTGACGGAAGGAAAAGTCATGCAGATGGCCTATTCCGATCCACTCACCGGGCTGCCCAACCGCAAGCTTTTGTCGGATCGTCTCGAACAGGCGGTTTTGTCGGCCAAACGACGGCAGTCGCGCCTGGCGGTTTTATTCATCGATCTCGACGGTTTCAAGGCGGTCAACGACACTTACGGACACGATATTGGCGACCGGCTGCTGATCGAAATTGCGGTCAAATTGCGCGAGGTGGTCCGTCGGGAGAACGATACGATCGCGCGCATCGGTGGCGATGAGTTTCTGATTCTTCTGACGGATATTTCCGACCCCGGGCACGTCGATGTCGTTATCCGGCACCTGTTCGATAAATTCCGGGCGCCCCTGCCGCTTGCGGAAACGGATCTAACCATTTCGGTGCGGTTCAGCGTGGGCGTCGCTTTTTTCCCCGATCATGGAGAAAGCGCGGAAAAATTGATTGCGGCAGCGGATCAGGCCATGTACAGCGTCAAGAAAACTTCCGGGAAAAATAACATCGCTTACTGTAAAAAATAGCGGATCGGTTGTTCGGCGCGCGATTTCGGGAAAGGGCGACTACAGCGTGATCGAATAATGCTTTTCCGTTTCGCTTTCATGCCGTCCTTCGTACAGGGCGCCGCTCCAGCCGTCGATGCAGATGAAATCGCCGCTGCCGATGGTCTGATCATCGATTGTCGCGTAACTTTCCGCTTCGTAAACTTTGAGCTTGGCCAGCCCCACCACACCCACTTTGCCCAGCTGCGGAATGGTGACCGCCGCATGGGACGTGGCGCCGCCTTTGGCGGTCAGAAGGCCGTCCACCTGCAAAAGCACGCCGACGTCGTCCGGCACCGTGTCGGGTCGAATCAGGATCAGAGGGGTTTTGGGCTCGTTTTGCCGAAAACGGGAAATGTCGTCTTCCGAGTAGACGGCGCGGCCGCACAGGGCGCCGCCGCTCACGCCGATGCCCGTGCCCAGAAGCGCCGACCTGAGGGCCGGTGTGTCCTTGAACCGCCGGAACCTTTTAGTCTTGATGTGATCCATGTCGCGCGTCTGAAGCAGGAATAAATCCCGCCGCGCGGGGCCCTCGAAGGTGAATTCGATTTCCTGATGATTGAATCCTTTTTCATAAATGAGCGTTTCGGAGATGCGCACGAGTTCCGCGTAGATTTCGGGGAATTTAATTTCGAGTGAAATGTCCGTATTGCGTTTTTCAATCAGACGCTGTTTTTCCGAAATCGGATACGTCTCCACCAGGCCTGAGACGATGTCGTCTCCCTGCACGCCGAAGATAAAGTCTCCATAGAGCGTGACGTCCGCCGACGCGCTTTTCGGATCCCGTGTAAAGATGACGCCGGAGCCGGATTGCTCGTGCAGATTGCCGAACACCATGGCCTGAACGATGACGGCCGTGCCCCATTCCTCGGACAGATGCATCTGGCGGCGGTAGATTTTGGCCTGATCGGAATACCAGGAGTCGAAAACCTGCAAAACGGCGTGACGAAGCTGTCGCATCGGATCGTCGGTGAGCGGAATGCCCGCTTCAATGATGCCTTTCTTGTAGGCCAGCGCAATCTGTTTCATCTGGTCGGGGAGAAATGAAATTTTTCTTTCAACGGTATATTTGTGCTTGAAGCGGTCCATAATGGCGTCGAAGAAATCGCGGCTCAGCCCCTGGAACATGCCCCAGGTCTGGAGGAAACGGCGATAGGAATCCCAGGCCGCCCAGGCGAAATTTTTTCGGCGACTGAGCGTTTCCGCGATGGATTCGTTGACGCCGACATTCAGAAAAGAGCGCATCATGCCCGGCAGTGACACGGTCGCGCCGCTGCGAACCGACAACAAAAGCGGGTTGCGGCGGTCTCCGAACCGTCGTCCGGTCTTTTTTTCCAAAATGGCGATTTCCCGATTAACGCGGGCGGCCAGGTCGCTGAAAATGTACTTGTAGCCGTAAACCGCGTCATAGCAGCGAAAGACTTCCGTGGTGATAATGAATCCCGGCGGCACGGGAAAGCCGAAAGAGTAAAGCTGTTTGAGAAAATAGCCTTTGTTGCCCAGCAGAATCTGGTTGTCCACTTTCGGACTGGGCGTATAGATCGAGGAGACGGCCATTTCCTGATTGTAAACCATGAGGCGGTTAAGCGTCTTTTTGTTGTCCTTGAATTTTTCCAGCTCCGCGTTGAGGGTTTTGATCACCGCATGGACGAAGTTGTCGAGCACCTGCAGACCGAAGGCCGAAGAAAGCATGCCTCGCAGGAAATTTTCCGACTGCCGGTAAACGGCGCTTTCTTTGGACGGCTCCGCCTCCGCGCCCTCAGCGCCTTCGATTTGCCGGATGATGGTCGGTAGATTTGCGCCGTGCACATCGATGTAGTAGTCGCGGATGATATCCTGGATGCCCCGGGAAATGAAGCGGAAAATATCGATATATTGTTCCATGGAAAACTGTTTGATCGGCAGCGCGCTGGTGACATATCGGACTTTTGACACCAGGCTTTCCGTGGCGATTCCTTCCAGCTCCAGCGCGGAGATGAATTGCCAGATGTAGGTATGGACCTTGATGATCGTCTGCTTGGTGATGAACTTGAGGTTGAGCGACTGAATCAGCTCCTCAAACAGCATGGTCGCTAGACTCTCCAGACGGAAGCCAAGCCCCATCGCGTCGAATTTTTCTTCATGGTAGGTGCCGTACATGGACGGAATGCCGGCGGCGATGTGGCGCTTGTAGTAAATGTTTTCGAAGGACTGCGTCTTTTCCGGAGACAGGATTTTTGTCTTGAGCGCGGCTAAGAATTTCAGAATCATCGTCAAGCTGCGCCGGTAGTTCTTTGTTTTGAGCGCCCGTTTGAGGGAAAGGATGTCCGCCTGCGCGAAGGTGTTTTGCGATTCCAGATCGTGGATCAGGTCAATATACTGGGGGTAGTATTTTTTATGGATCAACTGATAGATCCGGATCATCAGCATCGCCCGCTCCCGATCCGTTTCGCTGATGTCGGCCATCGGTTCAATCTCTTTGGCGATCCGGGCGGCATCCCACCGCAGAAATGTCGGCAGATCCCCGTCTCCTTTATCCATCAGGCGGGTAAACGTCCGGTGCATGCCGTCGAAATAGTCTCCGGCGGGGGTGACCTGCTCGTAGATTTCATCAGGAATATGACGCCGCAGATGCGTTTTATCGCCTGTGTGCCAGTAGCGAAAAATATCTTCGGCGAAAGAGACCAAAAGACTGTTGCTTTCCACATGGGATTGCTTCCGGAAGAAATCGATCAGCCGGTCTCTGCGGAACGACAGCTCGTCGATGCGCGTCGTGATGTCGCGAAGTTCGCCTTCCGCGCCGATTTCGCTGAAATACACCGGAAAGAGCCGCCCCAGCTGCTTGATCAGATTGTACGCGGGCCCGATGTCGGTATTGAGCAGTTTGGAGATATCGCGCTGAATCAAATCGGTGTCGCGAACGAAGATTCCTCCGATCTTCAGATGGATAATCAACGCGGAGATGAGCTTTTTCGTCCATCGCGGTTTCAGGCCGATGATTTCCAGCCAGGCCCGGATGCTTTTGATGTGCAGGGGATTGACGCACACCTGCCAGTCGGTTGTGGAGCCCTGAATCCGGGGGTAGGCAAAACCGTAGCCGATGAGCTCGTCGATAAAAAGATCGGCGAGCGGGTGGCTGTTTTGCGCGAAGACCTCCCTGGCCAGTGTGACAATGCAATCGATGCTTGTAGCGCTCAGATCGCTCATCTGCGTGCTTTTTTTCAGAAACGCGAAAATGCGCTCGATGAATTCGCCGGGATGTTGTGTCGTTGACGTTTGGAAAACGGTCTTGATCGCGTAATTGATCTCCCGCATGGCGCCTGTGTGAATGTCGGACAGCCCCGGCGCGGCCATGATGCCCAGAAGAAAATTCAACTTGATCAGATGACCCCGTCCGGCGGACACAAAAGCCCGTTCCAGCTCATCGGCCACCGACAGGTAGGCGCTGACGATCTGAGAATAATCCGGCATCGCCAGATAATCCCGGCGCGCAATTCCGGCGGCCTCGGGCGCGTCCAGACGCGCAAGCTGTTGCCTGAAAAACGCATGACTCAAAGGGGATAAAATGGACGCCACCGTCCGTCCGCTCGCGTCTGCGATTTCACCGAGTTCGGCCCATGACGACGGGTCCTGTTGGGTCAGCCAATACTCGTAGGTGATGCGGAAAACCCGCCTCAGGAGCGCATCCAGAGCTTCTGAGGGGAAATCGATTCCGTTTTCTTCCAGCGTTCGGACCAGACGTTTGAGATGGGAGGAGCATTTTGTAAAAAGCGGCGCGCTGTGGTCAACGATGGCGTTTAGTCGGTCGACCAGTTCGGTCAAAAGCGACAGGTTCTGTTTTAGTTGATCGTGGCTGTGTTCCAAAACCGTATCGGCAAAGTCGAACAGATAGTGGACGGCGCTGTCTCGAACCTCTTCCTGGGTGGACAGATTGATGATGTCGAAGTAAATGTCCAAAAGCATCGACAGGGCGGATCGGCCCTCCGGGGCTTTGTTGAAAATATGAAAATCGCCGATCGAGATGGATTTGAGCTCTTTGAGGACATAGTCCCAGTTGATGTAGGGATGGTGCAGCTCGGTGAGCATTTCCGACGTTTTTTTGCGCACGCCGTAATGCTGTCCGACGATGCTCAAAAGCGGATCGTAGCGCGACGGAATTTCCACGGTCGCGGCCGTTCGTTCCAGATTGACTTTGAGCGCCGAAGAGACCCAGTCGGTGTTTTTATTTTCAGGAGAGGATGCTTTGGATGTCATTTTTTACGGCCTTCGGTTTCATGCATTATGAGGGTTGATCCGGCCCGGCGGGAATTCTCTGCCGGATCAGACCCCGGGTTTGCAAAATCGCCGCTGCCTCTTCGGAACGCTCGACCGTGAAGCCGATCACCCGGCGTTTTCCTTTCAGGAAAGCAAAGAAAATCCGGTCGCGCGACGGGCGTTGAACATCCCGGGGAAACCAGATTTTGAAATCCCCCGTGCCGTGAATCCGGTATTTGCCGGTCCACAGGGAGGCGTCTTTCACGGTGATCTTTTCAATATCGCCAAGCGCCACCCGCCGGTCTGTGCCGAAAATTCCGTAGCGGCGAAATGTAATCCGGGCGGGGGTGATTTCGACGAGCGCATCGGCGTACAAAATGGTTTCAGGCATCGTCGGTTCCCCGCCGCAGACGCACGCGCACGGAATTGGCATGAGCGTCAAGCCCTTCGATCTGCGCGAAACGCTCCGTTTGGGGCGCAAGCTTCATAAAGGCGTTTTCCGGAAAGGCCAGAACGCTCATGCGTTTGCAAAAATCATATACGCCCAGAGGCGATGAAAACCTTGCTGTTCCTTCCGTCGGCAAAATGTGGTTGGTTCCCGCGATATAGTCGCCTAAGGCTTCCGGTGTGTAGGCGCCCAGAAAGACCGATCCGGCGTTTTGAACACGAGCCAGCAGGGCCTCGGGATCGGCCGTCATCAGTTCCAGATGCTCGGGCGCGAACAGATTGGAAAGCTCTACCGCCTGGGCCAAGTCTTTTGTGACGACAATCGCGCCGTAGGCGGCCAGCGACTTTTCAATAATGTCCTTTTTGGGAAGCGTCCGGCTCTGGGCGTCAAGTTCGTCTTCCACGCGCCGGGCCAGCTCGCAAGACGGTGTGAAAAGAACCGCCGCCGCCATTTCATCATGTTCGGCCTGCGCGAGCATGTCCGCCGCCACAAAAGCGGGATCGGCGGAATCGTCGGCGATGATGACCACTTCGCTGGGGCCCGCGATCATATCGATGGCCACCTGGCCGAAGACCAGCTTTTTGGCCGCCGCGACGTAGGCATTGCCCGGCCCGACGATCTTATCCACGCGTGGAACCGATCTTGTTCCGTAAGCGAGCGCCGCCACGGCCTGCGCGCCGCCGATTTTGAAAATCCGGTCAACCCCTGCAATGGCCGCCGCCGCGGCCAAAAGCGGCGCCAGCCGTCCGTCTTTCGACGGCGTGACCACAACAATTTCTCCGACCCCCGCCAGTTTTGCGGGAATCGCCGCCATCAGAAGCGTTGACGGATAAAACGCCTTGCCGCCGGGGGCATAGATTCCCACGCGGGAAAGCGGCAAAACACGCTGTCCCAGACGGGCGTCGTCTGCGTCCGTCATCGACCAGTCTTTGGCGATCTGATGACGGTGATAGGTTTCGATCCGCGAGGCGGCCAGCTGTAGAATCTCCAGGTCTTTTGGATCCACCGCTGCCGCGGCTTTTTGTCGTTCCTGTGCAGTCGCTTCCACCGTGTCCGCCGCAAGGAGATGTCCGTCGAACTTTTTGGTGTATTCAAAAACCGCGTCGTCCCCCCGAAGCGTGACGTCGCGGAGAATCGCCGCAACGGTGGCCAGAAGCTCCGGTTCGAAAGCGGCGCCCCGTGAGCGCAGCGCCCGGAAGAAATCGATAAAGTCCGGCGCGTCGTAGGAAAGTCTTTTCATATCAGCTTCTGATCCTTTTCATCTTGGCACCGAGGGCGGAAAATTTCTTTTCAATGCCTTCATAGCCGCGGTCAATGTGGTAGACGCGCGAGATTTCCGTTGTGCCTTCCGCGACGAGGCCCGCCAGAATCAGCGAGGCCG
The DNA here is from genome assembly GCA_964443625.1 of uncultured Smithella sp. Classification (GTDB taxonomy): domain Bacteria; phylum Desulfobacterota; class Syntrophia; order Syntrophales; family Smithellaceae; genus UBA8904. The sequence goes on along the minus strand of CAYUDM010000060.1, from coordinate 2,236 downwards.
ATGCCCGCAGATCGGTGGCCATTGTCGGCGCGCCGAAAAGTTTCGGAACGCCGCGAACGATCGCGGAGCCGCCTTGAATGACGATGTCCGCGCCCATGCGGGCCAGTTCACTCACATGCATAAAGCGATTTTCGAAAACCGTCTCCGCAATGACGGACAGGCCCGACGCGATGGTCATGTAGGCCATCATCTGCGCCTGCAAGTCGGTGGGAAATCCTGGATGCGGCAGCGTCTTGATATCAACACTGGAAATTTTCGGCGCGGCGGTTACTTTCAGGCCGTCTTCAATCGGTGAAATGGTCATTCCCGTATCGCGCAGTTTGTTGATGAGGGATTCAAGATGCCGGGGGATGCAGCCCCGCACATTGATTTCGCCGCCGTTCATGCCCGCGGCGATCATGAACGTGCCGGCCTCGATCCGGTCGGGAATGATGGCCGCTTCCGTGCCGGAAAGAGACGTCACGCCGGTAATCGTGATCACATCGGAACCCGCGCCGGAAATTTTCGCGCCCATCCCCTTGAGCACGTCGGCCAGGTTCACGATTTCCGGCTCGCGGGCGGCGTTGTGCAAAACAGTGGTGCCGTCGGCAAGCGCTGCCGCCATCATAATATTCTCCGTGCCGGTGACTGTGGGCAGATCGAAATAAATATCCGCGCCATGGAGCCTGCCTGCCGTCGCTTCGATGTAGCCTTCCTGCAGTTCGATTGTCGCGCCCATGTCCTGAAGCGCTTTGATGTGCAGATTCACAGGGCGCGCCCCGATGGCGCAGCCGCCGGGCAGCGAAACCCGCGCGTGGCCCGTGCGGGCCACCAACGGGCCCAAAACCAGAATGGAGGCCCTCATCGTTTTGACCAGATCGTACGGGGCGACGCTCGACGTGATCGTTTCGGCGCAGACCTCAAGCGTCCGGTCGCCCGAAAAGCGCACCCCCATACTCGATAAAAGTTTTTTGATGGTTTTAATGTCCATCAGATCCGGAATATTGGAAAACGTGCAGGGCTCCGCCGTCAAAAGCGCCGCGGCCAGAATCGGCAAAGCGGCATTTTTCGCGCCGCTGATCAAAACGTCGCCTACAAGCGGCTGGCCGCCGTATATGACAATCTTATCCAAGTTTATAGTCTCCTTCCTTTCACCACGCGGGGTTGTCCCGCGTAATCGGCGCGGACGGCGATGGTTTCATAATCGCCTGAACCTTCCATCATCGAAGTCACCGCGTCGGCCTGTGCGGCGCCGATTTCCACAAGAAGCCATCCGCCGTATTTCAGGCGGCTTTGTGCCTGATATACCAGTTTTTCATAAAATTCCAGACCTGTTTGCCCCGCCCGCAGCGCGGTTTCCGGCTCAAAGTTCAGGACGCCGGGCGCAAGCGTTTCATATTCCGCGGCTGCGATATACGGCGGATTGGACACAATCAGATCGAAAAGGCCCGAAAGCGGATTCAACAGATCGCCCTGCAAAAAGCGGATTCTGTCTTCCAATCCGTATTTTCTCGCATTTTGTCTTGCCACGTCGAGCGCGCCGGATGAGATGTCGGTGGCCGTCACCTCTGCATCGGGCATCTCCGCGGCCAGCGCGAGCGCGATCGCGCCGCTGCCCGTGCCGATATCGACGATCCGGGGAGCGGGCAGGGGCTCTTTTCGGCAGACGGCGAGGGCCTCTTCAATCAGCACTTCCGTGTCCGGCCGGGGGATCAGCACCTCCGGATTCACCGCCAGGCTGAAGGTCCAGAAAGCTTTTTGCCCCGTCAGATAGGCAACCGGCTCGTAAGCCAGCCGCCTGCCGATAAGTGATGCAAAAGCTTTTCGTATCGGCTCCGGCACGGCCTGTTCCGGGTTTTTCATCAGGTTCGTGCGGGTGCTTTCCAGACAGTGCGCCAAGAGCACTTCCGCATCGAGCCGCGCGGTGTCAATGCCCGCCGCCTCGAGTTTCTGTGTCGTTTCGAAGAGAATTTCACCAATGGTCATAATCCGTCCTTACCGCTTTACAAGACATAACTTCAGGGGAAAATCCAGATGAATGTTGAAGCGGGCGAAAGCCCCGATTAAATATTTAATTCAACGGCGAAAATGCACACGCGCCGATGAGAGCTGAAAAACCGCCGCGGGTTTTTAGACCTGCCGCCTTACAAAAAGAATTTGCAATTTTACGGCGGCCTCTTTATATAAATCGCAAATCTTTCCATCACCACCTATACCTACGACGATGAAAACCGTCTGACGCAAGTTGTTCGAGGCG
>CAYUDM010000059.1:8913-16453 GCA_964443625.1 uncultured Smithella sp. | reverse complement strand
TTAAACTAAGTACATATAATTAACAAAAACGAGTATTAATTATGCTTAGTAAAAATATCACCCTTTTGCAGGAATTAAGCAAAAAGCTTTATTTTACGCTTGATGATGTGGCGCAGCATTTCAAGCTTCAGCCCGCATCCGCCCGTGTCTTGTGCAGCCGTTATGCCCGGCAGGGGGTGCTGGTCCGGGTTAAAAAAAATATTTACACAACGATCTGGAAATGGGAATCTCTGACGCGTCTGGATTTATTTAAAATTGCTAATGTATTGCAGGTTCCGTCCTATATTTCCCTGATGACGGCGTTGTCCTATTACGAAGTCACAACGCAGGCGCAAAATAATTTCCAGGAAAGCGTCTGTCTGAAACGTTCGATCTCTTACTCGGTGCGGGAAGCTGTTTTCAATTACGTCAAGTTGCAGCCCCAATACTACGGCGAGTTCGTCAAAAAGGATGGACTCTTTATAGCGACAAAAGAAAAAGCCTTTCTGGATGCGGCCTATCTTTTTTCATTCGGCAAATACAGGTTTGACCTTGATTCTCTGGATATGCGCAAGCTGGACTTAAAAAACCTGAAGCGCCTGTTAAAAAATTATCCTCAAAAAACTCAAGACACGGTGAAAAGGTTATGCGGGATTTAATGCTTCATGAGCAATTTGAGTTGGAAGTTCTCGACAGGCTCAACAGCGGACGGTTTCTCACCAACCTGATCTTAGGTGGCGGCACGATGCTGCGTTTATGCCATGGGCTGGATCGCTATTCGGTGGATTTGGATTTCTGGGTGACAAAAAATATTGACTGGGCAAAGCTCTACAGCAAGATGGAAGCGTATTTGCAGCAATTCTATACGATCTCCGATTCCGCCAACAAACATTTTACGATTCTGTTCGAATTGAAGTCTCCGCAATATCCGAGGGCGTTGAAGATTGAGATCCGCAAAGAAAAAAAGATGATCAAGACTGAATCCGGCATCGCTTACAGCCCGAATTCTAATGTTCAGGTTTTGCTGAAAACGGTGGCGTTGGAAGAGATGATGACGTCCAAAATTGAAGCCTTTCTCAGCCGCCGGGAAATCCGCGACGCCTACGATATTGAGTTTTTACTGAAAAGAGGTATTGCTCTTTCCGCTCCAAAGGAAAGTCTGGTCCGGCTTCTTGACGGCTTGGAAAAGCTGGGCAAGAAAGATTTCTCTGTAAAGTTGGGGTCGTTACTCGACGCACCCGTGCGACAATATTACACGGAAAACGGTTTTCGCATTCTGCAAATGAATTTGCATGAAAAACTTAAAGCCGACTGACATTGTCTGATTTGGGAGCGCATTGAATGAAACTGCTGATTCGCGGCGGAAGCGTTGCGGCCGGGCATGCGGCGCAAAGAGGCTATGCCGATATTCTTCAAGACAGGATTGGCCCCCGGGGGATCGAGGTGATCAACCGTTCCCGTTTTCAACAGACGTCTTTTGACGGAATCGGCACATTCAGCGAGGATATCGATCCGTTTCGCCCGGAGCTGCTTTTGCTACATTTCGGCATTGATGATGCGTTTGCCTGCGTTTACCGCTCGGAGTTTCAAGAGAATCTGGTGCAAATGGTTCGTCTTGCCCGTGAACGGTTCAATCCGGCCGTGTTTCTCGCCACCTGCCACACCTTCGATCATCCGGAAGATATGGCGTCGGTCGATATTTTCTACCGGTCGTTGCGCATTGTTTCGCAGGATTTGTCGTGTCATCTGATTCCGGTTCATACTTACTGGGCGTCTTATCTAAGCGAGCATGAGCTGACGAACCGGCAACTGGTGGGAAGCGATACCCGTTATCCCAACGAGCGGGGGCACGAGGTGATTGCCGAAGCGATCGGCCTGTGGCTGGAAAACCATCTGGAAAAAAGCGGATGGCTTGCCTTATCCGATGAGGCATAGGGCCGGGTTGTGAAGTATTCAGACGATTTCAGGATTCCCGCTTGCTTGTCGAAAGATTATTCGATTCGTGCTTGAAATCCGGCCTGCCTTTAGATTAAGACGCGTCAAGGGCCTTTTTACGTTTCGTGTTGCGGCGATTCGGGTTTCTTCGCAGTTCGATGATAAATCGGTCCGAAATGGCGAAAAGTTTGAAGGCAAGGTCTGAATATCCCCGGTTGCGGGCGGAAAATACAGTCTGAAGGAGTTCATTCATGGCGGAAGAGATTTACGAACGATTAAGACAGAAACTGGATGCTTTGACCAAGGGCTATCCCAAAACGGAAAAAGGCTCTGAAATGGTCTTTTTGAAAAAAGTCTTTTCGCCCGAGGATGCGGATCTTTTCATCCGGATGAAGCGAGGCTTGCAAACGCCCGCCCAGGTTGCGGCCGATCTGGGAATGGACGCTGCGGAAACGGCGAGCAAGCTTGAATCGATGGCCCACCGGGGGCTTTTGTATTTCGAACGCGAAAGGACCGAAAAGAAATACCGGATCATTCCCTTTATCCACGGCATCTGGGAATTCAACGTGGACCGCATCGATCAGGAAGACGCCGTGAACATGGGCCGCTTCTACATGGAAGCATACGGGAAAGTCCTGATGGATTATCATATTCCAATCGCCCGCATCGTTCCGATTCGCGCCGACGCCGTCCGGGACGGAAAAATTCTCGACTATGACGATATTGAAAGCATCATTCAAAAGCAGACGCTCATTGCCGCCACGGACTGCGCGTGCCGCAAGGTGGCCACGTTTGCCAAAAAGCGCTGTTCCTGCGTGGACGAGATGAATGTCTGCATCATGTTCGGCAAAGCCGCCGAATACAGCCTGGAAACCAATATCGGACATCCGCGCGTGCTGACCGTGCAGCAGACGCTGGACATTGTGCGCCATGACGACAAGGCCGGTCATTTTCTCCAGGCGTCGCACGCGAAAACCTCTTCGGGGTTTTGCAATTGCGCCAAGTGCCACTGCGGCTTTCTGATGGCCGCCAAAATATCCCGCGGCACGGGATTTGAAACCTGGAGCAATTACAAATGCGTGAAAGACAACGAGGCCTGTATTGACTGCGGCGCCTGCGTCGAGCGCTGTCCGATGAAGGCCATGAGCCTTGGTCCTGATGAGAAAGTAGTTTTTGACCGCGACAAATGTTTCGGCTGCGGGCTGTGCGTGACGACCTGTCCCACCGATGCGCTGATTCTGGAGAGAAAGCCCGACGATCAGTTGATGCTTCCCCTGGACGATAAGTTTTTCGACAACCAGGAACGGATGGGGCTGGAGCGGGCCGACATCGACAAGGCCAGACTGGCCGCCAAAGCCAAACCCTAGGCCAGCCATGCACGAGCTTCCCCTGACGCAGAATATCCTGGATACGGCGCTGGCCTACGCCGAACGGACGAATTCCACTAAAGTGGTCACCATTGTGCTCAGGCTGGGGGCGCTTCGCGATATCAAGAAGGAATGGATTGAACGGTATTTCCGCTTTATCAGTCGCGGAACCATTGCGGCCGAGGCCGAGATTCTGGTGATTTGCGACCCTATCGTGTGCCGCTGCGCCGATTGCAAAAAAGATTTTGAAATCGATCGTGACAGCTACGCCGGCGAAGAGATTGTCTGCCCGGTTTGCTCGTCGCAAAATTACACACTGGTTTCCGGAACAAAGTTTCAGATCGAAGGCATTGAGGTCATTTGAATCCGGGAAAGGGTGCGCCCGTTCAATGGATTGCGTGAATGTCCGAAAATTCTTTCCCGCCCAGTCGCAGATAACCTGGCCACCTCATAACCTGAAAGTTGCGCAAGGTGGCGCGAGGTCATACGACGAGCCTGACATGAGCGGGCAATAGGGGGTTTCTTGGGTATGATGTTAAGGATCGGCCGGCCGGTGTTTTGACCGTTTCTCCGGTTTTACAGGCGCGTGCTGTGAGGAGCAAAAAAAAGGATGGCATGCCGTCGCTTTGCCATCCTTTTGTTGTATCTGATCGATTGATTTCTACTTCATTTTCTTTCTTAACGGAGCAATTCCCAGAAGCCCCAGGACGAAAAGCAACAGCGTTGCCGGCTCAGGCGTTTGAACCGGAGGCGGCTCCGGCGTAAAGGAAATGGCGCTGGGACCGCCGTCGTTTTTGGCGATGAAGGTATAGGTTCCCGTCAGGTGCAGGTAATCGTCATCACCGGTCAGGTACTGGAAACAAGAGGAATCCGTAAAGTCACACCCCGTTTGAAAAAGAGAGACATAAAAATCACCCGCCGTGTCTTTTCTATAATTCAATTCCACTGTGCTGTTGTAGGTTTCTGTTCCGCCTTGTCCCACATACAGATCGTTTTTCCCGATAAATTCAACATAGCCTCCCGCGCCCACGACACCCTGTAAATACATTGCATCCCACCAGGCGGTGTGTAAGGGCTCTCCGGGATCAGCTTCCACAAAAAAATCGAAGCTGATCGTCATAGACGCCGGGTCGGTAAACGTTTCATTCGGATGTGATTGACTGACCCCTGTACCTTCCGTCAGCCAGGCATACCAGTTTTCAGTATCCCCGAACCCCCAAAACCCGGCTTTTGCCGATGCCGTGCTCTGAAGGTAAGTTGTATAGGAATACTCATAAGCCAATGGCGTTGAAGGGGAATCCGCTAAAGTGATGTCCTGAGAGATATCGGCAGTACCGTCATACCCCGTTTGAAAATAGACGGAATATTGCCCGTAGACCGAGTAGGCCAGCGCATTTGTCGATGTCAACAGAAAAAACATGATAAACAAAAGGGCAAAAGGGAAAAAACTGATTCTTTTTAACATGATTTCTCCTCCTTCCAATCAGTTGGGTTTCATAAAAACATAAAAAATTAATGACTGCCGCCAAATGATGCATTTCATGTGCCATGCCTGGCATATGTAAAAGTCGCTTATAATCTAAATGTTTATGACATGCAGGATAAAGGCTGCTTTCGTCATTGTAAAAATATTCGACACCCTTGAGACTCGAAAAAATTCCCAGGCAGGCGGTTGAAGTGGATGGGGAAGGAAAGACAGATGCCCTAATAGGGTTACGTTCAAAATCGCCGCGGCGAAACAGCGGGGGTCTTGATGATTGACAGATGTGATCGTCAAGATTAAAAAGGTTGAAAAAGAAATCATGCCTGACGGCTGAGATGGATCTGCCGTATCTTCGGCGCATGATGAATAAGGGAGGGTGCGGATGCATATTCAAATCAAGGCGATCTTCATTTCGGCGTTTTTGATTCTTTTGTGTGGATGCAGCGGCGTGTATTACAATGCGATGGAGAAAGTCGGCGTGCATAAGCGCGACATCATGGTGGATCGGGTCAAGAAGGCGCGCGATACCCAGAATGAAACCAAACAGCAGTTCGTCACCGCCATGGAGCAGTTTAAAAGCGTGGTCAACTTCAAGGGCGGCGATTTGGAAAAAGAATATAAGAAGCTGAGCGCGACCCTGCAAAGAAGTGAAGACAAGGCCAACGAGGTTCGCGACCGCATCAAGGCGGTTGAAGATGTTTCCGAAGCGCTGTTCGATGAATGGCGCGCTGAAATCGCACAGTACAACAGCGATAAATTGCGGCGCGCCAGCAAACAGAAGTTGGATTTGACCCTGAGCAAGTACAATACCTTGATCAAGGCGATGAAAAAAGCCGAGGCCAAGCTGGAGCCGGCCTTGATTCCTCTGCGCGATCAGGTTTTGTTCATGAAGCACAATCTCAATGCCAAAGCGATCGCGGGATTAAGCGCCGAAGTGGTCAGCGTTCAGGCCAATGTGGATAAACTTGTAAAAGAGATGGAAATCGCCACGGCGCAGGCCGATTCTTTTATCAGCGCCTTGGAAACGGAATAAATCATTTCCCCATTCAAACAATAGACCCAAGCGTAACTTGGGCCCGGGCGCCGTTTTCAGTTTTTTTTCGCAGACGGATTCCGGGGCTCTGCCTTCAAAGCGCGATTTAAAGCGGGGCCGGGCTTGTGGCACAGATTGCTGTTTAGGCGCGAAGCCTTGTTTCTATTTCCACCCGGGCCTACCGGCTGTCGAGAAACCGCTTGTAGATCTGATAATGTTCCGTGTCTTTGTAAGCGATGGGGCCAACGGGTTGTGCGTTGAAGTTGTAGATGACGGCCCCGGGGCAGGCCAGAAGAATCGGCGAATGTGTAGCGATGATAAACTGGGCATGCCCCGATTCCGAGGCTTTTGTCAAAAGCTCCAGAAGCCGGATCTGCGTTTTGGGAGAAAGGGCGGTTTCCGGTTCGTCTAAAAGATACAGCCCCCGGATGGCGTAGCGGGCGGTGAAAAAAGACATGATCGATTCGCCGTGCGATTGGGTCATTAAAGATTTGCCGCCGAAGTAACTAAGCTGGCCGGGGTCGGCCGCCGACCATTCGTCGAGGATTTGCCGGAAGTGCTGAAAGCTGTCCGCGCCGAAAAAAGACCCCGGCACTTTGCCGTCTTCCCATGAAACGGAAACGTATTGGCCCAGCCGTTCTTCGTAGGGGTTGTTCTGGCAGCGCGTCCGGCCGGTTTCCTGCCAGATATGAATGCCGCAGGCCTGCGCGACGGCGTGAAGCAGCGTGGATTTGCCCGATCCGTTTTCCCCGGCAAACAGCGTCACCGGCGTGTCAAAGGCCAGTTGTTTTGTGTGTTGAAAAACGGGCAGCGAGAAAGGATAAATCTCCGCGGACGGAAATTTGGATGAAAGTATGGTGACGTCCCGAATATGCATGGATGGACTAAACAACATTAAGCGGTTCTTGTCAATTGCCGGATGACCGGGCGCCGGCCATCCGTTTTGACCGTCAGCCGGCGCGGTGTCCTGCGCGTCTTGTTTCCGGCGCGGCACGCGAAAAGATTATGGGTTGACAGGGGATGATCCGTTTCCTATACTCGGCCTCACAACAAAAACATCCTATTCCACATCAACGATCCATTTGACCCCGGTCCGGCCGCATAAAGGGGCTGTCTGTGAAAACCGGCTTCGGTCGGAACAAAGAAAGGAGCGCCGAACATGAAGATAAAGGGACTATTTCTTTTGACGCTGTATTGGCTTTTTGCCGTATCCTGCGGCGGCGGGGGAGGGGGCGGCGGTTTTGTTCCGGCCAGTCCGGGCGGCGGAGGCGGCGACGATCCTCCGGTCGTCGTCATCAGCGCGACGGCAAGCCGGACCGCCGGCGTGGGCCCGCTTAGCGTGTTTTTCAACGCCGCCATTGATTCCGAGGACGATGCTTTTCATGCGCTTTCGTATGTCTGGGATTTCGGCGATCCGACAAGCGGAAGCTGGGCGCTTTCCGGCAAATCGAAAAATGCCGAAAGCGGGCCGGTGGCCGCGCATATCTACGAAACGCCGGGCGTTTATACCGCCACGCTGACGGCGCGCGACGAAACCGGCATCGTCGGACAGCGCGAGTTTTCCATTACAGTGAACGATCCGGAAGCGGTTTATGCGGGAACCAACACGATTTGTATTTCAGATAACGCGGATTTCAACGGCTGCCCTGCCGGAGCCGGGCAGGTCACGACAACCGACATTCTGGACATGGAAGAGCGCGTCGCGGCGGGGCGGCGGGTTCTGCTGCGCCGGGGCGCGTCGTG
>CAYUDM010000059.1:0-8903 GCA_964443625.1 uncultured Smithella sp. | reverse complement strand
CAGATCACATGCCCGATCGGCGGCCATCAGTGCCACGGCCCCGTCACCATCGGCGCCTACGGCGCATGCAGCAGTCCCGATGAGCGGGGGATCTGCGCCAACGCGCCGCTGATTCATCTGACCGGCGGCGCGGAAGGCGGGATTTTCAACCTTTATAAAACCAACGACTGGCGGATCCAGGATCTGCACATCACGGGCGACACCACTCGCTGGGGCGCGACGGGCGGCGCCACCGACTGGAGGCAATTGCTTTTTTTGCGTCTGAAGATGTCGGGGTTTAATACGCCTTTGGGCAACAGCCACTGGGACACGGATGGCCACGACCAGATTACGGTGGCCGACTGCGACATTTCCGATGCGGATTCGAATATCCTCTACATTGGTTCCGAGCGGCTCGCGCTTCTAGGGAACCGTCTGCGCAATCCCGCGCAAAGTCACGTGTTGCGCGTGTGGCAGGCCTATCTGGGCGTGATCAGCCACAACGAGATGTCGGGCGCAAGCCTCTATACGACGTCCGGCCGCCATGCGCTGAAATTTCACGGCCCCAGCCAGGAGATTCTGGCCAACGCCGGCAACGGGGAAAGCGGTTTGGTTCATCCCTCGCGCTTCGTCATGATCGCCAATAATGTCTTCGGCAGTTCCGGCCCCTGGCAGGTGTGCGTCGGCCCTCAGTACGAAGGCATTGACGAGCGGCTGCGCGACATCATTGTCGAAAAAAACCGCTTTCTGGCGGGCTGGGGCGCCATCAGCGCCACGCCGGTTCAGGCGGCGCTTCTGATCTGGGCAAGCAAGGTGACCGTGCGCAACAATCTTTTCGACGGCACGGGCTCGTCGAGCTACTATACCGGTCTGATGATCACCCGGCGGGGAAACGAGCCTGCGCCGGACGGCAATCGTGTCTATCACAATACCATTTACAAGGCGGCGGTTCAGGGCGCTTATACCTCCTGCGAAGGCATTCGTCTGGGCGAGCAGGCGCGCCGGACGATTGTCCGCAACAATCTGGCGTATCTGGCGCCTGAGGCCGATTTGATGCAGCTCTTTCACGACGACAGCCCCGATCTGACGGAAAGCCACAATTTTCTGGCTGCAAACAATCAGTGGATCGATCCGGACAACGCAAACTTTTTGCTCAAGGATTTTCGTCTGAGGGCGGACAGCGTCTATCGCGATCAGGGAACGGCTGTTCCCGTACTTGACGATTTCGCGGAAACGGTCAGACCCCAGGGCGCGGGCTTTGATCCTGGCGCGTTTGAGCGGATTTAGTATTTGCGGCTTGGTTGATGCCGACACAGACCAACCGGGTGCGTGTGTCTTTAACCTGGCAATGTCGGATAATCCATGTAGCCTTTGAGCTCTGACGTGTAGAAAGTGTCCCGATCCCAGCAGTTCCGCGCCACGTCCGCCGCGATACGTTCCGCCAGGCCGGGATTGGCAATAAACAGTTTGCCGAACACCGCGGTGCCGGAATGACCTTTCGCATCAGGGAATCGTGTTGAAAACTAGCGCGCGCTTTTCAATCCGGGCAGCCGTTTGCCCACAGCAAACAACAGCGGAATGGACAGCAGAATTAAAATCACGACCAGGGGGCCCGCCCAGGCAAATGTCGGAAGCTGAATGTAGCCTTCCTCCAGGGTCCGTTTGAGCAGAAAAGTGGTGATGGGCAGGTTGAAAAGCAGCGCCGTGAGCGTGCCCGGCGCATAACGGCGCATGACCGCCGAGGCGAGAACATGGGGGAAAAACACATTTAACAGCATGGCCAGAGCGTAGCCGGAAAGAAAGTACGCGCCCGCGCTTTCCTTCCCCTGAGTGACGGCCAGCAAAACAGCGGCGTATGCAAGAATCGTCAGAACAACGACGGCAAAACGAAACACGCGGGCATCCACGGGGTGGTGCCACTTCCCCGCCGTTTGCGACCAGACCGGCAGCCAGAGGGCTTCTTCAAGGTTGTGCAGCGTGACAGCGAAAGCAAAAAGCCAGGCAAGCCAGTGAAAATCCATGACGCCTCATTCGCCGGACACGACGACCTTATAGGTTCCGTAGATTCCCAAAATGTTATTGACTTTCCAGTCCACGGAATTCACTTTGGTGATGCCGCCGTTTGTTTTAGCGGCTTCAATGCTGCAATCGCCCGTGGCCACCACCCCCAGGATGCTCACGCAGGAGGCTTCTCCTGTTTTGGGTGAAACCGCGCCGTTGCCGGTGGCGGCCAGCGGCAATTTGACGTCAGTATAAACCGTCCCCATGGGGACCAGCATGGCGCAGCCGGTCAAAATAAGCGCCGCACCCAGAACAACAGCCAATCTTAATCTTCGCATCATTTCCTCCCGGCAGAATAAACTGCCTGAACGATTATATGGGTTGGTTGATAGATTCCTTTGAAAAAAAACGTTGACGACTTTAGTCATGCTTCGGGTGTGATTCTAGACCATTCATAAGCTTTGTCAATCGGATTTTATCAGATCAAAAACCCTGGAATTTTGAGCAGGAGCAGGTGGGCGGGGCGGGCGCGCAAAGACGGCCAGCAGACAGCAGACGAAAAGCAGCGCAGCAGCAAGGCTAAATGGCGCCAGATAACGTCCGGTTTGATCAAAAAGCCATCCGGCCAGAAGCGGGCTTGCGGCCGAAGCAAGCGTCACCACCGGGGTTGTCCAGCCGACGATCCGCGAGAAATGGCTTCTGCCGTAGTAAGCGCCGGTGAGGTTGGGCAGAAGCACGATCATGCCGCCGAAACCGATGCCGGTGAGAACGGCATACAAATAGACGAAAACACCGCCCTGCGCATTGATGAGCGAGACGACGCCCAGTCCCATGCACGCTGAGAAAAACACAGCCAGGCGGCGTCCTTCGAAGCGCAGGCCCAGGATGCCCGAAAGCAGCCTTCCCAGAATGCTCATGCCCAGCATCAGGCCCAGCGCGGCCGCCGAGGTGACGGGCGAATAGTTTAAGTCGCGCAAATAGGAGACCTGATGGGTCGTCATGATATTGTGAACAAAAAGCACGGATGAGAAAAGCGCAAGAATCATCCACAGCGCGGGCGTTCTGAAAGCGTCGCGGACGGTAAAGTCCACGACGGTCGAATAGACGACGCGGCAGGATACTGCGCCGGTTTCGCCTCGCGGCGCCCAAGGGCGGCCGTCGGGCGCTTGCCCCAGTTCTTCGGGCGTATTGCGGATGAGCAGACCCGCCAGGACAACGCCCAAAAGCAGATGCAAGCCGCCCAGGCAGAGCCAGGTCCAGCGCCAGCCATAGCCGGACATCAGATAGCCGACGAGCGGAGGCAGAATAAAGCCGCCGATGCCGCCCGCGGCCAGAAGCAGCCCCAGCGCGAGCGAGCGTTTACGGATAAACCAGGAATTAACGACGGTGGTCATTGCGAGAAACTCGGCAAACGCCAGCCCCAGTCCGCCCATCACGCCGAAGAAGAAATAGGCGTGCCACAGTTCCTGTACCTGCGACATGCCCGCAAGCCCCAGCGCGGCGATCAGGTTGCCGGCCATGATGTTCTTTCGCGCGCCGAAGCGGGCGATGGCGGCGCCCGCAAGGGGGCCCAGCATGCCGCCGATGATGAGAAACAAGCTGTAGGGCCCTGAAAGCGCCGACCGGCTCCAGCCCATCGTTTCGCTCATGGCGGGCAGAAAGACGCCGAAGGCGTAGGTGACGTCTCCGCAGATGCATCCGTAGGCCAGCATGGCGCCTAGCAGGGTGGTCCAGCCGGAGAAGTGAGAATTTGACACAGCTTCCGGTTTCAAGAAATGTCCGCTTTCATGGCCGTTCAATGTTCATCAGAAATTGTTTCCGCGCTTGGTGACGCTTCATCGGCAAGACCCGTTTTCCGACGTCGCCGATTTGTTCTTTGCCGCCTTAATCCGCCTTGATTTGAACGGTGTAGAGCACATCCCACCCTTGCGCATGCTCCCGAAGAATCGCCAGCGTTTTGAATTGATTTCCCTGCGGGCTGTCGTAAGGGCCGAAAAGATAGGTTCTGACCCCCGTTTCGACGCCGGGGCTGTGCGTGACGGTTCTTTCCCAGAGGGTGACATTTGCCCCCTGCGCTTTTATGGGCGTCCAGTCGCGGATCGCCGATATTTTTTGCTGCACGGTCCAGGCGCAGGGATTCTTCAGTTTAATGTGCATTCTGAAGGAGTCGCGTGGAACGACGAAGTTGGACCCTTCCGGCGCCGGACGGAGATTGGCCTTTCCCAATCTAATGGGTTCCGGAATGTAGAGATCCTTTTGCGGAATCTCCTCGCTGGGATTGCCCGGAGGATCTTCAACGCGGATTTGGATGACGTCTCTTTGAGAGGCGGCCTTGCCGTCATAAACGGTCAGGGCGACTATGTAGGTGCCCAGGATATCCGAGCGCAAGCGGCATGTTTTCATGCCCAGCCGGCCGGAGAATTCTCTGGGGGGGATGTTCTGGGGCGCGGCGAGAAGCTCCCACTTGTAATAGAGTTTATCTCCATCCGGATCGAAGCTGCGGCTTGCGTCAAAAAAAACCGTCGCATGTCTGGCCACGACTCGATCCATTCCGGCAACGGCCACGGGCGGGCGATTCGGGCCTGGGACTTGCCTGGAACCGGCCCCCATCAGAAGAAGGCAAACACCGCATGTGAAGAGGATATAAATGATTTTTTTCATGTTTCGACCTCCTTTTTTGAGTTCACGAAAGAAATTCTTTGTTTCAGCGTGCGTTTTATCTGCCTTGCCCATTGTCTTTGAGGATGCCCGAACGGCGGAATAAATCTTTACTCAAGTATGAGAATTCTTGTTCAGGTCAAAAGGTGTTTTTCGGGTCGAAAGGAAAATCCGATCTCACTGCATCCATGGCCGTTTGCGGTTTGTATAGAGTTCTATCACGATTTTGTCAATAACATCGTAATCGAAAAAACCCGCACTTGATCATATTGCTTTAGCAGATGGCTGGGCGCAAAAAGTTAAAACGGGCTAACGTCAATCCGGTCATGAGTCCTTTTGCGATTCAATCCGCCCCTCGGAAGGTTTTTTATGGAGCGGTTTTGCCAGGTGCTTTGAGTGCCGCGACCCAGCCATCGGCGTGCTCTTGAAGCCCCCGCGCGGAGAAATGGCAATCATCGTAGCGGTCGATGTTTTCGATCAAATCCGTGTTGGGTCCCAAATAAACATTGTCCATTTCGACCAGACTGCTCTGCACGTTTTGCAGCTCGGGTGACGGATCCATAATGCTGCAGCGAGTGGCGCGGGCAATGAAAAATTTCGCCGAAGGAAAATAGGTTTTTGTCAGTTCGATGATTTCTTCCAGGCCGCTTCTGTATTGTTGCAAGGTGGCTTTGTTTGGTGTCGGGTTGGTTGGATTGTCCGCTTCTCCCTGATGCCATAAAAAGTGAGTGATCGTCAGGTTGTCGTCCCGCGCGTCTTTGAGTCTTTTTTCCAGCATGGGCCGAAGGGGGGCGTCTTTGAGCCAGGCATTGACGGAGCGGCCATCAGTGCCCGCGGGAATCAAGATGACCTGATCGGCAAGACCTTCGTCGATCCATCTGCGGGCGGCCAGTGTCCACACGCTTCCCCGGTTGCCTCCGGCCCCGAGCAGCGGGTCGGCCGCCTTGTAAAATTTCCCGTCAAAGTAATTGAAAACCTTGTCTGCTGAATATTTTTCACCGGCGAAGTTTGAGGCATTGCTCTGCCCGAAGACAAAGGCGACGATCGTTTTGTCTGTCATGTCCGGTCTGGAAACTTCTATCTTTCCGGGATAAGCGACGAGCTGTTGGTAGCGATTGGTCGTATAGGACAGCGTCGGCGGCGCGGGTTCGGCAAACAGGCTTTTGATGATGATCTTGGCGCGGTAGAGCCGGGTTTGTTTTTCCGCGGCGTTCATGCCGATAAGAATAAAGGCCAGACAAAAAAGAAGACCCGCAAGGATGCCCAAGCCGATACGCAACCAAAGTGATCTGATAAGCGGATTGCTTTTGCGGCGAACCTGTTGTTGACGGGTCATGTCAATGCCTCCTTTCTTGATATGGCCGGACTGGAACGGGTCATCCTGCCCTTAATTGTTTTTGCGCCTGTTTAGTTCCGCGTTATAGGCCGTGATAAGATCGTCATGCCGCAGGACGCCTAAAACGAGGTTGGAGTCGTGAGGATCGACCACCAGTAATTCTTCGGCACCGGTTTCCATGAATTTCATCAGTGCGTCGTAAAAGTTGTCTTCAGGAATCACGGTTTGCGGCTGGGTCATCATGTCCTGGGCGATGATCAGGTCTTCAAGGCCTTCTTCGAAGACGATCGAGCGAGCGTGGTTCCAGTTCACAACGCCGATGAGCGCGTCGTCTTTGTCGTAAACGGGGAAACATTCGACATTGGAGGCGGAAAAGATTTTTTTGAGTTGACCGTAGGAGGTGGTGGTGCGAATCGGAGTGACGATTTCGGGTTTATAAAAATCTTTTACACGCGTTTCAGCGAAAAGATTGACGGTGAAATCGGCCGTGTGCGCCGGGGATTCGCTTTTGCTGCGCACCTGTTTGGTGTAGATGGACCGCTTACGGGTGAACAAAATGGCGATGATGGAAACCAGCATCAAGGGCGCGATGAGTCCGTAGCCCTGAGTCATTTCCGAGCACATCAAAAGCGTACCGATGGGGGCGCTGGTGACGCCCGCGAAAAAAGACGCCATGCCGACGACGATGAACGCTTCGGGCTGCGCGACAATGTGCGGAAAGAAATGGTGTGAAGCCAGCCCGACGGCTCCGCCGCTCATGCCGCCGATAAATAGCGTGGGGCCGAAAACACCGCCGGAACCGCCGGATGAAATCGTGAAAGCGGTGGCGACGATTTTGGCCAGCGCCACGCCGATCATGAGTCCGATACCCATCTTGCCTAGAATCGCCAACTGAATCCATCCCCATCCGTCGCCGTACACCTGCGGAAAGATCAGGCCGATCAGTCCGACCCCAAGACCTCCGAGCGCGGGTTTCAGATAGCGTGGAATTTTCATGGGCGTGAAAATGCGTTCGCGCGCGCCGTGAAAGACTTTAATGAATAAAATGCCCGCAGGCACGCAGATGATCCCCAGTAGAATGTAAAAGATCAATTCGCGGGGATCGGAAAACACGTATTCCGGAAAAAAGAAGATCGGCGCGTTACCGAAGAAATAGGTAAAAACAATGTAGGCGGTAATCGAGCTGACCACTGTTGGGATGAGGGCTTCGGTTTCCATGTCTTCTTTATAAAGGATTTCAATGGCCGTGAGCGCGCCGCCCAGAGGGGCGCGGAAGATGGCGGAAAGGCCGCCGCCGCAGCCCGCCACAAGCAGAATGCGCCGCTCGCGGTCGCTTAGTTTCAGAAGGTTTCCGATGGCCGAGCCGATGCCCGCGCCGATATGCGCGATGGGACCCTGGCGTCCCGCGGAGCCGCCGGTGGCGAGAATGGCCAGAGAGGCCAGCCCTTTTGTCAAGGTGACTTTGGGATGAATGCGGCCTTTGTGGTTATGAAAGGTGTCGATCATCAGATCGGTCCCGTGCCCCTCGGTTTCCGGAGCGAATTTATAGACAATCCATCCGCATAACAGACCGCCCAGCGCGGGAAGGAAAAAGAAGATCCATGGCCGAAAAGTGATCAGGGTTTTGGTTGCTTCAAATAAATGGTCGCCTGCCGCTTCGGGCATGGCGTAACCTGCCACAACCGGAAAAAATAAAAATCGCCCGGCCTGAAGCAGATAGTAAAAACCCGACGCGGCCAGACCTGAAACAATACCGACCAGCAGGCCGAAGACCAGCCAGCGGGTGATGTTTTCCAGAAAAAAAACGCGCAGCCAGCGCAGAATTTGTTTGAATTTGTTTGCAGCCATTAAACGTCCCGGCGACACGATGCAAATCTAAAGGTTTGAGGCGCACCTTAAACCGAATTTCTTAAGGATGCAAATCAAAAGTCCGAAAATCGCGCGGAGAGTGCGAGTTTTTTTTCACCATGAATTCCGGGAGGCTCTGTGATATAAAAGCAAGCAGACACGCCGAAAGGAGAGTTTCGCCATGCGGTCAGGTTCGAAACGTTTGCCCCTGTTGGTCGTCCTTCTGACGGCTCTTTCGCTTCAGAGCTGTCTTTTCGCCACGAAAACGACGATCATCGCGCCGGAAATCCGCTCTCTCTTCGAAGGAACCTATAGTGTCGATCCCGACATGAAAGCGCTCATGCCCCGGACGGTCGCAGTGCTGCCGTTTGTCAATCTTTCGGAAAAAAAGGAAGCGGTGGATGTGCTGCGACGCGGTTTCTACAATCACTTCAGTTCTCTGCCGTTTGCCGATATGGAGCTGTATCGGGTGGATGAACTTTTGTCCCGCGCGGGAATTTCCGATCCCGATCTGATCGGCCGCACAACGCCGCAAAAGCTGGGCGAGATTCTTGGCGTGGACGCGATCGTGATCGGAGAAATCTCCAACTTCGACAAGTTCTTTGCGGTGTTGTATTCCCAGGTGGCCGTCGGCGCCGATGTGCGGATGGTTTCCACGAAGACGGGACGGATGCTGTGGAGCGGCAAGCACACCGTGCGCAAGCATGAAGGCGGTTTTTCGACGCATCCCGCGGGGATCGCGGCCGTGGTTTTGGTCACGGCCCTCAATATGCGCGATATTCAGCTTCTGCGCGCCAACGACGATCTATTCCGCGACATGGTAAAGACCATTCCCGTCCCGTCTCTGGCGGACGCCTCCCGCCCGCCGGTCATATCGCTTCTGACCCATGATTCCCGGGGGGTGCCCAAAAAAGCAGGCGACGAAATCAAAGTCGTGATTCAGGGCGCGCCGAAAATGCGGGCCTGGTTTGACATCGGCGAGTATAAAAAGCATCTCGACATGCAGGAAGTGGAGCCGGGCGTCTATCTGGGCGCTTACAAGGTCGTGCCGGGAGATAACATCGAAAACGCTCTGGTCACC
>CAYUDM010000058.1:0-16473 GCA_964443625.1 uncultured Smithella sp. | reverse complement strand
TGCCTTTAAGCCGGATCGTTCATGCTGTCGGGCGGATCGGGGATGATGCCCAGCGCCGTTTCAAGCGATGCGGGAAATTGAGCCTGATGGGCGGTTTCCAGGCAGATGGTTGTCCGGTCGTCCTTGGTCAGGCGGAGGTAGGCGTCAAGGCCCGCCCAGCCCACGGCTCCGTGCGGTTCGAGAATCACGCGATAACGCTCATACACGCTTTTGATCGTTTGGCGTGTTTCGTCGTCGGTGATGCTCACCGAAAAGATGCGACGGCGCATTTCTTCCAGGTCCGGGTTGCGGTGGACGACGCCGGTTCGATCGACCGTGCCGCCGTACAAATCGAAGAAGCGAGCCAGATTGCTGGGGTGCCCCACATTCATCGCGTTGGAAATGCAGGCCCGCGACGGCGACACTTTCCGATATGCTCCGGTTTGAAGGAAATTCGGAAATTCATCGTTTTCGTTGGTGGGCATGATGAGCTTGGCCACCGGCAGCCCCATCCGGCGGGCGTATTCGCATCCCAGAGCGTCGCCGAAGTTGCCCGACGGGACAGACACGACGATTTCTTCGTCCGCGCCGGCCAGTTGCGCCCAGGCATAAATGTAGTAAACCATCTGCGGCAGAATGCGGCCGAAGTTGATTGAATTGGCGGAAGACAAATTGAAGCGCGACAGGTCGTGGTCGGCGAAAGCTTCCTTGACGAGGTTCTGGCAGTCGTCGAATTTTCCGTCCACGCAAATGGCCCGCACGTTGCCGCCGATCGTGTCGAGCTGCTTCTTCTGGATCAGACTGACTTCGCCTGCCGGGTATAAGATCGTCACGTCGATGCCCGCCACACCCTTGAAGGCGTCACCCACGGCGCTGCCTGTGTCTCCGGAAGTGGCCACCAGAATGTTGAGCCTTTCCCCTTTGGGGCGGCAATGGCCCATGAGCCTGGCCATCATACGCGCGGCAAAATCCTTAAAGGATGCCGTCGGACCCTGATCCAGGCGCAGCACGAAGGCGCGGGGATAAACAGGCTCCAACGGCACGGGATAGGTGTAGGCGTCTTTGACTACGGCCTCTAAAATCTCTGGAGAAAACTCATCGGATAAAAAAGCCTTTGCGACCAAAAGCGCGGCCTGCCAGTAGGGTTTGTCCCGGAGCGCCAGCATATCTCGCCTCGCGAGCTGCGGAATAGCATCCGGCATGAAAAGCCCTTCCTCGGGCGCCTGGCCGGCCAGCAGCGCTTCCCTGAAAGAAACCAGGCCGTCGAACGGGTCAATACCCGGGACGTTTTTCAGATGACGGTTGGTGCTGTAATAACGGATCGGCATGGAAAAATATCCTTATGATTAATGCGCCCTATTAAGCGTATTTACCCAGATAAATCAACAAAAATGAAGATCCCGCCCGATAGGCGCAGGTAAATTGAATTTGGAAAAAGGGGGCGTCTGTGTTACAAAAAAATCCGCTGTTTGTGTAGCGGATTATTTATTTGTGGTTGTGAAGACATGGATGAGTCGAAAAAAACATTGCGATTGACGGAAACCGTGCAAGGCGCGGGCTGAGCCTGCAAGATCGGTCCGGGTGACCTTTCCGACGTCCTGCGCGATTTACCGCTCATATCCGATCCGAGGTTGCTGACCGGATATGAATATGCGGAAGACGCGGGGGTGTATAAACTTTCCGATGAACTGGCGCTGGTACAAACACTCGATTTCTTCACGCCGATTGTGGATGATCCATTTCTCTTCGGACAAATCGCCGCGACCAATTCCATCAACGACGTTTATGCCATGGGCGGAAAACCGGTCACGGCCATGAATATTGTCTGCTTCCCGATCAAAACCATGGACAAGGCGATTTTGCGGGAAATCCTGCGCGGCGGACTCGATAAGATGCGGGAGGCGGGCGTGCTGCTTTTGGGCGGCCACAGCGTGGAAGACAACGAACTCAAGTACGGGCTTTCCGTCACGGGCCTCATTTCTCCGGATAAAATTCTGCTCAATCGGGGCGCGAAGCCCGGCGACAAGCTGATTCTGACCAAGCCGCTGGGAACGGGCATCGTCAGCACGGCCATCAAGGCGGACGCTGCCGGTTCGGAGATGATCCGCCAGGCGAGCGCCTGCATGTCGCGACTTAATAAAACAGCCTCGGAACTGATGCTTTCGGCAGGCGAGATTCATTCCTGCACCGATATTACAGGATTCGGATTTTTCGGGCATGCCTGCGAAATGATCGAGGGCAGTGATGTCGGCCTGAGCATCGAGGCGGCCGTCCTCCCTGTGCTCGACGGCGTTCAGGATCTGATCGAAAGCGGTTATGTGCCGGGCGGTCTTTACCGGAATCGCAATTTCCGGATGCACCAGGTGCAAAAAGCTGCGACCTGTCCCGACTGGATTTACGATCTTTGTTTTGATCCGCAGACGGCGGGCGGCTTATTTTTCAGCCTGCCTGCACCTCTTGCCCAAGCCCTGGTCGATCGGATGACAGCGGCCGGCATTTCGGAAGCAGCTGTCGTGGGTGAGGTGGTTTCGGATCATCCCGGGCAGATTCTGATCGAATAAAGTCCAACCGGACCCACAGGGGGAGTTCCCGCGATGAAAAAAGACTCTTTTCTCGTTAAACCGGAAACCCGTCAAAGCTTGAAAAAATTGCTGGATATGGCGCGAGCTGACGATGCTCTGCTGCTTTTGATGTACGGTAGTCCCGATCCGGATGCGATTGCCGCCGCGATGGCCCTTCGGGAAATTTTCAAGCGCAAAAAGGGTCTGACGCGTTTTACATTTGCCGCGACCGAGCCGATTCGCCGTCAGCAAAATAAAGAACTGGCCAAGGCCATGCGTTTGACGATCCGTCCGCTTGGCCAGGTCGAGGCAGGCGCGTTTCGCCTGGTTGCGCTGCTTGATGCCCAGCCTTCTTTTTTCGGAGAGGTGCAGCCGCCTGTTCCACCGACGATTGTGTTTGATCATCATCCCCGCCAGGGGAACTGGTCCGCCGAGTTTGTCGATGTCCGACCGTCTTACGGGGCCTTGTCCACGGTTTTGACCGAATATCTGCACGCGGCTGGCATCCGGATTCCCCGCAACCTCCATACGGCGCTGCTCTACGGGATCAAGACGGACACGGATAATTTCGACCGGGACACGGCAGCGGAGGATATTGCCGCCTATACGTATCACACCCGGCATGCCAGCATGCCTTTGATTCGGCGCATTGAACTGGATCAAACACCTCCGAGTTTTCTGAAGTATTTTGAAGCGGCGCTCAAAAGGATGAAATATTACCGCGGCCGCCGGGTCGGTTTTCTGGGGCAGGTCGAAAGCGCGGATGTCTGCGTCCAGATCGCGGATTTTTATCTGCGGATGATCGGCACCTACTATGTCGTCGTTGCGGGTATCGTCGGCGACAAACTCATTTTAATCTTCCGGGGTGACGGCTACCGGCAGGATTGCGGATCGATCGCGCAAAACGTGTGCGGTATGATCGGACAAGGCGGGGGCCACCGCAGCGCCGCCCGGGTCGAAATTCCGCTGGATGCCATCAGGGATCGCCTCAAGGGGGATTTGTCACAGGTTGCTATGGACCTTTTTTTGCGGGAATGTCTGAAAAAAGGGAAAAAACCCGCCGTGGAACCGCAGGCCGCTAAAACGGAAAAGGACAAGGAGAAAGCAAAGGCATGAGGACTATCGGACTCAACAAGGAGATCACCAAAGGCCGCTACTTAAACCCATTCGACAATTTTTCGGAAAAGGAAATTCTCATCGAGAAACGCTACGATGAGACGACCGGTGTGTCCAGCCGCATTTTGCCCTACCGGGTTCGCCCGGCGCAAAAACCGGATACGGACGCCTACCTCGAAAAATCTCCGTCGTCGCTGTGTCCGTTTTGTCCGGATCTGTTTGAAAAACTCACACCGAAATTTCCCGCTGATGTGCTGGCCGAAGGCAAGTTCCGAAAAGGAGAAGCCTGGCTTTTTCCCAATGCCTTTCCCTATGACGCGACCAATACGGTGGCGATTTTTTCATCGCGCCACTTTCTTGCGCTGGACCAGTTTTCGGCCGATGCGATGCGCGACGGTTTCGGAGTCTGCCGTGATTATCTGTTCCGTATGGCGGAGTTGCAAAAAGGGTATCAATACTGCTCCATCAACTGGAACTATATGCCGCCTTCGGGCGGCGGGCTGATCCATCCGCATCTGCAGACCGTTGTCGGCCAGGAGCCGACCAACTTCGTGCGGCGGCTTCTGTCCAGCGCCCAGAATTACGCATCCGCCACCAGTGGAGACAATCTGTGGCGAAATATTCTCCTTTGGGAGCAGGAAGCCGGGGAGCGGTTTGTCGCTTCCTCCGGGGTGGTCCATTGGCTGGCCGCTTTTTCACCCAAAGGGATGGCCGGGGAGATTGACTTTTATTTCAAGGAAAAAACGTCTTTCTTTGATCTGACCGAAGCGAATTTCGAGGAGTTTTTGCAGGGACTGTCACGCGTTTTGCTGTATCTCTACGTCAGCAACTATATGAGTTTCAATTTGTCGCTCTACGCAACCATGACGCCGGAAAAACATTTCTGGGTGCAGGGGAAAATCGTGCCCAGATTCGAGCTCAACCCCCTGGGGACGAGTGATCTTAACTATTTTGAGAAATTGCACGACGAAATCATCTGCCCGGTGGTTCCCGAACAGCTGTGCAAGGAATTGCAGCCGTATTTTCAGACATAAAAAAGCGGCACCCGCAAAGATGCCGCTTTTACCGTTTTTCCCGTAATTGACAAATGCTATTCCGCTTTGCTGTCCGTGGCCGATGAAGAATCGGAAGACGATGAACAGGCGCTGTCGCTGGAGGAGGTGTCCGTTTTCTCCGTTTTGGCCGTCTGAGGTTTTTTCCCTGCGTAGTCGGTGGCGTACCAGCCGGTGCCTTTGAGGCTAAACGATGAAAGAGACATCATCTTCTGGACCTTTCCCTTGCAAAACTTGCAGGTTTTGAGGTCCGGTTCGGTGATTCCCTGAAACGCTTCAAATTGTTTTCCGCATTTCCTGCACTGATATTCGTAGATAGGCATTGTAAAACCTCCAATAAATTAAATACTCAAATCGCCGATGGCGAATTGATTGCTGAAGCAGTCCAAAACGATGTCCAGATTCTGATGCTTGACCGGTTCGAGTGTGACCCGTGTCAGATTGTGGACGATTTTTTCTTCCTGCGCCTTTTGTTCCTCGTCGGCATGAAAATCCACGTCGCCTTTTTCAAATCGAAGGACGTGAATCAACTCATGCACCGCGATATAAAGCATCAAGGGGCTTAATTTTATAAAAGAATTAGCCCGATCAACCGCGTCCAGGATGATATTGTCCTGCAGGCACACCCGGTAAAAATTCACTTCCTCCACGCCGTCTCGAACTCCATCCGAAGGCGTCGTATAGGCGTATTGACAAAGATGCGCAAACGCGCCGTCTTTTACTTCATGATCTTGTAAAAAAGCAAGCGTTTTTACATCGTAACGACCGCCGCATACGTCATCTTCCCCGAGACGGAAATGACGCTTCACAAGTTTTTCCGCGTCGTGGAAGGCGCCCACGGCTACAGGAATCTGCACTGCACTGAAATAGCGGCTCATTGTCCCACTCAATAAATCATTTTTACCGGCGGTAATTTATCCATGAGTCATTTTCCTGTCAAGCCTGCACGTGGAATTGTCCCATCCCGTAAAAATGGTGGAAGATCGTTTGGTGATTCTGGAAATTCTTGTCAAATTCAGCGGCCGATGCTAGGATGCCGCGTCGTTACCAATTGCATTTAAAAAAATTTTGGAGACGGATATTCGATGGCGTATGCCGCGGACATGAAAAACGATTTGAAAACGACCGGGAAGGAAAGCCGGCTTTTCCTGGCGTCCAAGCCGTTTGCGAAAGTGGGCCAAACGGTGATTGACTGGGTCAATCATCTGGGAGCGGCGGCCATCTTTCTTTTCCTGGCTTTGTCGCAGATTTTTCGCCGTAAGCAATTTGCCAAAATTATCGAGCAGATTTATTTCATCGGGGCGAGATCCATCAGCATCATCATCCTGGTGAGCCTCTTCACCGGCATGGTTCTGGGTTTGCAAGCCCATCATGCGCTGGTGCAATTCGGCGCGGAAGGGGCGGTCGGTTCGCTGGTTTCCTTATCGTTGATCATGGAGCTGGGTCCGGTGCTGACAGCGATTATGATTACGGCGCGCGCGGGCTCCGCCATCGCCGCAGAAATCGGTATTTTGCGAATCAGCGAGCAGATCGACGCGCTTTCGACCATGCGGATCAATCCCATGCGCTATCTCATCAGCCCCCGGGTTGCCGCCGCGATTATCAGCTTTCCGATTCTGACGGCCGTGTTCGACCTGGTCGGCATCTTCGGCGGATTCGTGTCTGCCGTGTTGCTGGTGGGGCTCAATTCCGGTGCCTACTGGCACAGCATTCAGGTGTATGTGACCTCGGGCGATATTTTCGACGGGTTCGTCAAGTCGGCCGTCTTTGCGGTCATCGTCGCCACGGTTTGCTGTTACCAGGGTTACTTCGCGCATATGCGCCGCGACAGTCACGGCGCCCAGTCGGTGGGGCTTGCGACGACATCGGCGGTGGTGCTGTCATGCGTTTTGATTCTCGTGTCCGATTATGTCGTGACATCGCTTTTGATTTAGTGGGAGTTTCATGGACAGGCCGCTTATCGAATTTCGAAATGTAACCAAGCGCTTCGGCAACACCGCGGTGCTCGACGGCGTGAACCTGCAGATCTATGAGGGGCAGGTGACGACAATTATCGGGCTGTCCGGCTCGGGAAAAAGCGTCATGCTCAAGCATATCATCGGGCTTTTGCAGCCGGACGAAGGGGAGATTCTTTTCCGCGGAAGGCCGATTGCGGATATCGGAAAAGCCAGAAAAGCAGTGCTGTTTTCACAAATCAGTTATATGTTTCAGGGCAACGCCCTTTTTGATTCGCTCAGCGTCTATGACAACATCGCGCTGCCGCTTCGGGAGACGACCCGTCTGAGTAAGGGGGAAATCGACCGGCGGGTTATGGCTCGCATCGAGCAAACGGAGTTGACCGAGGCGGTCCAACGCTATCCTTCAGAGCTGTCCGGCGGCATGCAAAAGCGTGTGGCGCTGGCCCGCGCACTGATTACCGATCCGAAAATCGTCCTTTTCGACGAGCCGACGACGGGCCAGGATCCCGTCCGGAAAAATGCCATTTTGAGCATGATTGCGCAGTATCAGCGCAAGTTCAATTTTACCGCCGTTTTAGTGAGCCATGAAATTCCGGACGTTTATTTCATTTCCAACCGGATATTGGCTTTATACAACCGAAAGATTGTGTTTCAGGGGACCCCGGAAGAACTGGAGAATTTCGATCATCCGTTTATGGACGAAGTCATCGGCAGCCTCGAGGATCTTCAAAAAGAACTGACCGGTTTGTATTCCCGCCGCCAGTTCAAAATGCTCAATCATGCCAGAATGAACCGGCGCGCAGCCGGCGCCTATTGCGTGATTGTTTTCAGCCTTCAGGAGTTGGGCGCCGTCATTTCGACAATCGGTCATGATGCGGCGCAGGAAGCACTGATAAACCTGGGGCTGGCCATCAACCGGCATTTTGGAATCATCGGCGGTCTGTCCACCCGCCGCAATACTCATGAGTTTATCACCGTTCTGCCGCACGCCGATATCGAAGAGGCGGAAAATCTGCTTCAGGATTTTGTCCGGGATTTCAAAGCTCAGACGCTCGGCGCCATAAAGGAGCGGACCTGCCGGCTGGCGGCGGACGATAATATCGAACTGATGGTTTTAGCCGGGATCGCGGAGGGACAAATTTCCAGCGACATCAATGACGTGGTCGCGCAGGCAAAAGTTAACCAACACGAAATCGCGCGGCTGACTTGCGCCGCCGGGGAGTAAAGAAGATGAAAAAATACGCGATGGAAACGATGGTCGGCATTTTTGTGGTCGTGGGGCTCCTGTGTATCGGCTACATGACTGTCAAGCTCGGCAAGATTAATCTCTTCGGAGACGACACGTATCCGCTGACGGCGAAGTTTACGACCGTAGCCGGCCTGCGCACAGGCAATCCGGTTAATATTCTGGGCATTCAGGTCGGGCGTGTTCAGCGCATCTCGATGGATCAGGAGAATCTGCGGGCCGTTGTGGAAATCCGGGTGAAAAAGGGAATCAATATTTACGACGACGCCATTGCGTCCATCAAGACGGAGGGATTGATCGGCGATAAATATCTGAACATAGACCCCGGTGGCGGCGGCGATCTGCTGGCGGCGGGCGGAGTGATCACCGACACGCAGGCGGCGGTCGATTTCGAGGAGATCATCAGCAAGTACGCCTTTGGAGAGGTTAAACAAGAAAAGAAATAGCTGGAAGGGGAGTTTGCCATGAAAAAATGTTTCATATGCTTGAGCCTGGCGGCGGCGCTTGTTTTGTCTGCGTCCGCTTTTGCGGCCGGACCCATGGCGACGGCCGAGAGCACGGTCGGCCGTGTGCTGGAGGTGCTGCGCAATCCGGATTTCAAAGGGCCGGAAGCTAAAAAAGCCAAAACAGAGAAGCTTCGGGTTATCTATAAGGACATGTTTGATGAAATCGAATTTTCCCGTCGGACGCTGGCACGGAACTGGAACCGGTTTTCACCCGCCGAACGCCAGGAATTCGTGATGCTCTTTGAGCAGGTTTTGGAGAAGGCCTATCTCGACAAGATTCTCGATTACTCGGATGAGAAAATCGTCTTCTATCAGGAAAATATGCATTCCGACAAACAGGCGGAAATTCTTTCGAAGATTGTGACGTCGTCGAAGGAAATTCCGATTTTCTACCGGATGATTCTCAAAGACGGCAAATGGAAGGTCTATGATGTGGTTGTGGAAAACGTCAGCCTGGTTCAGAACTACCGGACCCAGTTCAATGATATTCTGGCGAACAACACCCCCGAGCAATTGCTTGAGACTCTGCGCAAGAAGGTGAAAGGGCATTGAAAACAACCGGTCTTGTTCTAACGGCAGCCTTCTTTTTTCTCGCCGCTGTCTGCTTGTGCGGTTCTGCAATCGCTCAGACGCAGGCCGGCGTCAGTGAAGCGTCGGGTAGTTCTTCGGTTGCTTCCGGCGCGTCTTCAGACGATCCTTTTACTCAGGACTTCGACGAAGACGACTATGATGACGCGGCGGATTTTCATCGGGACGAAAAAGTGACGATTGCCGATCCGCTGGAGCCGTTCAACCGGGCTATGGGCGCATTCAACGACCGGATGTATTTCTGGGTGCTCAAACCGGTTGCGCTCGGGTATAACGCCGTGGTTCCCGAACCCGCCAGAATCAGCGCGAAGAATTTTTTTGACAACCTCGGTTTTCCGGCGCGGTTTTTAAGCTGTCTGTTGCAGACGGATTTTTCCGGAGCGGCCACCGAAGCGGGCCGGTTTGCCATCAATACGGTATGGGGCCTGGGCGGCCTGCTCGATCCGGCGGGCTCCGAAAAGTTGAATCTGGAAAAGCAGGATGTCGATCTGGGGCAGACCCTGGGCGTATACGGCGTCGGCCACGGGTTTTATCTTGTCTGGCCCGTGTACGGGCCGTCCAGTCCGCGCGATACGCTCACCAACATCGGCGATCATTTTCTTTATCCACCTTCTTATATTGACCCCTGGTATGCGTGGTTTGCCGTGTGGTCCTACGAAAAGGTTAACGCCGCTTCTTTCCACATCGGGGATTATGAAGCCATCAAGAGCGCGGCCATTGATCCCTATGTGGCCATCCGCGACGGCTATATTCAGTACCGGATGAAAAGCGTCAAGGCCCGCAAAGAAAAATCACTGCTGTTTCGGAACTGACCCGACGGCAAATCTTTAAGGAATTCCATATGCGCAAGGCAAGTCTATTGATGGTAATGGTTTTGTGGATGACTTGGACGGCGAGCTCCGCAGCTTTTGCCGCCGGTCTTTTCGGCCCTCCGCAGAGTCTTTCCCGAAAAGAGGGGGGGCTCAACACGGCGGTGGGATTTCTCTACACGCAAGAGACGTTTGAGGGCCGTTTCGAACATGTGATGCGCGCAAAGCACATCTTGACACAGGCGGCTTACGGCACGTCGGATCTTTGGGAAATTTACGGCACCGCGGGCATCGCGGACATGAATCTGTCCAACGCCTTTGCCCCGCGAGGCGGTGTGCCGACGGTCGGCCGAATTGATTTCCATGACGACTGGCAAGTGTTTGGCGCAGTCGGCGCCAGAATCTTCTATCCATTGAATCACGTCATTGGCATCGGCGCGTTTGCCCAGGCAGCCTATCATTTCGGCAACTACGCGGACCAGGTTATTGGAATTCCCAGCACCGCCCCTTTTGCCGCCGATTTGAAAATTAAAAATCTCTGGAGTGCCACGGCGGGCATCGCCGCACAGACGGTGGTGTTTGACGACGTGAAACTCTATGGCGGCCCCTATGTCCGTTACGCAAAGGCCAGCGTGGATCTTTGTCCGCCCGTTTCAGGTATGCCACTGGGAGGGGATACCGATGAGATCGCAAACAAAACCAGGGCGGGCGGTTTTGCCGGCGTGGCAATTTCCCTGTTTGCGGGATTCAGCCTGATCCTCGAAGGCCGCTATGCCGATCGCTTTTCCGTCGGGTCGGCCGTGACTTATACCTATTGATTGTTTTCCTGAAAGGAAGGGCCCATGCGGCAGACGAAAAAAACAAACCGGGCCTCGCGGCCGAAAATAGGAATTCTCTATGGGGGTCGCTCCGGGGAGCACGAAGTGTCCCTGTGTTCGGCGGCGTCCGTGGTCGCGGCGCTCGATCCGGCAAAATACAGAATTGTCGCCATCGGAATTGATCGTGACGGACGTTGGCACGTTCAGCATAAGCCGCGGATTGTGCCTCACGCGGACTTCGGCCGGATTCTCTTTATGGAAAAACGCGGCCGGTGGCTTGTCAATCATTTCGAAGAAGGCAATCAACTCTGTCTTTACAATCTGGAGGACTCCAAAGAAAAAGTGGCGGTGGATGTCGTCTTTCCCGTCCTGCACGGCACCTATGGAGAGGACGGCACAATGCAGGGATTACTGGAACTGGCGCGCGTGCCTTACGTCGGCGTGGATGTGGCGGGCG
Organism: uncultured Smithella sp.; assembly: GCA_964443625.1. Classification (GTDB taxonomy): domain Bacteria; phylum Desulfobacterota; class Syntrophia; order Syntrophales; family Smithellaceae; genus UBA8904. The sequence continues at coordinate 5,383 of CAYUDM010000058.1, read as the reverse complement.
CCACCGTCGGCATGGATAAGGATCTGGCCAAAAGGCTTCTGGCGCAGGCAGACATTCCGGTCGTGCCCTGGATGGCCTTCGGGCAGTCGTCCTGGATGGCCGAACCAGAGAGAATTGTGCGAAACGCCCTAAAACAGTTTGGTTTGCCGGTTTTTGTTAAGCCCTTATGCACCGGCTCGTCGGTGGGGGTGGTGAAGGTTAAAAAGAAAAACGACCTGGCCGCCGCCATTAATTATGCTTTTGAATTCGACACGCGGATTATGGTTGAAAAGGGCATCGACTGCCGGGAAATCGAGTGTGCCGTTTTGGGCAATGACGAGCCAGAAGCGTCGGTTCTGGGGGAGATTCTGCCCCGTCATGATTTTTATTCCTACGAAGCCAAGTATCTCGATCCGGACGGCGCGTCCATGAATATTCCTGCGAAGCTGCCCGCAAGGCTGGCCGGGGCTATTCGGCGTTGCGCCGTGGCGGGCTATCGGGCGCTCAACTGCAACGCGATGGCGAGAGTGGATTTCTTTCTCGAAAAGAAGACGAACCGGTTTTATCTAAACGAGATCAACACGCTGCCGGGGTTTACGTCCGTCAGTATGTATCCGAAACTGTGGGAGGCGACGGGACTTCCCTACACTCAACTGCTGGATCGGCTCATTGATCTGGCGCTGGAGCGCCACCGCCGCAAACTTGCCGTCCGGACGGAGGTGGGTTAGGTTAGTGCAAGGCGGGTCCGCAGGCCTGCCTGATGTCAACGTCCCTGCTTTATGACCGCCGCTAACACCTGATCGGGGGATATATCCTTCATACATTGCACGCTGTCACATTTCTTGAGCAGGCAGGGACTGCATGGCAGGCCTGATCGGATCACCGTATGTCCGGAACCGTAAGGGCCGGTTCGGGCGGGATCGGTCGGGCCGAAAAGCGCGACGACTTTCTTGCCGACGGCCGCGGCCAGATGCATGGGACCGGAATCCGTCGTGATAACCGTTTGTGCCTTTCGATAAATAGCGGCAAGTTCCAGCAGGGTCGTCCGGCCCGCCAGATTAACGCCTTTGGTTTTCATGGCCTCCAAAATGGGGGCAATGGCCGAAACCTCCGTTCCCGTGAACACGACCGGCAGATTTAATTTTTCAAGGATGTCGTCGGCCAGACGGGCGAACTTGTCATTGCTCCACAGCTTTGTTTCCCAGTAGGCGATCGGATTGATCGCCACGAAAGCCCGCCGGTCCAGTCCATGTTCGGCAAGAAGCGCCAGTGCTTTGGCATCGGCTTGGGGATCGTCCGGCAAAACAAACTCCTCCGTGTCAATCGTCGCGCCGAGATGCCGCGGAAAATCCAGATAACGATCCACCGCATGTTTTTGCATGTCTTCAGGAATTTTTTCATTGTAGAACAGGCCGCTTAATTCCTGAAGGGAATCATATCCGAGTTTTCTTTGACCCCCGGAAAGCGCCACGATCATCGCACTTTTGAAAAGACCGTGAAAATCGATGACCAGATCATAGCGGCGCGACCGCAGCCGGGCCAGAAAAACCCGGAAATCCCGCCTTGCTCCGGTGATCTTTCCCGCCACGAGTTTTCTGCCCCACCGCTTGCGGCTCGAAACGATGACCTCATCCAAAAACGGATGATGGATGACAAGATCCGCGGCCGCCTGTTCCACAACCCAGGTGATATGCGCGTCGGGATAGAGTTTTCGCAAAGCTGCAAGCGACGGCAGGGTATGAATGACGTCGCCGATGGCGCTGAGTTTGACAATGAGGATATTCACGTTCGATCCTTTAAAACCCACTTCACCGCGTCGAGAATGTTTTCGGCAATGTAGTCCGGCCCTTTCTTTTCCGACAGGTCAAGGGTTTTGAGTTGTTCCGATCCGTGGCCGGTCAAAACCAGAACGCCTTTCGCGCCGACACGATGGGCCGTTTCCACGTCGCGCAGATGATCGCCGATCAGGTAGGATTGCGTCAGATCGAGATCGAGGTCCCGCGCCGCCTGATGCAAAAGTCCCGGCTCAGGCTTGCGGCAGTCGCAGATCATCCGGTAGGGATCGATGCCGTCGGTCGGGTGATGAGGACAGTAGTAAAACCGGTCGATGCGCGACCCTTGTTTAAGCAGCATTTCCTGAATCCGGGCATTGATGTCGCGCACGACATCCTCTGTGAACAGCCCCCTGGCAACGCCGGACTGGTTGGTGACGACTACCGCCGTCATGCCGCTTTCATTGATGCGTCGGACGGCCTCAAATGTTTCAGGGAAAAACGCCAGTTTGTCCGGGGAATCCAGATAGCCCGCTTCTGCGATCAGCGTGCCGTCCCGGTCAAAAAAGACTGCCGTGTCTTTCGGTTTCATCGCTTCATGCTCCCCGGAGGAGTTCTTCGGCCGCCGTCACAACATCATCCACTGAAATGTCTGTCATGCAACGAAAATCCGTCGGACACACTTTCTTCAGACAGGGACTGCAGTCAGCCGGTTTGCGGACGATGCGGGTTTTTTCACCCGCCGGCGATGTCGTCACGGGATTGGTGGATCCGAAAACCGCGACAGTCGGCACATTAAGCGCCCCGGCCACATGCATCAGTCCCGAATCGTTACTGATGAAAATGGCCGATCGCGAGATGAGCAGAATTGCGTCACGAAGCGGCGTTTTGCCGGCCAGATTCACGCAATCGCCACCAACAAGTTTTCGGACCTCTTCGGCGGTCGCGGCGTCGTCCGGTCCGCCGAAGAGAACCACCCGCCCCCCGATCCGGTCCGCCAGCCGTTTGGCCGCTGCCGCGAATCGATCCGGGAGCCACCGTTTTGCCGGTCCGTAGGTGGCGCCCGGAGAGATGCCGATGATGGGTCGCTCATCGCCCAGATATTGTTTGACGGCGTCCTGTGCTGCGGGACGGGGAACATACGTTTCCAAATGGAGCTCGCGGCTGGCCGCCGGGCAACCCAGCGCGCGGACCATTTCCAGGTAATAATCAATCTGATGCACGCGCAGAATGTCGCGCGTGCGATGAACCGGATGTGAAAGCAGCCAGCCCCGGCCGTCTGAATCGAAACCCGCGCGAATGGGGATGCCGGCGACGCGAGTCATAATGGCGGCCTCGATGGCGTTTTGCAGAAGAATGGCGGCGTCAAACTTCAAGGTGCGCAGCCGCCAGGCCAGACGAAACACGCCCCAGGGATTATCATAAGTTTTTTCATAAACCACGATGTCATCCGCCGGAGAAAAGAGGCGGTAGATGTCCGCCACCAGCGGTTTGGCTAAAACGGTGAGGCGGGCCCGAGGATACGCGGCGCGAACGGATGCGACGGCAGGCAGCGTCATGACGGCGTCGCCGATCCAGTTGGTTGCCCGAATGAGGACAGAGGCAATGCCGTTGGGCGGCAGCTTGTTGGGTGTGAGCGTCATAGGTTGATCCTCTCCTGTTTAGCCTGGAAGCGTCTGGTCTTCCAGCGCTGATGCACCCAGAACCACTGTTCGGGATAGCGGCGGATGTAGTTTTCAATAATAGTTGTGAAACGCTGCGTGTTCGCCAACACGTCCGCGTCGCGTTTTCCGGTGTGGGTTAGCGCCACTTCGTCTCCGATTTCCAAAACGAATGTTCCGGTTGGCAGCCTGCGTGTAAAGACGGGAAGAACCGGCGCTCCGGTATGCATGGCTAAAAGCGCGGGACCGGCGGTTGTGGCCGCCGGGCGATTGAGGAACTCCACAAACAGGCCATCGTACCAGGCGACGTTTTGATCGATGAGCATCATGACGGTCTGCTTATTTTTCAGGTGCCGGATAATCGGCCGCATGGCGTTGTCCTTTGAGATCTGTGAAATGCCGTGCTTTGCACGGACAACCGTTGTGACGTCTTCGACAAAGAGGCTGTCTAAAACCCGGTAGACAAACACCAGGGGGCCCGTCTTTATGGCAAGCGCCGCGTTGCCGAATTCCCAGTTTCCGAAATGCGCGCTGATGAGTAAAACGCCTTTCCCTTTTTCCTTTGCGGCAAGGTATTTGTCAAGTCCTTCGATCGTCACCCATTGATCGATCGTGTCCGGCGTTAGATAGTAGATTTCGGAAAACTCCGCCGCCATCAGAGCGAAAAGTGTGTAGGCGCGCTTGGCGATCCGAATGACCTCGTCCATCGATTTTTCGGGAAAAGAGCGGGCGATATTGTGCAGCGCAATGAGCCTGTGTTTGGGGGATAAATGATAGATCAACTTCGCCAGCGCCGAAAAAAAGGCCCGTCGGACGCCAAGCGGGGTGACGCGAAAGAGCATCTCGGCAATCGTTCTTTTTCCGTGGGGATTCATGGCTTTGATTAACCTGCCTGATCGGTTCGCTCGCTTGCCTCGGTTATCCTTTCGAGCAGCCACGTGTCGAATAGGGCGGCGCCATCGGGTATTTCCATTTGTATCTGCAGGACCCATACCATGTTTAAAAAGTCGGGGCAATCCAGAAGGCGCATGGCGTCCTTTTGTGTCGTCATGAGGTAAGCGGCGTTAAACGATCGAAAGGAATACATCAGATCTTCCAGATCGCGACGGCCAAACGGGTGATGGTCGGGGAAAGGATTGAAGGAAACCACATCCGCGCCGGCGGCAAGCAGTGTGTCTTTGAAGGCGTCGGGCTTGGCGATTCCACAGAAGGCGCACACCCGTTTACCTCGGAGTGCATTCAGGGGAAGTTCTTCCTTCGATCCGATGTTGGAGACGGCATCAGCCCGGTGAATCGATCGAAAAACGGGCAGCTTCCGCGCGGCGGCGATGGCGATGATATCGGGATCGGCAGACTTTGTGAGATTGGCCCGTGACAGCAAAAAAGCGTCGGCCCGGGCCAGGCCTTCGGGATGTTCGCGTAATTCGCCCCGGGGCAGAAGATGGCCGTTTCCCAAGGGCCTTTGGTCATCGAGCAAAACGAGATTGACGTCGCGATGGATCTGTCGGTGCTGAAAGGCGTCATCGCAGACAATCACATCCGCCCCGAAGCGTTCGATGGCCGCTCTGCCTGTGATTGCCCGTTTGGGTCCCGTGAGCACACAAACGCCCGGCAGCGACCGTGCGATGAGCAACGGTTCATCGCCCGAGGTTGCGGCAGGAAGCAGGATTTTTTCGCCGTCCGAGACGACATTGACAGGAGAGATGCTTTTCCCTCCATAGCCTCGGCTGACGACGGCCGGTCGACGTCCCTTTGCCTGAAGCATTTTCGCGATCATGATCACACAGGGGGTTTTGCCTGTGCCGCCGACGGTGATGTTGCCGATGCTGATCACCGGGCGCGACAGATGACTGACGTGAAAAACGCCCCGGTCGTAGAGAGCATTGCGCAAGGCCACGCCCCGGCCGTAGGCCAGCGAGGCCGCGTAAAGTGCCATCCGGGTCGGACTGAAACGGCGGGTTTCGTCATTCC
>CAYUDM010000057.1:10383-17889 GCA_964443625.1 uncultured Smithella sp. | reverse complement strand
ATAATCTTCGTACCGAAACTTAGCCTCAAAATCAGCTTTTGAGGGAAGAAAACGAAACGACTCAGCCGTAAGTCCAGGCAAGCGTTCCGCATGAATGAAGGATCTCAAAGGCCCTGGATAACCTTGAAATGAAATTATTTGCCACCATTTACTTTTTGGCTCTTTAATATAATGAATTTGTTTGTCAAATTCTTTCATTTCTATTTGTCGCAAGCAAACCTAACAATTAATATACCCACTGCATAAAACCCGGTTCCGGGCACCTGAGACGTCATAACTCTTTTTTAAAAACATGTTGAAAATCAGATAAATATAAATTACACACTGCGTAATTCGTCCTTAATACCTATAAAAAACACAGTGCGTATTTTATGGGGATTTTGTCAAAAATCCCGCTATTGCCCCTACTTTTTCCAATACGGCTGTCGCCTGTATAACAAAAGGTCTAGCCGCCAACGCACTCTTGAAAACACAGATCTGGCAACGCCTGCGCATTTACGAACACAACAGTTTTATTAAACTTGCCTGCGGCCTGTCGATTGGACTCACGAAATCCCTTATTAAGATGTCCTGTATAAATGCATGCTGTAGCAGGAAATAAGATTGCAATGGTAAGAAGCGTAATTCTTTTCAACTTTTGCCTCCTTTATTATCTGTTTGCTTCGACCAAGAGCAAACGATTTATATAAGGTGACTGAATTTCAAGAATAATTAGCGGGCTTATACACCCGCAGGAAAAGATTGGAAAGCAAAAATTCGTTTAACGAATTCGTAACATAAGGGCAATGCGCTGCGATGATTCGCGTCTGTCTCCGTATGCCGACGATGTCCTGACTCAAACCCGCCCGCGAAAAACCTAAAGCTTTAAACTTGCAACATGAAACTTAAGACCTGAAACTTAAAACTTAAACCTGAAACTCTCCTAACGCCTAGCTCCTCACGCCTCACTCCACACGCTCCGCTTTAGCCTTTGGCTTTTTGCCTTTAACCTTTTTCCTTTGACCTTGTGCCTTGAACCTTGCACCTTGAACCTTTTTCCTCCTACGGCTGGATCATCACCTTGATGGCCGCGGGGTCTGAATTCTGCGCACGGAAGGCGTCGGCAACGCCGTCGAGTCCGAAGCGGTGGGTGATCATCTGCTTGGCGCTGGCCTTGCCGGTTTTGAGCAGGTCGATCGACGCGGGGAAGTTGCCGCCCAGGCAGCCGATCAGCGACAGGTTTTTACTGATCACGGGCAGGGGCTGCCAGGTCAGCGCGTCTTCGTAAACGCCCACCAGCATAACCTTGCCGCCACCGCGCGCCACGTCAACGCACTGGTCGAAGGTGGTCTGGGTGCCCGCGCATTCAAAGACGGTGTTGACGCCCATGTTGCCGGTGGCTTCCAGAATGATTTTGGCCGCGTCCTGTCCCGCCGCATCAATCACGACGTCTGCGCCGCAGGCTTTGGCGGCGGCCAGGCGCGAGGGCCTGCGGCCGCTGGCGAGAATCTGTTTGACGCCCGCGGCTTTGAGCACCTGGATGGCGTACAGGCCGATCACGCCCAGGCCGATGACGGCCACGGTTTCCGTGTCTTTGGGCTGGGCGCGGTTGACGGAAAAGTACGAGATGGACAGCGGTTCGACGGACGCCGCGTCTTCGTAGGACAGTTCGTCCGGCAGGGGGAAAACGTTTCTTCCCGGCGCGGCGAAAGGCACATGGACGTACTGGGCCATGGCGCCGGCGAAATGATACCCCAGAAGCGCCATGTCGGAGCAGCGGTGTCCTTTGCCTTGCGAACACCAGTAGCATTTGCCGCAGGGGGCAAAGCCCACGGCGGTGCAGCGGGTGCCTGTGGCGATGCCTTTGACGTCTTTGCCCACTTCGACGATATCGCCGCTGAATTCATGGCCGAAGATGGTGCCGTCGTGTCCGTCGTGGCGGTAATAATGAAGGTCCGAGCCACAGATGCCGCAGGATTTGACTTTGATGATGACACCGTGGGGCTCACAGATTGGGTCGGGAATGGTTTCGGTGCGAATGTCGAAGGCTCCATGCAAAACGGCGGCTTTCATCGGGCATCCTCCTCGAATTTTTGATGTTTCGCTTATTTCAAAGATTGAAGAGACTGTCAAGGTTTGAAGGATGCATTTCCGTGTTGAATTATTTTTTCAAAAACGCTAAAGGAAAAACACGCATTACCGATGAAATGGAAGAACGTTAGCGGTTTGCGGAAATAATCCCTGAATATCCGGTTTTACCGGTTGGCGAAAAGTGAAATGATGCGGATGCGGATGGGGAATGACGACGGTCAATACGAAACAGGCCCTGAAATGGCTCAGGACCTGTTTTTATTTTTTGCAAAGGAGAAAAGAGCATGAATAAAAAGAGTTTATCGGTTCTGGCGGTGTTGTTTTTGGCACTTGTTCTGGCCGTTCCGGCCATGGCCTGGCAGGGCCGTGTGGCCGGCACGGGAAATGCGGTTGGTCTGATCGCGGATGAATCGGATTTTCTGATCCATCCGGCGCTTCTTGCCTCGGGCAAGGGGCTTAACGCCTACGGGCATGTCGGATTGGCCTATGAAAAAACAGGGAACTGGGATTACAAATCCACCGTCCCGGTCTATGGATGGTTTTATCCCTATGAAACCAGCGGAGATGCCTGGAAGGCCAACCTTCAGGCGGGCGCGGCCTTCGCCCTGGGCGCCGGACGGATGGGCGTGTTTTTCGAATATGATTATGCCAAGGGATCCTACGACGGCCAGGAAGTTTATGCGGGTTTCGGCAGCGGCATCCGCAATATCGACCTGGATGATAAACTCAACAATGTGAAACTGCGCGTCCTTTACGGCCTTCCCGTGGGCGCGGTCAATCTGGGCGGCGAGCTGCAGATCGCCTATGTGAACGAAGAAAAAGACACGCAGCTTGCCGATTTCGACGGGTCTTTCTGGCGCAACTACCCGTGGGCGGCGGAAGATTCCCCCGCTTTGAGTCTGTATCCCTTTATGATTCCTTTCGACTCCAAATACTGGGAAGCCCAGGCGAAGGTCTCGGCCGCAGGCTCGGCGGGCCCGGGAAGCTACGCGGTCACGCTGAGAGCCGGCCTGCCTTTTGCGTCGGACAATCAGTACGCCTTCGGGGATGACTCCGGCGATGCCGCCACGATCGAAGGCAGCGTGAAAGGCTACAACGTCGGCGCCGATGCGTGGTTCCGTCTGCCTTTGTCCGCTAAAATGGTTCTGCCGTTCGTCGTCAGCATCAGCTACAAAACGATCGAGCGCGACGGCTCCGGCCTGTCCACCTATTCCTCTTCGCTCAACTACGAGCATGCCGCGAAAAATCTCAATGTGAAAATCGGCGGCGGCGTGGAGTTGACGCCTGCCGAAGGCACGAAGATTGCCGCGGGCCTGTATTATGATTACATCTCGGCGCAGCAGGACATCAGCATCAATGACCTCATCAGTCCGATCGAGTATTTTTATGACACTTACAGCGATGTGCCCAACGCTTCGGAGCACCGCCTGACGATCAAAGCGGCGGCGGAAAAAAATCTGACCCAAATGGTTGCTTTGCGCGGCGGATTCAGCGCTTTTTACGGACTGGCCAAAAACGAATACGGCTACAGCGCCTATGATGATGAAGGCCCCTACTATCCGCTGGATGCCTCTGCTGACGGCTCCACTCTGGGCGTGACGGCGTCGGTCGGCGCGTCGGTGAATCTGGGCAAAGTCAGCCTCGAACCGTTCTTGAATGCGGGCTATACGAAGTATACCGCGGACGGCGACGGTTTCAACGGCCCCCTGCCCGTGTCGGTGGAAATGGACAAGACCAACTGGACTCTCGGCGGCGGTCTGTCGGTGAAGTTCTAACGTGTTTTTGAAATAATACGCGTTGAAGCGGGGGCTTTCCTGGCCCCCGCTTTTTTTGTCAAATCGCCACGCAGCGGAAACCCAGGATGTTGGAGGAGGCGGTCTTTTCAATATAGTGGCGGTCCAGAAGACTGATTTCGCCGTGCGATATCCAGCTTGCGCCCTTGGCGATATAGGTGTCCGAGCTTTCCGGATTGCCGATGATGTCCAGGGTCCATTCCAGAACATTGCCCAGTGTGTCTGCGACTTCCAAGTCGTTTGCGTATTTGCGATACTGATCCACGGGGGTTGTATCGCCATGGAGGCTATTTTCAAGATTGCAGGCCTCTTCAATCCAGTCATTGCCCCACGGGTACAACAGGCCGCTCGCCGTGCGCGCGGCCGCTTCCCATTCGATTTCGGTGGGCAGGCGCTTGCCGGTCCAGGCGGCAAAGGCGCGCGCGTCTTCGAGACTGACCTGAACGACCGGATGGGTCCGTTTGAGATGCAAGGAACTGTCCGGGCCAAACGGCCGATGCCAGCAGGCGCCGGGCACTTTTTTGGAATAGGCCTGCATGTGCATGGTAAATCGTTCGGTTCCGGTGAGCGGATCGCGGCTGCGCTGCATGCGGGGGAAATACACCAGGCCGTAGCCGTATTTTTCCGCTGTGGTGACGTAGCCGGTCTGTTCGACGAAAATTTCAAAAAGCCCGTTGGTCACAGGAAATTTACCGATATAGAAGTCCGGCAGGTCCGCAAGCTGTTCAGACAGCACGCTTCGCGCCTGCGCGTCGCCGCCCACAAGATACCGACCGGCTTGGATTAAAATGTGCTGATTGAAATATTTGTCGCGGATGCTCAAATAGCGGTCGAATTCCTCGGACAGCAGGGTGGCTTTTTGACGGATTTCTTCTTCGGTGTATACGCTTCCGCTTAAATCGGGGCCGATTTTTTCCAACGCCCCTGCCGCCTCGGCCAGACGGGTCAGCAGGTCCGTTTTCTCCCGTAAATCCTCATCGGCCGCCGCGTTGTCTGTTTCCACGATGAGATCCGGCGTTTCCTCCTCCACAATTTCTTCGAGAATATCCGCCTCGGCCGGTTTTTCGATAACTTCAAGATCCGTGTCGGAAAATGTTTCGTCCGGTTGTTCCATCGCGTCGGGCAATTCATCAACGACTTCTTCCCCGGTTGCGACCTCCACGAGACCGTCATCCGGACCTTCCGGGGGAAGCTCGCCAAGTGCCTCCTCGACCTCAAGGGCTTCACCATCGGCCGTTTCATCCACCAGCTGCTCGTCCAGCGCGGATTCCTGCGTTTCGATGTCCAGGATTTCTTCGACAAGATCCGACGGGGCGCTTTCCGTTTCTTCCTGAAGTTCGACGATTTCATCGGCGCCGGCTTCTGTCTCCTCCGGTTCGGAGAAGATCTCTTTGTCGGTGTGCACTTCTTCTTGCTCAAGGTCTTCTAAAATGTCGTGGGCGATTTGGATTTCTTCTTCGGGTAACGCTTCCGCTAATGTCTCCACGTCAACAGATTCGGTTTCATCCGTGCCGAGGCTTTCGCCTTCTGGCAGAGCCTCTTCGACCACCGCCTGCTCGTCGAGTTCTTCGATGATCACATCGGGCGGGACCGGCGGCGCCTCATCGTTTGCGGTTTCATCGGCGACCGGAATGTCCGCGGTATCATCCTCAATAATTTCTTCGATGATTTCCGCTTCCGACAGAGCGCCTTCGGCAAAGGCGGCCAGGTTTTCCGAAACATGACTCATCATCTCGCGGATGTGCGCTGCGTCTTCGGGGGAAAGCCCCGATTCCGGATCGTCAAGCGCGCGGGCGATCATCTCATTCACCGCGTCCATAATGCAGCCGATTTTATCTCCCGTACCGAGGCTGCCGTCTCCCAGGATAGAGCTTACGGAGTCGGCAAGCGCCTTTCCTTGCGGGGCGGCCGGCGTGTCACCGGTTGAAGGCGGCGCGCCGGCAAGACGGGTCAACTCCTGAAAGAGGGATTGGATCTCCCCGGCTTGACCGGCAGGCATCGACTCGCCCGCCGCGTCCATCGCCCCGTTGACGATGTTTTGCACGGCGGCAAGAATTTTTTCTGTTTTGCTTGCCGTATCCGACTGCTCGTCGGCCAGCGCGGCGGTCATCTCGGACAGCGCCCGACGAACAGCGTCTTTGAATTCCCGATGGGCCAGACTTTCTTCAGCGTGCGCGACTTCCTGCGTGAGGCCCTGCAATCCTTTGTCGAGAAATGAAACGCCGCGGCGCAGATCGTCGGCCGGACTGCCCGCCCCTGCGGGCTGATCCGGCTCGCCCGCCGGGCCTTCCCCGGCCGAAACTTCATACCGGCCTTCGGCCCGGGCGCGCTCCACTAGATCGGCCAGCGAAAAGCCCATCTTCCCGGACAGATCGCCCATAAGCGTTTTGAGCCGTTCGATTTCTTCCTTGGTGTTTTCCACAACCTCGCCCGACGCGGCCGAAGACAAAACGTCATTCAACGACGAAAGGATGTCGCCCAGCCTGGTGGCTGTGTCGATGCCCTTTTCCTTAAAGACGTCCATGATGCCGGCAAGGGCCTTGTCTTTGGCTTCATCGGAGATGGTAAAGACGTTGCTGTGACCGATAACGATGCCCTGCGGGTTTTTCCCTTCGGCATAGAGTTTTTTAAAATCGGCATTGACGCCGGATTTGAGAGAGCTGAAATTTTTACGCTTGCTTTTGATTTGTTCCGGATCGTCACCCGTTTCCCAGACAATTTTGACCAGGTCTTCCGTCTCGACGGTTTCGAGTGTTTCGGAGGTGGAATCGTCGTGATAATAGTTGCGCAGAGCCTGCACGAGCTTCGATTTGAGCGTCGTGGCGCTTTTGTAATGGAGATTCTTTATGGCTTCATCAATATCCTGAAGCGAGATGATGATCGGCACAGCGGGGCCTCCCGTGAACGTCTCATTTTGTATTCGGATGAAGAAGGGGTTCCTTTAATCACCTTTATATTTCATGCATTGCACAATAATCAAAAATAAATTAAAAAAATAGTGAAATTTTGGACCATTGTGCCGATATAAGAACCAGTAAGCCGAAGATTTCAAAGAAAAGCCGGAGATAACGGATGGATGATACGATCAAACAAAAATTTGTCGATATATTTGTGAAGCATTATGAACGCTTGGCCAATTCCAGGCAGTCTGTGGGAGGGCTTGCGTTCACGCTGGAGAATATTATCTGCTTCATCTTGCTGGGCGGCCGTGAATTGGACATTGAGGACATTTTCGGCGATGTCAGCGAACGCTATTCGCATGAAGAACTTATGGCCGACGCGCGAGACGCGGGTATTGAAGAAGATGGCGAATTGAAAAAGACAGTTTCCGAGCTTCTGGAACGGAAATTCATTCATTTACAGCACGATGGCAAGTTTTACGCCTACCAGGCTACGCGGGATACCGCGCGGATGCTCAACCGGATCTATCCGCGCATGGAGGGATTGAGCCTGCTGGCTTACATCGGACAGACCCTGCAGGAGATCGAAAGCGGACGGATTGATGTGGCGTCGGCTTTGTCGCGCTTTGACCAGACCCTTCAGCATCACGGCGTGCCGCTGCCCAAACCGAAGATTCCCATTATCGCGGCGCCGCCGAAGCCGGTGGCTTTTTTCTCGCTGTCACCCTGGCCGCCGCCGGCGC
>CAYUDM010000057.1:0-10373 GCA_964443625.1 uncultured Smithella sp. | reverse complement strand
GAAGCCGGTGGCCGCGATGAAAAAACCCGAAGAGCTCAAACCCTCAAGCCCGAGAATCATCCGGGATTATGTCGTCACGGATGCAGCGACCAAGGCCAAAACGAAAGAGCCGGACGCGGCGCGGCCCGTTGTGCCGGTTGAAAAAGAGCCTCCCGAAACAGAGCTGCCGCCCGCGGAAAATCCGGTCGAAACGGGGCAGAGGGATTCGATCCCGCAGGCTGTACCGATCGACTTCCTACAGGCCGATCCGGAATCGGCGTCGGGAGACGCCGGCGTTGAGCCCAATGAGCCTCCGGTGGAGCAACCGAGTGAGGAGGAAGCGCCATCCGGGCCCGTAGAAGTGGATGATGAGGAAATCGCCGCGAAAGTGGCGGCTTTTGAAAAAGAGCTGGCGCTCGTCTGTCCGATCTGCAAGACGAACGTGCTGACGGAAAAGAAAACCGCCGCCGGGAAAATCTTTTATACCTGCTCGTCGGAGCAATGCAATTTCATCAGTTGGGGCCGGCCGCACCATATTCCCTGCGCCCGCTGCAAAAACCCGTTCACCGTTGAGGTGGAGGGCGCAAACGGCCAGCTTTTCCTGAAGTGCCCCCGCGCCACCTGTCAGCACCGTCAACCGCTTTCGGCTTCACCGGGAACGGGGGCGGGCGGCCCCGTCCGCAAAGTTGTCCGAAAACGCCTGGTCCGCCGCAAGGCCTGACGAGACGGGGATGCGACGCTTCCTCCCGGATGCCTCCGCAAAAGAGATTCCGGGTCGCTTTAAAATCTTTCTGTTTCGGGAAAAATGTGCCGGAGACGGGGCATCTGCTTTGCGAACCGAAAAAAGATGAGTTCCTGCGTTGGTTGATCATCACCGGCTTTCATAAAAACTTGACAGTCGGTCTAAACCCCCCTATGCTCCGCTACAATCTAAATAAAAAGCTTTATCGAGGCGGAGATGAAAACACGTAATATTTTGTTGAGAACATTCGTGATGGCGCTTTTGGGCTTTGTGGTTCTGTGGGGATTTACAAGCCCGGCTGTGGCCCAATTTCCGGAACGTCAGGTTACGCTTCTGGTTGGGCACGCGGCGGGCGGCAGTTTGGATTTGAGCGCCCGGGCGCTGGCCAGGTCTGCGGAAAAACGTCTTGGCCGGACGATTGTGGTGGAAAACAAACCCGGCGGAACCGGCACGATCGCCCTCATCACGATGCTGTCGAGAAAACCGGATGGGTACACACTGTGCGCCGCGTCGTCATCATCGATTTTACGCGCCGGCCAGCTTCATCCCCTCCCGTTTAAGGCCTTCACCAGTTTCAGGCCGATTATCGGATATACCGAACCGCTTCTGGGGATTGTCGTTAAAGGCGACGCTCCCTGGAAAACGATGCCTGAGCTTGTGGCCGACATTCGCAAAAATCCCGGCAAAATCAAATATGCCTCCCCCGGCGTCGGAAGCACGCAGCACACGACCGTGATGGCCGTGGTGCTGAACGATCGTCTGGAGGTCATCCATGTTCCCTACAAGGGCAGCATCGAAGCGGCCACGGCAGTGCTTGGCGGCCACGCGGATTTTGCCGCGTTGACCTCGGAGTTCGTTCCAATGGTCCGCGCGGGCCAGATGAGGCTTCTGACCCTGGCCAGTGAAAAGAGGCTTTCCGCCTATGCGGATGTTCCGACGATGATTGAGCTGGGTTATGATTATTCCAATGATGCCGTGTTCGTCATCGTCGCGCCGGCCGATATCGATCCGGCCGCGGTCGCAAAAATTGATGCGGCCTTTCTCGACGCGGCCAAAGATCCGGAATATCTCGAAGCGCTCGACCGCATCAGCATGCTGCCTGCCTATTATGACGACAAAGCCTATGGGGCGTTCATGAGGAAGCACTGGAAGCGGATCAACGCGCAGCTCAAGGCCGCCGGACTGATCAAGGAAGCCGCCACACCTCCGGAATAATACGGCGGGGCAATGAATTCTCAGCCCGGAAAGGAATGAACAAGTCGCATGGCCGGAACAAGACGCTGTTTTTGGATTTTTGCGCTGATCCTTTTTTTGCTGTCCGCCTGTGATAGAGCGCCGCAGCCGGAAAGCGACCGGCCGCAGACCGAAAAGCCGCCCGCCAACGGCGATATTCTGGTTCGCGGCGATATCGGGGACGCCAGCAACCTGATCCCGATTCTGGCGTCGGATTCTGCCTCGCATACGGTGGCAGGCCTGATTTACAATGGTCTTGTGAAATACGACAAGAACATGACGATCGTCGGCGACCTGGCGGAATCCTGGGAAATCAGCTCCGACGGGTTGGTCATCACATTTAAGCTGCGCAAGGGGGTTCGCTGGCACGACGGCAAACCGTTTACCGCCGCCGATGTGCTTTATACCTATCGGGTCACGATCGATCCTAAGACGCCGACGGCTTACGGCGGTGATTTTTTGAAGGTCCGCAAAGCCGAGATTCTCGACGATCATACTTTCCGCGTGACCTACGACAAACCGTTCGCACCGGCGCTTATCAGCTGGGGGGCGTCGATTCTGCCGCGCCACCTCCTGGAGGGTAAAGATATTACAAAAAGCCCGCTGGCGAGACATCCCGTCGGCACGGGGCCTTACAGGTTTTCGGAATGGGTCGCGGGTCAGAAGATCGTCCTGGTTGCCAATGACGATTATTTTGAGGGAAGGCCCTACATCGACGGTCGCATTACGCGCATCATTCCCGACACGGCCACGATGTTTCTCGAGTTGCGCGCCCGCAATATCGATATGATGGGCCTCACTCCGCTGCAGTACACCCGTCAGACGGACAATAATCTGTTTCGCCGGAACTTCGACAAGTACAGCTATCTGGCGTTTGCCTATACCTATCTGGGCTACAATCTGAAAAATCCGCTCTTTGCCGATAAGCGCGTGCGTCAGGCTATTTCCTATGCCATCAACAAGGAAGAAATCGTAAGCGGGGTGCTTCTGGGGCTGGGCAAGCCGGCCACGGGGCCTTTTAAACCCGGCACCTGGCCGCATAACGATCGGGTTAAAATCTATAACTATGATCCAGCCAAAGCCCGCAATCTGCTTGCGGAGGCGGGCTGGGTGGATTCGGATCAAGACGGCATTTTGGATCGGGAGGGAAAGCTCTTTGCCTTTGAGATTCTAACCAATCAGGGCAATGAGACGCGTCAGAAATGCGCGGAGATCATTCAGCGGCAACTTGCTGAGGTCGGCATTCGCGTGAAAATCCGCATCGTGGAGTGGTCGGCCTTCGTCACTGATTTCATCAACAAACGCCGTTTCGAAGCGGTGATTCTGGGCTGGACGATTCCACCGGACCCGGATGCCTATGACGTATGGCATTCCAGCAAGACCGCGCCCCAGGAGCTCAACTTCGTTTCCTACAGCAATCCCGAAGCCGACGAAATGCTGGAGGCGGGACGCTCTACGTTCGACCAGGCCAAGCGTAAGATTTATTACGACCGTTTTCAGGAAATTCTGGCTGAGGATCAGCCCTACACGTTTTTGTATGTTCCCGATGAACTCATTATTCTTTCCAACCGCATCCGCGGAATCGAGCCTGCGCCCGCCGGCATCGGGCATAACACCGCCAAATGGTATGTGCCCACAGACGAACAGAAATACTCCATGACCCGATAAAAAAACCCTTGACATTAGAACGCGCGTTCTATATTAAGGGGGCATGAAAAAGACGCGCGACATCAAATCCATTGAACAGAGCCTGGCTTCGTTTTACCGCAGCCACAAACGCATGCCGACCTACGCTGAAATGATGGACCTTTTTGAGGTCCGCTCCAAAAGTGTGGTTTTCTACTGGGTTGAAAAACTCGTCGAAAAAGGAATCCTGGAAAAAGATTCTCAGGGGTATCTCAAGCTCTCGGGCGTTTCGTTCGGCATTCCCCTGGTGGGTTCCGTCGCTGCGGGCCTGCCTGTATCGGCTGAAGAAAACTCGCGGGATCTGATTTCCATGGACGACTACCTCGTCAGAAAACCGGATAGTTCTTTTCTTTTGCGCGTGACGGGCGATTCGATGATCGGCGCAGGTATCATGGAGGGAGACTTGGTGGTCGTTGAGCGCAATCGTCAGCCTAAAAACGGCGATATTGTCCTGGCCGAAGTCGATGGACAATGGACCATGAAATACTTCCGCAAACAGGGGCGCGAACTGATTCTGGAGGCGGCCAATCCGGCTTATCCGGTCATCCGGGCTAAAGATGAGTTGAAAATCGGCGGGGTCATTGCCGCTTCCGTCCGGAAGTATTTGATGTAACCCTTGGACATGGAGTAACCGTTATGCATTCAAATAGCACGACCGGCCTTTCATCTCTGCCTCTTGCGGGCGTCTCGACGGTTGTCGCCAACCGGGAGCTCATTGGCGATGTTATAAGCAGGGCCCGAAAGGCAAATTGGGAAACCATCCTTGTCCGGGCGGATCGGGCAGTTTGTGTGGCGGGCGCCGCCATGCTGATCCTGTCGGCTGCATATTTCGCGCCCATCCTGGTGTCGATTCTGAGCAGATAGCCGCAAATCCTTCCGCTTGTTGTTTGATGGCGGGTTTCCTCTTGACATCCAAGATATCCGGTCGTTATAGTTTCGGCGTCTAACCGCCGTCATTTTTCGGCATCAATTTTTTCCAAGGAGGTCCGTTATGAGAACAATGAAAACGATCTTTAAAAGCGTCGTGCTCGTTTTAATCATCGGGGTTTTCCTGACCGGATGCGGAGCGTCGGGAACCAAAATATTGATCAAAACAGATCAGTACAAACCATCCTTCAATGCGGGAGAATTCAGCCGCTATAAAGGCAAGAGGGCTGTTTTGGCGAACTTCCACAACCAGGCGGCAAATACCACGACCTGGGGCTATTCCAGCGGCGACAAGAAAGTCTATTACGAAGGCAATGAACGACTGGAAAGCTATTTTTGGACTTGTTTTCAGAAATCGTTCAAACATGTCGGCGTTAAATTGGTGGATTATGTTCATGACCCGAACTACGCGGTTCGCTACTGGTGGGGCGTTGCAGGCTATCGGGCTCCGAAAGGGGTGTCTGAATTTCAGATGGTTTTGACATCGCTGACGGACGAGGCGTTTACCTTCAAAGTCCTGGTGTTCCGTGATGGGGAAACGAAGCTCGAAAAAGAGATGAGTGTGAAGATGGCTGCGGTGGCAACGGACAATGCGGCCGATCTTGAGAAACGCTCTTACCGCCTGGTCGATCAGGCGTTTGTGACGATTCTGCGGGACAAAGATTTTCAGCGGGTGTTTTGACCGGTGAAGCGTAAGGCGTGAGGAGTAAGGCGCGGGGCATAGGCTTCAAGGTAAAAGGATCAAGGATTAAGGCTAAAGCTAAAGGGGCAGGCGAGCGGATTTTGGAAGTCTGAGCGCGTGCCGGATAACGCCTTTTCAACATAGAAAACGAGATGGATATTTTCTTATACATTATTGTCGGCGTGTTGCTGGTTGTTGTCGTTTTGCAGATTGTGCTGTTGCGGCGCGGCGGGGTTGATCTGGCGCCGCTTGCCGAAAGGCTTGCGGCGCTCAAAGATGCGCAGGAACGCACCGACCGCTCGATGCGGGATGAAATCGCCCGTTCCCGCTCTGAAACGCAAACCTATTCACAGCAGGAAAGAACGGAGCTGTCCGGGGCTCTGAAGTCGTTTGGAGAAACGGTTCAAAAAAGTATGGCTGAAATCGCCAGGCTGCAAAACGATCAGCTTGAAAACTTCTCCAGGCAGATCGGTCTGCTTACGTCCACCAATGAAAAAAAGCTCGAAGACATCCGTTCGATCATTGACGGCAAGCTCAAACAGATTCAGGAGGACAATGCCCGTCAGCTTGAACGAATGCGCGAAACGGTCGATGAGAAGCTGCAAACAACATTGGAGAAGCGCTTGGGCGAGTCTTTTAAGCAGGTTTCCGAAAGGCTCGAAGTGGTTCATCAGGGCCTGGGCGATATGCGCCAGTTGGCATCCGGCGTGGGCGATCTCAAAAGAGTGCTCTCCAATGTGAAATCGCGCGGCACCTGGGGCGAAGTGCAACTGGGCGCGCTTCTTGAAGAACTGTTGTCTCCTGAACAATATCTGAAGAATGTCAAAATCCGGGAAAACAGCAACGAGCTGGTCGAGTTTGCCATCAAGCTTCCGGGGCAGGGGGCGTCGGCGGCCGATGCTGTCTTGATTCCGGTCGATGCGAAATTTCCCATCGAAGACTACGGGCGGCTCCTGGATGCTCAGGACCACTCTGATACGGTGGCGGCGGAGGATGCGACACGTCAGCTCGAAGCGAGTATCAAGAAAGCCGCCAAAGATATTTCAACCAAGTATCTCGCGCCTCCCAGAACCACGGATTTCGGCATCATGTTTTTGCCGTCCGAGGGGCTCTACGCCGAGGTGATCCGGCGCACCGCGCTGGTGCAGACGCTGCAGCGCGAATTCCATATTGTGATTTCCGGTCCTTCGACGTTTGCCGCGTTTTTAAACAGTCTGCAGATGGGTTTCCGCGCGCTGGCGATTCAGAAGCGATCCGGTGAAGTCTGGAAGGTATTGGGTGAAGTCAAGTCGGCTTTCAGCCGTTTCGGCGATTCGCTCGATACCATTCGCAAACGGCTCGAGTTGGCGGCAAGTTCCGTGGATGAGGCGCAGAGGAAAACGAAAACGCTTGCCGGTAAACTCAAATCGGTTGAAGCCATGCCGGATTCTTCCGTTGCTTCCATTTCCATCGCGGATATCGAAGCGGACTGAACACGATGAAATTAATCGGCGGCGGGTTTGCACAGATGACCTTCCTCGGCGCAGCGGCATAAATCAATCATCTGTGTGGGAATCAGTCCCAGGTCCTCAATCATTTCGTGGTCCAGAAGGCTTTCCCGGCCGGCGGTCGTCAGGTAATTTCCCGTCATCAAAGAGTTCGCCCCCGCCACAAGGGCCAGCGGCAAAAGCTGTCGCAGATTTTTTTCCTTGCCGCCGCACAGCTTGATGTCTTTGTCCGGCAGCATGAAACGGAAGACCGCGATGGTCATGAGGATTTCCATCGGAGGCAGGGGAGGCTGATTATCCAGCGGTGTTCCCTTGACGGGGCTGAGGAGGTTCAGAGGCACCGCATCGATATCCAGATCGCGCAAGGTCGCGGCGAGTTCAATCCGGTGCGTCACGCCTTCACCCAGTCCGATGAGGCCCCCGGCACAGACGCTTAAGCCCGCGGCTTTGGCGGCGCGCAGGGTTTCTAAGTCCTCTTCGTAGTCGTGCGTGGTGCAAATGTTTCGAAAGAAACTGCGGGCTGTTTCCAGATTATGGTGATAGCGGCGCAGGCCCGCCCGGGCAAGCTCGCGCGCTTTGACGGCATCGATCATGCCCAGCGATGCACAGGGGGCCAAGCCCAGCTTCTCAATGCCCTCGATGGCTTTGACGATCTCCGACCATTCCTTTTTTGTCTTGATGCGCTTGCCACTGGTGACGATCCCGAAAAATTCGGCTCCGTCTTTTTTGGCCCGTCGGGCGTCTTGCAGAATTTCTTCCGCGGATTTTAGCGGATACAATGCGGCGTTCGTCCGGTAATGCGAAGACTGAGCGCAGAATTTGCAATCTTCCGGGCAGCGGCCCGATTTGGCGTTGGTAATGCCGCAAAGAACGATCTGTTTTCCCTTGAAGCGTTCTCGGATTTCCGAGGCCGCCGCGAAGACCCGCCACGGGAAATTCGATCCTTCGATGAAGAGTTCAAGGGCCTGGGCTTCGGTGATTCCACGTCCTTTTAAAGCCTCTCTTTTGAGCTTATCGATCGATGCCATGGTCCATCCTCTGGAAATTTGACGGCAGTTTTAGAGGAAGCCCTCGCATCTGTCAATTTATAAATGATAATCGCCGGCGGCTTCCGGCTGATAGTGAATCTCATCTACACGGACTCTGCGGACGCCCGACGGCACAGGCCATTCAATAATGTCCCCTTTCTGGTATCCCAAAAGTGCCATGCCCAAAGGCGCCAGGATGGAGAGTTTGTTTTCAGAGATATTTGCCGCGGCGGGGAAGACCAGCGTATAGGCGATCGTTTCGCCCGTTTCGGTGTCCGTGACGCTGACTTTGGAATTCATCGTGACGACATTGGATGGAATATCTTTGGAATCGACGACGACGGCGCGGTAAAGCTCCTTTTCCAGCAAATCGAGGTTTGCCTGATTGGCCTTGGGAGTCATGCGCAGTCCCTCAATAAGCTCCACAAGCCTGTCCATGTCGAATTGTGTGATGTGTATGGTGCGCTTGGCCATGATGTGCAAATCCTCCCTTGCTGTTTATTGATGACTGACTGGGTGATCCATGAAAAAAAATCAAGCCCGCTGGTTTGGGGTCAATGAATTGCCGATGATCGCCACTATATGTGAAGAAGGCGGCTCTGTCAATCCAATAAGCCCTTTCGGGATCAGTTTGAAATTACAGGTGATTAAAATTTAGTCTCTGCAAAGGTCAAGTTTCCGGTTGTTTGTGTCGATTAGAAAAGTCTTATGGTGATCAGATTTTTGTTGATCAACAGACGAAAATGGCCTAGGTGAGGCACTGCTATGATGAATCGATGGACATTCTTAATTTTCTGCGTATTTTGTCTTGTTTTTCCCGCTTCGGTTCAGGCGGATGAATCAGCTGTTCAGGATTTGCGGCTCAAAAACATTGCATCCGGCAACGATCGAAATCTGTCGAGTCTGACACTTCAGGACTGCCTGGATATTGCCTTTGCCAACAGTCGGCTGCGCATCATATCGGGCGAGTCGGTCAAGATCGCCGAAGCGCAATACGGGCAGGCGCTTTCCGGCTTCTGGCCGCAGATCAAATTTTCGATGACCGGTGTGCGGATGGATGAAGATCCGATGTTCATGTTTCCGTCTCAACCTCTGAATTTGGGAGCGGCGGGGCAGCCGTTTGCCGAAGCGATAGCCAACGCACAGCTGGCCAAAATGGGGATCACACCCGATTCCGTGGGCGTTGCCGCTTATAATGCCGCGCTCGCCGCGGCAACAACGGAGGCGATGAGGGGTTTGAGTCTGGCTTCCATGCCGGCCTATAACGTGAAATTAATGGACAGGGATCTGCTCACCTCCACGCTGAGCTTGATCTATCCTCTTTACACGGGCGGGAAAGTTTCCTCTATGGCCCGTCAGGCGAAAGCCGGGGTGGACGCAAGCAAGGAAGAAGCCCGGCGAACCGATTTGCAGATTGTCCGGGACATCAAGCAATACTATTACGGTTATGTGTTTTCACGCGCGCTGCACCGGTTGGGCCGTGAAACCCTGGAACGGTTCGAAGCCACGGAATCGCTCACACAAGAGGTCTATCAGCATGGGGCCGGCCGGGTGAAAAAGACGGATTATCTGCGTTCGAAAATGATGACCGCGGCCGTTCGATCGGCCGTGGACATGATGAAATCCAACGAGGAACTTACCCGCTCTGCGCTGGCCAACACCATGGGCCTTGCCTGGAGCGTTCCCATCGATGTCGCTGAAACGGACATTCCCTTTGCGTCTTTTGGACGGGACCTCGAGGAGCTGGTGGCGGATGCGCAACGGTACAATCCGCAGATGAACCAGGTAAGATTGGGTCTTTCCGCCGCGGACGCGAAAATTTCGGAAGCCCGATCCGGCCATCTGCCGGTCGTGGCAGTTTTCGGCAACGTGACGAGACTGGATAATTCCTATTCCGGCGGTCTCATCACCGACGAAAACCGCAATTCCTGGCAGATTGGCGTATCGCTGGAGTTGCCGATCTTTAACGGTTTTCGAACCAGTAAAGAGCTTCAGGAAGCTAGGCTTCGGCACGAAAAACTGCGCCAGGAAAGCTTGCTTCTTTCCGAAGGCGTCGCCCTTCAGGTGAAAAACGCTTTTTTGCAAATTGCGCGCTCTCAAGCTCAGGTGCAATCCGGTCGGGAGGCCATGGAAACCGCCGCCGAAAACTGTCAACTCCACATCCGTGCCTACGCGCAAGGCATGGTGGACACCCGAGATCTGATCGAGTCGCAACTGATGGAATTCATCATGCACGGGCAGTATCTCAAGGCTTTGTATGATCATCAGGTCAACAAGGCCCATCTGGACTATCTGATGGGGAAAAGTATCTATGAAAACAACTAAGCCCAGGAGTTTTCTCCTTATTGTTTTGCTGTTATCGGTCACTCTGTTTTCCTCCGCGCAAGCGCAGGACAAACCGAGATTGTTTGTCGGCTATTCCGTGCGGGGCATGGCGGATGTGGATCCGAAAGACGCGGAAGCGGCGCTTCGTGTCTGGTCGCAGGAGATCGGCAACCGGTTCGGATTTCATTTGGTGACCAGACTGTATGATTCTTCGGATCAGCTGGCCCGTGATTTTCGCGACGAAAAATTGGACTTTGTGAGCCTTCCGATACTTGACTATCTGC
>CAYUDM010000056.1:0-18628 GCA_964443625.1 uncultured Smithella sp. | reverse complement strand
TTTACCGGTGCGATCGTTGGGATTCTCGCCATGATCGTCAAAAAGCAGGACATGAAATACGCCGTGCCGTTCGGGCCTTTTTTGTCGATTGCGGCGATTGCCTACATTTTTTTTGGAGACGCATTCATGCGATTATGGCTTTTGGGGCCCTAGAAAGGGCCTGTCAAAAGGAACAGGTATGAGGTCGAAATGACCGGTTCGGATTAGCGCAGGCCGGGGAAGAGAAAAGTTGGACAAATAATCCGGAAAGCGGCAGCCCTGAAAATATAGAGAAATTTCGGGTAAAAACGGATTATGGTTTCTGTGGCGGCAAGTAATAGGCTCTCTGGCATAGGGTTTGCTTTAAAAAATCCAACGGTTTGACGAAAATTTTATAAACAGGCAGTAAAAATGAAAAAAAAGAATGGTTTTAGTTTGGTTGAACTCCTCATCGTCATCGCGATTCTGGGAATCGTTTTGGCGATTGCAGGGCCGAATTTATTTAAGCACCGTCATAATATAAACTTGCGTGAAGCGGTCCGTGATATCAGCGCGGAGATGAGTTTATGCCGTCAGCGGGCGATTGCTGAGAACATTCAGTACAGGATTTCGTTTAATTTTGGCAGTAACCAATATACGGTCTCCAGGCTTCCCCTGGGTTCTGCCACGTGGCAAAACGTTTCAACGGGGAATCTTGGCGGTGGAAACTCGCTGATCAGCTTTTCCTCGACGACCTTTTCGGGTAGTCCCCCTGCGGTGATCTTCCTTCCACGAGG
This sequence comes from uncultured Smithella sp., assembly GCA_964443625.1. Classification (GTDB taxonomy): domain Bacteria; phylum Desulfobacterota; class Syntrophia; order Syntrophales; family Smithellaceae; genus UBA8904. The sequence goes on along the minus strand of CAYUDM010000056.1, from coordinate 17,873 downwards.
AACCACTTCGGCAGGAGGGGCGCTGCTCATTCAGCACTCGAAAACCCCCAGAGTAGCAACCATCACAGTGACCATAACAGGGAGGGTTCGTGTTGATTATTCGGGATGAAAAAGGCATCACACTTGTCGAATCCATGATCGCGGCTTTTCTGACGGTGGCCGTCATTGTCGGGTTAATGACCATGCAATCCGTTTCCTGGCAGTCGGCAGGCAAGTCCGATACCATGGGCAGAGCGGTTGGAGTTCTCCAATCGGAGCTTGAGTCCCTGGAAAATGATATTATGCGGGGACAAGTACCCGCCGCAAAAACGAACGAAGAAGTGTCGTCCGGATCGTTTTCATACTTCGTGACGACAACCAGGAGCGAAGTGTCAACAAATAAGTGGCTTATGAATGTCCGTGTGACATGGCCCAGAAACACCCGGGGGGTTTCCAGCAGCATGATTGTGGCGCGTCAGATGGGATTTAACAGTGAGGATAATCTGTGATGAATAAAAACGGCTTCACATTGGTTGAACTGCTTATCGCCATCGCGGTGGGGGTGATCATTATGGCTGCCGTCTACGGCGTTATGAACATGGCCCAGCAATCATCCTCCAGTATTGATCGAAAAACACTGACTCAGCAGGATACCCGGGCGGTTTTGAATCTTATGGCGATGGAAATAAGGATGGCCTCCTTCAACCGAAGAAATAATAACGCCTTGTGGGCGACGATTCCGTCTGCCGCTTCAAGTCCCGCCTGCACCCAGATGGGGCTTGCGTCGCCGGTCACGGCCCGAAAAGGCATTCAGCTGGCAGGGGACAATGAGATCCTGTTTGCCATGGACTTAAACGCGGACAATATCATCGGTCCGGACCCGACGGATCCAACAAAACCTGCCGCCAATGAGTATATTTACTACAAACTGGATAACCAGGGGATTACCCGTAATGTCAGTTGCGGCGGGAATCAAACGATTTTGGGTGGCGCCGGATCGTCCACGTTGATTGTTAATCCTTCAACCACACCACTATTTAAATATTTTAATGAAAGCGGACAGGATATTTCGGCGGTTGTCAAATCCGCCCCGGACACAAACATTCCATTGATTCGCCGCATCAGCATCACGATCGTAGCGAAGGTAGAAAAACAAGGCAGTAAATTTGAGGTCAGTCCGATAACATACACAACGGATGTCTTGGTGAGGAATCATGCACTTAGTTTATAAAAGAGAAGGTCGGTTTCATTCGGAGGAAGGTTTTGTCTTAATCGCGGCGATCATTGCGATGATGATTTTAATGGCTGTCGGCTTTTTTGCTCTGACCGTCACGTCGGATGATCTAAAAATAACCTCGCGTCTGTATGGAGAAAGAAAGGCGCTTTCAGCGGCGGAGGCGGGCGTCCACGACTTATGTCTCGTTTTTGAAACATCGATGAATGCCTTAACGAATGTGCAAATTGATGCGGCCAACGATCCGAAAATTACCTATTCCGTGACCAAGCCGGTATCGGATCCGAACATCCCGTCAATTTCCGCGACCGGTTCCAGTATTGAAGGCGGGAAAAGCTGGTCGTTTAACGTATTCAATTCCGTGGTGACGGGGCGGGACTCCGGATTTGGTTCCGTGGTGCGGCTTGATGTCGGTTTGCGGCACGGAGAGGTACCCAGCACGCCGGCGTACCAGTAATAATTTTATGTAAGAGAAAAATGATCGATTTTGAATCAATCAAACATTGCCGCATCACGCGGCAGGAGGCATTAAAAATGAAAAAAGCGGTTTTGATGGTCATTTTCGGGGCGGTTTTGTTTTCGACCGGATTATTTTTAATCCCTCCCGCCCAGGCATCAAACGGTCTGGAAACATGTTTTAATCAACCCTCGTCACCGGCCGTTCCGGACTGGTCCAAGGCGTTAGCCCTTCAGTCTGTTGGTGGGACAGGGAGTTCCGGCAGTTCATACGGCGCTAAAGTTCAGAGCATTACCGGCGCCGTGAAATCTTACGATGCAAAAACATTGATTCTGGCAAGCGGTGAGAAATATTCCCTCGTGGGAGTCAATATCATTGATTTATCGAAAAAGAAAAAGTTGCAAGTGAAGGCCAAGGAAAAGGAAAAATCCAAACGCCTGGGAATTCGAATCGCGGAAATGACGTTTGTGGACGGCCGTTTGACGGAAGTCGTCATTCGTTTGCGTTAAGATTGTTTGACCGCATATTAGAGGTGTGCTTATGTGTCGTATATCCAAATGGAAAGCATTGCAGATTGCCGGATTGATCGCTCTTGTCACTGTGCTTTTGCCCTTCGGCTCAGCGCAGGCGGCCGGTGAAGAGGATCTGTTCATTACTGTCAAGCCGAACGTCCTGTTTATTCTCGATAACTCCAACAGTATGGATGAAGACGACTCAGGAAATGCCGTCGGATCTTTTTCGTCGCAGAGCCGCTCAGTCATCGGCCGCAAAGCGGCCCAGGAGGTGATTGAACGGTATGTCAATTACATGCGCATCGGTTTGATGACCTATCGGCTTCCGTCCGTGTCAGCCTACTACCTCCATAATTCAGCGTATTTTGCCTCGTACGAACCCAAATCGTATTGCCCCAGTGATGACGAAGCCGTTTTAACCGCCTGCCAGAATTATTGCAACGATCCGACGGATACCACATCCCGGGACACGTGCCAGGCCGGTTGCCGGGATGCGGGAAACACTCTGTTTGACGCGACTTATTCAGTGGAAGGTATTTCAGGCAATCCGTCATCAGGCGATTCAATTATCCGTGATTCCACCGGGGCCAAAAGAGCAAAATACTGCGCCCTGGTCTATCCCAAGACTAAAAGAGGCACGAATCCGACGGATACGGCTCGATTTATTTATTATAAGCAAGCCCTGCCCTATTATGCTTCTTCCAGCGGTGGAAACCAGTTTTTCTGGGCTACGTCCTACAGCGCCGATGAATCGACAACGCCGGGAGTGCCCACGCCCGGGGTCACATACTATGGATGGAGAAAGAAAACAGGCACAGAAGATACTCATACGAATTATTCAGACTACATTTGGAATAACTTTCAATTTTCTCCTACGGATTCGGACCTCGCCTTGGGTTACGGCAATTTTGGTCGTCGGATGACAGCCTACAACGTAGGGCAAACTTGGTATGCCAATTCGTCGCCTGGCGGAGGGTATCGACATATTGAATGTAAGGATTATCCGGCGACGAGCACTCACAAGGCGGATTTACTGGCCAAGCTTGATACAAAAGAAGGGGATGAAACTGGCTATATGACCTGTGCAACCGCAGGGAATGCCTGTGCGCATGTTGTAAACGCCGGCTTGACGCCCATGCCTGGTACGCTGCGGTCGGCGAAGAATTATTTTCTGGGAGAAAAAGACTATAAAAGCGGCGTCGGTAACACTAGCCCCATTCAGGACTGGTGCCAGAAGAATTTTATCGTCTATGTGACGGACGGTCTGCCGAGCACGGACGAAAACGGCAATGCGGGATCGGCTGCGGATTTAATCGAAGCGGCCAAAACCCGCATTCAGGAAATGCGGGATGTCACCTTCAAGATCGTCAAGGATTATAATTTTGATATTCAGACCTATGTCATCGGTCTGTCCCTGACGGATGAGGCGCAACCGTATCTTGATGCCCTGGCGGTGGCGGGCGGCACGGCTGTTGACGGAAAAGCTTACTATGCCAATGATCTCGATGAGCTCAAGGCGGCGTTGAACAAGGTTTTTGATAGCATCATGAACCGGTCTTTTTCTTTCTCCACGGCGTCGGTTTCCGCCTCCCGCGTAAAGGATGAAAACTACCTCTATGAGGCGTCTTTTCTGCCTTACCCCGAAAGTTTGATGGAACCTTTCTGGCTGGGTTATCTGCGGCAATTTACCATCGAAGAAGACGGCAGTGTAGCACTGAGCTACAACTGGGACGCGGGCACGGTTCTGCAGGCCAGAACCTCCTCCCGGACGATCTGGACGCTCAAAAGCGGCGCCAAAACGGACTTTAATACCACCAATATCACCGCGACGGATCTGACCGTTGCCGACGACACGCATCGGGATTTGGTGGTCAATTTCATCCGCAACGGAGAGCTGGATACCAGCTATGTTCATAAAGGCTGGAAGCTGGGAGATATTTTCCACTCTTCGCCCAGAACGATCGGCACGCCGTCATACGACTACACCGATCAGGTGGAGATCATTACGGTTGCCAATCCGACGAGAGCCTTCGAGACGTTCCGATCGAATCATCTTCGCACGACGACGGAAGGCACTGGATTCGGGAAAAGAATCGTCGTGATCGGCGCCAACGACGGGCAGATGCACGCTTTCCGCACCACCGACGGTGCCGAAGTCTGGAGCTTTATTCCGCCGAATCTTTTGCCGAATCTCAAAAAGATCGCCCACGACACGCACAGCCCGATTCCGTCTGGCCTGGAGCATACGCCGTTTGTGGACGGACCGGTTTCTGCAAGCGACGTTTGGCTGCCTGTTACCGCGTCGAATGGAAAGGATAAAGATGCCGCGGATTGGTACACCTATATGGTCTTCGCTCTCCGTCAGGGCGGAAGCAATACCTTGTGGAGCTCATCTTCCACCTGCGAATCCGGATTTTCCTCAACCTACAGCGCGACCAATCCCTATTACTGCGGCTATTATGCGCTGGATATTACCGATACGCTCAATCCGGCCTATAAATGGGGGATTCAGGGGAAAACACTGACAGGGCTATCCTCGACGGACGGACCCTATTTCGGCGAGCCCTGGAGCAGGATGGGCATCGGTCGGGTTCAAAATGCTTCCGGACATGAGATCTGGGTGGGCTTTATCGGAGGCGGCTATTCCGGCATCGAGCATAAACCGCCCTCAACCAGCGACACACGAGGCAAGGGGTTTTTTGTGATCGATCTGAAAACCGGCAATATTCTGTGGCGATTCACCTATGCCAATGACACGGGCATGACCAACGACCTGGCGGGGCCGCCCGCCATTGTGGATACGAACAATGACGGGTTTATCGATACCGTTTATGCGGGGGACTTAGGGGGGAATATGTGGCGGTTCCGGTTTGACTATAATGCCGCCACCGCCAGTGTGTCTTGGACGGGAAAAAAGCTGTTTAACGCCTCCTCAACGGTCAAAGGACCGATCTACACATCGCCCACCGTCGCGAAAGACAAGGCGGGCAACTTGTGGGTGTACTTTGGAACCGGCGACATCATGGATCCGACAAAGGCTACCGCAGTGGACTACTTCTTTGCCATCAAAGACAACGACCGGGATACAACGTGGACGGCGAGCGATCTGACCACTTTGTCCTCCGAAAGCAGCGTTTACGATCCTACCGACAATGGTTGGGTCATCACGCTTAATACTGGGTCCGGCGAGAAAATGCTTGCGGATCCGACCGTGTTCAGGGGCGTGGTCTACTTTACGACTTATGTGCCGGATCAGGCCAGCACGCTGTGCAATAAAACAGGCGACGCATATCTTTATGCGGTTGACTATGTAACAGGCAAAGGAAAATTTCTGGACAATGACGATAATTCCATAAGGAAGGAAAAGATTGGCGATGGCGTTCCCACATCGCCTATAGTTTCTCTCAATCCTTACGGAGGCACGGATGTCTATGCATCAACGAGTTCATCGGACGGAGAGTCGCACACGAAAAAATTGGAGACGCCGGACATCGCGAATTTAAACCGCACCAACCTGATGTTTTGGAGGGATTTACGTTTGAACACGGAATGATGATCACTTCGCGTCGAGCTGGATACGGACGTTTCATCAAGTAAAAACGGACGACTGCCCGGCACGAACATTCATCTCAAATACTTGAGCTTGCCATGACAAGCGGCTAATGGTAAAAGCCGCTTGTCATTTTTTTTGGAAAGGGTTTTGTCTGACACATGAAACAGCGACTGCTCGATCTTCTCTTACGATCCGTCCGCACGTGCGTTTTAAAAGGTTTGATTCCGGATGTCGACACCTCACGAATTGAGATTGAGGTGCCGGCCAATGCCGATCACGGCGATTACGCGACCAACGCCGCCATGGTGATGGCTCGCGAGGCAAAACAAAATCCGAAGAAAATCGCCGAGATCCTCCAGCAACACCTGGACGATCCCGACGGGTTGGTGAAAAGCACGCAAATCGCCGGCCCCGGTTTCCTCAATTTTGTTTTGTCCGAAAGTGTCTGGCTTGAGGCCCTTCATGAAATTCTCAAGGCCGGCCCCGATTACGGTCGGCTTTCGATCGGCCAAGGGAAAAAGGTGCAGGTGGAATTCGTCAGCGCCAATCCGACCGGTCCTCTGCACATCGGGCATGCGCGCGGCGCTGTCGTCGGGGATGTTTTGTCGAATCTGCTTCAAACGGCGGGCTATGCCGTGTCGAAAGAGTATTATATCAATGACGCGGGAAATCAGATGAATAACCTGGGCCGGTCGGTCCTATGCCGTTACCGGGAACTGCTGGGACAAACCATTGAGTTTCCGGAGAATTGCTACCGGGGCGACTATATCAAAGACATCGCCGCGGATGTCGCGAAAAAAGAAGGAAACCGGTATCTGAAAGCGGACGAGGACGAGACGATTCAGTCTTTAAACGCGCTGGCAGGCGGGTTGATTCTGGAAGAAATCAAAAACGATCTCAAAGACTTCGGCGTTGTTTTCGATGAGTATTTCAGTGAAAAAAAATTATATGAAAATAACGGGGTTTCATCGCTTCTGGAAGATTTGAAGCACAAAGGTTTTATCTATTCCGACGGTGAAACGCTGTGGTTTAAAACAACGGATTTCGGCGACGAAAAAGACCGCGTGGTGATCCGTAAAAATGGCGACCCGACGTATTTCGCTGCGGATATCGCCTACCATCAAAATAAATTCGCCCGTGGATTCGATCTGCTCATCGACATTTGGGGGGCGGACCATCACGGTTACATGGCGCGCCTGTGGGCCGCCATCGAGGCGCTGGGTTATAAAAAGGATGATCTGCGGATTATTCTCGTCCAACTGGTCAACCTGTTGCGAGCCGGCGAGCCGGTGGCCATGTCCACGCGCTCAGGCGAGTTTGTGACCTTGCGCGAGGTTCTCGACGAGGTGGGCAGAGACGCGGCCCGGTATAATTTTTTGATGCGGCGGGCGGACTCCCATCTGGATTTCGATCTCGATGTGGCCAAAAGGCAGTCCAATGAAAATCCGGTTTATTATGTTCAGTATGCGCATGCACGGATTTGCAGTATATTGCGCATGGCCGCCGAGCGCGGCGTCAAGATGCCGGATCCTTTAAAAACGGACACCACTTTGCTTTCCGAGCCGGAAGAAAAAGCTTTCATCCGGATGATGGCGCGTTATCCGGAAATGCTCGAAGGCGCGGTATTATCGCTGGAGGTCCACCGGGTGACGTTTTATCTCAATGAGCTTGCGGCGCTGCTGCACAGCTACTATAACAAATATAAAGTGATCACAGACGATGCCGCGCTTTCAGCGGCGCGGTTGGCGCTCATGCAGGCGGTTCGCGTTGTGCTTGCCAACGCGCTTTCGATTCTCGGCGTGGATGCGCCGGAAAAAATGTAGTTTGGCGATTGGCTTTCAGGACAGGTTTCTTGATTGGTGAAAAGAAAATGGCTTCCGGAAATGTCAAAAAATTTGAACTGAAATTGGGGCGCGCAGCCATCATTGTTTTGGTTGCTGGAATGACGACGTTTTTGTGCGGATCTTTTTTGTTCGGCGTTCACGTCGGGCAGGATCTGGATACGCATCCGGAGAAGATCTCGTCGATTCCCGGCAAGATGCTCGCTCTGGTATGGAAACCCGCCCGGGTCAAAGCGGTCAAGCCTTCCGTTTCGCAAAGCGAGGTTCCCGCGGAAGATGAAAAAGAAAACATCGATCTGACTTTTTACAATACGCTGACCGATAAAAAAGGAACGGTGGCGCCGGCGCAAACGACGGAAGAAAAGCCTCCGGAGAGATCTTATGCCGAAATAACAGCCATCTCCGAAGCGCCGCCGGCTCAGACCGGGGTTGCGGAGAAACCAAAACAATCATCGAGTGCCGTTTCAGACGGAAAAAAACAGGCGGTGTCCTCCGCGAAGGCGGCCCAAACCGCCCCTGCTTCGGCAAGCAAGGCGGAGTATGTCGTGCATGTGGCGTCACTCAGAGACAGGAACAGGGCGCTTTCCGTCCACAAGAGCGTGGCCGCTTTGGGCTATCCATCCGCCCGTGTGATTCGGGCCAATGTGCCGGGCAAAGGAATCTGGTACCGCATTATGGTGCCGGGGTTTTCTTCGAGGCAGAAGGCTCAGGCGGCAGCGGACAAGATTTCTCCGAAAGTCAGGGCGAAATGCATTGTCCGGCAGGCGCAGACCGGCTGAAAAAAAAGAATATTCATCTTCAGGATTCACGAATTATGTTTGAGTCATTATCAGAAAAACTGGAAGGCATTTTTAAAAAGCTCAAAGGGCGCGGCGTTCTCAACGAAGAGAATGTCAATGCCGCCCTCAAGGAAATCCGCATGGCGCTTCTGGAAGCGGATGTGAATTTCAAAGTTGTCCGGGATTTTATCGAGGATGTGCGTGTTCGCGCCGTGGGCAAGGATGTGCTCGACAGCATCACACCCGGCCAGCAGGTTGTCAAAATCGTCCATGACCGCCTGGTGGAATTGATGGGCGGGACAAGCTCTCTGATCAAGTTCGGCGCGAAAATTCCGGCGCCGATCATGCTGGTGGGCCTGCAGGGGTGTGGTAAAACGACGACGGCGGCAAAACTCGCCCGTCTGTTGTCGAAAGACAAAAGAGTTTATCTTGTTTCGGCCGACGTCTATCGCCCTGCGGCGATGGACCAGTTGGCCGTTTTGGGCCGGCAGGTTTCCGCCGGGGTTTTCGACGCGGGGACGCTGCGCGATCCCGTCCGCATCTGTTTGGCCGCTCTCGAGCAGGCCCGGCGCGACGGCTATGAAGTTGTCATTATCGACACGGCCGGACGCCTGCACATTGATGACCAGTTGATGGACGAGCTGAGGCGGATTAAAGACCAGGTTCATCCGGCGGAGATTTTGTATGTCGCCGACGCGATGACCGGTCAGGACGCCGTGAATGTCGGATCGAAATTCAACGAGCTCATCGGCATCGACGGCGTCATCATGACCAAGATGGACGGCGATGCGCGCGGCGGCGCGGCGTTATCGCTCAAGGCGGTGGTGGGCAAGCCCTTGAAGTTCGTCGGGGTTGGTGAAAAGATCGACGCTCTTGAGGTGTTCCACCCCGAAAGAATGGCCTCGCGCATTCTTGGCATGGGGGACATTGTCTCGCTGGTAGAAAAAGCGCAGGCCACCATTGATGAAAAAGAAGCGCGCCGTATGGCGGAAAGTCTCCGCAAAAAAGATTTTACACTGGAGGATTTTCGAAACCAGCTGGCGCAGGTCCGCAAAATGGGGTCGATGAAGGATATTCTGGGCATGGTTCCCGGCATGGGAAAAATGAAGGCGCTAAAAGGAATGGAGCCAGATGAGAGTGAGTTGGTGAGGATTACCGCCATCATTGATTCCATGACGCGAAAAGAGCGGGATAACTACTTGATTATTGATGGTCGCAGGCGTAAAAGAATCGCGCTGGGAAGCGGAACGACCGTCCAGGATGTCAACCGTCTGTTGAAAAACTACATCGAGATCCGCAAGATGATGAAAAAAATGAATCAAAAAGGCGGCATCCGGGCGATGATGCGGAATTTTCCCTTTTAAAAGCCGATGAATTATGGTAAAAGAACGCAACTTTTATTATCCTTTGAAGGAGGCTTGGAAAAAAATACATGGCAGTTAAAATTCGACTGACCCGAATGGGAGCAAAAAGCAAACCGTATTACCGTATTGTCGCAGCAGAAAACGAATATCCCCGAGACGGGAGATTTCTCGAAATACTGGGTAGTTACGATCCGAAGAAAAATCCGGCGGAAGTATCCGTCAAAGAAGACCGTGTTCGCGACTGGCTGTCCAAGGGGGCCAAACCGACGCTTACCGTTGCCAGTCTCTTAAAGACTAAAGGGATTGAAGCAGCCGCCAAATAGCGCCGTATTGTCCGTATCGGTTGATATTGTTTTTACAAAGACACAGAGCAAATCTTTTTTAACTATACACAACGTTTAAATAAGAAAGTCCTGATGTTGAGGTGCGTGTCCAGATTGATTAACCGTAATCAGTGGAGGTTATGGCGATGAAGGAATTGATTAAGTACATTTCTCAGGCTTTAGTCGATCATCCGGACCAGGTGGAAGTGACGGAAGTTGTCGGTGAACAAACGTCTGTGATTGAGTTGCGCGTGGCCAAAGAGGATTTGGGGAAAGTCATCGGAAAGCAGGGCCGGACGGCTAAAGCGATTCGGACGATCTTAAGCGCCACGTCGGCCAAGGTGCACAAACGGGCCGTGCTGGAAATTATCGAATAGAACATGAAGTATTTCGAGGCAGGGGAGATCGTCAAGACTCGCGGTCTCCGCGGATGTTTAAAAATTTTATCTTTTCTTCAATCACCGGAAATTTTCGAAGATAGCGAATTTATCTATTTGGACGACGGCTCCGGGAAGCCTGCAAGGTATCATCTGCGGAAAGCCGACTGTTCGGGTAAGTTTATTTTCGCGCAGCTTGAAGGAATTGATGATGTCAACGCCGCGCAGCGACTCATCGGTTACAAGGTTCTCCTGCCCAAAGAGTTGTTGGCCGAGCTTCCGGACGGAGAGTACTATTGGCAGGACATCATCGGCCTTCACGTTTACGATGATAAAGGCCAAGCGCTGGGCGTGGTCGAATCCATTTTCCCAACCGGAAGCAATGATGTTTTCGTTTGCCGCAACGACGCCCGGGAACTTCTGATTCCCGCCATTGACGGGGTTGTCCTGGATGTGGATCTGTCCAGGGGCGCCATAACCGTGAAATTGCCGGAAGGACTATGATGGCGATCCGGTTTGATGTGCTCTCCATATTTCCCGAGATGTTTTCTTCCCCCCTTCATTTCAGTCTGCTGAAGAAAGCGCAGGACAGCGGCCTTGTGCAAATTAATCTGCACAATATCCGTGACTGGACCCTTGACAAGCATAGAATGACCGACGATGCGCCCTACGGCGGCGGATGCGGCATGGTCATGAAGGTGGAGCCCGTCGAAAGGGCGCTGAAGGAGCTTCGCGATCCCTCTTTAAACTCCGTTGTGATTCTGATGACCCCGCAGGGCGAGACCTTTGGGCAACCAACGGCGCTCGAATTGACGAAATATCAACAGATTATACTCATTTGCGGACGCTATGAGGGATTTGACGAGAGAATTCGCCGTCATCTTGCCGACCGTGAAATATCCATCGGCGACTTCATTCTCACCGGCGGCGAACTTTCCGCCCTGGTGGTGATTGACGCTGTTTCCCGCCTGATTCCGGGAGTTTTGGGAAACGACGAATCGCTGGAGGCGGAATCCTTTTCACACGGACTACTGGAATATCCTCAATACACCCGGCCCGCTTCCTATCAGGGGTGGGATGTGCCTGAGGTGTTGATTTCTGGAAATCACGCCCAAATTGAACAGTGGCGGAAAGTTGAATCTTTTCGACGAACCTGGCAGCGCCGGCCGGATCTCATCGAAAAGGTCGATCTGACTGACGCGGATCGCCGACTTCTCGAAAAAATAAAACTTGGTGACATTTAAAACCTTGATTTTCAGACGCGTTTGAGATAGATAACCCGTCTTTTACGCGTGGGACGAACAGGCGCCGGTAAACAGCGGCGGAACTTCGGAAAGCATCCATGCTCTATATTGCTCTTTTACATTACCCGGTCTGCGATAAAGCAGGCAGAATTGTCACCACGGCGATCGCCAACATGGATATCCATGATATCGCCAGGGTCGCCAGGACCTATGATGTGAAAAATTTCTACATCATCAATCCCCATGCGGCTCAGCGTGATCTGGCAAAGCGGATCGTGACGCACTGGCTGGAAGGATACGGTGCCGCATTTAATCCATCCAGAAAGGAAGCCTTTGAATTGATCCGTCTTACACCGTCTTTGGAGGATGCTTGTGACGAGATTCAGGCGGCCCATCGACAAAAACCGGTTATCGTTGTTACCGGCGCCAGGCCTCAGGAGCCTTGCCTGACATTTGTTCGGATGCGGGAAATGCTCGACAAGAATGATTTGCCTTATTTTTTGATTTTTGGTACAGGGTCGGGCATTGCAAAAGATGTGATCAATCGGGCGGATTACCGCCTGGAGCCGATTCGCGGCCCAGGCGGCTACAATCATCTGGCGGTTCGATCTGCCGTCGCCGTTATTCTGGATAGAATTGCGGGGCTGTAATTTGTTAAATATGCGCAATAGGCGGGAGGATAAATAAAATGAATGTGATTGAAATAATTGAAAAAGAACAAATGAGAACGGATATTCCCGACTTTAAAGCGGGAGATACCGTTAAGGTTTATGTCCGGATTATTGAAGGTCAGAAGCAGAGAATACAGGCCTTTGAAGGCGTTGTGATTCGCAAACGCCGGGGATATAGCCGCGCGAACTTCACCGTTCGGAAGGTTTCGTATGGTGTCGGCGTTGAGAGAACCTTCCCGCTGCACTCGCCGATTATCGATCGGGTTGAGGTGGTGAGCAAAGGGCTGGTGCGTCGCTCCCGTTTGTACTACTTAAGAAGTCTGCGGGGCAAAAAGGCGAGAATCAAGGAAGCCGCTCACAACTAGACGATTTTTTTCCACAGACGTTCTGCGCGGGCGGGATTTTTCCTGTCCGCGCTTATTTATTTTGGCCCTGCTATGAATCCCCAAAGCTATATGGGGTATTTCCGGGGCGCCGCCCCGGCCAGCTAGCGAAAGGTGTTATTCATCCGTTTTTTTAATTGATGGATACTTACGAAAAAATCGCTTATGCCGAAGGCTTCCGGCATGTCGCCGGCGTGGATGAGGCGGGTCGCGGTCCGCTGGCCGGTCCCGTCGTTGCCGCGGCGGTCATTTTTTCTCCCGGATATTTCAACGACCAAATCAATGATTCAAAAAAACTGACGGCCCGCAAGCGCGAGACGCTTTTTGACGTGATTGCGAAAGACGCATTGGCCGTTGGTGTCGGTGTGGCGGAAGCCTGCGTCATCGACCGGATCAATATTCTTCAGGCCTCTTTGCTGGCCATGCGCGATGCCGTCCGTGACCTTGCGGTTTTCCCCGATTACCTTCTGGTTGACGGCTTGTATTGCGTGCCGCTGGACCTGCCGCAAAGACCGCTTGTCAAGGGGGATGGATTAAGCCTGTCGATCGCTGCGGCATCAATCATCGCCAAAGTGTCCAGGGACCGAATCATGGAAATGTATCACCGTCAGTTTCCCCAGTATAATTTTATTACCAATAAGGGATACCCGACGGCTGAACATCGCGACATTGTTGCCCGGATTGGAATGTGCAAAATCCATCGGCGCTCATTTCATGTCAGAAAAAGCGCCGACGACCAGACCTGCCTGGAGTGGCCGGAATGACACGAGGGCAAAACACAGAGAAGATGACAACCGGCCGAGGGGGAGAACAAGCGGCTGCGGCCTATCTGTCTCAAAACGGGTATAAAATCCTGGATCGAAATTACCGCTGTGCCATCGGTGAGCTGGATATTATCGCGCGTGAAAAAAAAGAGATTGTGTTTGTCGAAGTGAAAGCGAGAAAATCTCACGCGAGGGGATATCCCGAGCAGGCGGTCGGCTTTCGGAAACAAAAGAAAATGTCTCAGCTGGCGCTTTGGTACCTGCAAGAAAAGAACTTGTTGGACCGGCCGGCTCGCTTCGACGTTGTGGCCGTGACCCTGCTTCCGGACGGACCGCAAATTTATTTAATCAAAAACGCGTTTGACTTTATTCCCTGACGGATTAATCCGGTTTATAAAAATGACTAAGAGACGGTTTGCCGATCGGATAGACATTGAATCCAATGGCGAAACATTTGGCGTGATCCGCGATGTTGCGGCCGTCAAATAAAAAAGCCGGACGGACCATGGACCGGTAAATCTTTCGGTAATCCAAGCCGCGATAAAGGTCCCAATCCGTAACGATGGCCAGCGCGTGGCATCCGGCGGCCGCCTTGTAAGGATCATCCACAAACCGGACCCGCCCTGCAAATTCGGCCAGATCGACGGCCGCGTTGTCGAGCGCTTTGGGATCCGTAATCACCACGTCGGCCTGTTCGTCGAGGAGTTTGCGGGTGATGTTAATGGCCGGACTTTCCCGCGTGTCGCCGGTGTCCGCCTTGAAGGCAAATCCCAAAAGACAGATTTTCTTGCCGGCCAGCGTATTGAACATGGCGTTTAAAATCGTTGCGAGGAAGCGGTCCTGCTGATAGTCGTTGATCTTGATGACGCTTTCCCAATAATCGGCCACTTCCGACAATCCGTAATACCGGCAAAGATAGACGAGATTCAAAATATCTTTTTTAAAGCACGAACCGCCGAATCCGACACCGGCCTTGAGGAATTTCGCTCCGATTCGGCTGTCCATGCCGATCGCTTTGGCCACTTCAGAGATGTCCGCGTCCGTTTTTTCACAAAGCGCCGAGATGGCGTTGATTGACGAGACACGCTGTGCCAGAAACGCGTTGGCCACCAGTTTGGACAGCTCGGAACTCCACAGATTGGACGTGAGAATTTTTTCGGGCGCGACCCATCGTTTGTAAATCCGGACCAGATGATCGCGCGCGGCAAGACCGCCTTGCGTTTCGCGCGAGCCGATGAGCACACGATCCGGATTTTCCAGGTCGTTCATGGCCGTGCCTTCTGCCATGAACTCCGGATTGGAAAGCACTTCAAAAGAGATATTTCCCTTGCCGGAGGAAAGAATCCGCTCCATTGCCTGTGCGGTTTTGACCGGGAGCGTGCTTTTCTCAATTACAATCTTCGAACTTTCTGAAAATTCGAGAATCTGTCTGGCCGTTTTTTCGACAAACTGCAGATCAGCCGCCATCCCGGCCCCTGTTCCAAACGTTTTGGTCGGTGTGTTCACACTGACGAAGATAATATCGTTTTGGCGAATGCCGCTTTCAATATCTTTCGAGAAAAAAAGATTGCGGCCTCTCGTCTTTTGAATGATGGCGTCGAGTCCCGGTTCGTAAATCGGCAGCCGGTCGGAATTCCATGCGTCAATCTTTGCCGGGTTAATATCCACCACGGTGACTTTGTAGTCGGGACATTTTTCCGCGATCATGGCCATGGTGGGTGCGCCGACGTAACCGGCGCCGATGCAGAGAATATTTTTTTTCAGGGTGAGTTTCATAGTCGTCGGACGAGCCTCCGGAGATTGTCAGGGATTGAGAAGGTTCCTGAAATAGGCGATGGTTTCAACCAGACCCTCGCGAAGGGCAATGGTCGGCGACCAGGCCAATGCCGTTTGCGCAAGCGAAATATCCGGCTTGCGCTGTGTCGGATCATCTGCGGGCCGGGGTTGGAAGACGATTTTCGACGGGCTGCCGGTCATCTCAATGACTGTTTTCGCCAGGTCCAAAATGGTGAACTCGCCGGGGTTGCCCAGATTGACCGGACCGTAGAAATCATCGGCGGAATTCATCATTTTGATCAGCCCGTCGATGAGATCCGTGCAGTAGCAAAAAGAGCGGGTTTGCAGACCGTCGCCGTAAACCGTAATGTCTTGTCCTTCGAGAGCCTGGATGATGAAGTTGCTCACGACGCGGCCGTCGTTAACGGCCATGCGCGGGCCATAGGTATTGAAAATGCGGGCGATCTTTGCGTTGACGCCGTTTTGCCGCCGGTAGTCCATCATCAGGCATTCCGCCGCCCGTTTGCCCTCGTCATAGCAGCTGCGGATGCCGATCGGATTAACATGTCCCCAGTAGTCCTCCTTCTGCGGATGGACTTTGGGATCACCGTAGATTTCGGACGTCGAGGCTTGAAGTATCTTCGCCCGGGTTCTTTTGGCGATGCCCAGAACATTGATGGCTCCCATCACGTTGGTCTTGATCGTCTTGATGGGATTGTACTGATAGTGGATAGGCGAGGCGGGGCAGGCCAGATTGTAAATTTCGTCCACTTCCAGATAAATCGGATTGATGATGTCGTGCCGGATCAGTTCGAAACGGGGATGCCCCAGCATGTGGGCGATGTTTCGCTTATTTCCTGTAAAGAAGTTGTCAAGGCATAAAATGTCATGACCTTCCGAAAGGAGCCGCTGGCACAAATGGGAACCGAGAAATCCGGAGCCGCCGGTAATCAAAATGCGTTTCGTCATGTTGGAGTATCTTTTCCTGGTGGCATTTTATTTTTCACTTTGATATTAAAGCCGAAACGGTCATCCTGTGTCAACTTAAAAAACTCTTGCGGATGGTTCTATGCAAAACGATCGACCCGTTGAGGCGGGCATCCTCTACGTTGTCGCCACGCCCATCGGCAATCTTGAGGACATTACCCTGAGGGCGTTGAGAATTCTCAAGGAAGTCGATCTCATTGCTGCAGAGGACACACGTCATACTCGAAAACTTCTCTCCGCCTGTTCGATTTCAACCCGGCTGATCAGCCTGCATCAGCACAATGAAAAAGCCCAAAGCGCGAATTTAATCCGTCAGCTCGCCGGGGGATTAAATCTCGCGTATGTTTCCGATGCAGGAACACCGGGCATTGCCGATCCCGGTCAGGGGCTGGTGGAAGCCGCGCATGAAGCCGGCATCCGGGTCGTTCCCGTTCCAGGCCCTTCGGCCGCTTTGGCCTTGCTCAGCGTTACGGGCTTTCCTTCGGACAGGTTTTTTTTCTGCGGATTCCTGCCTGCCAGATCCGCTGCGAGGCGACGCGATATTGAAAGTCTTAAAACGTGCCGGCAAACGATGGTTTTCTATGAATCGCCGGGCCGATTTACACAGACGCTTGCCGAGATGATGGAGATTCTGGGAGACCGTGAAATGGTGTTGGGGCGCGAAATGACCAAGGTGCATGAAGAAATTCGCCGCGGGCATATTTCCGATTTTATTCAGGGAAATCTTGTGGGCGCGATCAAAGGCGAGTTTGTTTTCGCCGTGCGGGGGGATGAATCGCCGGACCGGATTCCCTCCGAGGATGAAATTGAAGGGGCGTTGAAGAGACTCTTTGCGCAGGAGGGCTGCTCTGTTCGGGACGCGGTTGACCGGGTGAGCGCCTCGATCGGCGCACCCAGAAAGGCGGTCTATCGGATCGCCGTTCAACTCCGGCTTTAAACGGCGCCTGAGCCGCACATATTGCTTGAAGTGTCGCGGTCACTATGGTAGTTCCATGCAACATCACACATAAAATCGCCGACTCCTGCGGCGGAAATTGAGGACGTGTGGAGTGTTTGAAATGCCCGGAAAGCCAGACGGAGGCAAAAAGATTTTCGAGTTGACGGAAGTTTACGAGGAGCGGCCGACAGGCAGTTCTCAAACACAGACAGGCGCCCAATCCGGAAACAACATTGTTGTTATCGACGGCCGGTTTTATGAGAAAGTCAAGGTGTCCGGCGCTGCGCTTTATGACCTGACCGATGTCATCGAAGAGCGCGTGGCGGCCCCGGATGTGCAGGAGGCCGTCATCCGGCAGATTCAGGAGACAACGGAGCGCATAGCCCGGGAAATGATTCCCGGCATTGTCGAACGAGTGCTCCGGGAAGAACTCGGGAAACTCAAAAAGTGAGGCCGCGGCGATTGGAAAATCCTTTTAGAAAAAAAATGTTGAGACTCTCCCTGATATTGGTTTTTTTATTGGGTATGAGCCTACAAGCCGCCGCCCAGGCGCCGCTTCTTGGAATGAATGTGGAGGGAACAGCGCTCATTTCGAACAACGATATTGCCCGGGCGCGTGAACAGGCAGTCCGAAACGGCCAGGGTTACTGTGTCCGCATACGGGACCTATACTTTCAGATGGTCAGAAACAA
>CAYUDM010000055.1:0-18845 GCA_964443625.1 uncultured Smithella sp. | reverse complement strand
CGGCGCCGCACCCGATCACTACGCTCCTGCTGAGCTTTTCGTTATAGGTGAGCTCGCATATTATGAAATTATTGGAAGAAATTGTTATTGAAGATTCCATTGAAATCGAAGCGGAACCTGAAGCCGTATTCAAGTTCCTCTTGAATCTGAAAGACGATGCATCCTATCGGGCATGGCACCCTGATGATCATATTTCGTTTTGCTGGGTAAAGGGTAAACCATGGGAAGTAGGGTCAATTGTGCATGCTAAAGAATATATTCACGGCGTTGTTCATACATTAAAATTTGTTGTAACCAAAATGATTCCCAATCGCTTAATTGAATACACGCCAACTTTCTGGTTGTTCCGTGTCTTCATTCCAAAAAATTCCTTCATCATTGAAAAAACGTCTAGCGGCTGCAATTTCAAGGCAATCGGATGTTATAGAGTCGGGCGGATTGGAAAACTCCTTGCGAAGAAAAGAATTACTGAAGGCATCAATTCAATCAAAAAACATCTTCGTGAAGAGGGGGAATATTTAAAAAAATGTGTTGAAAAAAATGATCTATAACAAGATCGCACTACCGTATCGCGGGACCGTGGCGCTCTCCGGCTGATCTTTTCGATGATCAGCGACAGGAGAAAGAAATAGATGCGCCCTGAATATCAACGATGTTTCCGGTTGCGTATATTGTCGTGTCTTCTGTTTCAGTGTTTGGCGATCGAGCCATGAAAAGGAGGTGTTGGTATGGAATATGGCTATAATGCGCTATGGAGTGTCAGCCGTCGGGATTTTCTGGCTTTGTCGGCCGGCCTGATTACCGCAATGTCACTCGGGGACATAGGGGATGGGCATGCAGCAGAGATCAAGTTTGCTGAAGGACGATGCGGAGATGAGAAAATCATGAAGAAAAAAGTATTGGTCACCTACGCCAGTAAATATGGCTCCACCGGGGGCGTCGCTGATGCCATTGGAAAGGAGTTGTGCAGCAAGGGCATGGCTGTCGACGTGATGTTGATCAAGAATGTCCGTGATGTCAGTTCCTATCAGGCAGTGGTGATAGGCAGCGCGATCTATATGGGCAAGTGGATGTCTGAGGCGTTAGATTTTATTAAGAAGAACAAGGATAGCCTGCGTCAAGTGCCTGTTGCCTATTTCCTTGTGTGTATGAATCTGTCCCGGCCGACGGAAGAGAAACAGGCGGAAGTATTGTCTTATATGGATGCCGTAGTGAATGCCGTGCCGGAGATAAAACCAGTTGGGATGGGAACATTCGCGGGCGCGTTGGACTATAACAAGCTGTCCTGGTTGAACAAGAAGATTCTCAAGTCCAAAGGGACGCCCGAAGGGGATTTTCGTGACTGGAATGCGATACGTTCGTGGACGCGAGACCCGGTATTGGCAAAGTTCACCCGGTAGGAATTCATTAAAAAGGGGCGTGCTACTCTTTTTCAAGGGGTTGCCGGTGAAAGTCGCCGGCAAGGCGCAACACCAGAGCCCAGCCGGCCAACCCAGCCAATCGTTTACGCTCAGGATTAGCTTTTCGCAGCAGTCGATTTATGAAAAGGTACGCACAATGATAAAGGCCATTCTCAATGATATAGAGATCGTGTCTAAACGAATGTTTAACTTACTGTGCCTGCTGCTTGCTTTAATCGTTTTGGTTATCGATTACATTACGGGGCAACATATTCAATTCCCGATTGTCTATATTATTCCAGTTGGCTTAGCTGCATGGCGGAATAAAACGACGGCATATGCACTTGCCATACTTCTTCCTTTGGTGCGAATTGGTTTTCATTTTCCATGGCAAGAAACATATGCACTATTTGTCGCCGCAATCAATTCATCGATAGCTATGCTAAGCCTGATGTTTTTTGTGTATCTCATTGACAGAACAGCATGGCAAACAAGTGAGTTGAAAAAGAAGGTGAAAACATTAGAAGGCATTTTACCAATATGCGCATCGTGCAAACGTATTCGAACTGATGCCGGCGAGTATGAACAATTAGAAAAATATATAACGAATCACTCTGAGGCGTCATTCACTCACGGCATATGTCCAGAATGTGCAAAGAAATTGTATCCCGGATATAAAGAGGATAAAAAATAATGATATTTCGCTGAACTAACCATTACAAAGGATCATAAGCTGCGGGGCTGCTCCGGCTTCGTTATTCGTTTGGGCTTGTCGAATAAGTTGGAAAGCGGTTTTCAGTGGTTGCCGCACAAATAATCGACGGCTGAGATAATAGCTCACAAGCAGCGATCTCTTAATGAGGAGGGTTAAGAACGAATCCTGGCAATAGCACGAAAATAGTGGTTTGAATTATTCTGCAGACTCGTGATGCCTTTAAATACCGCATCAGAAAAGGAGTAGGTATGAATCGAGGTCTTGTTATTGTTGATATGCAAAATGACTATTTTCCCGGCGGCAAAATGGAACTTTTCGGTCTTGAAGCCGCTGCAGAAAATGCCGCAGCGCTCTTGACTGAATTCAGGAAGTCGAAGCGGCCTGTCATCCATATCCAGCACATTTCACTTGCCCCGAATGCATTCTTTTTCTTGCCTGACACTCACGGCGCACAATTCAACGAAAGAGTTTTCCCCAAAGAGGGTGAAACGGTGGTCGTTAAGAATTATCCAAACAGCTTTCGCAATACGTCTTTATCGGAAATTCTAAGGCGTATGGGTATCGATGATCTCGTTATCTGCGGGGCGATGAGCCATATGTGCATTGACGCAACAACCCGTGCCGCTTTTGATTTGGGTTTCAATTGCACTGTGGCAGAGGATGCTTGCGCAACAATGGATTTATTCTTTAACCAGAAAACGATCAAAGCGCCGGAGGTTCATGCCGCGTTTATGGCTGCATTGTCGTATCCTTACGCCAGGGTGGGTTCAACAAAAGAGATCATCAAAGAAATGGCATAACCAACGATTATAAGGAGGCAAACCATGGACCAGGATATTTATAAAGTGAAAATAAAAGTGACTTCTTAAAAAGGAACGTGTGTTGCCGGGCACAAGGTCGGCGATGAATTCGAGACATCGGGCTTGACGCCTCGCGGACTGTGCATTTTCGCTTTCAGCGCGATCCTTCCGAGCTTGACGCCTTTGATGTTTGGCGGTCAGTTCTTCTGGTCAAAGGATAAGGATGTTACCGAAGTCGTGTGTCCCGACGGAGGCAATCCCGTCGTTTTCGAGTTGAAACGGGTTCGAAAAGCTGCAAAATAGCGATCGCACTACGGACATCAAGACATGACCTTGGCTTTCAGCGGATCGCGACCCCAAAGCGCCCGCTTCCACTGAGACCTTCACTGCGCGATCAAAATGTCCTTCATCCTTTCAGTAACTGAGGTTGCAAATCATCATGCAGGAAAAAAATAATCACTCCGGCGAGTCGGGTAAAAAGATTGCTGCCGTCTGCGGCCTTTATTGTGAAGCATGCTCGTGGTTTATAGCCACCGCTGAAGACCCGAACAGGCTCAGGAAAATGGCGGCGCAGTTGCATTATTCGGAAGAAGAGAGCAAAGGCTATGGATGCCGATCGGACAAGAGATTGTCATATTGCGGGACCTGCAAAATGTTTGCGTGCGCGGAAAAACGCGGCATAGAATTTTGCGGCGACTGTGAAGACTATCCCTGCGACGACCTGAAGCAGTTTCAATCAGCAATGCCTCATCGGATTGAGCTTTGGGAGAATCTGGAGCGGATCAAATCTGTCGGTTATAAACAATGGCTCACAGAGGTCCGGAAAAAATACACCTGTCCGCGATGCGCAACCTTCAATTCCACCTACGATCTGAAATGCCGGAAGTGCGGCAAAGCGCCCAGCTGCGATTATGTGTCGACACACAGCCGGGAGATTGAAAAGTTTTTAAAGAACAGGTAATACCTATCAACGGCAATCCGTCCGATCACTGCGCTCCGGATGAGTTTTGCTAAAAAGTGATCCCCTGAAAACAACGCGAGAATGTTCTTTTGACTTTTTTCCGCCGTCTTGGTACGCATCTAATGCGGTTTTATAGAAATTCGGAGAGCGCATGAATGAATGGCTGGAATTAGGAAAAGAAGTGCTGTCCTCTCAACCTTTCAGCAAACTGATCGGCGCGGAATTAACAGGCTTTGCTCCGGGGCATGTTGAACTTGCCATCACCATAACAGACCAAATCAAGCAGCAACACGGGTTTGTGCACGGCGGGGTGATCAGCTATGCCGCAGATAATGCGCTTACCTTCGTCGGCGGAAGCGTGCTTGGCCCGGCGGTTGTGACCTCGGAATATAAAATCAATTACCTGAAACCTGCCGTCGGCAGTAAATTGATTGCCCGGGCGACAGTTGTGTATTCAAGCAAGACGCAGGCAGTATGCCGCTGCGATATATTCGTGGTGATGGACGGCAAAGAAAACTTGTGCGCGGTCGCTCAAGGCACCATTGCAAGGATCGGCCGGGACTCCGATGAAAAAGCACAATCAGATCAGTCAGGCTGACCGTCGCGCCGGGGGCGCGGCTTAAACGTTAATGCGCCGGAAACATGATTGCAGGCTTGAGGAACTCAAATGAACCTTCAAATCCGGTACAGCACCGAGCATGTCGATTGGAATCGGGTGTCGGGTCTTTTGAAATCCGCGGGGATGGCTTATTATGAGCCGCATGTACACAAACAGGCCTTCGAAGCAAGTTTCTGCCGCGTCTTTTTGTATGACGAAGACGCCTTGATCGGCTTCGGCCGGGCCCTATCCGACGGCGCTTACCAAGCCGCCCTGTATGACTGTGTGGTTTCGGAAGATTACCGGGGGCGGGGTTTCGGAAAGCGCATCGCCCAGGAGATATTGTCGAAGCTTTCCCATTGCAACGTCATTCTCTATGCCTCGCCCGGGAAAGAGGGTTTTTATCAAAAACTGGGATTCAGGAAAATGAAAACAGGCATGGCGTACTTTGTGGATCGTGACGCAATGGCAAAGCGAGAGTTTACGGAATAATTTTTCTTCGCGCAACCAGCCGATCGAGACGATCCTGCTTTTCTACAAAGCCTGCCCCACCGACCAAAGACCATGAACGGCACTTCCAACCATCTGCCATTCACCTTTGTCCTTTATCCTTTGTCCTTTAGCCTTCGCCCTACCATCTTTCCAGAATCTCTTTGGTCAACTCGGAGCGGATCGCCTGATCCAGATGCACGGCGCCGAAAAGCTTGCTGCCGTTCATTTTCGCGTTTAGAACGGAAAGACCATTGGAACGCTCGTCAAGCCAGGGCACATCGATCTGATCGTAGGAAAAATCTCCGGTGAAGACCATCTTGGTACCCTCCCCACCCCGCGTGGCGATGGCCTTGACGTGCGAGGGCGGCAGATTCTGGATTTCATCGACAATCACAAAACACTTCTGGATGGAACGACCGCGGATCTTGTCGAGGTCCATCATCTCGATCTTCCCGTTGGCCAGCCATTCGTTGATTTTTTCTTTCGTTCTGTTGTCGACCAGTTCTTTGATCGCGTTGATATTATCGTAAATCGGATGCATCCAGGGTTTCATTTTCGCGTCGATGTCACCCGGCGAATAACCGAGGCGGTCTTTGTTGCCCAACTGAATTGTGGCGCGGCTCACCAGAATCTGCCGGTACTTACCCGCCTGTTCGAAGGCCGCCAGAAGCGCCAGGAAAGTCTTAGCCGTTCCCGCCCGGCCGGTCAGCGCCACCAAGGGAACACTCTGATCGCGCAAGAGATCCATCGCGATAAATTGGGCCCAGTTCACCTCTCCATTGTTGGAGCGGGGTCTGACGCCGAGAAGATGGACATCTCTTTCCACGATACGAAAATAGTCGCCTTTGCGCACAGCGGCAAAAGCCGCCCCCCAGACGCCATCGATATCGCAATAACAGATGATCCCTTCATTTTGCCGAACTCCGCCGAGCTTCGCGGCCAGCCGGGGGTCTGGCAGATGAACCGGAAAGGATTTTTCCGAAAACCATTCGCGCTGCAGGTTGACGGTAGTCCGCTGCGGTTCTTCATGCCGGATTTCAATCTGATCCATCTTCACCGACTGGACATCGAGACCGAAATGAAGCGCAAGTGTCTCCAGCGCCGCATCCTGCGTCATCAGGATCACTTTCCGGCCGGCCAGGCTTTTTTTCGCAGCCAGCGCGGTGGCGATAATGCAGTGATCGTTTTTGTCGGTTTTTAGATCGGCGTCGGACGCGAGATTGAAATCGTAAGAAAAGAATCGGACGGAGGAATCTTTCGTCCGAAATAGATTGCGGACCGTCCGAATGACGTTGCGGGCGATGTCCGCCTTGAAATCATTGCCGGTTTTGTGGGAGTCCAGCTCCTCCCATGTCGCGTAGGGAATGAGCACACAGTTGCGCCCGCCCTGACGAAGTTTTTCAAATACATCCATGCCGTATTCCAGAGCGCTGGTGTCCACGACGAAATACTTCTCCGGAATCTCGGATTGCGCCCCTTCGATGGAAGCCTCCACAGCCTGAATTCTGACTTTCCCTGGCATTGTCATGCAATCGCTCCTTGAGGCTTTAGTATTTTTGTTTTGCTCGGCTTATCTTCTTTAGTCGCACCTCCTTTGCCCGCGGTCTGCCGCATGATTTGTCGCCATTGTAACAAATCCTGGAAAACTCACAAGCGGAAAGTAGACAGATGATGACAAACATGCTGCTTCAGACTTTAATAAAAATGCGTCGGCGATAAAGCACAAAGCCGACAAGCCCCATGAGACCGACATGCGTCAGGGCAAAAAGAAGGGAACCGTTCATGTTTCCCGCAAGCGGCGCGAAGACGTTTTGAAAAAGCCAGGTGTGGGCGGCAATCATGTTTCCATGACTGTCGGGAACAAAAATCAATTTATTGAGCATACGCCCCAAAACGCCTGACAGGAGAAACAGAAAAAGCGGGTTTCCGCCGAAAACAAGAAACGCGGGTGTCCACTTCTTCATACCCCGGATGTCAATAAGATAAATGAGCAGCGCGAAGATAATGCCGGCAAGTCCCGCCGTGTAAAGAACATAGGAACTCGTCCACAGCGGCTTATTGAGGGGGAAGACAAATCCCCAAACGTATCCGGCAGCGGCCAGAATCAGCCCCCCGAGAGCTAATGTTGAAACCACGCGGCCCGGCCGGAGCTGATGGATCATTCCGCCCGCCAAATAACCTATCAGGACGGTGACGGCGGCAGGCAACGTGCTCAATAGTCCTTCCGGGTCGAAAGGAAGGCCGAATCCCCGATAGAGGTGAGTTTCGCCCAGAAGAGCTCTATCCAACAGACCAACGGCGTTCGCTTCCAGACTATAGGGATCGGCCCCGCCGAAAAAATTGAGGATACCCCAGTAGGCCAAAAGGATGCCCGCGCACAAAATCGGCAGCCATTGCCTTTGCATAAACAAAACGGCCCCGACCGCCAGGCCATAGGCAAGCGCGATCCGCTGCAGCACACCCATAATTCGCAGATGTGAATAATCGGTTGCCCATTGCGGAAAAGAATTCAAAAAGAGCCCGAGCGCGAAGATCAGAAGCACTCTGCGCCCGATCCGCCCGAGAGCGTTTTTGTTTAGCCCCTCCGGATATTTCGACAGAGAAAAGCAAAGCGAGACACCCGCCACAAAAAGGAAAAACGGAAAGACCAGGTCCGCGGGCGTTAAGCCGTGCCAGACGGCATGTTTGAGCGGCGCGTAGACATACTGCCAGCTTCCCGGCGTATTCACCAGTATCATGAGCACAATCGTCATGCCGCGCAGAACATCGAGCGCGAGGTATCGGGAAGATGTCTCCATCACAGATCAGATTTTTGTATAGCGCACTTTTTTACGGTTGACGGTTCGCAGATAGTTCACCAACGGATGCCCGAAGACCATCATGAAGATCACCGATTCCCCCTCGTGAAGGCCGACCCGTTCGCGCAGCGCGGGCGATACGGCAAACGCGAATGTACCAAATCCCATCATGCAGGCGCCCAGGCCCAATGCGTTTGCCATCAGCTCCAGATGCCCCACGTTGAGACAACCGTCCACCTCGTTGCCGGTGCGGCTGACGACTAAAAGCGCGTTGGGCGCGCCATGAAAAAGCAAGTCTTTCTTTTTTTTCTCATAAACCGCAAGCCAGTTGACCCAGATGGATTGAAAATCCAGGTATTGTTGTGGAACGCGCATCGCTTTCTTATCGACACTTTTGACGTCAAGTTTTGCCAAAGCCTCAAGCGCGATCGGCGTGATCTCCCGCAGTGTGTCTTTCGAAAGCACGATGTAGCGCAGCGTCTGCGTGTTGGCGCCAGTTTGCGTGTAGCGTCCCATTTCCAGAAT
This sequence comes from uncultured Smithella sp., assembly GCA_964443625.1. Taxonomy (GTDB): domain Bacteria; phylum Desulfobacterota; class Syntrophia; order Syntrophales; family Smithellaceae; genus UBA8904. The sequence continues at coordinate 10,556 of CAYUDM010000055.1, read as the reverse complement.
TTTTGCGATGTCCGCCTCGGACACCGGCTCGTCGGTGTACTGACGGACACTACGACGGAATTTCACAAAATTCAAAAGGCGTTCAGGTTCAACGGCGAACTTTTCCGAACCGTCATCCTCGAGGATCTCCGCCGGGTCGTAATCGCCAACTTGCGTGACCGCGTTTTGCGGACACACGGCCAGACAATGTCCGCAATCCAGGCACCACTTGCCATGCACGGCTTTGCCTTCTTGAATGACGATATTCGCCGTCGGACAATCCGCCTTGCAGGTTCCGCATCCGATACACTCTTCCCCATCCACAATAATCATCACGAGCCTCCGCAAATATTTTTCCGATGGATTGTTCCAGGTTGAAATCCGTTATTGAACAACGGCCAGACGCCAGATTTCACCGGCATCGGTGGCAACCCAAAGCGAGCCGTCGACCCCCGAAACCAGCGATCGCATGCGCTCTTTGGGCAGATTGCCGAGAACGGTCACGCTTTTGGCCATCCCGCGTTCATCCAGCGCGAGAAGTTCGATGCGCGACCCGCGCAGGAATCCCACCGCCAGATGCCCCTCCCATGCCTGCCAAGCGCTTCCCGTCAAAAACACGCACGGCCCCATTCCCTCGGATACGCCGCGATTGGTCCAGGCGGGCGGCAGCGCGTCGGGAAAGCGTTCCAGATCGGTCATGGAGGTGGGACGGCCGTCAGGCCGATTGGAGATATATCCGCAATAAGAGCTCGCGCAGGAAACGCCTTTGCCGGGCGCCGGATCCCAACCGGCATTGCCGCCGGGAACAAGCCTTGTCACCTCGTCACTATGTCCGGGACCGTGTTCGCTGACAAAGACCCGGCCCGTGCCGGGCTGAAAAGCGATGCCCTGAACATTGCGATGACCATATGTGAAGATTCGGGGATCGACGCCGGGCCTTGCGTTATTGCCCTTGGCAGGTTTCCCGTCCCGGTCGATTCTTAAAACTTTGCCGCCCAACCGTCGAAGATCCTGCGGCAGCGGTCCTTCATGATTGTCTCCCGTGGTCACATACAGATAGCCGTCGACAGGACTGAACCGGATACGACCGCCGCTGTGCGCGCCCGCCCCGCCCCAACGGTTGAACGATGCCTTGAAGGGAATATCGCCGACGATATCTTTGCGGTCGCTGACGTTTGTGAAGTTTTTGGCAACAGTCAACCGCACGACGCGATTCGTTTTAAGATTCTTGAGATTCGATGCCATGTAAACATAAAGAAAACGGTTCCCGGCAAAGTCCGGATCGAGCGTGACGCCCAGCATGCCGCTTTGCCCCTTGCAGAAAAAGTCGACCGCCTCCAAGGCCGCGCCTTTCGCACCAAACAGGCGCAGGATTTTTCCATCCGTTTTCCGGACGGAAAGGCCCTTGCACTTCTCTGTGAAAAACATTGTTCCGTCGGGCGCGAAGGCCAGATCCCACGGACCGTCAAGTCCAGACATGACCACCGTGCGGCTCAGACGCGGATTGTGCTCGCCCGCCCATGCCGACGAATCCGGCAAGTCGCCGGCCCAGACAGCCACAACAAGAATCAAGACCGATAAAAGCGCCGATCCGATCGTGCTTTTTCTCACGGCAACCTCCTTTACATCATCGGACCCGGCGGATCCTTTTTGAGCTGTTGTTCCTTGATGTAGAACTGCAATTTCAGACGGCCGATCTCCACAATATCTCCGTCTTTGAGGTCATAGCGCTGATCGATCGGATGACCGTTGACCTGCACGGCTTTGCTGCCGGTGGGAATGATGAAGTAGCCTTCTTTCCGGCGGTTGACCAGCAAAACCCGTTTGGGAGCGAATAACCCTTTCAAACGAATGGTTGAGCCTTTTTCACTGCCGATGGTGGAGACTTTTTCGCGGAAAATATAGTCTTTGCGGTCACTCGAACCTTTGATGACCAGAAAACCGCCCAGGACATCGGGCCCCGCATTGCTGGCCGCCAGAAGAATTTTTTTCTGCTGTTCAGGAGTGATGACAACGGTTTCAAACATGGACCGCCCGCGTTCGGACACCCCTTGCGGGTTGGAGGGTCTTTGTTTGTCGCAAATGACTTCCAGCACGTGAACGCCAATGAGAATGACATCTTTGTTGAATATCTCCGCGCGATTGATCCGCTGGCCGTTGAGGTAGGTTCCGTTGAGGCTCTTTAAATCTTCTACAAACAACTGATCCCATTGCTCCTCAATGATGGCGTGCTGCCCCGAAACGGCCTGGTTATCTATGACAATTGTATTGTCCGGTTTTCGACCGATCGACACAATGCCCTTATCCAGTAGCGTCTCTCCGACAACCGCGTTCTTATACTTGAGAACAATCTTTGTCATCTCTCACCTCCGAAAAGTATCCATAATTTTCGACCAGGATGCATACCATTTTTTCCCCCGGAAATACGCTATCACGACTGAAATATTGTCCGCGCCGCCGTTGTCGTTGGCCGTATCGATCAGAATTTCAGCGGCGGCATGCACGTTTCCCGCGCGCACGGCAATCTCCAGGATTTCTTCATCGGAGACCATATTGTATAAGCCGTCGCTGCATAAAAGCAGGATATCCCCCTGCAAAACAGTCAGTTCTCCCAAATCTGCGCGAATCTCCGGATGAGTTCCCAAAGCTTTGGTCAGAACATTCTTTATCCCGTCATCCCCGATCTGCCGGGTGCTTCCTGAAAGTTTACGGGCCAGAGAATGATCTTCCGTCAACTGCGTGATGCTGCCGGATCGCACCAGATAGATGCGACTGTCTCCAATGTGGGCAAAACTCAAGTGATTTCCATCCAGCACGGCGGCCGCAACGGTCGTTCCCATGCCGTTCATGTCGGGCGAGCTTTGCGCGGCTTCATAAACCGTCCGGTTGGCCTGACTGATGGCGGCGGCCAAACGGTTGGTCGTCTTTGAGCGGGAAGGATCGGCATCATCGGAAAACGGCGCCTCCTTCCGGAAGCACTCTCGCAAAACGTTTACCGTGAGCCTGCTTGCGGTTTCGCCTGCGGCATGCCCGCCCATCCCGTCGGCGACGACAAGCAAGCCAAGGTTTTGGCTGAAATAGATGGTATCTTCATTTTCGGCGCGAACAAGCCCCCGATCGGTTTTTCCGCCAACAGTTAAAATCAAGGAAGCCTCCCGGTATCCTCGCAAAGCGAAAGCATCCGTTGCTGAAAACGCTTGAAGTGCCTTATGCGTATTATAGATCCCATAGAAAATATCCGAATATCCGTCAGAAGGTTATCGCCAAATCGTCATTTTCCTGAACCACCACGGTTTTCACGACGCCGCCCACCGCAATGCTGTGGCGACCGACCACCAGTTTCTTCGACAGCGGTGTACGGCCACTGTCCACACCATTGATCTCAATCGCCATGCCGGGTTTGGCGGATGTAATCGTCACCCTGCCGCCACCCGGAATCACTTCATTGAGGGTCAGCAGTTTATTTTTTTCAATCACAATCTCTTTTTCAGAAGACCGATAGAAACCGGGCTGCTCAACCCACAATTTATGCCGGCCGGCGGGGATGTTCTGAAAAACGAAAGGCGCCGTGCCGATCTTCGTCCCGTTGAGATACACATCGGCCGCCTCATTGGTAAAAAGGTCCAATTTGCCCACCCCGCTGGAGAGCTGAACGATCAGGAATACAATGAGGCCGCCGATCAGCAGGGCGACACCCCCGAGTATCCCATATTCTTTCCTTCTGATTTTTTTTAAGTCATGCTGGGCATCGTTGAGGATTTGCCTGGCACCCGGCAAGTCGGGATTTTCCGCAATGGCCATTTGAGACAGTTTGATGGAATTCAGCAGACTGCGTTTCCTTTGGATGGTTCGCTCCTGTCTGGATTTTTCCCATTCGACTTTTGCCTCCTGCAGATAGGCTTTATCCCGCCTTGGGATCAAAAGCCGGTCGATGGCTTCCTTGAAGGCAAGCGCGCTGGAGAAGCGATCCTCGGGATCCTTGGCGATGGCTTTGAGAATGATGCGGTTCAATTCCGGCGAAACCAGAGAGGCGATCTCCTGCGGCGCAACCGGAACGTCCTTGAGGTGCATAACGGCGGTGGATATCACATCGTTCCCGACAAAGGGAAGCTTTCCAGTCACCAGCCGGTAAAGTGTAATCCCCGTCGAATAAATATCCGACCAGGGGCCGATGTCTTTTCCCGTAATCTGCTCCGGTGAAATGTAGGACGGTGTGCCGACCCACTTTTTTTCTCCGGATTCGGACGCGGGCTTTGTGCCTCCGATGATGCCGGCGATGCCGAAGTCCGCGATTTTCACCCGGCCGTCGTGGGTTAAATAAATATTGCCGGGCTTGATGTCTCGATGGATGATGGAATGCCTGTGGGCGTAAGCCAGGCCGGCTAATACTTCCGAGACGATCCGAAGCGATTCCTCCAAAGAGAGATCGCCTTTTGCAGCCAGAACATCCTCAAGGGATTGCCCCTCGATATATTCCATGAAAAGGGTGAGGTGTTGATCGCTGAAATCAATGACCTGAATGATGTTGGCGTGGTTGAGCTGCCCCAGCAGTCTGGCTTCCTTTTCAAAACGGTCTTTAATATGGTCATCATGAACGAATCGGGATTTGAGTTTTTTGGCGGCAACCCGCCGGCCGACGGACAACTGATACGCTTCATAAACATCCGCCATTCCCCCTTGATTCGAGATCAGACCGATGATCTCGAAGCCGTGGATTTGCGCGATGCTCTGAATAGTCGTCTCATTACCGGACATGCACAGGCCCTTGAAGAGCTAATATCTTGATTCGTTTGACGAAAATAAGCACAACCCGATGAAATATGCAATCATGATTTTATTTATCGCCATAATGACACCGTTTCTTGATTTTTTTTTACAACATGAGTAATCTCTTTTTCATGCCGTCTATGAAAAAGCTTAAAACCTTTTTGATTGCTTGTCTGCTGATAGGGACATTCCTGTCTATGGTCTCCTGCATGCCGTTATGGGTAACGAAAAAGGATGTTCAGGACATTCAAGCCTCCGCGCATCGCTCAGACGCAAGAGCCAGAGTGCTGCTCGGCGAACTCTACGAGTTCGGCGCAGGCGTTTCGCAAAACCATTTGATCGCAGCCCAGTGGTATCAACTGGCGGCAAAACAAAACAATGCCGACGCCCAGCTTTATCTTGGCGTCCTGTATGACCGTGGAGATGTACTGCGACGAAATCCGGACAAATCGCTCAATTGGCTGTTTCAATCCGCCGAGCAAGGCAACGAAAAGGCCATGACGTTGCTTGCGGCGATCTATTTAAAGGATAAAAGCCGTAGACAAGCTTTCGCCAAACGAATCAGGCAGTACCGGCAAAGCGCGGAACGAGGCAACGCAAACTCGCAATATATGATGGGTCGGATCTATGCGGAAGGCGTCGGCGTGCCTGTTAATGCTGCAGAGGCAAAAAACTGGTATCGGAAAGCCGCTCGTCAGAGAAATTCAAAGGCCGCCTTTGCCCTGGGCAACAGCTATCTGGCCGACAAAGCCTCACCGGCAAATCTTCGCGCGGCGATGGAAATGTATGCGCAAAGCGCACAAAAAGATATTAAAGCCCAAGTGAAACTTTTTTCCTTATACAAAAGCGGCGGTCCGGCGGAAAATCCGAAAGAGGCGAAAAAGTGGCTGGAAGCGGCCACACGCAATACGCCCCCCTCTCTGCGCGTCGATATTGACAGACAGCATCGGATTTTGCAGTCTGAAAAACGCTGGAATCCGGAACTGGCCCTGCGTGCCTGTCGACGTCTATCCGAGATTGATCCCGGATATGAAGAGGTTTCAGGCGCCTGCGACGCACTGGACAAACGGATCGGCGACAAGCTGGCTTCCGAATTCAAACAGGCTCAAGATGCGATTGAAAAAAAGGATTGGGATTCTTTCGGCAATCTCCTCGCGTCGTTTATATCCTCTGATTTCGACGATCGCACGCTTCGAGCTTTGATTGCCTCGGCATGGATTTTCATCGACGAAGAAAACCGCGCCACCGAAAAGATCGCGGCCCGGCGGCTTCAATTTCTGGAAACCGCACAGCGGTCCGACGCATTTCGCAAAAAAAACATCTCCCGAATTCCTGCATACATCAACGCCTTTAAAAAGGCGGTCGCCCCGGCGCTGCGTGAACATCCCGCAGATGAAGGACTGCTCTCGCTTGCCGCCAGAGGAAGAAGAGTCATTGCCGGTCTTGAAAGAAAGCTCAAAGCCCCTCCGCCGCCGCCACCTCCCCCTCCTGCTCAGGAAGACACGCTGACCGATTTACCGGAAGATCCCCCCGAAGAGATCGAACCCGGTGATGACGACTTCAAGCAGGCCCAGAGCCTGTTCGACAGCGGACAGTTTGAAGAAGCGGCGATTCTCTTTGAAAAGACCACAAAAGTCCGCGGCTTCAAAAATATCGCGTCGGCTTACATCTATTTGGGAATCAGCCACCTCGCGAGAATCGATCCGGCCAATATCACCGAGGCAAGAACATTCCATCTCAAAGGGATGGCCTCTTTTCAAAATGCCTTGCGATTCGACAACGAAATTTCTCTGCCCGAGGGATATGACAAATACCAGCCGGTGTTCGAGGAAGCCAAAGAGGGTTTGCGCTAGAGGTCAACGAGAGATCGTTTTGGGCTTTCGTCTTTAGCCGAACATTGCCGATAACCGATCACAGCTTGCAGAGTCTCGTAGAAATATGTGTGATGATCCTTCGCGCAGAAACTTCGTGAAGTTGATTTCTTTTTTGAAAGCCTCACATCCAGACGATGACCTGATTGGCCAAATCAATCCGGAATGAATAGCCCGCAAGGATGTCCATACCGAGCAATCCGTCATATCCCGTATCGTCCCCTTCATTGACGACAACGGCAATATGACAATCGGGGATTGTGTGCGGGCCGATCGTAATACTTTTCAATCGGATCACGCTGACGTCGATCATAGCGCCGCCGACCACCCTGGCTTTAACTTTTGGCGCATTGTACAATTTTATGTAGAGTTGATCTGAGATATCGCTGTTGATCACGGAAAACGCCGCACCGGTATCTATAACCAGATGAACTTGCACCTCTCTGTCCCCGTAGGCAATGGAAGCCGGAACTAAAACCCGATTTCCACGAACGATAATTTTCGTTTTTTTTGCGTCCGGCGATTGTCCCTTTGCCGCCCCCTTCTCATCCTGCCGTGTGCTTTTCGGTTCTTCATGCGACTGTAACGACTTGCAGCTTTGACCGTATTGGGGATGATCCGCTATGGTTTCATAGCCATCCTCATCAATGCACCGGTAAAAGGTCTGTGAAGAGGCTTCTGAGGGCGCCATAAACACGCAAAGGCAAAGGACGGACAAAGCCAAAATCTGAAATTGCAACGACAATTGTTTCATCATCCTCTTTCTCCTTTGCCTTCCCTTTCTTCAGACCGGCGCTATCCGTGCGCATGCATCCGGAGCAAAGAAAGCATTATTTTCGTGTCTACTCAATGATGATTCATGGGAACGTGCTTAATGCGGCGCAAACTTTAGGGAACAATGATTTTTCTGTCAAGCAAAACATAAAGAAAGTGCTGGCTATCTCGACTTTTTGCGGTCCGCCTGGCCTGTATCCCGCCCGGGCTATTGACGATCTAAAAGGGCGGTGTTAAATTGACGCCGATTAACCTAAATACAGCACAGGAGGAAGAGCTATGAAGCCCACGGAAATACTCGAAGAAGAGCACAAGCTGGTCCTTTTAATGCTTAAAATTCTGGACGCGATTTGCGCCAGGTTGGAGGTGGGCAACGCCGTCGATCCGGATGATCTTGCCGCCGTCATCGATTTCATCCGAAACTTCGCCGACGGATGCCATCACGCCAAAGAAGAAAAACTGCTTTTCGTTGAACTGGAAAAAGCCGGCATGCCCCCGGACGACGGGCCCGTCGGCGTTATGCTGCGCGAGCATGCGCTTGGCCGGAACTACACGCGGGGAATGGCTGACGCGCTGGCCTTGATGAAAAACGGCGATCCATCCGCCACAGCCGCTTTTACGGAAAACGCCCGCGGCTATATTCAGCTCCTATGGAATCACATCGACAAGGAAGATCACGTATTGTTTGTCATGGCCGATTCACGCCTCAGCCCAAAAGACATTAACGAAAGGGTTTGATCGCGTGGAGCGTGAAGAAACCGGCGAGGGTGTTCACGAAAAATACCATGCCCTGTTGCACCGTCTGAAAGCTGCCTATCTTTGAGGGATCTTTCGCACACGGACGGCGGGCATTAGTCTTGCCTCGCCCCTTTTGTTTCCTGCGGGCTGTCAGGGACATGTTGTCTCATCGCATGGTTCAGGCATTCGTTTCATCGCCCAGGTCCCCTGGGAATAACCCATGTCCTGCGACACGGTCGGCCTGCGCCAGTCTTTCAGAAAGCAGCCAACATCGCCCGAATTTTCTCTAGAAATATCTCATCATCACAGTAGGCAAGCGCAATTTGCTCCCCGGGACAAACCGCGCTTCGATCCCTGGTCAGGATGTGGTCGGCCAGGTCCGCGGCGTTAAGCGGAATGCCATTTTCTTCAAGATAACTTTTTGCCGGCCTCGACGCGAGGAGCGTCCGCACCGAGGCAACGATACCAAAACGGACGATCAGCCGGGCTGCGGCAAGGCCGATCACTTTGTCATACAAAATCAGGCCCCGGTGGTGTTGAAAGGTTTCCAGCGCGTCCCATAAGGGTTTCAAACCGCTTTCCCGCGAGACATGAATCACTTGATCGCCATCGACAAGCGCCAGGGAATATTGGGAGAAATCGGGGATCACAGCACATACCTTTTCAGCGGTTTCATGCTTAAGGTAATGAGCGCAGCCCAAAGCAGATTGCTAAGCAGCAAAACGACAACCAGCCTGGCTATAAATGCGGCGGACAGATCGGCTAAAAAATAACTGGAAACGATCAGCCAGGGCAACTGGCAGGCAAAAGCCAGAAGAACGGATATTATCAGCTTTTCTGTTTTGCGGTAAAAAAGGCCGGTCATTGCGCCCAGAATGATGTTGCCGACTATGAGGTAGGGGTTGCCGAGTATCACCGCGGTGTAAAGAGATCCGGCAACGCCTGCGCACAGGCCGCCTGCCGGACCGAAGCGAACGGCTGCCAGAAAAACAGCCGCCTGAAAAAAATGGATCTTCCAGGCATTCGCAAATTGAATATTGATCAGGCTCAGTGCGAAGGGAAGCACAACCACAAGACCCAACGCAAGGGCCACTGCGCGATACCGCCTTTCGCCGGTCAGGATCATTGGCGAATTCGTCATGTCTTCTCCTTGTCTTGGTTTTTGACGCATCTTACCCGATCCGTCCGGTTTTGAACAGTTTTTTCTGTCCATCCCCAGAGCCCGCTTTGCAAACTTCTACTCGGTTTCCGTTGACACCAGGGTTCTTTCTCTTTATAGTTTAGCCCACTGAGGGTTAATTTTAACACATCGTCTTTTCCAAAACCGGACAGAGGCGTTTTATGGATGATTTCAGAAAGTACAACCGCCGGGACTTGATTAAGAAGGGGCTGTCACTGGGCTTCATGGCGGGGGGCGCCTGGATTCTCGGACGCCCCGATTTTCTGATCGCCAAAGACAAGCTCTCCGCGCCACCCGATCTGGTCGCCGTCCGAAACGGCGAGCCGGTGCCCATGTTTCGAAAAGCCCTTGAGCTCATGGGTGGCATGAATCAGTTCGTCAAAAAAGGTCAAACGGTCGTCGTCAAACCCAATATCGGGTTTCCGCGCGTTCCGGAAATCGCGGCCACCACGAATCCGGCGCTGGTCGGCGCCGTTGTAAAGGCCTGCCGCGACGCGGGCGCGGGGCGCGTCTATGTCTTCGACAACGTGGTTCTGACCACGTCCCGGAATGCCCAAACCTGCTACAGACTCAGCGGCATTGAACCAGCCGCCCGGGCGGCCGGTGCCATCGTCGTGCCGGTGGATGATTTCAGTTACCGCGAAGTGACCATTCCCGGCGCTAAAACGCTTAAAACCGCCGAAGTCCATTCACTCGTTTTGGATTCCGACGTCCTGATCAATGTGCCGGTGCTCAAACACCACAGCTCCGCTCATCTGACCATTGCAATGAAGAACCTGATGGGGGTTGTGAAAAACCGCATGATCTATCACCTGTCGGGGCTCGATCAGTGCATTGCCGATTTCTGTCTTTACCGCAAACCCGATCTCAATATCGTGGACGCCTACCGCGTGCTCATGAGCCGCGGACCGGGGGGACCGACTGATCCCAAATCCGCTGACGTCTCATTAAAAAAAGCGCTTCTGATGTCCAAAGACATTGTAGCGGTGGACGCGGCCGCCGCGAAGATTTTCGGCGTAGACCCCGAGACGCTCGGCTACATTCGCATCGCCCATGAACAGAAAACGGGCAACATGAATCTGGACGACCTCAATATCGCCACGTTCACGATGTAAGGGAGCCGTCATTGATCTGGGTTAGAATCCGCACGGCCGTTTCCATTGTAATCTTCCTGCTTGTTGCGCTGCTTTTTTTATTTCCGGAACGATTCCTATCTTCCGGCCTTCAAGGACTTACCGCTTTTCAGT
>CAYUDM010000054.1:17613-18958 GCA_964443625.1 uncultured Smithella sp. | reverse complement strand
TCCTGTGTCTTACCGCTTGACGACGCCCCATCGTCTATATTTCAAAACTTCTTTATTAATACAGCAACTTAAATTGATTGGGCAAAGAAAACCAGAGTGTCTACGGAAACTCTATTTAACATTGCATCCCGCGCGCTCCTAGCCGATTTTTCATCGGGAAAGATTCCAAAAAGCGTGGGGCCGCTGCCCGACATCAATGCACCCAGGGCGCCTTCCTCGACAAGCATTCGCTTGTAATCGGTCAGTTCGGGGTGCATACGAAGGGATACCGTCTCCAAATCATTATGCAATTCCCGAACAACGTCACCTAGTGTGTAAAATCGCGGAATCCTATAACTATTTTTTTTCTTTGTCAATGCTAAATTCAGATTTTCGTAGACGGTTTTAGTCGATAAAGACAAGGGTGGTTTGACTAAAACGAGGTGGAGTAACGGGGGACGAGGCGAGAGCTCCGAGAGGCGTTCGCCGATGCCCCGGGCAAAAGCGCCGGGGGCGTAAAGAAAAAATGGAACATCCGCGCCGAGGGTTGCCCCGATCTTCAGAAGTTCCGTTTTTGAAAGGCCAAGCGCACAAAGATCATTCAATCCAGAAAGCGTCGCGGCTGCATCTGAACTGCCTCCGCCTAAACCGGCAGCGGAAGGTATTGTTTTATTTAAGGTTATGGAAACGCCGCCCTGATAACCGCTGTAATCGAATAGAGTTTGCGCGGCCCGATAGACAAGATTCCCGGAATCCGTGGGCAAATCGGCCCCGGGGCAGGCCAGAGAAATGCCTTCCGGAATCAACGAAACTTCCAACTCATCAAAGATCGATATCTGCTGCATGACGGAGGCAAGTTCATGATAGCCGTCGGGGCGTCTGGAGAGCACTCGTAAGGACAGGTTGATTTTCGCCGGAGCCGAGACCCTGGCCATATCAGCCTTTTTCCTTGATGTAGCGCATTTTCAACTCATATAAGACCCCCTGGATCAAGCCGGCTTCGTTGGCGTCCAGGTTTCCCTTCGTCTTTTCATGAATCATATCGAGGATATCTATGGTCTGCTTCGCCGCCGGCAGGTTCTTTTCTGCCTTGCCGCCTTCATATTCCGGGAAATCGCCGAAATGGAAGAGCGCGGAGGTGCTAAGCGAAATGATAAAATTCGAAAAATTCACAGCCGGATAATCAGCGTCCACAACCGGTTCTTCCGGCGGACCTTGCTGCATCCGTTCCTCGGTTTTCGCCTCTTCCTGCTTGGCGGAAGATTCGGAAGATTCAGAAAAACGTTTATCTTTAATGACAAAACCTTCGCCCTTTTTCTCTTCTGTCATAGATCCCCCCCTCTTAAATAGGTTAGGTGTAAGGTGT
>CAYUDM010000054.1:0-17513 GCA_964443625.1 uncultured Smithella sp. | reverse complement strand
GCCTTACTCCTGACTCTTAACTCCTGACGCTTTACTTCTTACCGAACGTGATCTCTCCTTTGGATACGCCAACAACAATGTGATCGCCTTCGGCGAACTTGCCCGCCAGGATGTCAAGCGCCAGCGGATCCAGCACGAGCTTCTGGAGCGCCCGTTTAAGCGGACGGGCTCCGTAGACCGGACTATAGCCCTGCTGGGCTATATAGTTTTTCGCATCCGCTGTCAATTCCAGTCTGAGTTTGCGCTCTTTGAGGCGTTTGTCGATAAGCCCCAGCTGGATCTCCACGATATGCTGAATATCCTCAAGCCGCAACGCATGGAACATGATGATGTCGTCGATGCGGTTTAAAAACTCCGGTTTGAAGGTCGCTCGCAACGCTTCCATCGACCGGTTCTTCTTTTCTTCCTCATCGAGCGACGGCTCCTGAATCCACTGGCTGCCCACGTTCGACGTCATGATCACCACCGTGTTCTTGAAATCGACCGTGCGGCCGTGACCGTCGGTGAGTCTTCCGTCGTCGAGAATCTGCAAAAGAATATTGAACACATCCGGATGCGCTTTTTCAATTTCATCAAAAAGCAGTACGCTGTAAGGTTTGCGCCTGACGGCTTCCGTCAGATAGCCGCCTTCGTCATACCCGACATAGCCGGGCGGCGCGCCGATGAGACGGGCCACCGCGTGCTTTTCCATATACTCGGACATGTCGATGCGGATCATGGCTTGCTCGTTGTCGAACATAAACTCCGCAAGCGCGCGCGCCAGTTCTGTCTTGCCCACACCCGTGGGCCCCAGAAAAATAAACGAGCCGATCGGACGGTTGGGGTCCTGCAAGCCGGAGCGCGCCCGCCTAAGCGCCGCTGAAACGGCCTGGATGCCGTCATCCTGACCGATGACCCGCATTTTGAGCCGTTCGTCCATCTGAATGAGCTTCTGAACGTCGCTTTCCATCATTCGGGAAAGCGGAATGCCCGTCCAGTTGGCCACCACCTCCGCCACGTCCTCGGCATCGACCTCTTCTTTGAGCATCTGATTGTTTTTCTGAATCTCTTCGAGTTTAATCTGATCCTCCTGGAGGGCCCGGTCGAGCTCCACCAGCTTGCCGTAGCGGATTTCAGCGGCACGAGCCAAATCGCCTTCGCGCTGCGCGTTGGCCTCCTCGATCTTGAGCGACTCCATCCGGCTTTTGACCTGCTGAATCTTTTTGATGATGTCTTTTTCCGATGACCAGTGCACTTTCATCTGATCCATCGAACTTTTAAGATCAGCCAGTTCCTTTTCGATTTTCTCGCGCCGTTCGGTCGCCGCCTTGTCCGTGTCTTTTTTGAGCGACTGCTTTTCAATCTCGAGCTGAATGATCTTTCGGTCAATCGTGTCGATTTCGCAGGGCATCGAATCCAGCTCGATTCTCAGCCGGGAAGCCGATTCGTCAATTAAGTCCACCGCCTTGTCCGGCAGAAACCGGTCGGCGATATACCGGTGCGATAGCGTCGCGGCCGCAATGATGGCCGAATCCTTGATGCGCACGCCGTGGTGCACTTCGTAGCGTTCTTTAAGCCCGCGCAATATGGCGATCGTGTCTTCAACCGTTGGCTCTTTCACCAAAACCGGCTGGAAGCGGCGCTCAAGCGCCGCGTCCTTTTCGATGTATTTGCGGTATTCGTTGAGCGTCGTGGCGCCCACGCAGCGCAGCTCGCCGCGGGCCAGTGCCGGTTTGAGCATATTGGACGCGTCCATGGATCCTTCGGCCGCGCCCGCGCCGACCATCGTATGAATTTCATCAATAAACAAAATGATCTCGCCTTCGGCGCTGATCACTTCCTTTAAAACCGCCTTGAGGCGCTCTTCAAACTCGCCCCGGTATTTCGCGCCCGCCACCAACGCACCGATATCCAGGCCGATGACTCTTTTGTTTTTCAGGTTTTCCGGCACATCGCCGTTGACAATCCGCTGGGCCAGCCCTTCGACGATGGCGGTTTTGCCCACGCCCGGCTCGCCGATGAGCACCGGATTGTTCTTGGTGCGCCGGGAAAGCACCTGCATGATGCGGCGGATTTCTTCGTCCCGGCCGATGACCGGGTCAAACTTCCCTTTTTTGGCCAAATCGTTGAAGTCCTTCGCGTAACGCTCCAGCGCCTGATATTTGTTTTCCGGATTCGGGTCGGTCACACGCTGATTGCCGCGAATCTCAACGAGCACTTTAAAGATGGCGTCTTTCGTGATGCCATGCTGACGAAGCGTTTTGCCCGCCTGGCCTTCTTTTTCCTCGGCCATGGCAACCACAACGTGCTCGGCGCTGACGTACTCATCTTTGAGCTGCGCGGCTTCCGTCATCGCCTTGTCGAAAAGCTTGTTGAGCCTGCCGCCCAGATACACCTGACCCGCGCCCGCTCCGCCGACGCTGGGCTGTTTTTTCAGATATTGCTCGATTTCCTTTTCCACTTTCTGCGGCGAGGCATTGAGCTTATTGAGAATGGCACCGACAATCCCCTCTTCCTGACGGAGAAAACACACCAGCAGATGCTCGGGTTCGATGGACTGATGCCCCATCGACCCGGCCAGCGACTGGGCGTCTTGCAGCGCTTCTTGTACTTTTAACGTAAATTTATCAAATCTCATAGGGTTGACCTCTCTTCTCACTCTACCGGTTTTTCGATGGTCACAAACAGCTTGCCGTTTTTGAAGACGCTGACATTGCCTGACGATTCGGAAATGACCATCGCCACGGCTTTGGTCACGTTGGTGATCCCCGCGGCAGCGATGTGGCGGCTGCCTAATCCCGCCGGAAAATCCTTGCTGTCGAGCGCGGCGCTTAAATGCCGGCCCGCCGTCACGATCGTGCCGTCGGATTTGATGACGAAAGCGCCGTCGATGGCGGAAAACTCCTTGATGGTTTCTTCGAGTTCCGGATTAAGAATGTTGCGCTGTTCATCGGCATATCCCTGAAACGGATTGATGATCATCTGCCGGGAAAACTGCAGAACCTTCTCATCATCCCCCAGGACGAAAATCGTTCCGACCTTGCGCGATTCGCGCCCCTGGGCCGCCAGTTCGCAGGCAATATTCAAAGCCGCGTTAAAGACTTCCGGCGAAACGGCCTCGACGACGTCGTTGATGAAATCCGAGGTGAGGATCTCAAATTCCTTGCCCACATCGATAAAGAAGATACTGTCGGCGTAACCGAATTTGGGCACGCCGGACAAACAGACGATTTTATCGCCCTTTTTAAAAAGGCCCGACACAATGCCTTTGGCGATGGCAATTTTAATCTTTCCCACCCGGGTCAGATTCACGCTCGGCACATCAAGCTTTTGGGCAATGTCCGCCAGCCTTTCGGGCATCTCTTCGTCTTCATTCATCACTAAAATAAAATCGACCGATCTCTTTATGTTGTCCGGCAGGTCCGCTAGTTCGCTTCTCACATCGACACAAATCAAAACAGTTTTGGCTTTAACCTCCACGGCCAGTTTGATCGCTGAGTCAATCATGGTCTTGTTTATCGATTTCATTTCAATTCCTTAGAGTGTTGTGTCGATAGAATAAACACTGAGTCGGGGGCTGTCAAGAAGCGGCAATTATTTGCTTGACCGATAATCCGCTCTCCGATAAACATCTGCCATGCAGACTTTCACCAGGAGGGCCAATCTTTGAAGCTGCCTGTCGTCACCGGCACACTGGATTTATATATCTCCGAGATCAACCGTTTTCCCCTTCTGACCGCCGAAGAGGAATTCAAGCTGGCCGTGCGTCTGAAGAAGTACAACGACATGGAGGCGGCCGAGAAACTGATCGTCTCCAATCTCCGGTTTGTCGTCAAAATCGCCCATGAATACCGCAATTACGGATTCAAACTGTCGGATCTGATCCAGGAAGGCAACATCGGGCTCATCCACGCGGTCAAGAAATTCGATCCGTATAAAGGCTACCGGCTGATTTCCTACGCGGTGTGGTGGATTCGGGCCTACATCCAGAACTATCTCATCAAGTCCTGGAGCATCGTAAAAATCGGCACGACTCAGGCGCAGCGGAAACTTTTTTTCAAACTGAGCCAGGCCAAAAAGCAGCTGGAAACCATCTCGAAGAAAAATCCCGAGTTCAGCGAAATCGCCGATTCATTGGGCGTGAAGGGCTCGGAGGTCGCGGAAATGGATTTGCGCATGGGCTCGCGGGACCTGTCGCTCAATGAGGTCATCAATGACGACGGCGACACCTCGCATATGGATTTTCTGACCTATGAGGGGGATGATCAGGAAACGTCTCTAATCAAACATGAACAACGCTCTCTGGTGAAGCGCGATATCGCCGGCGCCCTGGCCAAGCTCAACGAACGGGAAAGCTTCATTATCCAGCACCGGGTCATGGCGGATGATCCGCTCACGCTTCAGGAAATCGGCGACCGGTACAACATCACCCGGGAACGGGCCCGTCAAATCGAAAAGCAGGCGCTTAAAAAAGTCCAGTTGGCGCTGCCCTATCTGAAGCCGGAAGACTAATGCCTTCGACCGGCAGGGTTTTGCCGCCCGCGTGAACATAATCCTCCAGTTTAATACGTCTTCCCCGCGGAATCGACCATCGGCACAAACCGGACCGGAACAATCCGGTCTTGAACAAGGCGCCCCTTTTGTTTCGTCAGCACCACCAGTTCCTGTGCGCCCGCATCGCCTATGGGAATGACCATCCTCTCTCCCTCGGCAAGCTGTTGGACAAGCGGGGAAGGAACTTTCGTCGGCGCGCAGGTAACGACCACCGCATCAAACGGCGCCGCTTCGGGCCAGCCCTGATAGCCGTCGCCGATTTTGACATGAACATTCCCGTAGAGACCAGATAAAAGCTTCTGAGCCCGCATGCCCAAGACTTCGACGATTTCGATCGTATAAACACTTTTGCAAAATTCGGCCAGCACGGCGGCCTGATAGCCGGACCCGGTTCCGATTTCAAGCACTTTCATTCCGGCATGAGGGGCGATGACTTCCGTCATCAACGCCACGATGTATGGCTGGGAAATCGTCTGCCCTTCGCCGATCGGAAGGGGATGATCGCCGTAGGCCTCTTTGCGCAAATGTTCAGGCACAAACAAGTGACGCTCGACTTTCCTCATCGCTGCGAGCACTTTCGGATGGCGAATGCCCCTAGCTTCGATCTGCCGGGACACCATCTCTTCCCGAAGCGCGGCGTAATCTGCGTTTCCAGGCCCGGCAGCGCAACTCGGCGCCGAGAGCAACACGCCCACGAAGACGGCTGATACGGACACTATCGCCGCCAACCCGCATGTGCGGCGCGCAGCCCTTGTCGCTTCAATAAGATTGCCGTCTTCATGTCTTTTTAAACCCGCAATCGCCATACTTACCTCCTTATTCCCGCCCTCCGCAAAGGCGTGCTCCACAGATAGACTTTGCTGATTCCGCCGTCGCGCCGGTAAACGGTGGCTTCGACATCCGGAATCACGCCCTCCATATCAAAGTCATGCGACACAATGCGGGAGCCGGGCTTGAGCGTCTCCAACTGCGGGATCAGACGAACGTTGAGTTCGGGCATGAGATAAAGCGTTATGACGGTCGCACCGCTGAGATCCAGTTCAAATATATCCTCTTGCGAGATTTTCACCAGATGTCCGACTTTCGCCTTGCGGACGTTTTCCCTGGATAGCCGAACCATTGCGGGGTCGATATCAAAACCATACGCTTTCGCACCCGTTTTTTTTGCCGCCGCGATGACGATGCGCCCGTCGCCGCATCCGAGATCATAAACGACATCGGAAGCCCGAACGTCGGCCAGGCGCAGCATGACCTCGACGGTTTCCTCAGGTGTCGGCACGAAATGAATGTCGGGCTTTCGGGACGTTTTAGTTTGAGACCGGAGATCCTGCGTATGGATTAAAAACCCGGCTGCCAACAATAAAATGGAAAACAAGATGATTTTTTGCTTTGCGCTTTTCATGGATCACGGCTCCTTTTCCTGAGTTTCATCTTCGGCATGGCCGATCGCCCGCCGTTTTTGATTTAGCATCAACAGAGGAATTCCGCTTGCCAGAACCCCCAAACCGATGATCGCCCCAAGCCCGGTGTAGATCAGAGCCGAGTACGGCACGTAAAGACATATCACACAGAAGACAGCCGGCGTTACAGGGAAGAAAGGAACGACGAAAGCGGTTTCGCCGGGAGACCGCAAACCGCGCAGCACAAACACGGACAAACCGACCATGAGAAAGAACAACCAAAAGACCGGCGCGGTATATTCCACCATGCTGACAAACCCCCTGCGCGTCGAGGCACCCAGCGCCACCAGCAAAAGCGCCGCGCCCCCCTGAAAAAGCAGCGCGTTGACCGGCGTGTGCTTCCGGCCGTGCCAGCGTCCCAGAAAGCCCAAAACGGGGTGGTCTCGTCCTACGGCATAGGCAGTCCGCGCGCCGGTGATGACGGCGGCATTCATCGTGCTCAAACAGGCCAGAAGAATCAGAAAACTTACAAACCGCGCTCCGCCATCGCCCACGGCCCGCCGCATCAAATCCGCCATGACGGCCGAAGACGAGGCCATGTCCGAAAGGCCCAGACCATTGAGAAGCGCCAGATTAACGACCGCGTAGATGACGGTCACCACCGCAATGCTCAAAAGTAAAACCTTCACCATGTTTTTCCTTGGAGACTTCACCTCCGCGGACAGAAAGGCCGCTTCATTCCAGCCTCCGTAGGTGAGCAGAACAAAGATCATGGCGGTCCCCAAGGCGGCGCTTTCGGGAATCAGGGGTCCGGCAGTCGCTGCGCTCCGGGGTTCGCCCAGCCAAAAGCCGCACACCGCGATTCCGGCCAACCCCAGGAGAATAAGCCCGATGAGGGCCTTTTGGGTGACTTTACTCTGGCGCAGACCCGCCACATTCAGCGCTGTGAGGGCAACCACGGCGGCCGCCGCGTAAAGAGAGGTTGAATAGGGGCCGAGAAACAAAATCTCCGAAGCATAGTCTCCGATAATAAACGCCACCATGACGATCGATCCGGTCTGGATGACGGACAGCCGCCCCCAGCCGTAGAAAAAAGCCGGCGTCGGTCCGAAGGCTTTGCTCAAGTAATGGTAGTCTCCGCCTGCATGGGGATAAGCGGAAGTCAGCTCCGCGTAGCATAACGCGCCGATAAAAGACGCGATGCCACCCGCCAACCAAAACAGAATCAGCATGCCTTCGCTGCCGGCCGATGCGGCGACAATGGACGGCGTCTTGAAGATTCCTATGCCGACCATCATGCCGACGATAATCGCCGTTGCATCCGCAATGGAGAGCGTTTCGGCCGGCCCGACGGTTTTGTGCATACAGGGCCTCCTCCGGTTTAAAACGCAGCAATTTTCTATATCAATTTATAAATCAATCCCCGACGGCAGCAACAATAAGAAGGGGAAAAGAGGGATCGCAAACGCAGACGGTTGTGATGCAGCAATATAAAGGAAGGGACAAATACGTGTCAATCGAAAACAGACCGATGACAATCAACCTCAGAAACCGTAAAGCAAGGTTGGCTTTAGTCTAGTCTATCCGGATCACCACCCGGCATGGCGATCCACTGACCCTTGATAATCGGAGAGGCAGCGCAATCAACTCTCCCGTTGGAGGAATTTTCCACGCGGCAGATTCGTCGAGATCTTCGACAAGATATTTCCCGACTGCCGCCACAAGACGATTAAAGGCAAAAGGATCGGCGTGATGAATCACAATATTGCCGGAAAGGACGATGACCAAGGCAGGCAAGGCGACAATCCGGTTTGCGGTCTCAGGAGAGAGACGCTCTTCCGACCCCTCCCGGGCGCGTAAAAAAAGAATTTTCTCCTGTCGATAGGCGTCGAGCCTGCGCGTGATCTCCGCATTGGAGCACACCAGCGGTAAATCCAGCAGAAAATACCGTCCAATCAGAATTTCCGGGGACAGCGCATCCAGCGTTGCGCCGCCTTCCACAAAATGCGCGGGGGCATCGATATGGGTGCCGGTTTGCGTACCCATGGACAACCGCGAAACGCGAAATCCTTGGTTTGGAATGGAGCTCCATTCGGATAGCTTGAAGGGAGGATCTCGATACGTTCCCGATGAAAAGGGAACCAGTGACGGATCCAGTGGTTTGGTCAGATCAATGATCATCTCCGGATGCCTCCGACCGAGAAAGACGCCGTCCGAATCGCAACAGACGTGTCAGGCTTTATCGTAAATCTCAAAAAGCATCGAGAAGACGGCGCGGCCCTGCGTGGCGGAGCGCAAATCCGTGGAATAACCGAACATGGCTTTAAGCGGCACCTTGGCCTTGACTTCGGAAATCGGCCCCTTGGGATTGACCGACTGGATCTCGCCGCGGCGCGCGTTGATGTCTCCGATGACATCTCCCACAAATTCGCCGGGGGTGATGATATCGACCATCATAATCGGTTCGAGCATGGCCGGCTCCGCAGCCAGACATCCCTCCCGAAAGGCGCTTGCAGCGGCAATCTTAAACGCCTGCACGGAAGACTCTCCTTCCCGATGCGCGCCGCCGGTGATCCGAACGCAGATATCGATCACCGGATAGCCGCCCAGCGCACCACTGGTCAACGCCTCGCGGATCCCTTCTTCAATGGCTTCGTGATACTCCGGTGGAACCACGGTTGCATCGAGTTGGTTGACGATTTCGTTGCCGGCGCCGCGTTTCCTGGGACTCAACTCAATGGCGACACGGCCGAAATGCTTCTTGTCACCCAGTTCTTTTTCGAAGACTCCTTCAACGTCCACCCGCTTCATAATGGTTTCACGATAAACAACCCTTGGCCTGCCGACGTTGACATGCGCGTTGAATTCCCGCCGCAAACGATCCACAATCACGTCCAGGTGGAGTTCACCCATTCCGGAAATGACGGTCTGCGCGGTTTCATCCTCATATTTGATCCGCAGCGTAGGATCCTCGTCGGCCAGTTTCACCAGGGCCACCGCGAGTTTTTCCTGATCCGCGGGGGTTTTGGCTTCAATGGCCTGAGAAATCACGGGTTCATAAAATTCCATTTGTTCAAGAATGATCGGGTTGGATTCGTCGCACAGCGTGTCTCCGGTGGTCGTCTCCTTCAGACCCAATACGGCGACGATTTCTCCCGCAGACGCTTTATCGATGCGTTCGCGCTTGTTGGAATGCATGCGCAGAAGTCTGGCGATTTTTTCCTTTTTCTTTTTGATGGCGTTGTAAGTTTCTCCGTTGGCGACAATCTGTCCCGAATAGATTCGCAGATACGTGAGCTTGCGGCCTTCATCCATCTGAATCTTAAACGCCAGGGCGGCAAAAGGCTCTTTGTCGGAACTTTGCCTTGTTTCCTCCTGCTTTGTTTTCGGATTGATGCCCTTAACAGGAGGTATATCGTCCGGCGACGGCAGGTAATGAATCACGGCATCCAGCACTGGTTGAATACCTTTATTTCGCAAGGCCGTCCCGCACAAAACCGGCACAATCTTCAAGCTGATCGTTGCCTGACGCAATGCGCTGATAAGCTGCGCGCCTGAAATTTCTTCTCCGGCCAGATAGGCTTCCGCCAGCTCATCGTCGACATCCGCCAGGGTTTCAATCATTTTTTCTCTATGGCGAATCGCCGCTTCGACAAACGCCTCGGGAATATCCGCGGAGGCATACTCCCTGCCCTGAGTGCCGTCGTCCCAAACAAGATACTTCATGGCGATCAGATCCACCACGCCCTGAAAAGTATCCTCGGCGCCGACCGGAATCTGAATCGGCACGGGTTGAGAATGAAACCGCGCCTGCATCATTTCGATGGCGTGAAAAAAATCCGCCCCGACGCGATCCATTTTGTTGATGAAGGCGATTTTGGGAACACCATACTTGTCGGCCTGGTGCCAGACTGTCTCAGACTGCGGCTCCACACCGGCCACGGCGCAAAAAACAACGACGGCTCCGTCGAGCACTCGTAAAGAACGCTCCACTTCAATGGTAAAATCGACATGCCCCGGCGTATCGATAATGTGAATGTCGTGATTCTTCCACTCACAGGTTGTCACGGCGGAAGTAATCGTAATACCGCGCTCCTGCTCCTGCGGCATCCAGTCCATGACCGCCTCGCCGTCGTGGACCTCTCCCAGTTTGTAGGATTTGCCCGTGTAGAATAGAATTCTTTCACTGACGGTGGTCTTTCCCGCATCGATATGCGCGACAATGCCGATATTTCGTGTTCGGGATAGTTTCGTTTTCGGTGCCATAGGTTCTATTTGTTTTTGGGATTGGCCCCGGCCAATAGCTCCGGATTGGGATGAATCGGTCTGAGGGTTGAAATGTGGCCCCCGATGGAGGAAATGCTTTTTCCTTCAACCAGAATTCGGACGGATTTGATCTGCGAGACGTTGTTGGCCAGCGAATTCACCAGCGAATACAAGGTGGTCATTTCCGCTGTCGATCCGCTAGGGTGCCCCTTGATCAGGTCTTGCGAAAAATTGACGCTTGCCACACCGTCTTTGCTCACGGTGAGGTCGCGGAGAATGACACCCTCCGGAAATGTATTTTGATGACCGGTCTTTGAACCGTCAAGAAGCGCGCGGACAACCTCCGCGGCCTGGGCCGCCGGGTCTTCCTCTTTGAAAAGGTATCGTTTTTCCGCCACGAGAAAACGTTCCTGCGCGTCGGAGAAATAGATCTCAGCGGCATAACGCTCCTTCTTTTTCATCGCCGCCGTATCCACCGGCGGGAAAAGGGCGTTGAACAAGATGACGAAAAAGATCACTAAAACGATAAATACACCGCCTAAAATGGCCACCAAATAGGCAATACGTGTTGATTTCTTTTTTTTACGGTCCTTGAAATCCAGCGACCGTTTTTGTTTCTTTGTTGACATACACCTACAACTCCTCGGGGGAAAAACTGCGCCAATCTAGGGTATTTTTCAGGGACTGTCAAGAACTTCGAGGGCTGAAGCGGGATTGAACCCGCATGCCGGATTACTTGAGCAATAATCAGCAAAACAGCCCGCACGGAGCGGGCTGTTTTTTTTCACGGCGCAATAATCATCATCCCATTAGAAGTTTTCGGCCAGGACCTCGTAATAGGACTGCGGATGACGGCAGGCCGGGCATTCCTTGGGCGCCTCCGGTCCCTCAAAAACATACCCGCAGTTAATACAATGCCACTTGACCGGCACTTTCTTCATAAAGACGTCACCGGCTTCAATATTCGCCACCAGTTTTCGATAGCGGTTTTCGTGAAACATCTCGACTTTGGCGATCTGTTCAAAAGACCGGGCCACTTCGGGAAACCCTTCCTCTTTGGCAATTTTGGCGAAGTCGGAATACAGCGTCGTCCATTCCATATTCTCACCGGCCGCCGCCTCCTCGAGATTGCTTTTGGTATCTCCGATTACACCGGCAGGATAAGCGGCCGTGATTTCGACGTCTCCCCCTTCGAGATATTTAAAAAATACTTTGGCATGTTCTTTTTCATTTTCCGCCGTCTCCAGAAAGATTCGGGAGATTTGTTCATAACCCTCTTTTTTTGCGGCGCTGGCAAAGTAGGTGTAGCGGTTTCTCGCCTGAGATTCTCCGGCAAAAGCCGCCAGTAGATTTTTTTCCGTTTTCGTTCCTTTGATTGATTTCGCCATAGCATAGCTCCTTTCTGAATGTTAATCTTTTTTAGTGGTGCACGGATTGATGGTCGCTATTTCAATTTTTTTCCGGCGGAAAAGCCGTCTGCCAGGTATCTGCCCGTGCTATGGTAAGCGCGAGTTTCCGGCGCATAGAGGATCGGATCGATTTTTGAAATATCCGGCATGCCGTCATCGCGCAACATGGATTTGTCGACTTTCACATCAAGAATTTCACCTACAAAATGGATATGGACGCCGATTTCGTATTGCCCGATGACGCGACACTCCGCCGCCATCGGAAATTCGGCAATCAAAGGAGCATCAACACGATCCCCCTTGATCGCGGTGAATCCCGCTTTAGCAAACTTATCGACGTTTCGACCCGACACAATGCCGCAGTAATCCGCAACGTCCACCTGTGTCGCGGCCGGAACGTTGACGGTAAAAGCGCCGCGTTCCAGAATATTTTCATACGTATAGCGTGATTTGCGCAGCGATATCGCGACGGCCGGCGGATCGGAACTGCAAATTCCCGCCCAGGCCACGGTAGCCGCATTGGGCCGGCCCGTTTTGTCGTAAGTTCCAATCACCCAAACAGGGGTCGGAAAAATCAGCGTTGTCGCCCCGAATGATTTTTTCATATGCGTTGCCTCATGCAAATACTTGCGGGATTTTTACCGAATCGGTCGGCTCAGAGCCCATCTTAATCATCCAGCGGCCAATGTCAATTTTTTTATAAAAACTTATTAATTTTTAAATGATATTGTAGTATGAAGGATCGTCAAGGGAAAAACAGCCCACGCGGACATCAGTTATTCGCGATGCTATTCTGAGGAGGAATCAAGATTATGGCGACTGTCATGCCGGAAGGCGAAAATATTCAAAAAGCAATCAAATGGGTTTCCGCCAATCTCGAAGAAAACAGCAATCAGCCCATTAATATGGTTATAGAGAAAGCTGTTTTCAAATTCGATCTGTCCCCCAAGGACACGGAATTCCTGATGGGTTTTTTCCGCAATCACAAAAAATAGCGACTGATCGGATTTCCCTTTCGATCCGTTATCGACACCGTCATTTTTTTTCGACGCCCGGATCAGACTAAGGCGTGAAGCCGGCCAGATCAACCCGGTCGATGGAGTCCGGATTCCATCCAGGATTGTCATCTCGGTCGATCAGCCTGGCCCGGATGCCCTCAATGTAATCCGGATGGCGTGTAATAAAACGGGCCGCTTTCAATTCCGTCGCGAAAACCCCCGTTATCGGGCGTTTTTCGTTGTGGCGGAGCAAAACCAGTGTCAGAACCAATGCGGTCGGCGACCGTTCTCCGATGTTTTTAAAGACTTCTGTGCAATGCGCCTGTTGCTGCGTGCAACCGGACAGAGACTCCAAAATGCTGCGCACATCCGAGCGGCCTGCAAAGTACTGCTCTACCCAACGATCCATCGCGTCATCCCGGGGAGTCGTTTTCTCAAAGTATCCGGATACCAGACGGATGAGCGTTTGCTTTAAGGCGTCCCCGCTGAGATCCGCTTCCGGTTTGAACCTCTCTAGTCTTTCAATCAAGGCCTGTTTATCTTTGGATTGCATCAGATAGTCTGCAAAACCCAGCCTCACGCATTCAGCGCCCAGCATATCGTAACCGGTGAGCCCCAGATATTCGGGATACCCTTTCGGACAACGCGAAAACATCCAGCCGGTGGAGCCGACATCAGGGAAAAAGCCGATGCGGGTTTCCGGCATTGCCATGCGCGTCCGCTCCGTTGCCACACGGATATCCGCGCCGGCCGTGATGCCCAGACCGCCGCCCATCGTGATGCCGTCGGCCAGAACCACGACGGGCTTGGGAAACAGATGGATCTTCAGATCCAGCGCATACTCTTTCGAGAAAAACGAATCGACCTTCTCAAAATTTTTCTCGGCGCCCAGCCTTGCCAGTTCCTTCACGTCGCCGCCCGCGCAAAACCCTTTATCGCTTGTACTGTAAAATAAAACGAAACGGCATGAGGGGTCGGACGCGGCCGAATTGAGAAGCCCGTCAATGGTATCGATCATGGCTTCACTCAAACTATTAATGGCCTCCGGCCGGTTCAAAATAATGGACATCATTGATTTTGACCTGCGGGACAAGACGTGCCCGCCCAAACGGTTTTCGCTCATAGAGCTCCTCATGCATCGCCTGCACTTATTGATTTGCTTTCGCGCGCCTCATTATTATATAATGCCGGACATTACAATCTGTTCTTTTTTTATCTTCCGTCCTTGAAGCGCCGGCCCGTCGGCCGGTTTACATTATTCTTTTTTCCATAAAGGAGGCAGCTATGAAGATACGTTTTTATCTGGTGATGTTCGCCGTCATCCTGGCGGCGGGGTTTATGGTCTCTGCGACGGCCCGGGCACAAGACGCCGCGGCCGGGTTCACCATCGAAAAACTGGGCGTGGCCCGAGGCATCGAGGATCGCGAACCCGTTGGTGTCTCTGAGACATTCAGCGCCGACACACCGATTGTGTACTGCTTTTTGGAGGCAAGAAACATCGACGCCGACACCCAGGTGACGTTCGCCTGGATTCACAACGGAAAAGAGATCCACAGCATAACGCTGCCGATTAAAGCGGGCCCGAGATGGCGAACAAGAGCGGAAAAAACGCTCTATGGTCTTGTGGGAAACTGGAAGGTTGAAATCCGCGACAGTGAGGGTAACGTCTTGAAAGATACGTCGTTCACCGTCGAGTGAAATTCAAGGCGCGGACGGGTTAACCCGTCCGCGCCGATTTCTTTATGCATTTTTGTTTTTCAGCAAATCCCGTATTTCGGCCAGCAGTTCCTGATCTTTCGTCGGCGGAGGCGGCGCCGCAACTTCCTGCTGTTTTTTCTTCATGATCAATCCCAGAAATTTCACGATAAAAATATATAAGGCAAGCGCGATAATCAGAAAATTAACAACTTCTCCAATAAAAAGGCCGTAAGGAATTTCCTTGCCGTTGATCGCCAGTTTCCAGGCCAGATAGCCTTGTTCACCCGGCATGACCAGACTGATGGCCGGCATAATAATATGCTTGACCAAAGAATCGATAATCTTTCCGAACGCGGCGCCGATAATCACGGCAATGGCCAGATCGACCACATTTCCCTTCAATGCAAAATTTTTAAACTCCTCCAACATGGACGACATTTTATTTTTTGCACCCATACGTTCTCCTTTCATGACGGATTTTGTGTTGATCTAGCGGAGCTTGGACATCTCTTCATAGACCCGTGTGTCAATGGCGGAAAATATTTTATCATACTGCTCTTTTTCCACCAGACGCCGCATCTCCCATCCTGTTTTTTGTTGCTTTTCCGTAATCACTGACAGTGTCAGTTCGCATTCCTTCCAGTTGATCTGTTTTGCTGAAGCGATTGTTTTCGTCCGCCATCCGCCGGATTCAATAAAATCGGATTCGACCATCCGGTTGTCGGAATTGACGACAACATTTCGACCGAGATCTTTTTCGCGGATAATATAGGCCGTCGCGCGAAGCACAATATCCTCTTTGGCCTCATAGGTGTGGGTATGCCGGTCCGGGCGGGAAATCACAACCCCGCCGCTGAATGGCGTTGCGCATGAAAGCAGAAAGAAAGCCAAAAGGCATGCCGTTAACTGTAAACTTTTTTTGAACATCTGCCACCCTTTCTTGTGCCGGACAATAAAATCACCGGCTGTTTCCGTTAACCCACCAGTCATTTTTCTCTTTAAACCACCACGAAGATGAATCCGTCTCAATAATCCGTCGGGCCAGTTCTCTGCCTGCCTGTGTTGACAAACGCTGCATGGCGAAATGGATCCATTCCTCGGCATAACGGTTGCCCAGATCCAGGCATTCCTTCAAGACAAGCAGAAGGGCAATCTGATCCGCATCGCGTGCGGCAAGCGCCTCTTTGGTCAATTTTTCGTTGAATTCATCCACTGCTTGTCGGATATCTTCTCCGAAAGGCACAGCGGCCGTCAACTCGCTGATCGCCTTTTCCTCATCGACCGTAACATATTTCTTATTGACATAATTCATATCCCCCGTCCGCGCTTCGGGCAGATCATGGAGCATGCATATTTTAATGACCGTGGGCTCATCAAGCGTTGAATCCATCCGGCATAGAACATAGCCAACATAAATCGTCCGCAAGACATGCTCGGCAACCGATTCCTTGCCGCTTCCCAGAAACTGATAGCCGGTTCGTGGGGTTTTACACAGCATGCCTGCTTCAAACAGAAAATCAGCAAGACTGTCCATGTCAACCCTTCTTCAGAACTTTGATCCGATTCGCCATCATCTCGGACAGCTTGCGAATCTGCAGCTGCAATGACGCGATGCTATCGGGCCTCATAGATTCGATCTTGTCGAGCTGTCCTTTCCAGTGCTCTAAAAGATCAACCTCGTTTTCCTTGAGCTTTTTTTCGAACCGCTCCTGATACTCCTTGATGAAAGCGGTTGATGAATCCAACTGCGCCATAGGCTCCTCCTGTTCGTGTCGATGATCGTGGAATACGGCGGCATTATATCATCCGTCTGCAAACATGCAACCGGCAATTTGCCGGCCCCGATAGAAGTTGACATTTGCAGGCACATAACGTAATAAAACAGGCCGTTTCCATTATTTTACAAATCGGGAGATTTGGAATCCATGAACAGAGGTCTGGTGGCGGTTCTGATCGCGTGTGTTTGGGCAACCGCCTTGTTTTACCGTCCGGCTCAAGCCGCAGAGGATACGGCGCAAATCACTTTCAGTAAGACGGCCGTTGCCAGGCAGGACCTTCAGATTTACACCGTCCGGAAAGGCGATACGCTTTCGGCCATCGTCCGCAAGCTTCCCGACGTTCGTGAAAGAGATATTCCCGAGCTTTACCGGCTCATCGGGGAACTCAATCCCGATATCGATGATCTCAACAAACTGCGCACAGGTCTGCCGCTGGTCGTTCCCGGAAAAGTCATCAGCGATACAGCCGCCCCGCCTCCAACCGCGGCGTCGGCCTCCCGAGCGGCGGACGCGCCGACGACAAAACGGGCCTACACCGTAAAACGAGGCGATAGTCTCATTCGGATCGTCCACCGTGAACTCAATATCAAATCCAACACCCAAAGCACGCTGATCACAATCAAAACGCTCAATCCGTCGATTACCGACGTCAACAGAATATTCGAAGGCCAGACCATCATCCTGCCTGAGGCGTCCATCATGGCGCCTAGCGCGACGGGAAGACCGGATGAAGTGCCCGACAAGATATCCGTCGCGACGTCCGTCAAAGAGGACGACACCGGAAAGAAGCAGCCGATTTCGATGTCCGCTGAGGCGCGTCTGGCGGCGGTCAAACAAATTATCACCGCGATGAACGGCACAATGATTACATCGGGAAATTATTATCTGCCGATCTCCCGGACCGAACAGTGGACGATCGACTGCGCGGCCATTCCCGTTATTGAACTTCCGACCGGCGCGACCCTCTTTCTCGATTTTGACAATCGCGCACACCGACAGCTCAAAAGAATGCTTGCCGAGCGATGGAAAAACCACCATCTGATCCGGCCCGATGAAAAAGACGATCTGATTTCGCTTTTGAAAAAAATCTTTCAGGCGGACAGACATTACGCATTTGTCAAAAGCGATAAACCTCTTATTGTGGGTTCGGTCCCGGCGGTGGAAATTTTTGTTGACTGGCTGATTGCTCAGAAAAAACCCCACGGCGGATCCGTCGTCCTTCAGGCACTTCGATTTATATACGACGATGCGCCGCTTCTGCCTGGAGCGCTTATCTCTTTCGCCAAAAGAAACGGCATTGCCGTCACGGAAATCGCGCCGGAGCGGGGTCTGGTCGACAGGCCTGAAGAACTTTACTCTCTCACAGCCTCGCCCATCCTTCCGGCCAACGACGCCCTGGCGTTCGCGTCCGAACTTCTAACCCTCCTGAAC
>CAYUDM010000053.1:0-19522 GCA_964443625.1 uncultured Smithella sp. | reverse complement strand
ATTGGCGGAAGTGCATGGGAATCGAACCCACCTGGGACGGTTCTAGCGCCCCACACTGGATTTGAAGTCCAGGAGGCCCACCAGTGACCTTGGCACTTCCAGTCTAAATGACGTGCTGTTCTTTATCCTTAAAAAGAATTGACTGTCAACCCGCAAATGGTCCTTCGACAAAAATCATGAAAAGATATCCAAAAGCGTCTGCTGCATCTCGTCGGCGGTTTTAATCGAGACGACGTTGGCCTCAAAAGCATACCGGGTAATGATCTGATCAACAAATTCCTCGGCCATGTTGACGTTTGACGATTCGAGCTCTTCTCCGGTTTTTTCATTTGTTCCCAGAAGAATGCCCGGCGTTTGAATCTGCTGAAGGTCAACCCGGACTCCGCCCGGAGGGGCTTCCTGCAGAATCGCCCTGCTTTTTTTGAAGCCATCCGTATTAACATTCGCGATATTGTTGGCGTTTATGTCAAGCTTGGTGTCAAATGCCCGTAGCGCGGTCAAGGCCGAGTTAAAAGCCTGTAGCATCATTTTCTCCTTTTCCTGATCTCTTTGGTTTATCGGGGATCTGATGGAAAAACTTTATTTTTTCAGACCCCATGAGTCATTCGGCTTAGAAATCAATCTTCAATGCCGGCAATTTCTTTGGCCAGCTTCTTCTTATAACCAAAATTGCCCAGCCGCGCGATCATGATCCGCTGTGCCTGAGGAGAGCCTGCGCCATGCATGGATTCGGTCCTGTAGCCGACCGCTCCGGTACCCAGTGTCAAATTCTCAATGAGACGGAGCACCCGCATCCGCGCTTCCGTCGGAACGTCCGGCGCGCCCTTGAAATATTTATCGATGTAGTGACCAATGTCCGGATGCCGGAAGTCTTTTTCCGAAGGCAGTGTCACCATCAGACCGCCTGCGATGTCCTCGGCCAATCTGGCGATATCGTAAGTAAAACGCGTGACATTGTGTTTGCAGACATTGGCCAGCATCTGGTCGATTTGATACGCGCCCGAGGGCGTCTTCACCCCTTCCATCGAGCAGGCCAAAGCACTGGAGTAGATCGTTTCGTTCAAGTGCGTCATTTCAACGAGCTTGTCTCGCACGTGCGAGGCCTTGGCTACGCCGCAATAATCGGCTGAAAGCGCGGTTGCGCCGATCAAAACGTCACCGACTCCGACTTTACAGGCGTAACTCGGGCGGTGATGTCCGCCGAAACGCTCGACCATCATGCCGACAAACTGTGTCTCGCCGTTCATGAAAATCCGTTCATTCGGAACAAAGACATTGTCAAAAACCACCAGCGCCTCGTGACCGCCGAAACGGTTGTTGCCTGTATCGATTTTTCCACCCTCAAGTTTACGCGTGTCGCAGGACTGGCGACCAAGGATCATCACAATACCGGGGGTGTCTGTCGCAACCGCAAAGCTTACCGCGTAGTCTTTGTCTTTCTCCTGCATGGCGATCGTGGGCATGACCAGGACTTCATGGGAATTGACAATGCCTGTTTGATGCGCCTTTGCACCGCGCACCACAATGCCGTCGGGACGTCGCTCAACGACGCGCAAATACAGGTCGGGATCTTTCTGCTGATGCGGCGCCAGGGATCGGTCCCCTTTGGGATCCGTCATTGCGCCGTCCACAACAAGATTATCTTCCTGGACGTACAGCAGAAATTTCTTGAAATTTTCGTGATAGGCGGTCCCTAACTGTTCATCGATCTCAAACGACGTGCTGTAGACGGCATTCATGGCATCCATCCCGACGCAGCGCTGGAAACAGCAGGCGGTTTTCTGACCGAGCATCCGCTGACGGCGAACTTTTTTCACGAGATCCTCCGTAGAGGAAAATATATGAGTGAAGCGGTTGATTTTCTTGCCGGTCAGATGCGAGGTCACGGTCATCAGATCCTCATGCTGAGGATCGAGCGCCAGCTCGTAGGTCGCCGCCACGGCATTCATCGACGGAATGATAATCGGATGGTCGACCGGATTCGGCACACGCTCGCCGAACATCCACAAGTTGAGGTTTAATTTGCGTAAACTCGCCATATAATCGTCTTTGGTTTGAATCGGCATATCCTTCCCTCCACGGATAAAAAGGTTTACGTTTTGGAATTCAAATGTAACGATTTTTTTACGTCATTGTATCCTCTGCACCCCGGGAACTCAAGATATCTTCAAGATGCCGAAACGAACCTCGATCCAGGAACGAACCCAAATTTTCGTTGACATCTCCTTGGTTTTCTGACAGTTGTGCCGGTACGTGACACAATCTCTTATAGTCTGCGTGCGCCATCGGACGGATTTTGCAGGCTGAAAGTCAATATAGCCGGAGTTCCGGCAATTTCCAAAAACGAAATTACAGCCGGGAAAATGCCCGGCTCTGATATATAAAACGATGAAAGGCAGCGCCTTTTATCCGGTTTTTTCTTTTTGCCCAATACCCGCAATACTCTCATGATGACCGGATGGTCGTCATGTATTTAAGGATAGCGATCCGTGGTCAAAGATAGAAAAACGGCTGTGCCCGATGAAGCGCATTTGGCGGACATCGCATACCACAAAAGACAAAACCGTTTTGTGCTGTACATGTCCATGCCGAGCATGCTGTTTTATGCCGGATTTTACGGGTTTTATCTGTCCAACATTTTCCAGGCCTGTATTTTCATCCTGATGTTCGTCAATGCTCTGGCCGGCCTTCTGGTCAGTTATCACCTCAAAAATATCCGGAGCTTGACGCTGCATAAACGGGTTACGGCCGGTATCGCTTTTGTCCTTCTGGCAACCAATCTTCTAACCGGATTGTGGGATCCGGAAATCTATTACGTCGTTCTGCCCTGGATTTTTCTGTATCCTGTTGCGGCCGTGATGTTTTTTGGCAGAAAGCTGGGCTTTTTAACCGCCACGGCCTTTACTCTTTTCGCGCTGGTTTTCTTCCTGATCAACGAGATGCCGATGCTTGATCC
This sequence comes from uncultured Smithella sp., assembly GCA_964443625.1. GTDB lineage: Bacteria > Desulfobacterota > Syntrophia > Syntrophales > Smithellaceae > UBA8904. Next base: position 16,566 of record CAYUDM010000053.1, on the reverse strand, counting down.
GGTGAATATCAAGCTGTTTGCATTCAATGCCCTAGCCGTGTTGATTTCAATTTTGGTTCTGTCCGTTATCTACGAAAAAACGCGCATGAGAATCCAGGACGATTTGGCCGTTTCTCAAAACGAGTATCGCCTAGCCGAACTGCGTCAGCGGGAAACCAACATCGAACTCACTCAGGAAATCCACCGACGCGAACTGTCGGAAAAAGCGCTTGCCGAAAGCGAGCTGCATTACCGGGCGTTATTTGAAGAATCCACCGTCGCACTATGGGAAGAAGACTGGTCTGAGGTGAAGTCCTACCTGGAGACGCTTCCGGAAACGGCGAAAGACAATCCCGCCGCCTATGTGCGACAGCATCTGCCGGACGCGGCATTTCTCGCGGATCGAATCCGGACTACAGCTCTCAACCGGGCCGCCCTGACGTTATTTCAAATCGACCGGAGCGCTCTCGTACCGGCCAACCTGTTTTCCATCATGCATCCGGATAACACGGACGACCTCATCGAGCAAATCGACGTCCTCATGAAGGCAGGCACCTACAGACATGAATGTGTTTTAAACCAAGACGGAACCCGACCTTTGCATCTTTCCGTCAACAGTTCGATTCCGGCCGGCTATGAAAACAATTGGGGAAAAGTGTACTCTTCCATATACGATATGACGCAGCGCATTGAAATGGAACAACAGAAGAAGAGGATGGACGAAAAGCTGCAAAACGCCCGTCAGATCCAAGCCATCGCCACGCTGGCCGGGGGAATCGCCCACCAGTTCAACAACGCCCTGGCCGTGATATACGGCAGTCTGGATCTCCTGGAAATTCAGGCCGGGCAGAACCAGGAAAGCCGGCGGTTTCTCGTTTCGCTGAAAACATCGGCAACCCGAATGAGCCATCTGACCGATCAATTGCTCGCCTATGCCGAAGGCGGAAAATATCAACCGCAGGAGTTTTCCGTCAACGACTTGATTGGAGATCTGACCGGCGTTAAAAACACCCCGCAGGGGCCGGGCGCAAAAGTCAGCGTTCGTCTGGACGAAACCGCCCCTCTGATCAGCGGTGACGTCACACAGATTCGGATGGTTTTTGAGGCGGTCCTGGCCAACGCACTGGAAGCACTGGGGCGTGAACAGGGCGGCGTGACCATTACCACCGGGACGCAAATCATTACCCGGCAGGAGCCGGAGGCGGGCTATTCAATTGAACCAGGGACGTATGTCCTGATCCGTATTGAAGATGAAGGATCGGGCATGGACAAAGAAACGCTCAATCGCATTTTTGAGCCTTTCTTCACCACGAAAATTCACGGCCGGGGACTGGGCATGGCGGCGGCATTCGGCATCGTCCGGAATCACGATGGTTTTATCACCGTCGAATCCGAACCGGGCAAAGGAACAACCGTGGCCATTTATCTTCCCGCCTCCAGATGCCGCCAACAATCTGAATTCTGCGCTCAATAGAAAAGGGCGGCATCCGCTTTCGAACACCGCCCTTTCTTTCCCCTGAAATTTATTCTTTGAACCCTTTATTTATTTTCTTAACTCCGCCGGCTTTTTATAACGTTTTGGATCCACCCATTTGGCCACATAGGGTTCATTGGCCTCGCAGGATTCATGCAAAAAGGCCACCTCACCGTTTTTCTGAAACTGGACGATCAACTGATAGAAATAACCGGGTAAATCGTTATACGGATTTTCCGGGTCGACGCGCACTCGCGAATGATAAAAGGGCTTGATCTTCTTGGTCTGATATTTCATTTTCCCCAACGAATAAGTCGTCTCCACATCCTCCATCGCTTTAATCAGCTTATTGATATCATTCGTTCCGCCGGCTTTTTCAATAGCCGCCTTGAAATGATAAATATCGGCATAAGCGATATGAACGTGAATCTGCATCGGGATTTTTCGCGCGTGCGCTTTTTTCACCAACGGAATGGTTTTTTCAGTAAGAGGAATGTCATCCAAATCCGTATAGGAGCTGACCGTTCCCAACGCCTTGCCGCCGGTCATTCTCCAGAAATCCTTCGTCTGGGCGACACCGCCGTAGAAATTGACCTGAATGTCGCGCGCCGCGGAATCCGCCCACTGCTTCGCAAACGATTCCGTATCGGTAAACCAGGAACTGATGTAGAAAATCAAGTCCGCATCAGCTTTCTTAATTTCCTGAAGGATCGGAAGATACATGGTTCCGCGGGGTTTAACGGCCTTGCTGTAAACGACTTCCAGACCGCATTCCTGAGCCATTTTTTCCCAGGTCGGCAAGTTGATATAGGAAATACCTTTGCGCCATTCAGTCGTCCAGGCCAGGTCTTCCCACAAGAACGCAATTTTCTTTACGCCCATGTATTGGGGCATCGTTTTGCAGAAGAAATACTTGGTCTGTCCGTAGTGAGCGGGCTCCGGATCCCAGTCGCGGAAGCAGTGATCATATTTCGGCGCTTCATCGATAATCCGCGCCGTCAGTTCCGATCCCATCGGTCCGTTGAAAACGAGGATATGCGGATACTGCTTGGCCAGCATGCCGGAAGCTTCCTGCACGGCCAGACAGATTTCCGAACGGCCCTCCACGGAGATGAATTTTGCTTTGTCTTCAATAACCAGTTTACGAAACGCCTCGACGGACAAGGACGTGTCCCCCTTGTTGTCCATAACGACGTACTTGACCGGCCGTCCCATGATGCCGCCCATGGCATTGATTTCTTCCACCGCCATCTTCTGGATGTCCATGCAGGGCCTTGTGCCTGGAGATGCAACCATGCCGATATAGCCGATCACAAACGGTTCCCCTTTGCCCTGAGCCTGCGATGTGGACGGCACGCCGATCGCCACCGCAACCAGCAGCATCAAAGCCGCTACCGCAAAAACGAAAATTCTCTTTGTTCGCTCCATACTGCTACCCTCCTCTTGCTTGACGAACAATGATTGCGATCAAACTTCTGCCGAATATTTGATCCTTCTAATCGCTTAAATATTTTTTAGAAACGTATTCATTGTCTTTGCCGATTTCGCTGGACACCCATTTGACTCGAGGAGGAGATTCCGACATTTTCACGAAATTGGCGCTGATGGTGTACTTGCCCAGCTTTTCATCTTCGACCTCCTGAAAAGCTTTGCGGATATGCCACTGCTTGTTATCCATGGCCTCCTCAGGCGTCATCAGTTTCATGACGATCGGCACTCCGCCACCCCGCCACTTGGAGCGCGCTGATTTTTTGCTGTAATTGAGCGCCATCGCCACCAGTTCATCGGCCGTGTACTGAAGGGTTTTTTCTTCGATGATCCGGTGCAGGTGAAGCGCCTGTTCCAGAATATCGGGAATCCGGTCGGATGAGTAACGCCAGTCGTCCTCCTGCTCCCAAAGTCCCAAAACCTTCAGCAGGGCGCGAAAATCGTGATCCCGCGGAGCGGCAATCGCAACCAGACCATCTTTGCATTTCCAATGACCGTAGGGATAAAGAATAAAATCCAGCACGCCGATGCGGGGCCGCGCCTTTTCCCAGGTAAAACCGATACTGGCGGGAATCCCGACCATGGAAGAATAGGCATCCATTCCGGCAACATCCACCATTTGCCCCTGCCCCGTTTGTTGTCGATGGATCAAGGCGACCGTCCCCCCCAGGGCAGCCGACAGGCCCGATATGTACCAACCGGCCCACATACCGCCTCGAAGCGGCCAGGTGTAAGGTTCTCTTTCGTTGGCCGGCGCGCCCATTTGCGCGGGAAGACCGGAACCCGCCTGAGACGTGATATCCGTATCCGGCATCCGGGCGTTGGCGCGGGCTGTCTCCGTATATTGCCCGTAAGCGGAAAGAGCAATATAGATCAGGCCGGGATTTTCCTGAGACAGTTGGCGGTAACCGATTCCCCATTGATCCATCTCTCCCGGCGCAAAACTTTCAATCACGATTGCGGCTTTTTTGGCCAGCTTGGCAAATACCTGACGATCTTCAGGCTTGTTTTTCACATCTAGTGTCATGTAGCGTTTATTTCGCCCCTCAAACATGAAGGGAATCCCCACTCCCTGAACCGTGACGCCGAAAGGCGTGATCTGCCGGGCCGGATCTCCCTGGGGCGGTTCAATCTTTACAACCTCCGCGCCGAATTCAGCCAGAAGGCTTGCGCAGATAATGCCCGCAAAATTTGCCTCACTCAAATCCAGCACCAGAATGTCGTCGAGGACCTCGGGCTTGCCTTCGGCATTCATCATTTCCATAAGCCTCTTGCCGCGGTCCGCTCCGCGAACGGCATGCCGGGTGTATATTTCTTCTTTGGCGCTCATTTTATGACCTCTTTTCCGTAGTTATAAATGGGATCCTCTTGGAGATTGTAATACACAGGGGGTTTGAGCCCCGGCCGGTCGTCAAATGTCCCGATCACCTTTTTCTTTTCAAGTTTCTCGATTTCTTCTTCCGAAAGCCCCAAAAACTTTTTAAGGACAACGCGGTTGTGGTAGCCCAGCGGCCGCGCGAGCCATTTTGTTCGTGAGGGGGTACCGGACAGCTGCGCCGACGGTCCCGCAATCACCAGGTCCCCGTACATATCATCCCGGAAAAGCACGACGCTTCCGCGATCGCGGCGCCATTTATCAAAAGCAATAGAATAGTCATCCGCAACCGATGCAGCCGGAAAATGATTGGTTTCGGCCAGGGCAAGAATGTCGTCACAGGATTTCGCTTTCACCCAATCGGCAACAGTGTCGGTCAATGCTTTGGCGTTTTCAGGCTTCAATCGTTCCAGCGTCTGGCTGAATCGCGGATCTGAAGCTAACTCCGGTTTTCCGATCGCCTCCGTAAAGCGTTTGAACTGATCGGATGTCGCGCACGCAAGCGCGATAAATTTCTCGTCGGCGGTTTTGAAAACCGACGCCGGGACCATGGTCGGATCGGAATTTCCGGTCCGGCCGATAGCCGTTTTCGTAATCGAGTAATGGGTATAGTGAAACAGCACACGCATCAGGCCTTCGGTCTGCGCCATGTCAATGTACTGCCCCTTGCCGGTTTTATTTCTGTGATAGATGGCCATGAGAACCGCCAGCGCCGCAAAATTCCCGGGGACGAAGTCGCCGACATAATCCGGCAGTTTATAATAGATGTCTGTGTCCGGATAGCCGTTTAACTTCAGCACGCCGCTCGCGCCCTGCGCGAGAAGATCCCATCCCGGAAAATAACGCATCGGTCCATATTGGCCATACGTGGAACAGCTCAGAAAGATGATCTTCGGATTGATTTTAGAAATTTTTTCGTAACCGATCTGCCAGGCATCGGCGGTACCGGGTGCAAAGTTTTCAATGACGACATCGGCGTCTTCGGCCATTTTGTAAATGAGGTCCTTGGATTGCTTGAGCGCCAGGTTCACGGACAGAAAATACTTATTTTTGGTGATGTTGTGCCAGATAGGATTGGAGTGCTTCCAGTATTTTCCCCAGTAGGTTGCCGGACGCCATAAATCGCCGTAGAAGGGCAGTTCCAGCTTGATGACTTCCGCGCCGTAATCAGCAAGCAGTCGGGCGGCGATCGGACCGAAGATGACATGCGAGAAATCCAGGACGCGAATGCCTTGGAGCGCTTCAGGTTTAGAGGCGGCTTCCTCCGGATTGAATAGCTTTGCCGTATAAGAAAAATAATCTTCCATATGTCATCTCCCCAGGTATGCCTTTTTCACAAGATCGTTTTTCATTAGATCGCCGGAACGTCCCTCAAGAACAACGCGTCCTTCCTGTAGAATGTATCCGCGATCGGCCAGCTGCAGGGCGCGAAGCGCGTTCTGTTCGGTCAGCAGAATGGTCAGGCCGCTATCCCGCAGCTTGGCAAGTGTCTCGTAAACACCGTCCACGATCAGCGGAGCCAAGCCGATGGACGGCTCGTCCACCATCAAGAGCATGGGATTAGCCATCAGCCCCCGGCCGATTTTAAGCATTTGCTGCTCCCCGCCGGACAAAAGACGCGCCGACATGTTGGAGCGTTCTTTTAATATGGGAAACAAACTGTAAACATACTCGAGTGTCTGTTTTCTTTTCGACCAAGAGGTCTTGCGGTAAGCACCAAGCAGAAGATTCTCTTTAATCGTCATATAGGGAAAGCTTTTCATGCCTTCCGGAACCTGAACAATTCCCCGGGTGACGATTTTATGAGACGGCAGCCCTTGAATGGCTTCATCCCGGAAGAGCACTCTGCCGGTGTTGGGCTGCATCATCCCCTGAATCACATTCAGAATCGTACTTTTCCCGGTGCCGTTGGAACCCAGAATGGTCACAATTTCGGATTGCCGGACATTGAAACTCACGCCGTGCAGCGCCGGGATCACTCCGTAAGACGCGCTCAGTTCATCCACCTCAAGCATAGTTCCTCCATCCTCTTCCCAGATACGCTTCAATCACGTCATCGTTGTTGACCACCTCATCGGGCGTGCCCTCAGCCAGCTTCGCGCCGTAATTGATCGCGACAATCCGGTCGGCGGCTTCCATGAGCACCGCCATCACGTGCTCAATCCAAAATACCGTCACACCGAATTCCTCTTTTGCCTTGGTAATCATTTTAATGGCGTTTTTGGCCTCGCCGGGATTGAGTCCCGCCATAACTTCATCAATAAAAAGCAGCTTCGGCGTCGTTGCCAGCGCGCGGGCCAGCTCGAGCATTCGCAATTCATAAAACGTCAAGTCTCGAGCCAGAATGTTGCGCTTACTGAAAAGCCCGACAAATTCCAGATAATGTGTCGCATCGAACATCGCATCCTGAAAGCTCTGATTGACTCTCTTCTTTCCGGCAATCGAACTGGCCAGAACACTCGTCAAGGCGGTGAGCTCCGGAAACGGGCGCGGAATCTGATAGGTTCTTGCCAGCCCCGCATGCGCCCGTTGGTGCGGCTTCATTTGTGAAATGTCCACACCGTTCATTTCGATCTCACCTTCGTCGGCCGTGAGATAACCGGTCAGACAATTGACCACCGTTGACTTTCCGGCCCCGTTGGGCCCGATAAAGCCGAGGGTTTCCCCTTCATAGATTTCAAAAGAGACCTTATCAACCGCCACGATACCGCCGAAGCGTTTGACGAGATTGCGCACTGAAAGCAATGGAGCCATGGCTTTTTACCTCCGCACGTGAATAGTTGGCAGATACTCGCGATAGCGGCGCTTCCGATAAAGGCCGAATAAACCCTCCCGAAGCACAAACAACAGCACCAGGAGGATAATGGGAAAGAGCAGCGGCTGAATCGGTCCCATAAATCGAATCATCAGCATTTCCAGAAAAGCGATGAAATATCCTCCGACCACGCATCCGAATACCTGGGCCCGTCCGCCGATCATCAACACCAGCAGAATCTTCAACATAAACGTCAGAGGAAGATAGGTGATGCCGGCAAACGAGCTGAAATAGTGCGCGTAGAACCAGCCGATGATGCCGACCAGCGTTGCCGCGGAAACAAACGCGATGATTTTGACTTTGTTGATATTGATTCCGATAGAATGCGCCACTTCCTCATCATCGTTGATTGTCGCCATAATCAATCCATACCGCGACTTCAGAACCTTATTGATGATCCACAGATAAGCGAACATGAGCGCTGTGGAAAAATAACCGATCAATAAGAAATTGATCTTCGCGTTGCCGGTATTCAGAAGCGGCACAATACCGAAGAGCCCCGTGTCGCCTTTGAAAATATCCGTGTAAATAAAAGTGACTTCCAGAAAGACCAAAGGCAAAAGCAGGGTGAGCAAAACATAGTACAGTCCGCGGGCCATGATGACCAAAGGGCTAAACAAAAGCGCCGCGAGCATGGATGTGAGGATGGCAAAGGGCAGGGTGGTCAATGGCCCCCAACCGTAAGCGATGCTGAGCAAAGCCGCCGTGTACCCCCCTACGCCGATATAGAATTGCGGGCCGAAGTTCATACGCCCGGTTCCGATGGTCATCAGTGCCAGGGGCATTGCGATGGCGGCATAGATGTTGGCCGAAATCATCGTATTGATGATGCCGGGCAGAAAAAAATAACAGGGAATAGGCAGTAAAAAGAGAACAGCGGCCCAAATCAGGGTATTTCGCCAATAGCGGGGTTCTAGCGTCCATTCCCACTTCTTGGTGCCAAGGCGGATGATGATGCGGTCTCGTTTTAATTCGGTCTCTACCATAGCGATTCACTCCTTGCTAAGCCTTGGGGTCGAATAACCAAAATGACCATCACGAGAATCAGCGCCGACAAATTCATAAAACGCGGCTCTCCGATAACAAAACAGACAATGGCGTGCACAAATCCGATTAAAAAACTGGCCATGATGGTACCTTTAATATTCCCCAAGCCGCCCAGAACGGAGACAAGGATTGCGGTAACCATGTAATACCAGCCCATTTGGGGTTCAAGCGACCAGACCGGCGCAGTAATAAGCGTACCGATGATCACAGGCAAAAGGACGATCATCATCGTGAACATATAAAGCCTCTCAACGTTAATGCCGACGATCTTCGAGGAATAAATGTCCTGAGACAAAGCCCGGATGGCCATCCCCGTTTTTGTTTTAATAAAAAAGAAAACGAACGCGCCGGTCATCAATAGCGCAATCACCGCCCCGATGAGCAACTGTTTGGGAACCACAATCTCGCCGAATTCGTAAATCCCGCTGGCCAATGTCGTTTCCAGATAAACACCCGCCTGAATCGGATAGAAATAATTGGCCGCCTGTTCAACGATCAGCGCAACCAGCAGAAGCGCCGTCAGCAGAACATCCTCGGTATGGAGATACTTTTTGATCATGCCTTTGTAGATGAGGATGGCCACAATGAACTGGACGGCAATCATCCCTAAAATGGACGGGATCAGAGGCCAGCCCAGTGCCGACATAAACATCCAGGTGCCGTAAACGGTCAAAGGAAAAATGTAGGCGTAGCCCAGATGAAAAATTCTCAGGACCCCGCAGATCAGAGAAAACCCCAGAGAAAGCAGAAGGTAGATGGATCCCAGCACAAACGTATAAATGACGACGGTCTGAATGTAAGTCCACATGCCTGTTCACCCTCTTTTGGAATAAGACGGACCAAACTTGTCAAACACCCATGGAGGAAGCCTTTTCCGGCAAAAAGCCTCCCCGCGACCTATTCAAACTGTAAGTACCGTGCAGCAAGACCGCCAAGGTAAATGGCGGGTGAATCCGACCCGACGCAGACGGGCACAATTGATCCCCGCGCTGCAAGAGGCCGCTCCCGGGTTGTGAGTTGTATGGATTTGAAAAGGATGTGGCTGGGTGCAAAAAGACGAAACATCTTTTGAAGATGCGTTTTTCGCACACGAACCATAATTCGGAAAAGAAAAGAAACAGGAGGTTAACACGAATCCTCCAAAGCGTTTTTATGATGCAACTGTTACCTGTTCAGAACAACCGCCGCCTGCAAGGGACTTCCGAACGAACACGTGCCGTCAAATCTGCTTTGAATGGTTCTTCATGCAACGCCACCGAATATCTCAATGGTAGTCTTTAAATAGGAAAAGATGAAGCGTTTGTCAATAGATTTTTATGACCGATGAAAATTAAATCATTAAAGCGGTAAAATTTCAAAATGATCTATTGTGCCTGCAAGGATTTGTTCAACGGCTTTCTGGTCTTCGAAATTGAAACGAAGACAAACACCGCAATCGGAACTCAGATGACGCGGCACGGGAATCAATTTGCACGGCAGTTTCGCCGCCTTGACCAGTTTTTCCGCGCGCAGCGCATGGCTGACGGATTCAAAAAGCGCAACGCTGAATGATTCCTGTTTGGTCATTGCACCCGGCTCCGTCTCTGGTGCAGCAGCGCTTTTACCGCGTGCACCGCCTCATCCACATCCTCGTTCGTATTGAAAAAGCCGAAACTGAAGCGCACCGTCCCCTGCGGAAATGTGCCCAGCGTCCGGTGCGCCGACGGCGCGCAATGCAGACCCGGGCGGCACAAGATGCCGTATTTTTCTTCGAAGAAGAGCGAAGCATCCGACGCGGTCACGTCCTTGAGATTAAACGACACAACAGCAGTTAGACGCGCAGTGTCGGCCGGTCCATAAATTGTGACCTCCGAACGCAAATCGCTTAACGCATCCAGAAAGCGGGCGGTAAGTTCCATTTCCTTATTCCGAATCGCAGGGATCGATTGATTCGCGATAAAATTCAGACCCGCACAAAGGCCCGCAAAGCCCAGCGCGTTGGGCGTACCGCTTTCGTATTTGTCCGGCATGAAATCCGGATGAACTTCAAACTCCGAGCGGCTGCCGGTTCCACCCATCATCAAAGGTGAAATCTTCTTTTCGAGCCCGTGGCGGATATAAAGAGCACCCGTTCCCTGCGGGCCGTAAAGGGACTTGTGCCCCGTGACCGCCAGTAAATCAATTTTCATCGCTTCGACATCAATGGGCAAGGCCCCTGCGGTCTGCGCCGCGTCAACACAAAACACCACACCCTCTCGCTCCCGCACCATTTGTCCGACCTCGACCACCGGCTGAATCGTTCCGGTCACATTCGAGGCATGCGTCATCACCACTATTTTTGTGTTTTTCCGAAACGCTTTCTCTAGATCATCGGGATCGAGCTCACCCCGCGGCGAGCAGTCAACAACGGACAGCTCGACGCCTCGCGACTCCAGATGCCGAAGCGGCCGCATGACGGAGTTGTGCTCCATGCTGGTGGTGATGGCGTGATCGCCGGGCGCCAGCGCCCCCAAAAGGGCGATGTTGAGCGCTTCAGTGGAATTTTTAGTCAACACCACGCTTAGAGGATCATCAATATGGAATAAACCGGCGAGCACTTCGCGCGTTTCATACAGCACGCGCCCCGCATCAATGGATCGCCCATGCCCCGAACGGCCTGGATTGGCGCCGATCTCGCGCTGAAAAACGTTCATCGCCTCCATCGTTTGGGAAGGTTTCGGAAAGGAGGTCGCCGCGTTGTCCAGATAAATTGTTTTCATAAGCGTCAAACGTTTACCCCCGGCGCGGGCCTGAAGTCAAGCGCGTACCGGGGGTGGATTTAAAAAAATTTAATGCAACATCAGGCCTTCGTCATGGTAATGACGATGTCGTTTCCATCGGAGCGCGCCTCAGCCTTGAGGCCCCGACGCGCGGCCAGGCGCGAAACATTTTCTTTGGCCACTTCGTTATCCACTAAAACTTCCAGATCCGTGCTGCCTTCGGCAATGGCCTTGTCCACCATCACCACCGGTTGCGGACAGGACAGCCCTCTTGCGTCAATACGTTTTGTTGCCATATTTTTCCTCCTTATCTTCAGGCAGACACCTTGTCTCGTTGCGTAAATCCAATCACCAGACAGAAAATCAATCCGATCACCACGGCGGCAGGTCCAAACGCGGATGCGCCGGCCGGTGAACTGGCGATCGAAAAGTTATGCGCGATCCCCGCACCGACAATCATCCCCAGCGCAAAGATTGCCGCATCCATGTCGCCCTCGCCGGATAAAAAGAGTTGACGTCCCGGACAACCGCCTGCCAGGACAAAGGCAAGGCCCGCCAGCGTCATCCCCAGAAAATTCCACACATGCGCCGTATGCGCCACCGGCTGTTTTTCAAAACCGGGATTAAACTGACCTAGGATCAGGTTGGTCACAAAGGCAAAAACCAGAAGCGCAGCCACACCACTCACCAGATGAAAGTCCTTGATCAGGATCACATCACGAAACGCCCCCATCGTGCAGAACCGGCTGCGCTGCGCTAATGCGCCGATACCCAGACCGGCAATGAGGCTGATCAGAATCGGTGCGTATTGTGAGCCCGGACCTTTGGCGCTGAAGAAAATCGGGCCATTGGGCGAGAAAGACACCTTAAAGACCAAAAGCGCAAACAGCCCGACCATCAAGGTGGGAAAAACCCAGCCGCTGGCCTTTCGCTGCGTGTAAGAGCGTCCCAGGCTGTAGCCGTATTTCAAAAACATCACGCCGATCAAAATGCCGAACACGAGTCCCAGAATGCCCAAAATGGCGTTTCCATCACCGCCGGCCAACCGCAGAAGCGCCCGCCAGGGGCAACCCAGAAACACCAGCGCGCCCATCATCGCGAAAATGCCCAGAAAAAATCGAATGAGCGGAGAAGACCCGCCACGTGGCTTGTATTCGCCGGCGGCAAGCGCGGCGATAAACGCGCCCACAACAAAGCCCATAATTTCCGGACGCAAGTACTGCACAACGCTCGCGCGGTGCAGCCCCAACGCGCCCGCAATGTCGCGCTCGAAGCAGGCCACGCAAATGCCCATATTCGCGGGATTGCCGAAATACTGCAAAAGCGCGGCGACCACACCGATGACAGCGCCGACGGCAATGATACCAATACGGCTTGCAAAAACATTCTTCATCAAAAGTTCCCCCCTCTAAAAAGAATGCAGCTTTCTAACAGCAGGCGACCGGGAAATGCAAATTCATAAAAATTATAAAGGAATAGGATTTATAACGATAAAGAATACATGCAGGAATACTGGCCTCAAACCAGAGACAAAGGAACAAGCCCCGCCGGGAAGATCCTCGACGGGGCTTGCTTTTCTAAAAATAAGGTCGCTCTCAATGGGGAGGTAGCGAAATTCCGCCGGAGACGGTCTGAACTGCTACGTGGTATAAAGCGCCTGAATTTGCTCTCCGTATTTTTTCATGACCTGAATACGCTTGACTTTCATGGTCTGGGTAATGAGCCCGTTGTCGACCGTAAAATCCTCTGCCACGAAAAGATACTTCTGCGGTACTTCGTATCCTCCGAAAGACTTGCGCAGATGCGTCGTAATGTCATTGGACAGATAGTCCGTCAATGCTTTATCTTTGAGAGATTCGTCCAGCGTATCTTTCAGAAGCGGTTTGATGTTGGGATCCGCCTTGAGCGCGTTGAAATCGGGAACCACGATGGCCACATTGTAATCCTTGCCGTCGCCGTAAAGCATGATCTGAAGAATATAGCGCAGAAGCTTGGCTTCATTTTCAATGCCTTCCGGATGGACATACTTGCCGTTGGCGAGTTTGTATTCATCCTTGAAACGACCGGTGATATGCAGGAATCCTTCTTCGTCGAGCCAGCCACGGTCGCCGGTTCGGATACCGGGGAAGCCGTTCCATTTGTCCGGCACCATGATTTCAGCGGTCTGCTGCGGTTTATTATGATAGCCTTTCATGACGCACGGCCCGTAAGCAATGATTTCGCCGTCTAGGCTATCTTCGCCCGTGCGTGATTTGTCAATCACAACATGCATACCGGCCAAAGGCTTTCCGACCGTGCCGTATTTGTTGCCGTATTTGGGCGAATTCACAGTAATGGTAGGGGCCGTTTCCGTCATACCGTAGCAGTCATAGGTCGGCTGGCCGATATCTTTAAAGAAGAGCGCGATTTCCGGTTTCAGAAGCGCGCTGCCGGTAACGAAAAATTTTAGATTGCCGCCGAATACATTACGCACCTGCGAGAAAACAAGCGCATCATAATCCTTAAACTCTTTTGTTTTTTCGGGCAAATCGCGATTTTTGATGGCTTCGGCCACCGCTGCATCGAAAAATTGTTTTTTGACCGGATCGGCCGCCACGCCCTGGAGAATCGTGTCGTAGACCTTGTTGACGATACGCGGAACGACGGAAAGACCTGTGGGTTTGACTTCCTGGAAATTTTGCACCAGTTTTTCAAGCGATTCGGCAAAGGCGACGCCGCCGCCGCAATAGATGTAGTTGTGAAGATCGGCATTCTGCCCGAAAATGTGCGCCCATGGCAAAATGGCAACAACGTGCATGGTTTCATCAAGACCGAAGCTGTCGATGCTGGATTTTGCGCTCATGGTCATATTGCCGTGGGTAAGTTCCACCCCCTTGGGATCACCGGTCGTGCCGGATGTATAGATAATGCTGGACAGATCCGACCAGGTCAGTTTGATGGAAGGCGTCGGATTGCTCTTACCCTTTTCTTCAAGGGCTTTCAGCGAGTTTTCGCCTTCGCCGAAAACAACGAATATTTCTTTCAAAGAGGGAATATCTTTTTTGAAATTCTGAATTTTTTCAACAACGCCGGCATGCGCGACGAAAAGGTATTTGATTGCTGCGTCCTTGACGATATATTCGATGACCTTGGGCACTTCCTGCAAATACATGGGAACAAAAACGCCACCCAGTCCGTGAACCGCCTGTTCGCAAATAAACCATTCCGTGCAATTGTGCAGAATAACGCCGACCGACTCACCTTTGGCCAATCCCAGCTTGCTTAAAGCTCCGCGGAGATTATTGACTCTTTCGGCCACCTGTTTGTAAGTAACCCATTCATACTGCCCGGCGGCCGGATTTTTCGTACCAAAAAGCCTGTTGTTTCCGAACTTGGCTACACTTTGCTCAAATAAATCGACCAAGTTGTTCGGATTGCCATACACTGCCTCGATGTTCACTTCATTAGCCATATCATCACCTCGTTTTTGATTTATGTCTTCCCGGGCGCTTGAGCGTCGGGGGAAACCCCAACTCATTTGCAAAGAGCGGATTATTTGCGACGTTGAATCGTTTTCGCACGGACATAAGAAACCCGGCCACGGTAAACTCGCATACCGGACATCAAAACGTCACAGATACCTTTTTTAATTGCTTGTTTGGAACAGGCTGATCTTGCGTTGACCCGCGTTCTCGCCCGTTGCGGGCGCAGTATAGGCAAAACCATTCGACAAGTCAACGAAATATTCAATTTTGCAGCGGCAATCGGTATCCCGCCGCACGGAAACGAGGGACTTGCTTTTGTTCCGGCGTTGACATGAAACACAACCCGTAGTAAAACTCCCTCATGCAGCAAAAAACGAATGACGGATGGCAACATCCCACCCCGGATCAAACCGGCGGAGAAGGGAGCATAAGGCAATGGACGCCTGGAGAAAAATTATCTGTTCAATCGTGTTCACCCTTGCAATCGGGAGCTCGACTGTTTCCGCCCAAGACATCGTGATCGGCTTTTCGGGACCGCTGAGCGGTCCCGGCGCAGGCTACGGTCAGGATTGCGTAAGCGGCATTGAGCTGGCGGTTCGGGAAATCAACGAAACCAATGCCTTGACTGTCAAAGGCCGCATCTATCGCCTGCGGCTGGAACGGCTCGACGACCGCATGGATCCCACCCAGGCGGTCAGCAATGCTCACCGTTTTGTCGCCCAGTATAAAACCCCCGTGATTTTTTCACCGACCTCCACGGCCGTCGGTGCGCTTCTGCGCATCAATCAAACCCCCGGCAGTTCTTTTCTTCTGGCCGCCTACACCAGTATTCACATATTTCACCATCTGGGAAACAGACTTCTGATCAATCCAACAACGGACTTTTTATCTTACATCCATGCCCAGTCCGATCAGGCCTGGAAAAGAGGCTGGCGTACCGGCGCGATGGTCGTCACTTTCGGCGCTTACGGCGACGCCTGGCGTCAGTCCTTCAAACAGGCATGGGAAAAGAAGGGCGGCAGGGTCATCGGTGACTTCCCCGTAAATTATTACACGGAAACCGATTTTTCCGCGCCGCTGGCCTCGGCCATCGCAACCAAACCCGACTTTCTGCTGATTGGCGGCCCATCGGCAACAACCGCTTTAGTGGTTGAACAAGCAAGAGGCATGGGATTTAAAGGCGGGTTCATCGTCACGGACCAGGCCAAACTTGACGCGATGTCACGGATGCTTAAGGGAAAAAATAAAATGGATCAGATGATCGGACTGGGTTCCGTCTCCGACCTGCCATTGCCGGCCGTAGCCAATTTTCGAACGAAATTCAAAGCCGCTTTCAAACGGCCGCCGACCTGGGAAGCGGCCCTCCATTACACGATGATGCATCTTCTGGCCAAAGCCATGGCCCAGGCAGAGTCAGTCGATGATCCTTTGGTGATTCGAAAAGCGATGGAAAAGATTCTGCCCGTCGCCGGCGACACCTATCCGTGCGAACTGTTCGGCATCAGTGAAAACGGTGTGATTTACTGCGGCGGCGTCATCCAGAGCGTCGACAAAGGCGCTTTCAGCAAAACCCGGTATTTCTTATCTTTTCCCAAAACCCGGGAAGAGTTTGAACAATACAAACAGCTAAGCAAAACCCGCGAACCGGAAAACATCCGCTGGCTGCCGCTGCAGTAAGCCCATGCGTTCATAGGGTTTATTTTCCCCTATTTATCGGCTCAGACGGGGAAACGGGGCTTTTTTTTGCTTTCCCGAATTTGACAATAAATTCTTGCCTGAAACGTCAATTGTTGATAAAAGCACGAATATTTTTTAGAGACTTTTGATAAGTGATCCGCCCGACCGACAATCGCCTTCAAAACGATGGTTCACTACGCAGAATTGACGCTTATTTTCATAAAGCTCAAAAATATAAAAAAATCGAGAGGTAGAACATTATGAGAGATGTAGTTATTGTCAGTGGCGCAAGAACCGCCATCGGAGATTATCTGGGATCGCTTTCGGCATATAACCCGGTACAGCTGGGAATCATTGCGTTAAAAGGCGCGATCGCCAAGGCCGGAATTGATAAGAACCTGATTCAGGAAGTCGTGGCCGGTCAGTGCAATCAGGCTGGCGCGCCGGGAAACAGCGCGCGCCATATCGCCCTGGGCGTGGAACTGCCGTTTGAATCATTCGCGTTTACC
>CAYUDM010000052.1:19870-20270 GCA_964443625.1 uncultured Smithella sp. | reverse complement strand
AAAAAATAAGTTCTGTAATCATATATGTGCTGGATTTTATAATAATAGAGAAAATAAACATATTAAAAAAGAGAAATTTTGTTTAAATTGTGGATTTGAAATTAAAGGTAAAGGAAAGAAATTCTGTTCTACTAAATGTGATAATGAATATACATTTAAACAAAGAGAAGATATTTTTAATAAAGACGGTATTCTCTCTGTTAGAACTATTAAAAAAATATTAGAAAAAAAGTTTGGTCATAGATGCCAAACATGTAAAAATGATAATTGGAATAATAAACCAATACCACTTGAATTAGAACATAAGGATGGTAATAGTGATAATAATAGGCCAGAAAATTTAGAACTTATATGTCCTAATTGTCATGCACAAACTGATACATATAAGTCAAAAAATAAA
>CAYUDM010000052.1:0-19763 GCA_964443625.1 uncultured Smithella sp. | reverse complement strand
AATAAAGGTAATGGAAGATATTATAGAAGAATAAGATATAAAGAAGGTAAAAGTTATTAAAAATATGGGTCTTGGGAATGCATGGGGTGTTCATCTCGCTTGCACCGAGAAAAAACAGGAGGGTTCAATTCCCTCAAGATCCACCAAAATATGACATTTAAAAGGAATACGCTGAAAAAAGATATTTGGAATAGCCTTTTGGGCACCACGCTACCCGTGTGGTCTTAGATAAAGATAGACAAATACTCCTTGGTCTTTAAATGTCATTTAAATATAAAGGTATATGGCAGAGTGGAGTTTATGTGCAAGTCAAACTGGCATACTATATGGGTTTGGAACCTTAACATATAGGAGAGACTTGATAAGTACACAGGTTCGAATCCTGTTTTACCTTTAAATGGGGGGTTATCCCGTAGATAGAAGCGGTTCTGACTGTAAATCAGATGGCCCTAGGCCTCGGGTGGTGCGACTCCATCACCCCCCACCAGAATAAAGTGCCGTTGTAGTTTAACGATAGAATATTTCTTTCGTAATGAAAAGATGTCAGTTTAATTCTGACCTGCGGCTCCAAGAATACGGGTCTTTGGTGTAAATGAAAACACAGCTGTCTCCAAAACAGCACGATAAGGGTTAAAATCCTTTAAGGCCCGCCAGAATATAGGCCCCGTAACGCTTAGGGTCGTTATAGTTACATATAACATGGTGTCCGGCCATTCGTGGCTGAATGCCGTTACGGTGGCCTTTAAAATTAAAATTTGGTGAGGTCTTCCAATTGGCAGGAAAGCAGTCTTATAAACTGTAAGCCCTAGATGTGGGCGCAATGAGAGTTCGAGTCTCTCTCTCACTACCAAAATATTAGCGGAATTAGTTTAAGCAAAACGCTTTTCTTCCAGAAAAGAAGTTCTAGGTGCAAGCCCTAGATTCCGCTCCAGAATATAAGCGGTGTTCTTCTAAGCAAGAAAATTGGTTACCAACCAGTGTAATGAGGGTGCAAATCCCTTACACCGCTCCAGGATCGGCATTGTGCTGGGAATTACGCTGGCTGAGGTCTTGTCCTATTTTGCCGGCTGGACGATTCTGATATCAGTGTGGGCCATCGTCATGTCGTTCGGCTTTTCCGCCCTGGTGGGTGTTTTCTTCGGCTTCTATCCAGCCTATAAGGCGTCGCTTCTGGATCCGATCGAAGCGCTCCGGCACGAGTAACCGCCGATAAATCTTATTGACCTCGGCTATCAATTAAGATAGGAGAAAAACGGCTTTCGGGCCGTCCGGGTCCTAAATAGAGCCGATATTCCTGAAGAATCTGTAACTAAATATAATGAGGGAGGCAAAGGCAAGCTATGAGCGTTGAAATCAAGGCCCCCATGCCGGGGAAGATCGCAAGTATTCCGGTGAGTGTTGGAAGCCAGGTTCAGGAAGATGATGAAGTCATCATCATGGACGCTATGAAAATGGAGATCCCCGTTTGCTCACCCGGATCGGGAACTGTAAAGGAAATCAAAATCAAGGTGGGCGACTCTGTCAATGAAGGACAGGTGCTGGCTGTTTTGGAATAGTCCGCGATGACAAAGACATAAAACCCGCTGACCGAAGTTCTTGTTTTTCAATCGTCAGCGGGTTTTTTTCGTCCTATTTTCGGCTTTTTTCGAAATCTTCAAACTGCTTCAACATGTAGTTTAATTTTCGCACTGCCTCGTTACGTCGATTCAGAGCCTGATTGTAGGCTCTGGAATAAGAAAGTTGGTATTGTCTTTCCAGAAGATCCTGCTCGGTCTTCGTCAGATTGTCCCCCATGGATTTATAAGGAAGAACTTTTTTGAAGATTTCTTCCCGCTCCCGGTCAAGCTTGTTTCTGGCTTCACGATCCGGCTCTATATCATTGGGATTACCGCCAACTTGATCGTAGGACCATTTTACAAAGTTTTCTCGATTGAGAGAACCATCCGGATTCATGACCTGCAGACCGGTTCGCCACTCCACAAAGTTGAGTTTCCCGCCGGCGTCGGCATAACAATATATCGGTTTATGGTGCAAGGTGTCTGAATCGTCGGGCATATCGCCTGAAGCGTCCTGTGCTGACTGCCTCTCCGGTTCGACCGGGAGGGGGGCTGCCATTTTTTGATTGTCTGGTTGTTCCGTCGTTTCGTCTTTGTTTTCATCCAACTGCTCTTCCTCAAACACAACAGAGGCGGGCTCAACAGATTTGAATTGGCGTGTAACAAAAGGGACCAGAACGGAAATAATCAGCACGAGGGCAACAACACCCCCGGCGCCGATAAAGAGCCATCGCTCCAGAGAGAATTTATCCGATCTTTTCTCAGTCTCCAAAGCCCCGACAGACGGCTCCGGAGATACACTATCCGCGTTTTTCTTGATGTCAACCTGTTTCCATTTTGTGTAAACGATGCCGCATTTTGGGCATTGCGAAGAATCAATGATCTGATCAATCTCTTTTCTTTCATAACCGCATGAAGGACAGCGCATCATTCCTGGCCCCTGGATGGATTGATTTCTGTGTTCTTTATCGGATCAAGACAGGCAATACATTAATACTTCTTGGCGGTTATCTTAAAGCTGCACAATGATACTGTCAAGACAATAATTAAATCGATGGCTTACAAAGGAGATCGTTCTGAAAAAAGGGGTTACTAAACGTAACCCCTTGATATTTGGTGAGCCCTGTCGGGATCGAACCGACAACCTACTGATTAAGAGTCAGTTGCTCTACCAGCTGAGCTAAGGGCCCTTAGTGAATGCTTCAAAACACCCAACTACTGCGTTGCCTTCAATATTCATGTTGCGACGTACATTTAGTACGCCTCACTCCTCATATTACCGGCGCCTTGCATTTGGTCGTTTTTAAACATTCACTTGAGAAAGAACACATTCTATTTTGGTACGCCCGGTAGGATTCGAACCTACGACCAACAGATTCGAAGTCTGCGACTCTATCCAGCTGAGCTACGGGCGCGTAGTTTCAAATCCCAAAAAATGGGGTGAGTGAAGGGGTTCGAACCCTCGACCTCCGGGGCCACAACCCGGCACTCTAACCAGCTGAGCTACACCCACCATTTTCGTTTTGGTGCGCCTGGAGGGATTCGAACTCTCGGCCCACGGATTAGAAGTCCGTTGCTCTATCCAGCTGAGCTACAGGCGCATTTAAGTATCCTGCACCAAAAAGAGAAAGCCTAATATCCCCTCTTCCATTTTTTGTCAAGATCAAATCACGCATCGGCCGATCCGATCATCGGACATAACCGGCAATGCCGTCAAAACGGTAGCCCTTGCGCAGCCTGGTGCCGCCCTTGGGATCGGTTGAGTAGTAATGCCGTCCGCTGGATGGATTGAACCAACGATACAACTCCCTGGTGTTGGTCATACGCGAGGTCGCGATGTTGCCGATGGTTCCTTCAAAGACATACCCGTCAAGCTTTTGGCCGCCGCCGGTCCGATCGGATGAATAATAATGATCTCCGAGATCCGGATTAAACCAGCGGTAAAACCCGGTCGTGCCGGGAGTTTCCGGAGCAAACAATCGAAAGGCAATCCCTTCTTTGGTATAACCGTTTTGCAAAAAACGCTGGGCCTCCGCCTGGGGATGCGAGGTAAACACAAAGTCCAGATCTTTGATGTAAAGGAAGACGTCAATAATTTTCGGCGACGCGTCGGAGGCAATTTCGACGTAGACTTCTGCGATTGTATCTCCACCGTTGGACTTGAAGTTGATCTCATCCGCATAGAGTCCGGGCGCCATTGAATCGGTATTGATACGAACATTAATGTAATCCGTTTCGCTGGTGGTGGTTCCGGAAATCGGAAAAACGCTCATCCATCCGGCAGGCCCCTTCATCACGTCCACGCCCTGAATTTTGACTCCTTCGAGTTCCATGCGTCCTTCCCGGCAGATAACCGTCAGAACGTGAAGTCCGGTGGTAAGATTTTCCGCCAAATCCAGCTCATGCACGCCCTGATCACGGGCCAGCCAATCATGCAGATTCAGGGGCTGATCGTCGATATAGAATAAAAGATTGCCTTCTTCAGAATGGGTTTTCAGATACAACTTGATGCCTGTTCCATAAAAGGAATATTTCATGGTGCTGACCGAACCCTTCGATTGCGGGTAGCCGTCTGCAGCGGACCATTTCCCCAGAAGTTCCAAAGTATTTTTGAGATGGTTCGGCACGATGTAACTGTTTTTTTGTTTGTTTTCATCATTGTAAAATGAAACGTAGCGTTCCTTTTTGAATATCGACGAACCGCTAGCCCGCCCGCCCTTCGGCCGGACAATGGACCAGGTCAGCATTTCCTTGCCCTCGTTGATCAGTTCAATTCTCCTCGATGTGGTGTTTCCCGCGGGCATAGTTCCCATGTCCAGCCGTTGCGGATTGAGATTGATGGCGGGGTTTTCCTGCGCCGCCACAATCCGGAATGCAACGAAGATTGTGCGCGAACCGCCGGTAGAAGCTATTCGCATAGCCAGTCGGTAGGCTCCGGGCTTGAGTTCCTTAAGGCGGAGGATCGACTTGTTGGCGGCTTCAAGCTTTATGATCGTTTTAAAAGAGGACGCCCGTGAACGATCAAAATAAAAACTCTCGGCGTGTCCGGCGACCGACACCTCCAGCCGCATATAGTCGACGTCATGCTCAACGGCGCTTCGCAATGCCGGCATTTCCGCTTCATCCCAACCTTCAGGCCCGACTGTGGACCAATCGAGCTTTCCTTTCGACATGTTCCTGAATGTAAATTCTCCAAAGGCGGTTTCGCCGGGCTGAATGATCCCCAGATCGATTTCTCTCGGGGCGATCGACAGCACAGGCGGATTTTCGGAGGAATCCCCTCCGGTGGCGGTCTGAGCCTGGGTTAAATTTATCGTCATACTCCCCTGCGAGGCAGTCTCACCATGCCCCGCGCAAATCAGGAAGGTTAACAATAACGAAAGGATGATCATTGTTTTTCGCATGCAGCACCTCTTGAGTTCTTTCTATGCCGGGTCTGTAACGCAAAGATTGGATTAACGCAATATTTTTAAAACACTTGACAGACGACCCGCACCGGGGATAACGTGCCGTTACTTTTGCAAACCGTTGCGTTAAACTAAACGTTCCGTTTGCGCCATCACAAATATAAATACCATGATGCAAGACGACGATTTGAAATACTGGCTGGCCCTCAAAGCCATCGACGGGATCGGCAACGCCTCGATTGCCTCGCTTTCCGACATCTTTTCCACGATGCGGGATGTCTTTTCGGCATCGCCTGTCGATCTGATTCGACAGACCGGACTCAGCCCGGCACAGGCTCAAGCCATTGCCGATTTTTCCGACTGGGGCATGATTGCCAAATCGCTGGATCGGGCATATCGGGCCGGAATGAGGATATACACCTGCCGAAACAAAGACTACCCGGCAAGACTTTTGAGTATTTACGACAGTCCCTCCGTTTTGTATGTCCGGGGCCGGCTCCAGCCCAAAGAGGTTTGCGTAGCGATCGTCGGATCGCGACAGGCCAGCGCCTATGGTCGCTATACCACGGAGAAAATCAGTCGGGAATTGGCGCTTTCCGGCATTACCGTCGTCAGCGGGCTGGCGCGCGGCATCGATTCCTGCGCGCACCGCGGCGCCTTGGCGGCAAGAGGAAGAACCATTGCTGTTTTGGGTTGCGGTCTGGATGTCGTCTATCCTCCTGAAAACAAAAAACTCTGCGAAGACATCGCAGAAAACGGCGCCCTTGTCTCGGAGTATCCGCCCGGCGCCAAACCCCTGCCGTTTCATTTTCCTGCGCGAAACCGGATTATCAGCGGCTTGTCTTACGGTGTCGTGGTGGTGGAAGCCGGCGAAAAAAGCGGATCGCTGATCACGGCAAGGCTTGCCGGTGAGCAGGGACGTGAAGTTTTCGCCATACCGGGAAGCATTGATTCCGTCTCATCTCGTGGAGCCAACAGCCTGATCAAGCAAGGCGCTAAACTGATCGACAGCATTGATGATATTCTTGAAGAGATCGTCCCGCAACTGGACAAGGATCGTTCCCTGACGCCCTTGACCTCAAAGGACGCAAACGGCCGGATCGATGACACAATATCGACGAATGCGTTGACCGCTTCCACCTTTAATGGCGATGAGATCATTCGCCTGCTGACCGACTGCGGCACCCTGCATATCGATGATCTTATCGCTCGCGCCGGTTTACCCGCGGGGGAAATCATGGGCAGGTTGATCAGACTGGAAATTGAGGGAATAATTGAGCAATCCCCCGGAAAATATTTTATGCTGAAAAAATAAATTCTTTACAAAAAGGATTCTTGCGTCTATAGGGCTGCGGATCATCAAGGAGAAGTTATGGCAAATTCACTGATTGTTGTGGAATCCCCCACGAAAGTAAAAACCATTAAGAAGTTTCTCGGCAAGGACTTTAACGTCGTCGCCTCGATGGGCCATATTAAGGATCTGCCCAAAAGCGCCCTGGGCATTGATCTCACAAAAGATTTCGAACCCACCTACAAAACCATCGATACGAAAAAAAAGACGATCGACGAAATGAAGAAAGCGGCCAAAACCGCTGAAAATATTTACCTGGCGCCCGATCCGGATCGCGAAGGAGAAGCCATCGCGTGGCATATCGCCGAAGTCATCGGCGAAAAGAAGAAAAAAATCTACCGTGTTTTATTCAATGACCTGACCAAAAATACGGTGATGGAAGCCATTAACCATCCGCTGGAGCTTGATTTTAATAAATATGAAGCCCAGCAGACTCGCCGAATCCTCGATCGCCTGGTGGGCTACCAGATCAGCCCGGTTTTGTGGGACAAGGTCAAAAGAGGACTAAGCGCCGGACGTGTCCAGTCGGTCGCCGTGCGCATGATCTGCGAGCGCGAGGATGAAATCAGCAAATTCATTCCGGAAGAATACTGGAATTTGACCGCGCAGTTCGAAGGCGGCCAGCCGCCGCCTTTCGAAGCAAAGCTGCTCAGGGTGGACGGCAAAAAAGCCAAGGTGTCAAACGGGGAGGAAGCCCAAAGACTCGCCTCTGAAATTAAAAAGGCCACCTTCGTTGTCGAAAAGCTGGAAAAAAAAGAACTCAAACGCTCAGCTCTGCCGCCGTTTACCACCAGCAAGCTGCAGCAGGAAGCTTCACGCTGGCTGCGCTTTTCCGCAAAAAAAACAATGACCGTCGCTCAAAAACTTTACGAAGGTATCGAGTTGGGCGCTGAAGGGTCCGTAGGCTTGATCACCTACATGAGAACGGATTCTTTCCGGATCGCCGAGGAAGCGCTGCATGCCGTGCGCGATTACATCAAGGAAAACTATTCCTCCGATTATCTGCCGCACAAACCGCATGTCTATAAAAGCGCGCAGAAAACCCAGGACGCCCATGAAGCCATCCGCCCCTCCACAATGGCTTATAAACCGCAGGACATTAAACAATATCTTACGCCGGATCAGTTCAAGCTTTATCAACTGATCTGGAACCGGTTTGTGGCCAGCCAGATGAATCCGGCTGTGTTCGATCAGACCACCATTGATATTTCAGGCGCCGGTTGCGTTTTCCGCGCTCAGGGACAGGTGCTTAAATTCCCCGGCTTCACCATTGTTTATACGGAAAGCAAGGAGGAAAAAGAGGAGGAAAACGGCCTCGACAAGCTCCTCCCAGACGTAAAAGAGGGCGAATCCCTGAAACTGTTGAAGCTCGACACGCAGCAAAAATTCACGCAGCCACCGCCACGCTATTCGGAAGCGTCCCTGGTTCGCGAACTGGAGGAAAACGGCATCGGTCGTCCCAGCACGTACGCGAACATTCTTACCACGATTCAGGATCGTGAATATGTAAGGCTGGAAAAAGGAAAGTTTTTCCCTTCGGAACTGGGCAAGGTCGTCACGGAACTTCTGGTCGAAAGTTTCCCCACGGTTTTGGATCTGGCCTTCACGGCGGATATGGAAAACAAGCTCGACGCCATTGAAAACGGCGCCAACAATCGCGTCGAAACATTGCATGACTTCTACAAACTCTTTTCGAAAGAGCTCGACAAAGCCAAAGATTCCATGCGCAACGTCAAGAAGGAAGAAACGCCGACGGATCTGGTCTGCGACAAATGCAGCTCTCCGATGATCATCAAGTGGGGAAAGAACGGACGATTTCTGTGCTGTTCCAATTACCCGGAATGCAAAAACACCATGAATTTCACCCATGACGAAAACGGAAAGGTTAAACACGTGGAAACAAAAACAACAGACATTGCCTGCGACAAATGCGGTAAAACCATGATCGTCAAAGAAGGACGTTTCGGTCAGTTCCTAGCTTGTTCGGGTTATCCGGAGTGCAAAAACACGATGAACGCCACCACGAATGAAAATGGTGAAATCGTTGCCGCCGAAGCGCCGACCACAAACGAAGTTTGTGATCTTTGCGGCAAACCGATGGCCGTCAAGCGCGGCCGCTACGGACAGTTTCTGGGGTGCACCGGCTATCCCGAATGTAAAAACATTAAAAAAATGGGCAAAGACGGAAAGGTTCTGACGCAGGAAGCCGTCGTCACCGATGAGATCTGCGAAAACTGCGGCAAACCGATGGCCGTCAAGCGCGGCCGCTATGGACAGTTTCTGGGATGCACCGGCTACCCGGAATGTAAAACCATCAAGAAGATTCCAAAAGCCAAAACCTCGGAATGACAGTCGGCCCGGTTAACATTATCGGCGGAGGGCTGGCCGGCTGTGAAGCAGCCTGGCAGCTTCTGCGCCGTGGTCACGCGGTCCGGCTTTTTGAAATGAAGCCGCATCGCTTTTCTCCCGCGCATCAACTTGAAAACCTGGCCGAGCTCGTCTGCAGTAATTCCTTGAAGTCGAACCTTCCCGACAGCGCCCCGGGGCTGCTCAAGTCGGAACTTCGTTGTCTTCATTCGTTGATTCTCGCCGCGGCGGACCGGACCGCCGTGCCCGCAGGCAGCGCTCTGGCCGTTGATCGTGTCCTGTTCGCCCGAGACGTCGAATCCATGCTTAAAGCGCAAAAGGGATTGACCCTTCACAGGAAAGAAATCGACGACATTCCAACGGATGGACTCACTCTTATCGCGACCGGCCCGCTGACCTCAGAGAGCCTGGCTCTTGCGATGACCGGTCTGATTGATCAGACCAGCCTCTATTTCTATGATGCCATCGCTCCGATCGTCGAGGCGGATTCCGTCGACATGGGAAAAGCCTACTGGGCATCGCGCTATGGCAAAGGCACACCGGACTATCTCAATTGCCCGCTGACCAAGCAGGAATACCGTCTTTTCCGCGATGAACTACTTTCCGGGCAGAAAGTCGCGGCCCGTCCGTTTGAGGACATCCGGCATTTTGAAGGATGCCTGCCGATTGAAATCCTTGCCGCACGCGGTGAAAGCACCCTCGCATTCGGACCGATGAAGCCGGTCGGACTGGTCGATCCCCATACGGGGGAAATACCTTATGCCGTGGTGCAATTGCGTAAAGAAAACCAATCCGGATCCCTGCTTAACCTGGTAGGCTTTCAAACTAAGCTCACCTGGCCGGAGCAAAGACGAATTTTCCGGATCATCCCGGCGCTTCGAAACGCTGTTTTCGCCCGGATGGGCAGCATTCACCGAAACACCTACATCAACTCTCCGTCGTTGTTGCTGCCTTCCCTACAGTTAAAGAACAATCCCCGTATTTTATTTGCCGGACAAATCACAGGCGTGGAAGGCTATATGGAATCGACGGCCATGGGGCTTTGGGCAGGTCTTTGCGCCGCAGCGCTTCTGGAAGAAGGCCGGACGCCTCCGCCACCGCCGGCCACGACGGCCATCGGCGCGCTCATACGCCATATTACATCGCCGCCCCCGGTCAAGTCATACTTCCAGCCGATGAATATCAATTTCGGCATTCTTGATCCCCTGGAGATCCGCAAAGTCAAAAAGCAGGAAAAGCACCGTTTATACGCCCTGCGCGCCCTTGATGCGCTCGGCGCCTGGATGGCCGCAAACTTTCTCTCGACATGATAACCGGCGGATGCGGCGAATTCTTATTTTTCGTGAAGAAAATACTCGGCCGGATGGATCCCGAGCTGAACCGGGTCTAACCCGCGGACAATGGACACAGACACCAATGTCTCATCGGATTCCTGATCGGGCAGATAGATGATGTCGCCGCGCTTCCAATCCGTTCCGTTCTCCACCAGACGCATCACCAAAGGTAAAGTCCGCACCGATTCATCCGGATAATCCAACACCAGAGCAACGCCGCCGTCGCTCAATTCCACCACCGAGCCGACAGGGTATATTCCCATCATAGCGATGAATCGTTTCAGCAAGATCGGATCGAAACTTTTCCCCGCATCCATCCACATTTTGCGCAGCGCCTCGTCCGGTGCATAGGATTTCGGTCGATACGCCCGCTGGGCGGTCAGAGCTTCGTACACATCGGCAATGCGAAGAATCTTGCCGGTCAGACTCAACCGCTCCATAAAAAGGGTTTTGGGGTAACCGGTCATATCAGGATTCAGATGATGTTCGAACGGCCCCAGGATAATGCGAGAACGGAGCGCTTCGGGAGCGTTGAGACCCAATACCTGCCTGACACCGATCAAGGGATGGGCCTTCATTCTGTCCCATTCGCTTTCGGTCAGAGCGCCTTGTTTGTTAAGAATTTCCTTTGGAATGCCCACTTTCCCCAGATCGTGAAACAAGCCGCACACGGAAAGATACTCCAGCGACAAATCGGACAATCCAATGTAACGCCCCAAACAGGTCGCAAGCAGAGCGACGTTGACGGAATGGGTATAGGTGTAATCGTCATAGTCCTTAATCGTGGTCAGTCCGATCATGAGTGATGTATCTTCCCGAATCAGATCGACGATGTTTTGAGCCAGCCGTCGGGCCTTGCGGACCCCTACCATCCCTTTGGAGGCCTTTTGCGCAACTTCCCGAATTGTCTCAACGGCGTGAAAATAAGTGTTCCGCGCTTTTTCATATAAACGATCCTCTTCGCACAAGTCCTGTCTATTCATGTCATCGGGCAACTTTTCGGATACTTTTACCCATGTCAGTCCTTGCTCCATGAGCCTGTCCGCTAATTCATCGATGATTTCGCGCTCACGGCCGACATCGTTTAGCACGCGAACAAACGTCAGAATATCCTCAGGTGAAGCCTCATTGGCCCCCTGAAGAAATTCGATCGCGCCAATGCGGCGACGCGAGAAAAACTCGAGCATTGAGCCCGCCACCCCGGCCGTCTCTCTCCGGTATGTCAGCTTTTCGCCGCCGAGATGAAACCTCCCTCGCCATAAGACGAGGCTGATGTCACCGGCAACAGTCATATCCCTGAGAATGGTCTGAAAAGACTGCACACTTTTCCGGATCAGCTGATTATTATCCCGGTAAATTCGAGCGGTATGCAAAACATGATAAAAATGACGGAGAAAATCATGACCAAGGCGGACTGGAAGATTCTGGCGATCCGACATCACATCTCTCCTTTTCTTAGCTGTCGTGGACCCGCCGTTCCTGCGACGAGCTTTCGTATCCATGGGAAAATGCTTTTCTGCGCAGATTCGATGACCTGCTGGGCTTCAGAATTGTCCAGTCCAAGCAGCGCCAGCGCCGCTCCTTGACGCTCAGGAAGTCTTCCTTCAGCGGGATACCACTTCCGATGCATGAGTTTCTTGCGAAGAAACCCGACGCTCCTTTGGGTTCCGCATTTTCCCAATGTCTGGTAGCATGCAAGCAGGTGGTTTACTTCCGTGATCCGTTTGTCCCGAAGATACGTTAAAAGCAATGCTTCGGCTTCCTCATCCCTTTTTCGTCCCAACTGCCTGAGGATGAGTCTCCGAACTTCTGCATCCTCATCATGAATGAGGTCAAATATTTTCCCGGCTGGAATCTGAACAATCCGAAAAAGCGCCCTGAGGGCAAGTCGTCGAACAAAAACCGACGGTCTGCGGCACACGGCTAGAAAAAGCTCTTCGGCTTCTTCCTTATCGAGCCTCGCGAAGACCGGAATCAGGCGCGCGACGATTCTATCATCCACCACGTCAAGCAACGATTTCATGATTGCCCGATCCCGACCGACCAAGGCAATCATAACATCCTCAAGCAATTGCTCATACTGAGGTGGTTGATGCACAACGATCATCTCGATCAGCGTTTCCAGCGTGCGCGGATGTTGGATGTAGAAAAGTCTGGCAAGTATTCTAGCTTGCGGCAATGAAAGATAGGGCCATGCCTCTCTAACCGGCTTGAGCGTTCCGGGAGAAGATACGGCAAAAAAGAAATCCCCGATGAGCGGTTTAAGGTGAGGAAGGATACGGCCTCTTTCCAAAAGATAATGCAACCCTTCGGCAATGATCAACGCCGATCCATACTCACTCCGGAACAGAAAAACCGTGAATTCCTTTTCCAGCACGTCCAAAACAATTTTTAAGTCCGTATCTTCCTTATAAAAAAGCAGGCTGTCCAGCAGCATGCGAAGGTGGGCCGACGAGTCTGCCGTCTCCTCGTCGTGAACCATCTTCTTGAGTTCTTTGTGCTCTTCGGGGCTCAGTTCCAAAACGGCCGGATCGATCGCCGCGTCAATGTCTGGCTTCTGGGTTTGTTCCGGACTGGATGGCCCCTGTGGCGGCCCCGGATTGAATGCCGAAACGGTAGCGGTCTGTTCCGGGGAAAGACCGAAATACAAATCGGCCACTTCGTAGCGGATGGTTTCAAACCGGCACTCCCAAAAAGCCGTGACAATATCGCCCTCCGGCTCTGCCGAAAGGACGCTGTAACGGTTGATGATCGACAGCACTTCAGAGACTTCCTCAAGTGTCGCGCCTTTTTGAAATTCCAGCCATCGGATTCCGTCACGAAAGAGCGTGAAAGGCAGCGTTCCCTCGTCGGAGGTCCCCGCGTAAACTTCTTTCGCCGCACACACCACCCGATTCCGGTCAATCTCTATCCTGAAATCGCCGTACTGCCTCGTATATTCGGTCAGACGGGCATAAAAGTGACGGACTGAGTTGACGCCTGTGACATGACCTTCCGGATACAACGAAAGGTTCTTACAAGCCAGCAGCAAGTAGGCAAAAAGTTTTCTTGCCTCATCGCCTGATCTTCCGAACGTGTTTTTCTGATGGTTTTGATACGGGTCGCTCATGCTCATTTTTACAATCTTGCTGTCCGTTTAAAGGTTGCCGGATTTTGCCTGCTTGGCAGTCGATCCCATTGCCTGACTTCGTCAAATCCATATCGGCACAAAAAGCCGTTTACTTTTGAAAAAAAGCATGGATTGACGTCACGTCAACCATTGGATATTGACCGGCCGGTGCTTTCATGCTAGTCAACCACTGGTAAAATCGAAGAGATAGACCGTTTCAGTCCGATCTGTTCTTCTTTTTGGAAAATCCTCAAGGAGGCTATTTGTGACATTTCAGGAATTGATTTTTGCGCTTGAAAATTACTGGCACAAACAGGGGTGCGTCATTCAGCAGCCCTATGATATGGAAGTCGGCGCGGGAACTTTTCATCCTGCTACCTGCCTGCGGGCACTGGGTCCCGAACCGTGGAACGTGGCCTACGTCCAGCCGTCGCGGCGTCCCACGGACGGCCGTTACGGGGAAAACCCCAATCGTCTCCAGCATTACTACCAATATCAGGTTATTATGAAGCCTTCACCTGTCAATATCCAGGAGCTTTATCTGGATTCGCTCAAAAGCTTCGGCATCGATCCGCTGGAACATGATATCCGGTTTGTCGAAGACGACTGGGAATCTCCGACGCTGGGCGCCTGGGGTTTGGGATGGGAAGTCTGGCTCGACGGTATGGAAATCTCACAGTTTACCTATTTCCAGCAGGTCGGGGGCTTTGACTGCAATCCGGTCTGCGCGGAATTGACTTATGGAACGGAACGCATCGCCATGTATATTCAGGGCATCAACAATGTCTATGATTTGCAGTGGACGGACACCGTCAAATACGGCGATGTCCACCATCGCGGAGAAGTCGAGTTTTCCACTTACAATTTTGAAGTGGCCGACATTCCTATGCTGCGCAGA
The DNA here is from genome assembly GCA_964443625.1 of uncultured Smithella sp. Classification (GTDB taxonomy): domain Bacteria; phylum Desulfobacterota; class Syntrophia; order Syntrophales; family Smithellaceae; genus UBA8904. The sequence continues at coordinate 5,741 of CAYUDM010000052.1, read as the reverse complement.
CTTTTCGACACCTATGAGGAAGAAGCCATTAAAATTGCACAAAAGAATCTGGCTCTGCCCGCCTATGATTACTGCCTGAAATGCTCCCATACCTTCAACCTGCTCAACGCGCGCGGCGCGATCAGCGTGGCCGAACGGACCAGTTATATCGGCCGTGTGCGCAATCTGGCCCGGATCAGTTCGGAGCTCTTCCTCAAACAGCGTGAAGAATTGGGATACCCCCTCTTGAAAAATCGATAACCAACTCTGGAGACACCATGCAAAACGAACTACTTTTCGAAATCGGCACCGAAGAAATACCCGCCGGATTTTTATCCAAAGCGGTTGGCGATATGGAAGACATCATCCGCAAAATGCTCAAGGAAAAAAATATCGCTTTTGACGGCATTCGCTGCCTGGCGACACCTCGCCGCCTGGTCCTTTCCATCGCGCATGTTGCTCCGAAGCAGGAAGATCAAACCATTGAAAAGCTCGGACCGGCAAAAAAGGCCGCCTACGATGAAGCCGGCAATCCCACCAAAGCCGCAATCGGTTTTGCCAAAGGCCAGGGTCTGGACGTTTCTCAACTTGAAGTAATTGTTACCGATAAAGGAGAATACCTGGGGGCCAGAAAGACGCTTTCCGGACAATTAACGGCGGAGCTTTTACCCGATATCCTCAAAAGCTTTATGCTGTCCATCCCTTTTCGAAAATCCATGCGCTGGGGCGCCTATGATCTGCGCTTTGCCCGCCCCGTGCACTGGCTTTTGGCGCTCTACAACGGCCAGGTCGTTAATTTTTCCGTTGAAAATATTCAAAGCGCCAACCTCTCGCGCGGTCACCGCTTTATGGCTCCGGACGCGTTTGAAGTGTCCTCTTTTGAAGACTATCAGAACAAATGCCGTGAACGTTTCGTGATCGTCGATCCGGAAGAAAGAAAGAATTTTATTCTCGAACAGGCCAGAGCCTCTGCCGAAGAAGCAGGCGGTCACCTGTTTTATTCCGAAGAGCTTCTGGAAACCGTGACCTATATTGTGGAATACCCGGTGATCGTACGCGGCACCTTTGATCCGGACTTTCTTCAGATTCCCAAAGACGTTTTAACCACAACCATGATTTCACACCAGAAATACTTTCCCGTCGTCGGATCGGACGAAAAGTTACTGCCGTTTTTCATCGCTGTAAGCAATACGAAACCCCGGGATATTTCGGTCGTCGCCAAAGGCAACGAACGTGTTCTGGCGGCAAGACTGTCCGACGCCCGTTTCTTCTTTGAAGAGGACAAAAAAGTCCCCCTGGAGGCGCGCGTCGAATCTTTAAAGAAGGTCGTGTTTCATACGCTTTTGGGAACATCGCATAAAAAGGTCATGCGTTTTAGAAAACTGGCCGCGAAAATCGCTCAAAAGGCGAAACCGAAAATTAAAAAAGACGTTGATCGTGCCGCGCTTCTGGCCAAGGCGGATCTTGAATCCCTCATGGTGGGAGAATTCTCCGAACTCCAGGGCATCATGGGACGGGAATACGCCCTTTTGGCCGGCGAACCCCCGCACGTCGCGCAGGCGATCTATGAACATTATCTGCCGACTTCCGCAGGCGGTGAATTGCCTAAGACCGATGTGGGGGCGATTGTCGGACTCGCTGATAAAATCGACACAATTGTCGGATTCTTCGGCGTCGGACTTCCACCGTCCGGAACAGCCGATCCCTACGCGTTGCGACGCCAGGCTCTGGGCGTCATCAACATCCTTCTGGAAAAGCGGTATCCGCTCGATTTGCATTTTCTGATCGATGAGAGCCTGCTTCTGCTTAAAGATGTTTTAAAAAAGCCGTCCGAAGCGGTCAAAAAAGACGTTTTGGAATTCTTCAGAGGAAGGCTCCAGAATCAGCTCATCGGGCAGGGATATGCCTACGATACCGTGGAGGCGGTCCTGGCAACCGATATCGGAGATCTGGTTTCCGTCCTTGAAAAGATCGCCGCGTTACAAGCTTTTCGTCAAAATCCTGAATTTGAGCCGATTTCCATCGCTTTCAAACGCGTGGACAACATTCTTAAAAGCTATCCGGGCGGGAAAGCCGATGTTAATCTTCTTGCCGCCGAAGCGGAAATTCGCCTTTTCTCCGCCTTTGAGACCATCCGAGAACGGACGGAAAAAGGTATCGCCGAGAAGGATTTTGACGCCGCGCTCAATAAACTTGCCGCTCTGCGTCCGCCGGTGGATTTCTTTTTCGACAATGTAATGGTTATGGATAAAGATGAAAAGATTCGAAACAACCGACTGTCGCTTCTGTCTGAAATATCGACGCTTTTTCATAAAATTGCCGATTTTTCAAAAATTGTAACGGCAGGCTGAATTCGCGCTTTGTCGCGTCTGCAAGAGTCTGTTTCTCCTGGGCTATTGAATTTTTCTTTGTAAATAGTTAGCTTTATCACAGAATTTTTTTCATATTTCTGCCGATAAGACTTAAGTGACAACGACAATCCAATAGACGAAAGAAGATGCCTGATGAGTTTTCAGTTTAAACCCGATTCAAACGTTTCCCTGGATGAAAAGCTCCGGATACGCAAGAATCTCCAGGACATCACGAACCGAATTCATGCGGCGAAAAACATTCCCCAAATTCTGGTCGACCTCAAAGAAGGCATTCTCAATCTTTTTAACGCGCAGTCCTGCACCATTTATGTCATTGATAAAATTCATAATGAAATTTATTCCATGTTTTTGGCGGGAACCCAGCTTAAGGAAATCCGCGTTCCCATCAGCAACCAGAGCATTGCCGGTTATGCGGCCAACACTTACAACATTGTGAATATCAGTGACGCCTATAATCAAAAGGAACTCAAAGCGCTCGATTTTGAGCTGACGTTTGACGACAGTTGGGACAAAAAATCCGGATATAGAACAAAACAAATCCTTGCTGCTCCGATCTTTTATGAAGATCAGATCATGGGCGTGATTCAGATTCTCAATCGAAAGTTCGACGACGACAAATTTTCCGAAGAGGAGGTCGGACTCGCGGTCGAAATCGCCGAAGTGCTGGGCGTCGCATTCTATAATCAGCATCGCTTTCAACATCGCAGAAAAACACGCTTTGATTTTCTGATTACCCGCGGCCTGATCAAGGAAGAGGATATGGATGCGGCCTGGTCGGAGGCTCGAGAGCAAAAGGAATCCATCGAGCATTATCTGATGAGGAAGTATCGCATTTCCAAAGACGACCTCGGACATTCCTACGAGGATTTCTATCGTTGCCGTTTCATTTCTTTCAACGAAAAAGCGGTGATCCCCGGCGAGCTGATCAAGAACCTTAAAAAAGACTATCTGCGGCGGGAATTGTGGGTTCCCCTGGAGAAGATCGACAACTACATTCATGTGATCATGGACGATCCTAACAACATTCTGAAACGGGATGCCATCGAAAATCTGCTGAAAACAAAAAAGGTCAAATATGATGTCGCGCTTCCGGACGATATTTTAAAATACGTCAACCTGTTCTTTCAGACCAGTGAGGATGAACACTCTTTCACGGATCTTCTCGGTCGCCTGGATGATGACGAATCAGGCTATGATGACGAAGAAGGGTCCGATATGGTCACCGAATCCGACAGCGTCATCATGCAACTGGTCAATAAAATCATCAATGACGCGCATGCCAGAAGAGCGTCCGATATTCACGTTGAACCAAATGTCGGCAAGAAAAACGTCGAGATTCGCTTCCGGGTCGATGGCGACTGTTCTTTGTACCAGACCGTCCCGTTCAGTTATCGCGCCGCCATGATCTCGCGGATCAAAATCATGGCCAATCTGGACATTACCGTCAAAAGACTTCCCCAGGACGGGAAAATTAAATTCCGACGCACCGGGGGTGATGAGCTCGAACTGCGCGTCGCCACCATTCCCACACAGGGCGGTGTTGAAGATGTTGTAATGCGCCTTTTGGCCAAGGGTGAGACAATGCCCTTGGAAGATATGGCTCTCCTGAAACGTAATTACTCGGAGTTAACGACTTTAATTACGAAACCTTACGGGATGATTCTGGTCGTCGGACCGACCGGGTCCGGTAAAACCACTACGCTTCATGCCGCTTTACATCATATCAATCGCCCCGACAGAAAAATCTGGACGGCGGAGGATCCGGTGGAAATCACCCAATACGGCCTCCGGCAGGTTCAGGTTCAACCGAAAATCGGTTTTGATTTCGCTGCGGCCATGCGGTCCTTTTTGCGCGCCGATCCCGACATCATTATGGTCGGCGAAATGCGCGATTTTGAAACCGCAAAAATCGGTGTTGAGGCATCCCTGACCGGTCATCTTGTTTTCAGCACCCTGCATACCAACAGCGCGCCGGAAACAATTGTCCGCCTCCTGGATATGGGGATTGATCCCCTGAACTTCGCCGACGCCCTTCTGGGAATTCTCGCCCAGCGTCTGGTGAGAACATTATGTCCGAGTTGTAAAGAAGTGTATCATCCGACCAAAGAAGAATTTGAAGAAATTGCCGAAAGTTATGGTGTTGAGGCGTTCGAATCCCTGGGCATTCCATACAACAAAGACTTTAAGCTTTACCGTCCCAAGGGTTGCGACATTTGTGACCGGACAGGTTACAAAGGCAGAATGGGAATCCACGAATTACTGATCGCAACCGACGCGATTAAAAGAATGATTCAAAAACACGAAACGGTGGAAGTACTCCGTAATCAATCCGCATCGGAAGGCATGACAACACTGCTTCAAGACGGCATTTTGAAAGTTTTGAAAGGTTTTACGGATTTCATGCAGGTTCGCCGCGTCTGCATTAAATAATATTTTAAGATGCACTTTTTTGATCCGGAGTTCTCCTCTTCTTTTTTTTCTTCGAACGATTTTTTTAATTTTTGTTCAATCTCTTTGAACGTTTCTTTTAAATTTTTATCAAAAGGCTTGATGCGTGGCCTACTATCCACCCCATCGCAATCATTTTTTATTTAAATATATTCTATATTTGCATAATTCATGATGAATCCGGGTCATTTTGGCACGTCTTTTTCATTAGATAAAGTCAAACAAAACGCTTTAAACCTTTTAAGGAGGGTACAGATCATGAAAAAGACATTAGGAACAATGGTAGCGGCGGCGGCAGTGGTTTTCTTGACGGCAACCTTCGGATTTGCCGAATACGCGGCGGCGGGCGCAGCAAACTTTCCGTATTTTCAGCTGGGCTGCCTGATCGTGGGCGGTTTGATTCTGGTGAGCCTCAAGAGAAAGTATGACAAGATGTACACGGCGGAAGTGGTGGGTGTTTTCGCGCTGTACACCATGCTGATGGCTTTGTTCACCAATCCGGTCATCGACATGGTCAAAACGATCGTCACCTGAGAGAGGTTTTTTTTCAAGATCACGTAACACGACATGAAGAAAGGAGCAGGCCATGATCACCGCAACAAACAAGACAACCGCGAATAAGTATCAGGCGATAAACGGGGTATTGATGCTGTCGGCCTGGGGCATCGCGATGGTGGTCGCTTCTTTCCTGTTCCTGTGGGCGGGCTACCAGTTGGACAAATTCCTGGGCACGGCGCCCAACTTCATGTTCGGGCTGTTTTTCCTGGCGGTTTTCATCTGTGTGATGAGGCTGTATCAGGAAGCGAAGCAAAGGATGAAAGGTCTTTAGAAACACGTTGATTGCAACATTAAACCCGTAAAAGGCCGTTATCGAAAAAACTTCATGATCTGTGTAAATAGCCCCCTTGAGTGCTAAACGACTCAAGGGGGTTTTTGCGTGGA
>CAYUDM010000051.1:0-20673 GCA_964443625.1 uncultured Smithella sp. | reverse complement strand
TGTGGGGCGCTAGAACCGTCCCAGGTGGGTTCGATTCCCATGCACTTCCGCCAATCTATTTAATGAGAAGCCCTGCCCGATGAGGCGGGGTTTCCTTTTTTCCGGGATTTATCTGCTTTATGTCTCCGCCGCATCCGATGTTGATAATTGACACAAAGTCCGATTAATCATATACTTTGCCCACTTTTTTTTAAAGGAGTCCGTTTGTGAAAAAAATCGGAGCGGTTTTATGTTTAATGTTGCTGGTCTTTCCCGGCTGTTCGTCGGCGGAGAAAATGTCTCCGGAAGAACAGTTTAAAAAAAGCTTTCCCGATAAAACCTATGAAACTTTCAAGTCCACAGCTGTGCCGGGTATTTACGAACTCTACAATGGTCGTCAAATTTTTTATTACCTGCCGGAGGCAGATGTAGTTTTATACGGAAGTGTCGTGACCAAGGGCGGTGTCAACATCACCCACGAAAGTCAAATGCTGAAAATGGCGCAAAAGTTTGCCATCCTGCCGCTCGACCGGGCGCTGAAAGTCGGGAGCGGGAAGAAAACCGTCGTGAAATTCACCGATCCCAATTGTCCTTACTGTCGTCAGGGATTTGAATATTTCAACAAAATAAAAGATGACGTCACCGTATATGTCTTTTTGGTGCCGCTATCCGCCGATTCCGAACGTAAAATCCGTCATATTCTTTGTTCTACTGATCCGGTTCGAACCTATGAAGACGTATTTACGGGGAAATTCGATTCGGGCGCCGGCTTGAATGCCTGCCGGAATCCATCGGTTGATGAAGTGATGCGGACGCATCGGGATCTCGCTCGGCAGGTGGGGCTGCGGGGGACGCCGCTGTTTTATATTTCTGGTCATGTTGTGGACGGTTTTGATCCGCCCGCAATCGAGAAACTCTTAACCCAGTAACGCGCAGGAGGATCATTAAATGAAAAAATCATGTGTTGTTTTATGCTTTCTTATGATGATGTGTTTGACGGCCAGTTTTGTCTGGGCGCAGCCTTCAGGTAAAGCGATTGTAGATCAGGCGTGCTCCAAATGCCACAACACGAAGCGGGTTTACGATGCCCGGAAGACATCCGCCCAGTGGGAACAAACACTCGATAGAATGATCAAAAAAGGCGCGGCGGTCAGCGCCGAGCAAAGAAAAGATGTTTTAGATTTTCTCAATACGCTCAATAAATAATTTAAATAGCGGCCGTTTCCGGAGCGGAAACGGCCGCTATACGTGTCAATGCGAATGAGCGCCTATCCTGCGGGTGCGTCTAACGCACCTTTCCGCCCGTCTTGGCTTCCCGGTCGAATCCTAAAAGCGTCAATCCCGCCGGAGAATCCGTCGCCAAGAGCATGCCGTGCGATTCCACTCCCATCAGCTTGGCCGGCTTGAGATTGGCGACCACCACGATGGATTTACCCACCAGCTCTTCAGGTTTGTAATCTTTGCCGATGCCCGCGACAATGGTCCGCTCTTCCCCAATGTCAATCCTCAGTTGAATCAGCTTGTTGGATTTTGGAACCGCCTGTGCCGCAAGGATTTTGGCAACGCGTAGATCCACTTTGGCAAAGTCCTCATAATCAATTTCCGGCTTCAGATCGATGGCCGGCTTTGGAGACGGGGCGGGCTTTTCTTTTTCAGCAGCGACTCTTGGGAAAAGAGATTCCTCCCGAATGAGCGAACTGCCTTCCGGCAACGGGGCGCGGCTCCGGATGATGTCGAGACTCAGGGGGCCTGACGCGCTGAGTCCGATTTGCGCGAGGATCTTTGAAGCCGCCTGCGGCATAAACGGTGAAATCAAAATAGCGACGGCACGCAGGGTTTCGAGCAAACGATACATAATCGTCGAGAGTTTTTCCCGGTTAACGGGGTCCTTGGCCAACGTCCAGGGCTCGTTTTCCACGATGAATTTGTTGGCGGATCCGATCATCTCCCAGATGGCCGCAAGCCCCTTATGCAGAGACATGTCGTCAAAACTGGCCTCTACGTCGGAGGCGACTCTGATCGCCAGTTCCGGCAAAATGTTCTGATCGCCGGGTGCGGGCGCGGCGGGAATTTTTCCGTCGCAGTACTTGATGGCCATGGTGACCGACCGGCTCACCAGGTTTCCCAGATCATTGGCCAGATCGGAGTTGAGCCGGGCGACAAAGGCATCTTCGGAAAACGTGGAATCCAGACCGAAGACCATATCCCGCATTAGAAAATAGCGGAAAGCATCCAGGCCGTACTTGTCTTTCAAGTCGAGCGGACGCACGACGTTGCCGAGGCTCTTGGACATTTTTCCCGTATCCATGACCCAGTATCCGTGCACATTGAGATGCTGGTATGGTTCGATTCCCGCCGCCTTGAGCATCGTCGGCCAGTAGATGCCGTGCGGCTTTAAAATATCCTTGGCGATGAGATGTTGCGCTTCGGGCCAGAACGTCTTGAAGTTATGTCCGTTGGGATATTCCAGGGCGGTCACATAATTGATGAGCGCGTCAAACCAGACATAGGTGACGTACTGCTGATCGAAGGGCAGTTCTATTCCCCATTCCAGGCGGGTTTTGGGCCGCGAGATGCACAGGTCTTCGAGCGGTTCCCGCAAAAACGCCAGCACCTCGTTTTTATAGCGCTCCGGCCTGATGAAATCCGGGTGCGTCTGAATATGCTCAATCAGCCAGTTCTGATATTTGCTCATGCGGAAGAAATAATTGCTTTCCTTGCGATGTTCCGGTTCGGTCTGGTGATCCGGGCACTTGCCGTCGATGAGCTCCTTTTCCATATAGAAGCGCTCGCAGCCGACGCAGTAATAACCTTCATAAGCGTCAAAATAAATATCTCCGGCGTCATAGACCTTCTGCAAGATGGCGCGCACGGTGTCGACATGATCGGGGTCCGTCGTCCGGATGAAATAATCATGCTGTACGGAAAGCTCGGGCCACAGCGCACGGAACTGGGCGCTCACGCCGTCGGCGTATTGCTTGGGTGTGATCTTCGCCTTGCGGGCCGCTTCGGCGATTTTATCGCCGTGTTCATCGGTTCCAGTCACAAAAAAGGTTTCACGTCCGGCCATGCGCGCGAACCGCGCCAGGACGTCGGCGACAATGGTCGTGTAGGCGTGTCCGATATGGGGAGACGCGTTGACATAGTAAATGGGGGTCGTGATGTAGAAAGGTTTTGACATGATCCGGAACTCCTGCCTGATTAAGGCTTATTTTTTTGCCGGTTTGGGGCGGTTTGGGGCGGTTTGGGCTTTTTGATGCGCGTATCGGCCGGGGCGGCGTCATCGGGAGATTGCGTCGCGGCCGACCTGGCGATTTTTTTTGCCTGCGAATAGCCTTCATGCTCATAGGAAAGACAGCACATCAGGCGGCCGCATAGACCGGAAATCTTTTCCGGATTGAGCGACATGCTCTGTTCTTTGGCCATCTTGACGGTGACGCGGTCCAGGTTTTGTAAAACGCCGGCACAGCAAACTTCCCGGCCACAGATGGCCAGACCTTTAACGATTCGAGTTTCCTGTCTGGCGCCGATCTGCTTGAGTTCGATGCGTGTTTTATATTTTGCGACCAGGTCTTTGACCAATTCCCGAAAATCCACGCGATTGTCGGCCGTGAAGTAGAAAATGATTTTACTTTTGTCGAAAACGGTTTCGACTGCGACAAGCTTCATGGCGAGACCTTTTTCTTGAATTTTCTGCCTGCAAAATGTCTTGGCCTGGCCTTCAAGCTGCTCATTCTCTTCGCGGACGCGCAGATCGTCGCGGGTGACTTTGCGGATGACTTTTTTCAGATTCGGCGGCAAATCAGCCGGTTCCAATCGCTGAACCTCGGCAACGATAATGCCCAAGGCAGGACCATTGTCCGTTTGCACGATGACCTGATCATTTTTTTGCAGGATCAGATCGCCCGCGTCGAAGCTGTAAATTCTGCCTTCTTTCTTGAATTTGACGCCGATGATATTGGTCAACACGATACTTTATCCATTTCTACCCGTCTGTTTTTACAGGCGCAGCTTAAATGCCATTGTTTCCAATGTCAACGATTTGTTCACATTCATCTCGAGCGCTTCTGCGGCCCGCTCCACGACGGACAGATCCCCCAACAGTTTTTCGCCGTCCGTCCGGGCGGCCAGGTCGGAGATCAGATCCGATTGATCCACATTGACGACAAATTTGTTGTCTGCGGTTTCTCCGTACACCAGGGCATCGCGCAAAAATGATTTCAGAATGCGAAGGCCCTGCCGGGCGTCGTTCTTTTCGCGTTCCAGATAAACTGCCAGATTCAGCAGCGTTTGCGGGTCATTATCCCTGGCCATCGCCAGCAGGCGGGCGAGTTCCGAACGATAGGACATATAATCGGAATTCTGCAAGTCCATCGCGGTCGAGATGGACCCCTGGCAAAGTCGCGCCCAAAGTCGCGCGCTTACGGCATCCGTCTGACGGGTTTCAATCAAAAAACGTTCGACCGTTTCGGCGGGCAGCGGATTGAAGCGCAAATGACGGCAGCGCGATATGATCGTCTGCGGCAGCCAGTAGGGTCTCGCGGTAATAAGAATGAGCAGGTTCGATGACGTCGGCTCTTCAAGCGTTTTGAGAAGCGCGTTGGCCGCCTGTTCGTTCATCTTATCCGCATCGTCGATGATGACGACCCGCAGGCGAGCTTCCAGCGGCCGGAAAGTCATTTGCCGTTGAATGTCCCGAACGGCGTCGATGCGAAGAAACTGGCGGTCGGTCGACATGACATGAATGTCGGGATGCGTTCGGGAGGCGATCTTTCGACAGGCAGGACATTGGCCGCAGGCATGGGGGTGCGTCCGGGCCTGCTCGCAGTTGAGCGCCTGCGCAAACGCCAGCGCGAGGGTTTTCTTGCCGATGCCGGACAGTCCGCTGAAGAGATAAGCGTGGGCTACGCGCCGCAGGGCAATGGTTTTTTGCAGCATGGCGATTTGCCGGCTGTGGCCATAGAGATCAGAAAAAGACATGACGCTCATCCGGGAGGATCTGCGCGGTTGAGAAAATCCAAAAGATGCGCGCGGACCGCCTGCTCGACCGTTTGGAGATCGCCTGCCGCGTCAATCAGGCGAAAACGGTTCGGCTCTTCGTTGTAAAGACGCAGATAGCCTTTTCTCACCCGGTTGTGAAAATCAATTTCTTCGCGTTCGAAACGGTCGCTCGCGGCCGGGTTTTCCAACTGGTCGTCGCGATGTCTGGCGCGGGCCAGGCCGATTTCAACAGGCAGATCAAAAAGGAGAGTCAAGGAAGGCTTTAGCCGCTTAGCGCTGTAGTCATTGAGAAGACGAAGCATATCCATATCCAGTCCGCGTCCCGACCCCTGATAGGCAAATGTTGCGTCCGCAAACCGATCGCAAAGCACCACCTTGCTTTCGGCCAGCGCCGGCGCAATGACCTCCTGAACATGCTGAGCGCGTGCGGCGAAAAATAAAAGCACCTCCGTCTCGGCGCACAGGTTGCCATGGCTTCGATCAAACAGGATGCCGCCGATTTTCTTCCCGATGCCTGTTCCGGAAGGCTCCTGCGTCACAATGGAGGGAATTTTGTGATCTTTCAGGAATTGCGCGGCCAGGCGGATCTGCGTGGATTTGCCGGAGCCTTCACCCCCCTCAAATGTAATGAATCGGTTCATGAAACGCTTTTCCTCGGTCCGTGCAAATCGTTTAGGCGGTTGGCGATTTCAGGCTGACGCTGAAATGGTGCAGACGATTAAGCGTTTTGCAAAAGCCGCGCTGCCGGGGAAAGCGTTGACGGGCATCCCCCGGCGGGGCTGACTTTTTTCAATCCGCTTACTTTTCTTCTCCGGGAACGATAGCTTCCACAGGGCATTGGTCGCAGCAGGCGCCGCAATCCGTGCACAGTTTGGGATCGATCACATACTTGTCTTCGCCTTCGGATATTGCTTCAACGGGACACTCATCTTCGCAGGATCCACAGGCAATGCATTCGTCGGTAATCACATAAGCCATATTTTTAAATCTCCTTACATGAGTTAATGTTGCGCCACCGGCTGGTTCGATTGCAACGGCGGCAGGATTTCAAACCGATACCACTTCCTTGACGGAGGGCACCTGTTGTTTGATGATTTTTTCAATACCCATTTTCAGGGTCATCTGAGCCATCGGGCAGCCATGGCAGGCTCCGGTGAGCTTCACTTTGACAATCCCGTCGTCTGTGACTTCCACCAGTTCCACATCACCCCCGTCGGCCTGCAGACCGGGTCGAACTTTTTCTATTGCTTTTTGAACTTCTGCTTTCATTTTTTTTCTTCCTTTCAGGTAAAATCATCTCACATGAAGAAACCATCACCTCGGCATGTAGCCGACCATTTGTGCCGCAAGGGATCTGGCGACGTTGGGCAGTGCCGGCTTGATGAGCATATAGCTTTCATCCCTTGTGTGGCCTGCTTTCCACATAATCTTGCCGGTGGGCGCATCGATCAAACGCATGGCCATGCCGACTCGCGCGATTTTTTTATCCTTTTCGGTGGTATAATTCCAAAAGTCGAGGCTGACCAATAAAAACGCGTCGGTTTTCGTAACCTCCCCGATTTCTTTGCTCAATTCAGCGTCCGAAAAATTGAGCGTGTGGAGTTTGGATAAATAGTCCAACATCGCTTTTCGCAATTCGGGATTGGCAGTCGTCTGACGCTGAAGCGAGGGCGCGTCGATGACATCCTCGAACCACTTCTTTTCGACCAGCACTCCGGCGACGATCTGGTCGATATGCGGTCGCGCTTCTTCGTAAGTTCCGACATCTGTGGAAAAAATGGCGATTCGGCGCGGATGATAGTTTTCAGCCGCCGGGTCCAGTTGGGAAAAGCGGAGGCCGCCGCAGGCGGAAACACAAAAAAGCAGCGCTATCAGGATTCCCTTTGAGCATAGCTTCCCGGTCATGTTCCTTTTCCTTTCTTATTGCACTGAAGTATTAGCCTTGGCCCAGAATGTACCCGCAGAAAACACCAAAACCCGCAATGATATAGCTTGTTTCCAGCAGGCCCTCCAGTAGGGCCCCCGAAAGCCCCGACCTTCTATCACAAAGTCGGAAACAAATCCACAGATATAATAGACTGACCGAAAGCAGCAAACCCCAGGGAGAAATCCAACCGGCAGTCGCCGCGGTAACTAAAATTAATAAAGATATCAAAAGGATCGATTTAAGAAGACGCTGTGTGCTGTTTTTGCCGAAGACCACGGGAATCGTTTCGCGGCCCAGAAGCTTATCCGATTGCATTTCCAAAATGTCCGACAGGGCCGAACGGACAAACACCAAAGAAAACACAAAAGAGGCAGCGACGGTCAGCGTGATGTTAAAAGAGTGATTGCTATGCAGTGCCGGGCCAACTACTGCAACCAGAGCCCAGGCTGTTGCCATGAAAATGTTTTTTGAACCGGGAATATCCTTAAGGCGCCGAAAACGCCAACTGTCGGGCAGGAGTTTCAAGGTATACAATCCACCGGCTAATGAAATAACGAATAAAAACATAAACATGATGATGCCATGGCGCAGCGCGAGCCAAAGCGCCGCCGCCAGAGCGCAGGCGGCGGCCGCAAGATAGTATTTTTCGTAGCGCAGGTATGTGGTTTCCCGGAACGATCCGACATAGGCTGAAGTCTTGCGGCTGATTAGCCGGTTGAGAACATGCATGGCATAGACGAAAAATGCGGCAATGGCCACAGGCGTTGGCGTTAAAGGAATTTCTTGCAGCATCATTCCCGCGAGCGTCAGACAGGCGGCGCCGAGGGCTGAATACAGATCGGTTTTGACCGACCACAGCCAGAGGCGGAAAACGAATCCCATTTTTTGCATATTGCCGTTCAGCCGTTCGGCCAACATATCCATGACCCGGTCGATGATCCAGTTGGGGGTTGAGGCCCCCGCCGAAACGCCGATTCGCGAATAGGGGGCCAGGTCGATGCCTGAAATTTCCTCCGCCGTTTCGATATGGAAAGTGGGCGTTTGCCGGCTTGCGGCCAGATCTGTCAATCGGCAGGTATTGGCGCTGTTTTTGCCGCCGACCACAAACATGGCATCCATTTCCGAAGCCAGCTCCATGACTTCAGCCTGTCTTTTTTCCGTGGACGAGCAGATGGTGTGAAAGATTACCGCCCGAGGGCAACGCTTTTGGATGACTTGAACAATCTGTTCGTAGTTTTCAACATCCTGGGTCGTTTGGGCCACAACGCAAATTTTTTCCAGGCAGGGAAGCTTTTCGGCTTCTTCGATCGTTGAGATAACCCTGCCCAATCCTTTGGTGTATCCCATCAGACCGTCCACTTCGGGATGAGCCCGATCGCCCACAATGACCACGGTGTAATTCTGCCCGGCATGCTTTTTAATGATGCCTTGCACGTATCCCACCTTCGGACAGGTGGCGTCGATGATTTTGACGCCGCTTTCCTTGATTTTCTTTCTTTCGTCGGGTGCGATGCCGTGGGCGCGGATGACCAGGACGCTGCTTTTCGGGTCGTCAATTTCAGCAATGCTGCCCACGGCGGTGATGCCCCGGGCCTTTAAGAGCTCAATCGTTTGCGGATTGTGGATCAGCGGGCCGTAGGTGTAGATGCGGCGGCCCGTTTCGTGTTGGGCGACATCCAGGACCGCATCGACCGCGCGGCGAACCCCCATACAGAATCCGGCCGTTTTGGCGAGTTTAACTTCCATCGTCGCGTCCTTTTTCAGCCAGAAGGAAGAATTCCCGGTTGCCGGCCGGGCCTGTAATCGGCGAATCGCAGACACCTAAGACACGCAGGTTCAATGTCAAACAACAATCGCGGATTTCGTGGATCACACGCTGATGCACGGATTCATCGGAGATCACGCCGTCGGTGCCGACTTCGTGCCGTTTGGCTTCGAACTGAGGTTTGATCAACGCCAGAATGAAACCACTGTCGCTCAAAAGGGGAGAAACGGCCGGCAATACGGTTTTAAGAGAAATGAAGGACACGTCAATGGTCGCCAGGGACGGCTTTTCATCAAAATTCCGGCCGTCATAGTGACGGATGTTGGTTCGCTCGATAACGACGACGCGCGGATCCTGGCGGATCTTCCAGGCGATCTGTCCGTAGCCGACATCGAGCGCGTAGACTTTTTTCGCGCCTGCCTGAAGCAGGCAATCGGTAAAACCGCCGGTGGAGGCCCCCACATCCAGTGCGATTCGGTCCGCTAGATCCAGCGCAAAAAAATCCAACGCGCCCCGCAGTTTCACCCCGCCGCGGCTCACAAAAGGCATCTGCTCGCCTTTGATTGAAATATCGGCATGGATCGGCACCCGCGCGTCGGCTTTGTCGAGATACTCATCGCCGACTTTCACGGCCCGCGCCAGAATAAGCGCCCGAGCTTTTTCGACGGTTGGCGTAAATCCGCGTTCGACAAGCAGATGATCCAACCGGTCTTTCGTTATGCGTGTTTTGGCTGACATCGATTCCTGTTTTTGTCACGTGGTTATAAAGACATATCGCGCTTGTTCAAATGCACTTTTCGGGGACATGGGTAGAGCATTTTCTTCTCCCGGTCAAGACAATAAATAGCTTCCAGGTCCGGCCTCTTTGGTGTTTGCGGGAGAGCTTTTGCTGATGTTTAAGGTTTGCTGCCGCGATCTGCCGGAATGAAAGTTCGCGCTTTGATCTGCCGTCGAGAAAATATCCGCCGTTGCCCATCTGAAGCAAAAAATTTTCGAGTATGGCGGACAACCGGACAAGCGATTTTTCACATTTTGCTTGACGTTTCGCTAATCGGGAATTTAGAAAGATGCGCTTCGGTCGAACGCCTTTGCCGCAACGATGAGAGAAACCCCATCGTCTATCTGGCCGGTTTGCAAAATCGGCCTGTGATGCAAAATCGCGTCATCTTTAAAAAGGGGTCTATTCAATCATGGCGAAAAAAATCACCACGTCCACGGACGGATCAGGTTATTGCCCAGGCGCGTCCGTCCCCGCCGGCTGCCCGTCTTTATGTCTTGATTCTGGTTTGTTTCATTTTGTCGGATCTCACGGCGCTAATCTATCAGATTGTCTGGATGCGCCTGATTTCCCACGTCATTGGCGGCGCGCCGTTTGCCGTCAGCACGATCCTTGCCATTTTTATGGCCGGTCTGGGCATCGGCACACAGGTCATCGCGGCGGCGGCCCATTTCCGCGACGCGCTTCGTATTGATCCGCAAATGACGGATGCCATGGATGTTCTAGCGCTTTTACTGGCCACCTCGGAAAACCCGATGTTTGCAGATCCCGTTTCCGCATCGGGACTGGCGGCCCGTGCCGTGGAGCTTTCCGGAGAGAAACAACCCCGTTATCTGGCAACACAGGCGATCGCGTTGCTCAGGATTGGCGACGCGCAAAGCGCCAGAAGCCTGGCTGTTCGAGCCGAAAAACTGGCGCGAGTTCAAAATGATCACGAAACACTGAAAAGGATTGAAAAGTACCTGGCGGGCGTCCGGGAAAGGCGCTAAAAAATTGCTTGTGCATGCCGGTATGACATCAAGGCCGGTTTCAGCGTGAGGCCATCAGATTTTTTATCGTCGAATAAATGCCTTCTTCGTCCAGGCCATACTGTCCGCGCAGTTCGGCCTGTGTGGCATGTTCGACGAATTCGTCGGGGATGCCCAGCCGCTTGACACTCACACCGGTTATTCCCCGGTTAGCTAAAAGTTCGAGCACCGCGCTTCCGAATCCACCCGAAAGAACATTTTCCTCCACAGTCACAAGATGCCTGGTCTTTGCGGCCATTTGAACGATCAGATCCTCGTCGAGGGGTTTGACAAATCTTGCGTTAATCACCGACACGGAAATATTTTCAGACGAAAGCCGTTTTGCCGCAGCAAGCGCGGGAAAGACCGTGACGCCCAAAGCCAGAACGGCAACATCTGATCCGTCTTTTAAAACTTCTCCTTTAGCGACCGGAAGGGATCGAAGCTCTTCGGAAAGATCAACGCCGAAACCCTTCCCCCTCGGGTAACGGATGGCGACAGGCGAGTGGCAGTCAACAGCCGTTTTCAGCATATGGCGCAGTTCGTTTTCATCTTTGGGCGCCATGACGATCAGATTCGGCAGAGATCGCAGATAGGACAGGTCGAAAATGCCCTGATGGGTTGAACCGTCTTCGCCGACGAAGCCGGCCCGGTCCACCGCGAAAATCACGGGAAGATTCTGTAGGCAGACATCGTGCGAGATCTGATCGTAGGCCCTTTGCAAAAAGGTTGAATACACCGCCACGACCGGCAGCATCCCTTCAATGGACAACCCCGCCGCAAACGTTACAGCCAGCTGTTCAGCGATGCCGACATCGTACATGCGCCTGGGGAATTCTTCGGCAAAACGATCCAGACCGGTTCCCTCGGACATCGCCGCCGTAATGGCCACGATGCGATCATCGTTTCGAGCCAGTTCAATTAGTGTCCGGCCAAAAACCTGTGTGTAGGAAGGGATGTTCGACGTCACATGCGCCTTGCCCGTTTCCACATCGAAAGGCGGGATGCCGTGATAGGTGGGGGAGTTCTCTTCTGCAAACCTGTATCCCTTGCCTTTTTGCGTGATAACATGGACAAGGACGGGTCCGGGCAGGTCGCGGACATTTTCAAAATTTTTGATGAGATAATCCAGCCGGTGCCCCTCAAGCGGACCGACATAGGTGAACCCCAGATGCTCAAATAGCGTGCCGGGGACCACCATATTTTTCAGCGACTCCTCAAGCTGACGCGACATTTTAAAAACCTGTTCGCCGATGCCGGGAATGCTTTTGAGAAAATTTTTCAGATCGGTTTTCAACCGTGTGACGGTATGTCCCGTCATCAGTTGGTTTAAGTAGGCGGACAGCGCGCCGACGTTGGGGGAAATCGACATCTCATTATCATTCAAGACGATGATCATGTCTTTTTTCCGGTCGCCCGACCAATTGAGGCCTTCGAAGGCCATGCCCGTGGTCATGGACCCGTCTCCGATCACGGCGACGGTTTTGCGCTTTTCGCCTTTCAGGCAGGACGCTTCCGCAAACCCCGCGGCGGCGGCAATCGAGGTGCCGCTGTGTCCGACGTTAAACGTATCGTAGATGCTTTCCGCGCGTTTGGGGAAGCCCGACAGGCCGCCTTTTTTGCGCAGTGTCGCAAAGCGATCCTTGCGGCCGGTGATGATTTTATGGGCGTAGGATTGATGTCCCACATCCCAGATCAGCCGGTCGTCGGGGGTATTGAAGACGTAATGGAGCGCCAGTGTCAGTTCGACGGTGCCTAAAGATGAGGCCAGATGACCGCCGGAAGAGGCAACTGTCTGAATAATACGTTCGCGGATGTCCTGTGCCAGGCGGTTGAGCTCCGGCAGAGTCAACCTGCGGATGTCCGCAGGATCGTTCACCTTGGACAGGACTTCATAATCGGCGATTTCTATCGGTTTCATAGGAATTCAGACGCTTTCAGATATTTCTGTCCATAATATAACGAGCGATCACACGCAGCGGCAGGGCGCGGGCGTCGAAGTCGTCGATGCTGCCGAGCGCTTGTTCCACATGCTCGGCAAGCTTCGCTTTGGCCGCGTCGAGGCCCAGAAGCGACGGATAAGTGACCTTGCCGAGCGCGGCATCGCTGCCGGTGCGTTTGCCCATCAATTGGGCGTCGCCTTCGACATTGAGCACATCATCGGCGATCTGAAACGCCATGCCGATATGGTGGCCGTACCTGGACAGACTGGATAGGTTCTTTTCGGCGACTCCCGCAAGGATCGCACCGGCTTTGACGGAGGCGATAATCAGCGCGCCGGTCTTGCGCCGATGAATTTCCTGCAGGCCGCGGAAATCCGGGTTTACTTTTTCCGCGAGAATATCCAGCGCCTGACCGCCCACCATGCCGCCCAGACCCGCCGCCAGGGCAATTTCCTGGATGACCGCAAGGCGCCGTTCCGCCTGGACCTGAACTTTCTGTGTGCGGGACAGAAGGGCAAAGGCTTCCGTCAAAAGCGCGTCGCCGGCAAGGATGGCTGTGGCTTCACCGAAAACTTTGTGGCAGGTGGGTTTGCCTCGTCGCAGGTCGTCGTTGTCCATGGCCGGCAGATCGTCATGAATCAGTGAGTAGGTGTGAATCAACTCCAGCGCGCAGGCCGCGGGCATCGCCGCCGCGAGGTCGCCGCCGCAGGCCTCATGGGCGGCCAGACAGAGGATCGGCCGGATGCGCTTGCCGCCTGCAAAGACGCTGTAATGGACCGCCGTATGCAAGTCTTGTGGAATCGTGTCTTCGTCCGGAAGGTAGCGTTGCAGAGCCTCCTCCACGATTTTCCGTCGATCCTTGAGGTAGGCGTCAAGAAATTCGTCAGGATTCATGAGGGTCCTCTTGCGTGAAGGGGCTGGTGACGGGCGAATCGTTTTTCTCCAGAAGTTGCTCGACCCGGCGTTGGGTATCCTCGAGTTTTGTCGAACAGAAGCGGATCAATCGAATCCCTTCCTCGAAGGATTTCAGCGCGGCATCCAGAGGCATCTGACCCGCCTCCATGTCGCGAACGATCATTTCGAGTTTCTCCATCGCGTCTTCGAATTTTTCTTTGGCCATTTAGTCTAATCTCCGGATATCTTGTCCACGGTTGCCTGCACGGATCCCCGGCCCAGGGTGATGCAAAGCCGGTCATGGATCATGAGCGTGTCGGTATTTTTAAGAATCTCTCCTGTCGGCCAAAGCCTCGTGATGCTGTAGCCTCGTTTCAGGACCGCAAGCGGATTGAGCGATTCCAGCAGCGCCGCGTCTGCGGTCAGACGGTCGCGTCGTTGCGACTGTGTTCGCTCAAAGGCGTTTTGCAGGTTTTTTTCCAGATGAGCAAGTAAAATCTTCTTTTCTCCAACCAGACGCGCCGGACTGGCGTGAACCAGGGCAGCCTCGATCCTGCCCAGAGCGTTTTGTTTGTCTTTGATGGTTTGACGCATCACCCGCTGCAATCTGTCAACCCGATCGTCGAGCGTAATCCGGTAATCGTCAAGAAACCGGCGCGGGTCTTTAAATCGGGGCCGGATCATGTCAAGGGCCCGTCTCCGGTCGCCCAACACCCGTTGTGTTGCCGCCAACAGTCGTTTGGATAGATCGCTTAGATCGTCCCGCAAAGCGGCACGCTCCGGCACGGCCATTTCCGCCGCCGCCGAAGGGGTTGGCGCGCGCAGATCCGCCACAAAGTCGCAGATCGTATAATCCGTTTCATGGCCGACCGCCGAAATCACGGGAATGCGAGCGCGAGAAATGGCGCGGGCCAATGTCTCGTCGTTAAAAGGCGCTAAATCCTCGAGTGATCCCCCGCCACGGGCGATGATAATGACATCCACTTCTCCCGATTTTTCCAAAAGATCCAGCGCATGAATAATTTCGGAGGCGGCTTCTGCGCCCTGGACGCGCGCGGGGGCAATCAAAAGATCCACAGAGGGAAAGCGCCTGCGTGTGACGTTGAGAATGTCCCGGATGACCGCTCCTGTGGAGGATGTGATCACGCCGATGCGGCGCGGAAGAAAAGGGATCGGTTTTTTGCGGCTTTCGTCAAAAAGACCCTCTGCGGCAAGCTTGGCTTTGAGCTGTTCAAAAGCCTTTTGCAGCGCGCCGATGCCCAGAGGTTCGACGGACTCAATGATCAGCTGATACTCGCCGCGGGGGGAATAAACGCCCAGGCGGCCGCGGCAGAGCACTTTTATGCCGTCTTCCAACTCAAACGATGATTGTTTGACTCGTCCGTAACCGAATTGGCGGAAATACACGGCGCGAATCTGACTTTTGTCGTCTTTGAGCGTGCAATACACATGACCGGAGCCGGGACGGCGCAGATTGGAAATTTCACCCTCCACCCAAAGAGTTCCGAAAGCCTCTTCCAGAAGACCCTTGATGTGATCGTTTAGTTGTGAAACCGTCAGAATATCTTTCATTTGCGTGATCCCGTCCCTGAACTATCAAATAATGAAGGGCAACACAAGGTGCAAATGGTCGGGATCAGGCAAAAGTGTCGATGTTGTTGCCGATGTTTAAATTTTGAATGTCCTGCTTGGGCGTGAAATGGGTTTCGGTTTTGCCGCCTGCCACATAGATGCGCCCGCATTCGGGGCAGACCCCGTAGGAAATCGTCACGGTGGAATGGGCGACCATGCCTTCGCTCTGGGCTTTTTCCCGGTTGTGGACAACGTGCTCGTATTCATGCGCCGCGACGGCAAGCGCCGCCTCGCCGGGGGAGAGCTTGGTGGGCGTCTGAAAAGACACCGAAGAATCGCTGGATTGGTCGACATAGCGACGCGCCGCGCAAGTCTTGCATTCCTTCGGATGAAGGTCCGGCTTGTCCGGCGGTGTTGCGGCGGATACCCCCGTGGCTGGGCCCGGAAAGTAATCATATCCGGTATGTCCGATAGGTAAAATAGCCATAAAAACCAGCTTATTCCGAATTCATCTGCTTATGCTTTAGTGCTTATCGGCGATTTTCACAAAAAACTCAAATCCGTGTCGGAGAAAACGCTCAATGGGCCTTGCAAACCGGCAGTGCACACTTGACGGTATCGCCGGGATGTTTGGTGAGGCAGTATTTCTGGGCCAGGCCGGCGTAAGTGCAGGAAGGTAAAATGGCCGGGTTGATTTGCTGGGTATCCTCTCCCCTCTGATAACCTTTGGAAGCTTGGTCAAAAGCCAGTGGAAGCGTTAACGACGGGTCGGCATCGAGTAGATAAACTGCATGCAGGGCCCCGGTGCGGTCGGCGCCCTGCATGCAGTGAAAGTAGACCAATCGTTTAGATTTGCCGGAGGCTTCAGATGGCGGGTCAGAAAGCAGTGTGCCTAAGTGTCCGGACAGATCGTTGAATTTAAAATTCTCCAACCCGATTTGCGTGTCGGTATCGTTGCAGGGGGTTGAGCCGCAAGCGTAGATCGGCCACCAGATGAGCCCCCAGGGATGTTGTCCCGCGGAGAGCGTCGATTGAAAAATCTGTTCAGGATCCCACGCACAACTGTTGTTATAGGGCGGCCATTCGCCGCCACAGGGAATCGAGGCCAGCCCGAAGGTGTTCATTTCGGCGGTGAACTGATTACGGTCGCTCTGATTGTCGATGAGCGTGACGTCAATGATTTCGTAGTCGTCGAGGTTGAAGCCGCCGATGAGCGTTTTCATCTTCTCATCGATCGGCGCATAGGCGAAAGTGCGGTCCAAAATGGGCAGGCAAGTATTCGAGGCGTCATTCGTGATCATCGGCAGATTGCCGCGGACCAGCAGATTTCCGTTTGTGTGTGTATCGACGAGCGCGAGCCTCGCGGGGTCGAACTGGGTGCAACGATAGCCCGCAGCGATCGTGGCGGTTCCTGTGCTTCCAAAAGAGACGGGATAGGCGTTCGCGTTTATTTCTTCATGATAAGAGGTATGAAATTCGGCAACGAGCCAGACCACCGCCGGCGGAACATTCATAAGAGTATGCCGGGAGGAAAGCACCTGTGGTGGCGAGTCATAAACGCGATTGCCGCTTTCGTCGTACCCGATGTAATGCAGATGGTCCACTCCCTCGGGGATATCGGACAGGTCACGATGAATCGTTACCACGCCGCCGGTTATCGCAAGACGTTCATCGTTTGAGCCACAGCTCAGGAGCGCGCCTGTGAGCGCTGATAAAAAAACCAGCAAAAAAAGAAAACGGACCGGGAAAGCATAAGGTTTATTTTTTGTCACGGTGAGCCCCCAAGGCTTATAAAAAAACCCGGGGAAGGCCCCGGGTTTAAATGGGTTAGACCCATTTCAGGAAATTTTTCACCAGATATTCGGCGGTCTGGAGCGCGCCTTTGGCCGCGCCCAGCTTAGTGTTATGCGCCAGGCAGACATATTTGATGCCGTTTTCCAGAATCGGGTCTTTGCGGATGCGGCCCACAGTGACGGTCATGCCGCCGCCTTTGTCGCGATCCATACGGGGCTGCGGGCGGAACGGATCATCTGTGACGTCGATCAGATGAGGCGGAGAACTTGGCAGGTGGAGTTCCGCGAAGTCCTTTCCGTAGTCCGTCATGGCTTTCTTGACGTCATCGGGGGTGCAGGGTTTTTCCGTCTGTACAAACGCGCAGACCAGATGACCGTCAAGCACCGGCACGCGGGTGCAGGTGGCGGTAATGCCGAACGATGCGTCCTTGATGGCGCTTCCGTCTAATTTGCCCAGAATTTTCAGTGGTTCAGATTCGACTTTCGGTTCTTCGCCGGGGATATAGGGGACAACGTTTTCCGTCATATCCATGGCGGAAAGTCCCGGTGTCCGGCCGGCGCCCGACATGGCCTGCAGAGAGGTCGCAACCACCTGCTTCACCCCGAAGTTGTCGAGAATGGGTTTGAGCGACACCACCAAACCGGCGATAGTGCAGTTGGACTTGGGCGAAATGAAGCCCTTCCATCCGCGGTTTTTCTGCTGGACGGCCAGAAGCGCCGCATGGTCCATGTTGACGCCGCCCACGAGAATCGGCGTATCGTTTTCATAGCGAAACGCCGAGGCGGTGCTGATGACCGGTGTGGTTTTGGCGTATTTGGGTTCGAGTTCCTTGGCCGGTCCCGCATCCATCGTTGAAAAAATTAAATCCACGGAAGTCGGATCGAAGGTAGAAGCCTCCTCAACGACCATATTGGCGATGTTTTCAGGCAGCTCTTCCGGGCACCACCAGCGGATGGAGCCGTTGGCGTCTCGAAGCGCGTCGATATACTTTTTATTCGCGGAGCGCTCCGACGCGACCAGTTTTGAAATTTCAAACCAGGGATGCCCCAGCAAACTGACAATCGCTTGCTGACCGACGATGCCGGTCGCCCCTACAATGGCAATTTTTAACATAAATGTCCTCCAGGTTTATTGGGTTGAAAGTATGGTTTTTGTTTTTTCCACATCTGCCGCGATCTGGCGCTTCAAGCTTTCCGGGCCGTCGAATTTGACGATGTCCCGCAGCTTCTCCACGAACAGCACGTTTATTTTTTGTCCACGCAGGTCGCCATCATAGTCGAGCAAAAAGACTTCCAGCGTGGAGGAATAATCTTCAAAAGTCGGTTTTGGGCCGATGTTTAGCGCCGCCGGAAAGCGCTTTACCCCGACGTCCACAAAGGCCGCGTAAATGCCGGGCGGAGGCAAAAGCTCTTTTTCGGGATCGACGTTCGCGGTGGGGTAGCCCAGGCCCGCTCCGCGGCCGGCGCCGCTCGTCACCGGCCCCGCGACATTGTAATGGCGGCCCAGAAATTTGGCTGCGGCGGGCAAGTTGCCTGCCAGAATGAAGTTGCGGATCAGCGTGCTGCTGACGATCTGTCCGTCGATTTTGAACGCTTCGATCACCTCCACGGCAAAACCGAGTTTTCTGCCGTGCTTTTTGAGGAAGGCGTCATTGCCTTGTCTGGCCTGTCCGAAAACATAGTCATGTCCGATAATTATCTTGCTGATCGCAAGTTGATTCCACAAAAAATCGCAGACGAATTGCTCGGCGGTCGTTTTCGCATACGCTTCGTTGAAAGTGATGATGACTGTCGCATCCACTCCGCAATTTTCCAGAAGAGCCATCTTTTCATTGCGCGTCGTAATCAAGTAAAAAGGATGGATGTTCGGATGCAGAATCATTTTGGGATGCGGGTCAAACGTGATGACCAGCGATTTTTTTCCGGCTTTTCGTGCCTCGGCTGCCAGTTTCTTGCAAATATGCTGGTGACTCAGATGCACGCCGTCGAAATTTCCAATGCTAACATAGGCATTGCGGAAATCTTCTGTAATTTTTTTGATTCCTTCAAATATAATCATGAACGTTTTCCCATTTTTAAAGTCAGCTAAAAATAATAACACGTTAACCGCGAAATTCAAGTGGATTTTGTCTTGACAAGACCTATGGGTTCGGTATAGTGCACATCTCGCGTGCCGAAGTGGCGGAATTGGTAGACGCGCTAGGTTCAGGGTCTAGTAGGCGTACGCCTGTCCGAGTTCAAATCTCGGCTTCGGCACCATTTTAGTCTTCTTCCTTTTTCGAATCTCTTTTAAATCCGATCTGTGGCACGCTGCGGAGAAGTGTTTGTTCTAACAATACCTGCACACAAATTTTCAAGGCTGATGCGTTCATTAACTTTGCTGATTCTCTTTATGATTTTGTCTTGGAACTCAGGGGTGGGTCATGAAGGAAGTCAAGGGATATTCTTCCGCCGCCCAGAGCGCGGCGCCCAGAGCTGCCGTTAGTCTTGGTTTTTCAGGAACTAAAATTTTTAGTTTCAACGCCTCGCCAATGGCTTGGGCCAGTCCCTCATCTTCGCCGCCGCCGCCCGTCAGCACGACATCCGGCTCCATCTTAAGGCGTTTGACCAGCATGCCCACTTTTGCGGCCATGGCTTTATGAACGCCCGCGAGAATATCGGCCGGTCTTGCGCCTTCGGCGATGCGGGATATCGTTTCGGATTCAGCAAAAACCGCGCAGTTGGTCGAAAATTCCACCGGATGCTCCGACTGCATCGACAGAGGGCCGATTTCATCGAGCGGCACATGCAGAATCCGGGCGATGACCTGTAAAAATCGCCCTGAACCCGTGGCGCATTTTTCGCTCATGAGAAAATCCGCAATCCGCCCCTGAGGTGTAATTTTTGCCGCTTTGGTAAACTGGCCGCCGATGTCGATGATCGTTTTTGCTGGGGGGAAGAGAGTGTGGCAGCCCCTGGCCTGACAGGAAATATCGGAGATCTGCCGGGCGGAAAACGGGGAGCTTTCCGCGCCAAGGCCTGTGACTGTCATGCCGGAAAGCGCTTCATAGGTCAGGCCCGCCTGGCTCAAAACATCGCTCATGACTTTTTCTGCGCCGGTTTTATAATGGCCGCCGGAGGGGATCAGGCTCGATGCGATCATCCGTCCGTCGGCAATCAGAACCGCTTTGATGGAGACAGACCCCATATCGAGCCCGGCGTAGTATTTCATATCGTTCATGTTGGATTCCATAATCCTGCGTTGTAGAGAATGGTCGTGACCGTTCCTTACGAAAAAAAGGTGACATCTTCCTTTTTACGCTCTTTGGTCGGTCGAACGCCCCGATCGAAAAAATCTTTGCCGACGAGCGCCGCGCCCAATGCCCCGGTGATAAACGGCTCCGGCGCCGTCAGCACGTCAAATCCGACACGACGGGAAATTGCCCGAACGGGCCCCTGATTTTTCGCGCCGCCGCCTGTCACGACGACATCTTTTTCAATGCCCAGGTGGCGCGTCATATTGACGACGCGCGACGCGATGGCTTCGTGGAGTCCTGCCACAATTTCGGCCACGCCCGCACCTTCGGCCAGTCGTGAGGTGACCTCGTGTTCGGCAAAGACCGTGCACATGTTGGAGATCTGGACAAAGCCGTTGGCCTTGAGCGCGATGTCCCCCATATCGACCAGATTAATCCCCAGTGTTTCGGCGATGACCTCCAGAAACCGCCCGGTGCCCGCGGCGCACTTGTCGTTCATGACGAAGTTGGCCACTTTGCCGTCGGCGTCGAGCTTGATGCCCTTGGAGTCCTGCCCGCCAATGTCGATGATGATTTTTGCCGAGGGGAACAACGCCCGGATGCCGCGCGCATGGCAGGTGATTTCCGTGATCTGCTTGTCGGCAAAAGGTACGTTGATGCGGCCGTAGCCGGTGGCGACGATAAAATCGAGCGATTCAAAGGCGATCCCGGCGCGCAGCAGGGTTTCATCCATGACTTTAAGCGCAAGGTGCCGGTGCTCGGCGCCGGTGGGGCCGAT
>CAYUDM010000050.1:0-20991 GCA_964443625.1 uncultured Smithella sp. | reverse complement strand
AGCGGTCCTGAAAATGTTGACCGATCGGGACGCGGAGGACAGATATCAACCCGTTAAAAGTATCGTCATTGGCGAGTCTGATAAGTATATAAATTATTACAAGATATTGTCTGAAACCAGAGGGGCGCAAGACTACGGTGTTGCAGTCAACGCGTTGGTGGACCTATCGGTTCTGAAGTCGGATCTCGTTGAGCTTGACGTTCTTCCCGAGGAAGGAATGACCATTTCGACCGTCAAAATTTTTCATCGTAATCTGGAAAATTATTCCCAATATGACGGATTTCGCCGCTTCCTGCAGAGCCGTCCCCGCATCGTCAAACAATTGCGTCCCGGCCAGATGGCCTGGCGCCAGGCGGTTTTTGAAGCGCAGGTTTACGGCGATCCGGCCGGCCTGGTTGATGAACTGAACAATACCGGTCGATACCTGATTGAAGTCAGCCGGAAAGAAGATCGAATTGTGGAGATATTTCTCAGGGACAGGGGGGCATCAGATGATTGAATCCGGACGGATTTTTCTACTGACATTGATTTTCTTTTTACTTTTCGGGTGCGGACCAAAGTCGGACAGCCTCGGGGTTAAGGAGCCGCAATCGCCGCCGCGACAGCCCCACCTTATCGTGGTGTTGCCGGTTGACAACCAGACCTCCGACGAGGTTGCCCCGAAACTGCTGCGCACCAGACTGCTCGATGAGCTCTACTTCAAAGGATACAAAAAAATGCCTTTCGACGTGGTGGACCGCACCTTTTCTGCGGAGCGGACAAAAACCGGGAATGCGAAATTAGATATTGAACGCATCCGACAGACTCTCGGTGCGGACGCCGCGATGCGCTGCAAGCTGACGGAAAGTTCGATGTCCGTCCGTTTCTTTTACGCCCCCGTGAGCGTTTCCGCGCGATGCGAATTGCTTGACACGGTTTCCGGTGAAATCTTCTGGAGCGCATCCTATCGTGCCACGCACCGGAGCTTCGATATTACGCCCAATCGTGTTAGAATGAAGTCCTATGGCGGTTTTGAAGCCGCTATCGATGAATTGGTTGCTGAAGTGATGGAAGCGCTGCCCTATGGACCGGAGCTGAGGGGATAAAATTCTTAAGGGGCGGCAATTGACCGGGCTGTCTTTCAAGGAGCGGCAAAAACGTTCATGGGGAAAAAACTTTTCCTTCCAATTATTTTGTTGGCAGGGGTGCTGCTGACTGCCGCTGCGGAGGCCGGAGAACCGATCGGGACTCTGCCTGTTCCGAACGGGGCGAAGGTAGCGTCTCTATCCGGTGAGGCCACGATCCGTTGCTCCGGAGATGAGCGTGCTGTGCGGCTTGTCAAAGGAGATGAAGTTGCCGCGGGCTGCCAAATCGCGACAGGCTCAGGCGGCCGGCTGGAGCTCCTCCTTCCCGATAAAAGCATTGTTCGTTTTGCTGAAAAAACAACATTTGTTCTCGTAGAAGCCCGGGCCGAAAAAACCGGTTTTCGCGATGTCCGCCTGCTGATCCACACGGGGAAAATTTGGTCCAAGGTACGCAAAGCTCTGAGCGGATCGGATCGATTCGAACTCTTGAGCCAAAACGCCGTGGCGGGGGTTCGGGGGACCGTTTACCGGATGGATGTTTTGCAGGATCAGTCCGCCATCATCAAAGTCTATGAGGGGAAAGTTGTCGTATCCTCACCCCGGAGGTCGGAAGCAGCCATTTTGTTCCAGGCGGAGCCCGTTCCGGTAGAAGGTCCTCGTAGCGTGCCCGGCCCGGAGCCGGTCAGTATGGAGCAATGGTCGTATCTGGTCGGATCGAGACAGCAGATCCTTGTTGCCGCAGACGGCACCGCCGGGCGGCCCGGACCGATCGCCGAGGACCCGGATGAATGGGTGAAATGGAACACCCTGCGGGATAAGAAAGACCCATCTCTTCAGGAAGCAGATAACAAATGAATATTCCAAATTTTTTATCATTGATGAGAATTATTCTGGTTCCTGTTTTTGTCATTTTTATTATTCAGGAAAGGTACCTCAGCGCGCTTCTGGTCTTTACGGTAGCCGGGTTAACCGACGCACTCGACGGCGCGCTGGCGCGGATCCTCAAAGCGCAGACCAAACTGGGCGCATATCTTGACCCGATTGCCGATAAACTGCTGCTGGTGACAAGTTTTGTCTCTTTAGCCATTTTCGGCATCATCCCGGCATGGCTGGCTGTCATTGTTCTGAGTCGCGATCTGATTATCCTTCTGGGGCTGATGATTCTGACCCTTCTGGCCGTGCCCTATGAGGTGAAGCCGGCAATCGTCAGTAAGCTGACGACGGTCCTTCAGGTGGGAACAATTTTTTTTGTTTTACTTTACAAAGCCGTGGCGCTTCGTTGCGATGAAAAATGGATGCTGGTATTTTTCTGGGCGACAGCCGTTTTCACAATCATTTCGGGTTTGGTTTACATCTTTCGCGGAATCGGTATTCTCAACCGGGCCACTCCTCAAAAAGGGTAAAAAGGCAACATATTCACTTGACACGGCGGCATTTTGCTGCTAGTGGACCAAATTCAAAAGTTCTATGATTTACAGGCAAGTAGCTCAGGGGGAGAGCGCCATCCTGACGCGGTGGATGTCCAGGGTTCAAATCCCTGCTTGCCTACCATTTTTAATATGACGCGCATGTGCTATCAATGCCGGTCGAAAAAAAAGGGCATCAGCAGAACGGTGATGCCCTTTTAAAATGATTGAGCCAGAGAATTTATGAACGTAAAAATTGTTTTTCCGGACAAACAGCAGAAAGAATTTCCGGCAGGCACAACCGTTGCCCAGGCCGCCAGGATGTGGGATGAGAAGGCTTTAGGCCATGCCGTAGCGGCACGCGCAAACGGAGTCGCCGTCGATTTAAGCGCGCCGCTTCTTGCCGATGCGTCGCTCGATCTGATCGATATTCATTCTTCTGCCGGTCTTGAAATTCTCCGGCACAGCATTTCCCATGTCATGGCCCATGCCGTCCAGGACGTTTTCAAAAGCGCGAAAGTCACCATTGGGCCGTCTATCGAAGACGGGTTCTATTACGATTTCGATTGTGATGAAACCTTCACCGTCGATGATTTTCCCAAAATCGAAAAGCGGATGCAGGAGATCGCGAAGGCGGATTACCCGTTTGTTCGCGAGGAAATGAGCCGCGAAGAAGCGGTCAAGCTCTTTACGTCCCGAAATGAAACTTACAAGGTCGAACTGATCAACGATCTGCCGGCCGATGTCTCGGTCGTGAGTCTTTATAAAGACGGCGACTATCTTGACCTGTGCCGCGGTCCGCACATTCCGTCCACCGGTAAAATCAAAGCCTTCAAGCTTTTGAGCGTGGCAGGCGCCTACTGGCGCGGGGATGAGCGCAACAAGATGCTTCAACGTATTTACGGAACCGGATTTGCCGAGCCGGAAGCGCTCAAAGAATATCTCGACCTGATGGAAGAAGCAAAAAAAAGAGATCATCGTCGCCTCGGCCGCGATCTGGATTTGTTTCAGACCAACGATGAGGCGGGGGCGGGTCTCATTATCTTTCATCCCAAAGGGATGATGCTGCGCTATCTGATCGAGGAATGGGAAAGAAAAGAGCACCTTAAGCGCGGCTACGACATGGTTATGGGGCCGCAGATCCTCAAGGCGGATCTGTGGAAAAAATCCGGCCACTTCGATCACTACCGCGAGAACATGTATTTTACCGAGGTTGACGAGCAGGCCTACGGCATCAAGCCCATGAACTGTCTGTCTCACATGCTGATCTACAAGTCGAAGATCCGCAGCTATCGAGATCTTCCGCTTCGCTACTTTGAGCTGGGGACGGTTCACCGTCATGAAAAAACAGGCGTCCTGCACGGTCTTTTGCGGGTCCGCCAGTTTACGCAGGACGACGCACATATTCTGTGTATGCCCGAACAGCTCAACGCGGAAATCCGCGCTATTGCCGACTTCGTCAATTACGCCATGGACGTTTTCGGTTTTGAATACGAAGTCGAGTTGAGCACGCGGCCCGAACATTCCATCGGATCCGATGCGGACTGGGAACTGGCCACACGCGCGCTAGAAGGTGCGCTAAAAGACAATGCCATTCCCTATGAAGTCAATGAAGGCGACGGCGCCTTTTACGGACCGAAAATCGATTTCAAGCTCAAAGACGCCCTTAAAAGAAAATGGCAATGCGCCACGATTCAATGCGATTTTACGCTTCCGGAGCGTTTTGATCTGAGTTATATCGGTCCCGACGGAGAAAAGCACAGGCCGGTTATGCTCCACCGGGTGATTCTGGGCGCGATTGAGCGCTTTATGGGCGTCCTCATCGAGCATTATGCCGGTGCGTTTCCCGTGTGGCTCTCTCCGGTCCAGGCCACGATTCTGACCGTTACGGAAAAGCATATCCCGTATGCCCAGACAGTCCATGAGGCGCTTGTGGCGGCGGGTATCCGATCCGAGACCTTTTTTGATAACGAGAAACTCGGCTACAAAATCCGCCAGGCGCAGATGCAGAAGATTCCATTTATGCTCGTGGTCGGCGACAAGGAAGTGGAGTCGAAAACCGTTGCCCCGCGCGCGCGTGACGGCAGAAATCTCGGCGCGATGAGCGTTGAACAATTTGTTGATTTAGTCCGGGAAATGTGTGAAAACAGGTCCCGCTAAAACGGAAAAAACCTATCAAACAGGAGGTGGCGTATAACTAAGGATTTAAGAATCAACCGGGAGATCAAGTCGCCCACGGTGAGAACCATCACTGATGAGGGTCAGCAACTGGGGGTCATTACGCTGGAAGATGCGCTGGCTCATGCTGAGCGAGTCGGCTTGGATCTGGTGGAGGTATCGCCCACCGCCAATCCGCCTGTCTGCAAGATCATGGATTACGGTAAATTCCGTTACAAACAAAGCAAGAAAATCCATGATGCCAGAAAGAGTCAGGTGGTGATTCATGTGAAGGAAATCCGCCTGCGGCCCAAAACGGAGGAACATGATGTGCAGGTTAAGCTCAAGCACATTAAGAAATTTTTGGACCAGAACGATAAGGTTAAAATATCAATGAGGTTTAGGGGCCGGGAAATCGCTTTCACCGACATCGGCCGCAGGATTATGGAAGACATCCTCAGCCGCCTGGCCGATCATTGCGTTGTCGATCAGCATCCGCGCCTCGAAGGGCGTCAGATGGTGATGATCGTGTCCCCGAAAAAATAGTCGGCCGGACAGGACCGAGAAAAACTCTGAAGGAGAGGAAGGTTATGCCAAAATTGAAAACACACAGAGGGGCGGCCAAGCGCTTTTCCGTCACCGGCACCGGTAAGGTGAAGAGAAGTAAGGCGTTTGCAAGCCACATCCTCACGAAAAAGACCACGAAAAGAAAGAGAAATTTGAGGAAGTCCGCGTTGGTGCATTCAGCCAATGAAAGCGCGATCAAAAGACTTATTCCTTATCTTTAGTTGAAATTCAAGGCGTAAAAGCCAAGGGAGTAATGAAAAATGGCGAGAATTAAAAGGGGTGTCACCGCCCGTAAGAAAAGAAGAAAAATCTTGAAAATGGCCAAGGGCTTTTTCGGCGCACGTAGCCGACTGCTCAGAACCGCGACGGAAGCCGTCAATAAAGCGATGGCGTATGCCTTCCGTGATCGACGCGTGAGAAAGAGAGATTTCCGTCGTTTGTGGATCGCGCGTATCAGCGCGGCGGCAAAGCTCAATAACATCACTTACAGCCGTTTGATTGACGGAATGAAGAAGACGGGGATTGAACTCGATCGGAAGATTATGGCGGATTTGGCGGTCAATGATCCTCAGGGCTTTGCTAAACTCGTCGAGACGGCCAGGGGCGAGCAGGCGGCATGATCACCAAGCTGCAACAGCTGGAGGAAGCCGCTAAAGCCGAACTGGCGGGGGCTGCAACCGAAGACCAGATCCAAGCTGTTCGAACAAAATATCTCGGCCGTAAAGGCGTTCTGACGGGTTTTCTGCGCAATATCGTTTCTGTGCCGGATGAAGAAAAACCCCTTTTCGGAAAACGGTGCAATGAGGCCAAAGAAAGCCTTTCCGCCCGGATCGATGAGGCTTTGGCCGGTTTTTCCGGAGGGAAAAAGCTCGAGAGTCTGCAACGGGAAAAGATAGATGTCACGCTTCCGGGTCGCGGGATCCGTGCAGGGAGGCTGCATCCTGTCTTAAGAGTACGCAAAGAGATTTGCGATATTTTTACGGCATTTGGCTTTTCCATCGTTGAAGGTCCGGAAATCGAGCTGGATTATTACAATTTCGAAGCCCTTAACATCCCTAAGGATCATCCCGCACGCGATATGCAGGACACGTTTTACGTGGACGACAACGTCGTGTTGCGAACGCATACCTCTCCCGTTCAGATCCGAATCATGGAAAAAGTGCAACCGCCCGTGCGAATTTTATCTCCGGGGCGGGTTTACCGGCGTGATTCCGACGTCTCACACACCCCCATGTTTCACCAGATCGAAGGATTGCTCGTGGATGAAGGGGTCAATTTCGGTGATCTCAAAGGGATTTTGACCGCCTTTTTGAAAAAAGTCTTCGGAGAGGACACCACGTTGCGGTTTCGTCCCAGTTTCTTTCCCTTTACGGAACCTTCGGCGGAAGTCGATATTCGTTGCGTCATCTGTTCCGGCCGGGGCTGCCGCGTATGCGGCCAGAGTGGTTGGCTGGAAATTCTGGGTTCCGGTATGGTCGATCCGGCTGTGTTTGATCATGTCGGTTACAATTCTGAAAAATACACAGGTTTTGCTTTCGGCTTGGGCCTGGAGCGCATTGCGATGCTCAAGTACGGCGTTTCCGATCTTCGCCTGTTTTTTGAAAATGACAGCCGTTTTATCCGGCAATTTTAGGAGTTCCCTTTTTCTATGCTGGTCAGTCTGAAATGGCTTAAAGACTATGTGGATATTTCTCTCGACGCGCAGGCGCTGGCGGATCGCTTGACCATGGCCGGCCTGGAAGTCGATGAAATCAAAACCCTCAAACCGTCTTTCAGCTCAGTCGTCGTTGCCGGGATTTTGTCCGTGGCGCAGCATCCGTCTGCCGACCGTTTGTCTGTCTGCGAAGTCACAGACGGCGCAAAGACTTACCCGATCGTCTGTGGTGCGAAAAACATCAAAGCCGGAGACGTTGTGCCGTTGGCTAAAGTCGGAGCCGTTATTCCCGGCGGTTACGTCATCAAAGACAGCATTTTGCGGGGGCAGCCGTCCAGCGGGATGCTGTGTTCGGCGGCCGAGCTTGAAATCGGCGACGATGCTTCAGGCATTTTGCAACTTTCTGCCGATCTGCCTTTGGGACAGCTGCTTGAAGAGGCGCTTGACTTAAACGATACTGTTTTGGATATCAGCGTCACACCCAATCGTTCCGACTGTCTGAGCGTGATCGGCATTGCGCGTGAGGTCGCGGCGATTACCGGCGGCAAACTGAAGAAACCCCTTGTCAAAATTCGAGAATCCCGGACCGATATCCGGTCTTTGACATCCGTCCGTATCGATGCGCCGGATCTTTGTCCCCGTTACACCGCCCGGATCATTCAAAACGTCAAAATCGGACCTTCTCCGGTCTGGCTCAAATCCAGACTGGAAGCGGCGGGCCTGAGAGCCATCAATAATGTCGTCGATGTGACCAACTTCGTGATGCTTGAAATGGGACAACCCTTGCATGCTTTTGATTTTCGTTTCCTGGAAGAAGAGCGCGTTTTAGTGCGCCGCTCCGAAGCCGGGGAGGAATTTGTTTCCCTGGACGAAAAAGCCCGCGTTCTGCCGGACGACACGCTTCTGATCTGCGATGGAAAAAAGCCGGTGGCGATCGGCGGCATCATGGGGGGGCTCAATTCGGAAGTGAAAGACGATACGCAAACGATTTTTCTGGAAAGCGCTTATTTTCAACCTGCGTCCATCCGGCGTTCATCTCGAAAACTTGGGATGTCGACTGACGCCGCCTACCGTTTCGAGAGGGGTATCGATCCTGAAGGCGTCCTTCGCGCGCTCGACCGCGCCGCGCAGCTAATTGCCGAAACATCGGGCGGACAGGTTTGCAAAGGCTGCATCGATGAGTATCCCCAGAAAGTACAAACTTGCGGGGAGATTACCCTGCGATCCGATCGGATTCGACGAATCATCGGAGTGGAGATTCCCGGACCTGAAATTTCGCGTATGCTGCGCGCGTTAGAGATGAAGTTCCGCCGCAGCGGCAAGAATTTCATCGTAGTTCCGCCGACGTTCCGGGTGGATATCGATCGGGAAATCGATCTCATCGAAGAAATCATTCGACTCTACGGCTATGATCGTGTGCCTCTGACTCTGCCTGCTGCTTCTATGACCGAGTTAACCGCCGTTTCCCGTCAGGCTCTGGAAGAACGCCTGAGGGGATTGATGATCGGCGGCGGCTATTCCGAGATTATCAATTACAGTTTCACATCACCGTCATTTGTCGATCAGTTGCTCCTTGAGTCAAATGACGAAAAGCGCGCGGTTGTCCGCATCAAAAATCCTCTCACGGAAGAACAATCCGTCATGCGCACGACGCTTCTGTACGGCTTGCTCGAAACGATGAAGAAAAACGCCAACAATGGATCTTACAATCTAAAAGTGTTTGAAATCGGGCGCGCTTTTTTTGGTCGTAAAGAGGGTGAATTACCCGTCGAGAAGAATATGATGGCCTGTTTGGTGACGGGCGCGCAAAGTGAGCAGCACTGGGGGGCGAAAATTCCCGTTGACTTCTATGATTTGAAAGGCTGCCTGGACAATCTGTTATACGATTTGAAACTTTCCGACGTCCGGTATCGGGTGGAGACGCCGGAGCCGTTTTTACATCCCGGTCAGTCGTGCCGCGTCTATGTCAACGGTCAACCCGCAGGCATCCTGGGGGCGGTGCATCCGGATGTGCAAGCCAGGATGGATCTTCGAAATCAGGCGTACGTCTTTGAGATCAATCTTGATGTTCTGGATTCCCTGTATTCGGGGCGTATCTGTTATTCGGATGTTTCGCGGTTTCCGGCTGTCACGAGGGACGTTGCTTTTGTGGTCCAAGCATCCATGGAGGCCGACCGGATGATCGATATTGTTTCCAATCAGAACGAAGAATTACTTGAAAATGTCGCAATTTTTGATATATACGCCGGTAAGGGCTTGGAAGAAGGAACAAAAAGTCTTGGCTTACGGTTTTCCTATCGGTCTGCCGATAGAACTTTAACGGATGCGGAAGTTCAAAGCGCCCACCAACGGATTCTCGGTAAAACTCTAGAGATAACGGGTGCTAAAATAAGATCCTGACAGCAATCTGAAGTTAAAAACGGAGGATAAAATGACGAAAATTGACATCATTCAAAATGTTTACGAAAAGCTCGGTTTTTCCAAGAAAGAATCAGCGGACATCGTCGAGTCCGTATTTGACACCATCAAAGATTGTCTGGCTCAGGGAGAAAGAGTAAAAATTTCCGGATTCGGCAATTTCGTGGTCAAAGACAAACGCGCCCGCCGAGGACGCAATCCCCAGACCGGTGAAGAAATATCTATTACAGCCCGCCGGGTTTTGACTTTTAAATCCTCCCAGGTCTTAAGAAAAGCGCTGAACGATTAGTTCATCTTTTCAGCCTGCATTGATCAATTCCGAAAAGATACGGGGCACGGAGTACCCTTCCGGCCCCGCATCCGGTATCCGGGATGTCCTGCCGGTCTTCATCGATCAGAAGCCCACTGCCTTTTAGGACGGTTATTATGGACGCGGTTATTCCTGATAAGGCCTATTTCCGCATTGGCGAGGTGAGCAAGATCCTCGATGTAGAGCCCTACGTTTTGCGTTATTGGGAGACGGAGTTTAAAACCGTCAAACCCGTTCGAACGCAGACCTCTCAGCGGTTATACAGAAAAAAGGATGTTGAAGCCCTGCTTTTGATCCGTGATTTGCTCTACCGTCAGCGCTTCACAATCGATGGCGCAAAAAAGCAGATGGGAAAGGGGCGTGACAAAGAAGCTTTCTCTCCGGTTGCCTCGGAAGATAAGCTGGTTTTGGTTAAAAAGGAACTTTTGCAGATTCGGGAAATAATCCGCTAAAAGAAAAACAAAGCCGGCAGTGTGGAATCCACTGCCGGCTTTTTCTCTGGACGGAAAAGTCGGTCGGACTTTGCCCGGCCTTTTTTATTTCTTTTTGCTGGCGCGTTTTGAGGCTTTAAGCGGGTTGATTTTTTGAACTTCCTTGATGACCAGCTTCACATGGGATGCGCTGGGGCAGTTGCCTCGAAGCCATTTGCTGTTCGGATCCGGATAAACTTTACAGTATTTTCCGGTTTCATATTCAAAAATCTTGTTGCACCCTTCACATTTTTCAACGACGGTGTGGCAGGCGCCGCCGATAAAGCCGCAGCCTTTTTTGCTCATGAAGGTGCAGTCCACACCCTTTTTAATCGTTTCACAAAGCATTGTATTGATCCCCCTTACATGGAAACTCTATGGAATTATAACGAGTGACGGAGAGAAACCGACCCATCCGTCGCCGCAAGTCTGAGCGGCGCAGTGTCCTTAACAGCAAAAAAAGCCCCTGTCAAGAAAAAACAAATAAAACATGACCATCAACCTCCCGATACAACAAAGAAAATCTTTTTCTTGCGCAGAAGGACGCCTCGGAAATGTTCTGCTTTTTTCTTAAGGCCGCGGCATAGCGCTCGGGCCATTTAAGATGCCAATCCTATTGACGGCTTTCGAATCGTCTGCGAAGTTTGAAACCGCGGTAAAACGATATGCTTTCGATGGGTTTATGGAATATAAGTATTCTGAATATTTATATAATCCGTATATTCGGCGCGCAGTTTGATTAAATTGACTTCACCTGTCAATTGTGTTAGTTCCTTGCCACGCAAAAAGGCACTCTATACATCGACACAGGGACAGACCGCCGCAGGGACAATGAAAAAATATAAGTTGATTCAAATATTTTTGAGATCATTTCTTATTCATGCGGCATTGAATTTCCGGCGAATGCAGAATTTGGGATTTGCCTATGCTCTGCTTCCTTTGGTTCGGGAGCGTGCCTCGGAGCCCGAAGCCGCAAATGCCATGCTGATCCGGCACTTGCAAATGTTTAATACGCATCCCTATTTGACCGCGCCGGTGATTGGATCCGTCATTCGCATGGAGGAAGAAGCCGCATCCGGTCAGGACGCTAAAGCCGTGATTTCCGTCAAGCAAGGTTTGATGGGGCCTTATGCCGCCATCGGGGACACGTTTTTTTGGGGAGCGCTTCGCCCGTGCGCCGGTATCGCGTCCGCCGTTTTGGCCATTCAGGGATGCATCGTTGCCCCTTTGGTCTTTTTGATGGTGTATTCCCCTTTTCATCTGTGGGTGAGGATGGCGGGATTCATTGAGGGATATCGGAAAGGCAAACTCGGCATTGAGTTTATCCGCAGGCTGAATCTGCCAAGGCTGGGGGGCTGGATTCGCTGGGCGTCGGTTACGGTTTTGGCTGCGTCCGCCGTTTGGCTTTTTCAAGCCGACAGCTACGCGACCATCATAAGCTCGCGCGCGCTGATCATCGAAGCGATTGCTCTGGGGGTGGTGCTGATATGTGTGGCCCTCATTCGCAAGGGGATTTCTCAAACCTACATTCTCTACGGCGGTGTGGCGCTTTTTTTGATTTATTCTCTAAGAGAGTACGTTTTGTGATGAGCATGAAAACTTTTGAATTGAAAAACAAACTGGGATTGCACGCGCGTGCGGCCGCGTCCTTTGTTCGTGTGGCCAGGCAGTTTCAGGCGGAAGTCTATATCGAACGGGGCGGCGAAACCGTGAGCGGCAAAAGCATTCTGGGGATATTGACGCTTGCCTGTCCGATGGGCTCTATGATAACAGTGAGAGCCGATGGTCCGGACGCTTTTGAAGCGCTGACCGAAATCGAAACACTCATCGAAAACAAGTTCGGAGAAGAATGAAAGACGATATGACGGCAGACCAAGGGAAAAAAACGTTCGTGTTGAAAGGGATCGGTGTTTCACCGGGCGTGGTGATCGGAAAGGTTTACCGTTTTGATCCTCTCGACGCCCAGATTTCGTTTTATAAGCTCAACGATCCATCTTTGATTCCTGCCGAGATCGAACGCTTTAAAAAGGCGCTGAAGGACTCAACCCACCAGCTTCTGGATATTCAAGAAAAACTAAAAAAGACAAAAGTTACCGAGCCGCTTTATATTATCGATGTCCATATTTTGATCCTCTCGGACAAGAAGTTTGTCAATCGGACGATAAAATATATTCAGCGTATGGGGGTCAACGCCGAATGGGCCGTGCGAATGACCCTGGATCATTACAAGCAGATCTTTGAAGACGTTGAGGATCCCTATATTCGAGGGCGTATCAGCGACGTGCAGTACGTCAGCCAGAGAATTTTGCGCAATCTGACCGGCGAAAAGGGCGAGATTGTCTGGGAGGTCGGCAGTGACGGCGTCGTCATCATCGCGCACGACTTGTCGCCGGCGGACACGGCGCAGATGAAACTCGACAAGGTCATCGGGTTTGCCACCGATAGCGGCGGCCGGACATCGCACACGGCGATTGTCGCCCGATCCATGGAGTTGCCTGCAGTTGTCGGCCTGGACAATATCACGCGTTTTGTCCGCACCGGGGATGAGATCATCGTGGACGGCACGTCCGGACTGGTTATCGTCAACCCGTATCCGGACATGCTCAAGCGTTATGAGGAAAAACGACGTCATCTGGACGCCGCCAAGGATGAATACCTTAAATACGCCAAATTGCCGGCGACGACGCTCGATCATTACCGGATCCACATTGGGTCGAATATCGAATTCATCGAAGAAATTCCCTCTGCGGTGGCGCACGGCGCCGAACACATCGGTTTGTACCGGACGGAATTTATCTACATCTATCGGGAAGATCTTCCCACCGAGGAAGATCACTACAATAATTATTGCCAGGTTCTGGCTGAGAAAAGCCTGACGTGGGCGACCATTCGCACCTTTGACTTAGGCGGGGATAAGTTTCCTCACTATCAGAAGCAGGCCAAGGAGCTCAACCCGCAAATGGGGTTGCGCGCCATTCGCTTTTGTTTGAAGGAGGTCGAGCTTTTCAAAACGCAACTGCGTGCCATCTGGCGGGCGGGCGCCCTGGGAAAGGTTAAAATTCTTTTTCCCATGATTTCCGGCATTGAAGAAATCCGGGAAGCCAAACGGCTTTTGGAAGAAACGCGCCGGGATCTTCTTGCGGAGGGACACAAGATTGCCGATTCGATGGAAATTGGGATCATGATTGAGGTTCCTGCGGCCGCGATGATCGCCGATCAACTGGCCAAAGAAGTCGATTACTTCAGTATCGGAACCAATGACCTTATCCAGTATTCTCTTGCGATCGACCGATCCAATGAACGGGTGACCTATCTTTACGAACCGCTGCATCCCGCCGTTTTACGCCTGGTCAAAAAGATCGTCGATACGGCGCATGACGCCGGCATCCGTGTGGCCATGTGCGGTGAAATGGCGGGCGACCCGATGTTCAGTCTGATCCTTCTGGGAATGCAGCTCGACGAGTTCAGTATGAATCATCTGGCGATTCCCCGCATCAAACGCATTATCCAGCAATCCACTCTGGCGGAGGCGAAAGAATTGGTCGCTCAGGCCATGACGTTCAACAATGTGGCGGATGTCCGAGCTTATGTTCATGATTATATGTGCAGACGTTTTCCCGATGAGTTTCAGAAGAAGGAGGAATGATTAACCTTTCAGTACGAATGCGTCCTTGCGCCCGTCTGAAGAACTCCATTGTCAATGAGGGTATTCGTGTCCGACGAAAACACAAAAGCAGATGAAGAATACTATTCCGGCTGTTTATATGAAAACGACGACCTGTGGCGTTACCGGCCGGCCAAAGCATACCTGTCGCGGGTAACGATCAGTGACGACGAAGCCGCCAGGCTCCGCGATTTATCCGCCGAGGGCGTCATCGTTTACGCGATCAAGCAAAGAAGCAAGCTCAACAGTCTGATTATCGCCGAAATTGCCGGTCGTGCGGAACTGCCCCGTCCTGTTTACTGCCACGGCATGAATCTGTCTTTCTGGCAGCCGCTGTCCAAGATGTTCAGATTCTACCTATCTTCCTTTTTGCGCCGGTTTCACCGCGACAGAGTGACACGCCGCAACAAACTGGCCTATCTGGAAAGACAGGTTGCGGAAAAGAAAAGCATCGTCATCCATTTGGGGGAATCCGAGTTCATTGAAAGCCGATCGGCCCAGGATTCTCTGTTGAGTCTTACCGAACTTCAGGACAAGGTTTCTTTTCCGATCTTCGTCGTGCCTGTTTTAGTGGCCTATGGCCGCCGTCGGGAAAAGGAAAATGAAAGTCTGGTTAACATCCTTTTCGGCCAGATGGAGCACACCGGCACATTGCGCCGCCTGATTACTTTTATTCGCTATTCCAGGCAGGCTTTTGTCCTGCCTACCGAACCCATCAACCTGATTGAATATCTGGCGGCTAATCGGGACCTCAAGGGCGACGAGTTGATCCACGATCTTCGCGGAGAGCTGATCGACCGGATCGAGGAAGAAAAAACCGCCATTGTCGGCCCCGCGCTCAAATCCCGCAACGAATTGATCGGCATGGTCATGCATGACGAGAAACTCAGTGAATTCGTTGCCGACCATGCCCGCAAGACAAAAAAAGATTTGGTCTCCGTCAAAAAAGAGGTCAAACGCTATCTGTATGAAATCGCCGCTGACTATCAGGAAACCTTCATCGAAATCTGGCTCAAGGTGCTCACCTGGCTTTGGAATACCGTCTATGACGGTGTGCAGGTGGATTCCGAAGGACTTGCCAGAATCCGTAATTTATCCAAGAAAATGCCGTTCGTGATTATTTCCTGTCATCGCAGCCATATCGACTATCTGCTGTTGTCGTATGTGTTTTACAAAAACAATATTCAACTTCCTTTCATCGCCGCGGGGAACAATCTGTCCTTCTTCCCGATCGGACCGATATTCCGCCGGTCCGGAGCGTTCTTTCTGCGCCGCAGTTTTCGCGGCAACGATCTCTATGGCGAAGTGTTTGCCAAATATATGGCCATCCTTCTTCAGGAAGGCCTTCCCTTGGAGTTTTTCATTGAGGGAGGCAGAAGCCGGACAGGGAAAATGGTCATGCCGAAATACGGCCTTTTATCCATGATCCTTCAGGCCTATCAGGAAAAGTACTGCGATAATCTCGCTGCCGTGCCGGTCTATATCGGCTATGACCGGGTCATTGAGGAAAAATCCTATCTGCACGAGCTGGCCGGTTCACCCAAGGTTCCGGAAAATACAGCCGAAATCATCAAAAGTACGAAAATCCTTCGCAAGCGCTACGGCCGTGTCTACATCAATATCGGCGAACCGATTATCATGAAGGACTATCTCGAATCCCAGGAAAAAGATCTTGTCGAGATGACGCTGGAAGAGCGGCAGAGTCTATACCGGAAAATCGGATATGAGACGGTTCTGGCGATCAACAAGGTTTCAGTGATCACGCCTTTTGCCCTCGTCGCCTGCGGACTTTTAAGCCACGACCGCCGGGGAATTTCTCATGAAGAATTAAGCGGCATTCTCAACGAATTTATGGAATACCTTGCCATGTGTAATGTGAAGTTCGCGGCCACGTTCGCCAATCGGGAAAAGGCGATCACCGACGCGCTCAACATTTTTAATGACACCGACATCATCTCCAAGATCGAAGCGGATGAGGAAGAAGAAGAGTTGCAGGAGGTCGTCTATTCCCTGGAAGACGCCAAAAGGCTCAATCTGGAATACTATAAAAACAATATTCTGCATTTCTTTGTGCCCCTTTGTTTTGTTGCCACTTCGATGATTAAAAACAGCGAAGATACGGTTTCCCTGGCCAAGATTATGGGCGACTACAAATTCCTCAAATGGCTGCTGTGGAACGAGTTCATTTTCGACGAGCGCCGCGACGATGTCGATGAAGTCAATGAAGTGCTGGCCTATCTTCACGCCCGCTCTCTGATCGTGACGTCCGAACGTGACGGCGAGGTCTGGATCGAAGTGAGAAGCCGGGGCGATGCGAAGCTCAAGCCTTTCGTCGGGCTGATCCATAATTATCTTGAATCGGCCTGGATTGTGATTCGGGGACTCGTTTATCTTAAGAGAAGATCCCTCACACAGCGCGAATGGTTGGCCAAAATCCGGCCCTTGGGAGACAGAGTCTACCGGAAGGGCGAGGTTTTGCGCGCTGAAGCTTTATCCCAGGCCAATTACATAAACGCGATCAAATTTCTTGAGGATGCCGAACTGATTACCTCGACCGCCCGTCTGGAAAAAAGCGGGAAAACCGAGCTCACCTACCGGCTGACCGAGAACCGGGCGCAAATGGAAGTGCTGCGCCGACGGTTGTTCAAATTTCTGTAAATCCTGAAAATTTAGAAACTGAAAAAAACGGAAAGGCCGCCATAGACGAAGGAATCCGGAGAAAGTCCACGATTCTGGAGCGCCCGCCGTGTTGCGCCGTCCTGCGCGAAACAATAGGTCACCGTCGGTTTGACGATGACGGATTTCGTTGCGAGAATCGGCAGGGAAAGGGACAGCAAACCGCTGTAATTTTGTTTATAGCTGGACGGAACGAGAATCGGCCGTTCTTCTTCAACGGCGGCAGGCGGGCGTTTAAACCATTGGGTGTCTCCAAACAAGGTCGTTTCGGCTTCGGCTTCCATGGTAGATGATGAATTGCCGTCTGGCAAAGATCGGGCTGAAAACGCCGTCATCTGAAGTCTGCTGCTCCACTCCATCCTCGTGGTCATGCCCGGCAGCATGATGCGATAAAGATCGTCTGCCGTCACTTTTCGCCACCGAAGCGGGACAATATTATCAACCTTGTTTATGTTTTCTGATAAAAAAGACGAAGCCTGCGTCGTCATCTTTTGAAATATCCGATATCTATCCGGAGCGGAGGGCTGTCCGGACCGGATAAAAAGGCCCGTTTCCGCGGAGTCGCCCGCAGTAAGCAAGGGGGGCAGGAAAAGCATTGCCCACGCAACCGCTAAAAAAATGCCTAGGATATGGATCCGTATCTTGATCATAAAATCACCACCGTTCGGTATTGATATAGGCAAAAGCGGGCTTTGAGTCTGTGACAGCAGGCACAAAAAGACAGTTTCACTCCTGCCCAATCAACAAAAAAGGCCGCCCTTTCATGAGCTGAAAGGAACGGCCTTGATCGAAAACTGATTTATTCCGTTTGGTTTACTTCTTTTTGCCTGTTTTAGCCGGTTTCTTGATGTTGTAGAAGGCTCCCATAGCCCGGTAACTGGCGCAGTCGCCCAATTCCTCTTCAATGCGCATCAACTGATTGTATTTGGCCAGCCGGTCTGTACGCGACAGCGAGCCGCTTTTGATCTGGCCGCAGTTGGTTGCGACGGCAATGTCCGCCATGAACGTGTCTTCCGTTTCGCCGGAGCGGTGAGAGACCACGCAGGTATAGCCGCATTCCGTGGCTCGACGCATCGTTTCGAGTGTTTCTGTGACGGTGCCAATCTGGTTGAGTTT
Organism: uncultured Smithella sp.; assembly: GCA_964443625.1. Classification (GTDB taxonomy): domain Bacteria; phylum Desulfobacterota; class Syntrophia; order Syntrophales; family Smithellaceae; genus UBA8904. The sequence continues at coordinate 3,489 of CAYUDM010000050.1, read as the reverse complement.
GATCAAAACGGAATTGGCAATGCCCAGATCAATGCCCTTGTTCAACCGCTTGATATTGGTCACGAAAATATCGTCGCCGACAATCTGAATTTTGCCGCCCAGTTCATCCGTGAGCAGTTTCCATCCGGTCCAGTCGTCTTCCGCCAGGCCGTCTTCAATCGAAATGATCGGGTATTTGGCGACCAGATCGGCGTAGAATTTCACCATATCCTCGGCGGATTTGATGGGTTTGGCTTCCGCAGCCATGTTGTATTTGCCTTTTTCAAAAAACGAGCTGGCCGCACAGTCGAGTGCGATCATGATATCCTTGCCCGGCTTATAGCCGGCTTTGGCAATGGCCGTCATAATGACTTCAAGGGCTTCTTCGTTGGATTTGAGGTTCGGCGCGAATCCGCCTTCGTCGCCGACGGACGTGTTGTATCCCTTGCCTTTGAGGACCGCCTTCAGGGCATGGAAGACTTCCGCGTTCATCCGGATGCCTTCCTTGAAATTCGGCGCACCCACCGGCATGACCATGAATTCCTGAATGTCCACGTTGTTGTCGGCATGCTGCCCGCCGTTTAAGATGTTGGATTGTGGAATCGGCAGAACATGGGCATTCACCCCGCCCAGATAGCGGTAAAGCGGCAGCCCCGAAATTTCCGCGGCGGCTTTGGCGGCCGCCATGGACACGGCCAGAATCGCATTGGCGCCCAGCTTGCCTTTATTTTCGGTGCCGTCGAGTTCGATCATGGCAAAATCGATGTCCCTCTGTCTGCGGCAATCCATGCCGACGATTTCCGGTCCGATTTTATGCAGGATATTCTTCACGGCGTTTTCGACGCCCTTGCCGTTGTAGCGTTTCTTGTTGCCGTCGCGAAGCTCGACCGCTTCGTGCTCGCCGGTGGACGCTCCCGAGGGAACGGCGGCCCGGGCCGTGATTCCGGAAACAGTGGTGATTTCAGCCTCGACCGTGGGATTACCCCGGGAATCCAGAATTTCTCTGGCGTGAATATTGATGATTTCTGGCATATGAAAAAAAGACCTCCTTTGCTCGCGCCTCAGCGCTTTGCCCAGAGCTATAACAGAGACCTGTTCTGATTTCAAGGCGATATTCAAAGAGGCTTGCCCAATAGATCAAAGTCGGATACAAAGCCCAAAAAAAAAGAAAGAATCGGCCTCAGAAAGTATAAAGACGTGGAAGACCGCAACACAAAACTAGAAAAAAACACCAAGCTCTATTTACACCTGAAAAAATGGCTGGAGCGCGCCTGTTACGACTTCGACATGATTGAGAAAGGGGACCGCCTGCTGGTTGGTGTCTCCGGTGGCGCGGACAGTTATGCGCTTCTGGACCTTCTGGATTCTCCGATGATCTTTGTCCCGCCATTTTCCTTTGTGGCCGTTCATGTCGACATGGGCTTCGATCCGGATGGGGCTGCCGCGAAAGGAATGGCGCGTTACTTCGACGAGCGCCGCTATGAGTACGTGATTGAAAAGACGGATATCGGTCCTCTTGCCCACAGCGACGTCAACCGGAAAAACCCCTGCTTTTTATGCTCGCGGCTACGGCGCAGACGCATTTTTGAAATCGCCGAGCAAAAAGGGTGCAACAAAATTGCCTTCGCGCATCACCGCGACGACATCATCGAAACGCTGCTCATCAACCTGTTTTACGGCCGCGAGATCAGCACCATGATGCCAAATCAAAGCATTTTCGGCGGTAAGCTGCACATTGTCCGGCCGCTGGCCTATGTGCGCGAGGAACTGGTCAAAAAATACAGCCGGGAAAGGCAATTTCCTGTTTTTAAGAATCCTTGCCCGAGCAGCGACAATTCAAAAAGGATATACGTGAAGAACCTTTTGAACACGCTTGAGCGCGACAATCCCGACATCCGCCACAACATCTTTACGGCCATGAGTCACGTCAAACCGGACTATCTGCTGCCGAAGCCGAAAAAATCGTAGCTTTCATTTTTATTTCAGGTAGAATTGCGCCATGACTAAAGAAAAAGCAGGACACAAACTCATCGCGACCAACAAATTCGCGCGGGTAAACTACGACATCGACGATACCTACGAAGCGGGGATGGTGCTTTCCGGCACCGAAGTGAAAGCCCTGCGCGCCGGAAAGGCCAATTTATCCGACAGCTACGCCATGGTTAAAGACGGCGAAGTGTACCTCAAAGAACTGCACATCAGCCACTACGATCACGGCAACCGCTCCAACCACGAGCCGACCCGGTCGCGCAAACTGCTGTTGCACAAGCGCGAAATCCGCAGGCTCTACGGCAAATCCCGCGAAAAAGGCCTGTCGCTCATTCCCACGCGGCTGTATTTCAAAAACGGCATGGTCAAGGTGGAGCTCGGTGTGGGCCGGGGCAAAAAAATTTACGACCGTCGCCAGGACATCAAGCAGCGCGAAGAGCGCCGATCCATTGAACGGGATTTCAAATCCAAGCGGATCAAGGTCTGAGGAAAAAGGCAAGAGATCAGAGATCAGAGATCAGGGGTCAGAGGTCGGTTGGTCTGCAAAGATAAAGAGGTGAACAATGGAAGGCAAAAAAGTTTCTGAAAGTCGGGTCATTATGGGGCAGGTGATGAATCCCGAAAACGCCAACCCCGCGGGCAATGTCCACGGTGGAGACATCGTGAAACTCATCGATACGGCCTGCGGTGTGGTGGCCACACGTCACGCGCGGGGCCACGTGGTGACGGCATCCATTGATCGAATGGACTTTCATCACCCGGTCTACATCGGAGATTTATTGATTCTGAAAGCCTCCGTCAACTATGTCGGGAAAAAGTCCATGGAAGTCGGCGTCCGGGTCGAGGCGGAAAACCTGATTACCGGCGAAAAAAGACACACCGGATCGGCTTACCTGACCTTCGTCGCGCTGGATGCCGATAAACGTCCAAAGCTTTTACCGCCCTTGATTGTCGAAAGCGAAGAAGAAAAGCACCGCAACCAGGAGGCCGCCGAACGCCGCCAGATGCGCCTTGCGGAAAAGAAAAAAGAAAAGGCCAAACACGAAGAAGGCGGCTACTGCTGATTGGGCAGTTTCGGATCGGTCCGCAGGGTTTTCTTTGACAAACAACTGTTTGGGCACTATATTAAAGCCGTATTTAAAAGAAAGGGGGGCGCACTGGTTTCGACGGGGACATTTGAAGTTGTAGCAGCGTGTCGAGGTTCCTACAGGCCTCGTTAAACAGGTAGGAAACATATAATCGCAGACAACTACGATTACGCACTAGCCGCTTAGACGGCTAGCGTTTCGCTCGGCTCGCCTGTCGGCCGTACCGGAACGTCATTCAGACAGGCTAGCCAAGCTCCTTGCCTGGGGGAGGGAGGCGAATCCTTACAGGATAGTGCAGCCAAGATCCGGCCTTAGGGAGCTGGCCCGCACGAAGGTACAAAAACGAAGGCTACACACGTAGAAACTGCAGCGGAAGGTTTTCGGACGCGGGTTCGATTCCCGCCGCCTCCACCATTTAGAAAAGACAAACCCG
>CAYUDM010000049.1:0-21428 GCA_964443625.1 uncultured Smithella sp. | reverse complement strand
AGGTGGACGCCCACTTCATCACGCTCTCGGGACCTGAAATTATGAGTAAATATTAATGCCGATATCGTGATCGCCGGCGGCATGGAATCGATGAGCCAAAGCGAGCTGTACATCCCCGGCGACGTCAAGTGGGGCCTGGGCGGCAAAAATCATGAAAAATACGGCTTCATGCCTCGCGGCCACGGCGCTTTGGCCATGTGGGGCATTCCCTTTTACGACCGCATCCAGCGCGGCCGCGTGATGAGCCAGCCGATCTGGCGCTATGGAGAGTTGAGCTCCATGATGACCTGGGCGGAAACCGCCGCGAAAAAGGAAGGCATCACCCGCGAGGAGGCGGACCGTTGGGCGCTGCGTTCGCATCAGCGTGCCTTGGCGGCGCAGGAGGCGGGCAAGTTCGTGGATGAAATTGCTCCCGTTTTAGTGGGCAAAGACAAAAGCGGCCAGGAGATTTTCTTCAGCACGGACGAAGGTCCCAGAAAAGACACAACCCTGGAGCGGCTGGCCAAACTCAAAACCGTTTATCAAGATGGTGTCTGCACAGCCGGCAATTCCTCGTCGGAAAACGACGGCGCGGCCGTAGTCATTTTAGCTTCCGAAAAGAAAGCCAGGGAACTGGGTATCGCCCCTCTGGCCTATTACCGTTCCTGCGCGGTGGCGGCCACCGATCCGACGCTGACGTATCCGGCGGTGCCGGCGGCGGTGGAAAAAGCCCTCAAAAAGATCGGAAAGACGATTGGCGATATGGATCTGGTTGAGGTCCAGGAGGCGTTTGCCGTTCAGTGTCTGGCGGACTCGCGGCTCGCGGGTCTTTCCGACGAGCAGATGGATGCGAAAGTGAATATTAACGGATCCGGCATATCGCTGGGGCATCCCATCGGAGCAACCGGCACGATGCGGCTGACCACGCTGCTTGGAGAAATGGTTCGCAGTGATAAACATTATGCGCTGGAAACAATCTGCGGCGGCGGCGGCCAGGGGATTTGCATGGTCATTGAACGAATGTAGGGAACAGTCGCGAGCGTTCCCTGCCGCACGATTTCCGCACGAACGGGAATCCAGATAAACAAAATTACCGGGGAGGAATAAAATATTATGGATTTTGCATTAACCGACGAACAAAAAATGATTTCGGATACAGCAAGGAGTTTTGCCGAAAAGGAAATCGCGCCGCATGTGGAAGAAGACGAAAAGAATCATTTCTGGCGCAAGGAAATTTTCGACAAGATGGCTGAACTGGGATTTTTCGGCTTCTGTATCGACGAGAAGTACGGCGGCAACGGCATGGGCTTTTTAGAGGGCGCGCTGGCCATTGAACAGGTCGCCAAGGTGCACACCTCCTGGCGCATGGCCTTCAACATGCAGTGCTGGGGTCCGGCTCTCACCATCCAGAAATTCGGCACGGATGAGCAGAAAGAACACTACATTCCGAAATTCGTGAGTGGCGAATACATCGGCAGTTTCGCCATGACGGAGCCCGACATCGGCTCGGATGTGGCCTCCATGAAATGCAACGCCGTGGACAAAGGCGATTACTATCTTTTAAACGGCAACAAGATGTGGATCACCAACGGCACCGTGACCAATCACGGCCTGCTCTATGTCAAAACGGACAAGGACGCGGGCGCCAATGGCGTGAGCTGCTTTATCATGGATTACTCTCTGCCCGGAGTCTCCCGAAAGAAGATTCATGACAAAGTCGGTCTTTGGGCTTCCGATACGGCGGAGTTGACTTTTGAAGACGTGAAGGTTCCCAAAAATCTGCTTCTGGGGAAACTCAATAAAGGATTTCAAATCTGTATGACACAACTCAATTCCACGCGTCTTGGCTGTTCGGCGGGCGCTTTGGGACTGTCCGGCGCGATTCTGGACGCCTGCGCAAAGTACGCAACCGAGCGCTGTCAGTTTGGCAAGGAAATCGGCCGCTACCAGCTTATCCAGCAGCAGGTGGCGGGCATGAAGATCGGCCATGATACACTGGCCTACCTGGTCTATCGCTCAGCCTGGCTTAAAGACCGCGGGCTTCCCAATGTGATGGAAACCTCCATGTCCAAACTTTATGGCGCGAAAGTGGTTGTTCATGACGCCAACGAGGCCATGAAGCTCTACGGATCATTCGGTTACTCCGACGAATATCCCTGCGGCCGCTTCCTGCGCGACTCCAAGCAGTTCGAGACGCTTGAAGGCACTTCGAACATGCACACGATGATCGTCGCCAATGCGACGATGGGCTTTGCGCCGAACCGCGCGTAAAGAAAAACGAGTATGGACCCTCTCCCCTGAAGGGCACGCGTCCCGCCAGGGGAGGGGAAGTTTGTTTGGAGCCTGTGATGAAACAATACTTTGAGAAAATGGACCCGCTGGGGAAGCCGCTTTCGCCCAAACAGATGGAAAGCATGCAGGAGAATTGCGCGAAGATTGAAGAGATCATGAGCACCATCGACGCGGAAGTCGAGCGGATTCAAAACGTCGGCGTTTCTTTGCAAAAGCTGCACGAGCGAGGAGAGATGAGTGTGTGGGAGCGCATCGAATACCTCGTCGATCCTGGGACCTTCTGCCCGCTGCACAGCATCTTCGATCCGGAAAATGAAGAATCCGGCAGCACCGGCGTCGTCGATGGCCTAGCCCGCATAAAAGGCAAGTGGTGCGCGCTCATCGGATTTAACAACAAGTGGATGGCGGGCGCCTGGATTGCCGGACAGCCGGACAACAATCTGCGCGTCACCGATATCGCCAAAATTCTGCACATTCCGCTGGTGTGGCTGGTAAATTGCTCCGGCGTGAAGCTGCCGGAGCAGGAGAAGATGTATGCCAACCGGCGTGGCCAGGGCACCTGCTTTTTCCGGCATGCGGAACTCGAACAGATGGGCATTCCGGTGATCGCGGGCATCTACGGCACAAATCCTGCGGGCGGCGGCTATCAGTCGATCAGCCCCACCATTTTGCTCGCCCACAAAAAAGCCAACATGGCCGTGGGCGGCGGCGGCATTGTCAGCGGGATGTCGCCTAAAGGCTTTTTTGACGAAGCGGGAGCGGAAGAAATCATCAATGCCACGAGGCATTTCAAATCCGTTCCACCCGGCAGCGTCAAAGTCCATTACGACGTGACGGGATTTTTTCGCGCGGTCTTTGACGAAGAAACGCAGGTGCTCGATGCCGTCAAGGATTACATGGATGATTTGCCGGCCTACAACCCGAGGTTTTTTCGGGTCGCCCCGCCTGCCGAGCCTGCCTATTCGCCCGCGGAAATCGCATCGATTGTTCCGGTCAACAAAAAGCGCGTCTATGATTTCGAACAGGTGCTCGCACGTCTGGTCGATGGTTCCGAGCATCTGGAATTCCGCCCCGGCTATGGTCCGGAAATGTACTGCGGCCTGGTGAAAGTAGACGGCTACCTCGTGGGCGTCGTCGGCAACCGCCAGGGCATTTTGCCGAACTATCCCGAATACACGAATCAGTATATGGGCGTGGGCGGCAAGCTCTATCGCCAGGGCCTTATCAAGATGAGTGAATTTGTTACCCTGTGCTCTCGCGACAAGGTGCCGATGGTCTGGTTTCAGGATACCTCCGGAATTGATGTGGGCGACATCGCCGAAAAGGCCGAACTGCTGGGCCTGGGCCAGTCGCTGATTTATTCCATCGAAAATTCCAATCTCCCCATGATGCTCGTGGTGCTGCGAAAAGGCACTGCGGCCGCGCACTATGTTCTCGGAGGACCGACAGCCAACAACAACAACGCCTTTTCGCTGGGGACGGCCACTACTGAAATCAACGTCATGCACGGCGAGACCGCCGCGGCCGCAAGTTACGCCCGAAGACTTGTGAAGGAAAAAGACGCAGGCAAATCCCTTGGGCCGATCATCGACAAGATGAACGACATGGTGAAACACTACGATGACACCTCAGGCCCGTTTTACTGCGCGAAAAAAGGATTTGTCGATGAAATCGTACGCTACGCCGACCTGCGAAACTATCTGGTGGGCTTTGCCAACTGCTGCTACCAGAACCCCCGCGCGATCTGCCCGCAGCATCAGATGATTCTTCCGCGCATCATTCGATCGCAGATCGTCAAAGGGCTCGACAGACCGGAGTAGAAAAAGGTACAAGATACAAGGATAAAGGCTAGAAAAAGAAAGGGCGGGTTTCCCCGCCCTTTTGGTGCTTAGGACCATTCGAGGAAATATTTCTCAGGCATTTCATCTCAAAGAAAGATGAAACGGTCAAATAGCTTATTTTGTCTTTCACTTTGCGCTTTAAAATCATTTATGATAATGAGCATGGCTAACATAACCACTGAAATCAAAAGAGGGTTTTTGTGTCACGCAAGACAGGAATCGTAAAAGATAGCCGCTATTTGCAGCATACCGCCGGCTTTTCCCACCCGGAAAGCTCGGCGCGTCTGGCGGCGATCTATGAAATGCTCGACAATCCCGACACGTCCTGGAAGTACTCGCTGATTGATCCCCGCGAAGCCACCCATGACGAGATTGCCTACGTTCATACCCCCCGTTACATTGACTTCATCGCCTCAACGGCCGGCAAATCGCATGTTTTTTTAGACCCGGACACCATGGCCAGCGCGGATACCTATGACGTCGCCAAGCTGGCGGCGGGCGGTCTGCTTGCCGCCATCGATTCAGTCGTCGCAGGCGAGGTCGACAACGCGTTCGCTTTCGTCCGTCCGCCCGGCCATCACGCGGGAGCGGGAAATTCCGCGGGATTTTGTGTTTTCAACAACATTGCCATCGCAGCGATGCACGCACGCATCCGGCACGGCATCAAAAAAGTTCTGATCGTGGATTGGGATCTGCACCACGGCAACGGCACCCAGAAAATGTTTTATACCGACCGTCAGGCGCTGTATTTCTCCACACATCAATATCCCTACTATCCGGGCACGGGAAGCTGGCACGAAATCGGCGAAGGTACAGGCTTGGGCTTTACAGTCAACGTGCCGCTCAACCGGGGCGCCGGAAACGGAACCTATGTGTCGATTTTTCACAAGATTCTCGAACCGATCGCCTCGGCCTATCAACCCCAGCTCATCTTGCTGTCGGCCGGATTCGACACCTATTTTCAAGACCCCTTGGGAGGCATGCGCGTCACGCCGGAAGGGTTTGCCGCCCTGGCACGCATATTGCTCACTATTGCGGACAAATACTGCGCCGGAAAAGTGGTGGCTGTTTTGGAAGGCGGGTATCATGTGTTCGGGCTTACGTCTTCCGTCCGGGCGACGCTTCGGGAAATGTGGGATGAAACGATCTGTTCGGGAAAAGCGCTTGCCGAGATAGAGGCGGACGCGGACGAACCGAATAAAGCCGTCATTGAAAAAGTCATCTCTGTGCAACGCCCCTATTGGCCTGTTTTTTAAAGGAGGTTTATTTTTGAAACTGAACACTTCGGATGTAGAGTATGTGGCAAAACTCGCCCGGTTGGATGTTACCGATGCGGAGAAAGAAAAATTCACCGCCCAGCTCAACGATATTCTTGGCTACATCGACAAGCTCAATGAACTCGATACGACGGGCGTCGCGCCCATGACGCATGCCATTGCCGTGACCAACGCCTTTCGCGAAGACAAGGTTTCGGCCTCTCTGGGAACGCAATCAGCGCTGGTCAACGCGCCGGATTCGCGCGGAGAGTTCTTTCGAGTGCCGAAAGTCATTGAATAACCACCGCAAAAATGTCCCGGATCTTTCCTGATACGAACAGTTTTGTTAAACGAGACAGAGGATTTTATGGAGTTATATTCGCTAACTATTCATGAATTGCAAGATCTGCTGAAAAAAGGCGAGGTTTCGTCCCGCAAGATCACCGAATCCGTCTTTTCCCGCATCGATGCGGTGGAAGAGCGCGTCCATTCCTACATCCGCCTGATGAAGGATGAAGCGCTGGTCCAAGCGGATCAAGCCGATAAGGACATTCAGCAGGGCCGGATCCGGGAACTCACCGGCATTCCGTTGGCGCTCAAAGACATTGTCTGCACAAAAGGCATCCCCACCACCTGCGGCTCGCATATTTTGCACAATTTCGTCCCGCCGTACAACGCCACCGTGGTTGAAAAGCTGGCCGACGCGGGCGCGGTTTTTGTGGGAAAGGCCAACATGGACGAATTCGCCATGGGGTCATCCACCGAAACCTCGTATTTCGGCCCGACACGAAACCCCTGGGATCTGGAGCGCATTCCCGGCGGCTCGAGCGGCGGCTCGGCCTCGGCCGTGGCGGCCGACGAGTGCATCGCCTCCATCGGCTCCGACACAGGCGGTTCGATCCGTCAGCCTGCTGCACTGTGCGGCGTGGTGGGCATGAAACCCACCTATGGCCGCGTCTCACGCTTCGGGCTCATCGCGTTTGCCTCGTCGCTGGACCAGCTGGGCCCCTTCACCAAAGACGTGGAAGACTGCGCGATCATGATGAATGTGATGGCCGGCTACGATCCGAAGGAATCCACATCGGTCAAAGCCGCAGTTCCGGATTACCGGCAGTTTCTCGGCCGGGACATTAACGGCTGGAGAATCGGCATTCCCAAAGAATATTTTGTCGAGGGCATCGATCCGGAAGTATCCGCCGCCATCGAGAAAACCATTGCGATGGTCAAGGCCTGCGGCGGGCAGACGGTGGATATTTCGCTTCCGCATACGCAATACTGCCTGGCGGTTTATTACATCATCGCTCCGGCGGAAGCCTCATCGAACCTTGCGCGCTACGACGGCGTCAAATATGGTTTCCGTGCCCAGGGCGTCCGAGACCTCGCCGAGATGTACAACAAAACCCGCCAGGAAGGATTCGGCGCGGAGGTCAAGCGCCGCATCATGATCGGCACCTATGCGCTCTCGGCCGGTTACTACGACGCCTACTACGGCAAAGCGTCGCAGGTGCGCGCGCTCATCCGCCGCGACTTCGACGAGGCCTTTAAGCGCTGCGACATCATCCTCACGCCCACTACGCCGACGCCCGCCTTCAAGCTGGGCGAAAAAACCGATGATCCGCTGCAAATGTATCTGTCCGACATCTTCACTATCTCGACGAATCTCGCCGGCATCCCCGGCATCTCCGTGCCTTGCGGATTCACAAAAGCCGGCCTGCCGATGGGCGTGCAGTTTCTGGCCAATCATCTGGAAGAGGGAAAATTGCTGCAAATCGCCCATGCTTACGAAAAAGCCGCCGCTCTTGATAAAAGGAGGCCTGTTTTATAATGGATTTTGAAACTGTCATCGGACTCGAGGTCCACGCCCAGCTCACCACCGAGACCAAGATCTTCTGCAACTGCTCAACGAAATTCGGGGGCGCGCCCAACAGCCACGCCTGTCCGGTCTGTCTGGGCATGCCCGGCGTGCTGCCCGTCCTCAACAAGAAAGTCGTCGAATACGCGATGAAGATGGCGCTTGCGACCAACTGCACGATCAATCCGCAAAACGTATTTGCGCGAAAAAATTATTTTTATCCGGATCTTCCCAAAGGCTACCAGATTTCACAATACGCCTATCCGATCGCCGAGCACGGCATCATCTGGGTCGAAACCAACGGGGAAAAGAAGAAGATCGGCATCACGCGCATCCACATGGAGGAAGACGCGGGCAAGCACATCCATGATGAAAACAACACGTCAAGCTATGTCGATCTCAACCGCACCGGTGTGCCGCTCATTGAAATCGTCAGCGAACCGGACATCCGCTCCTCCGAAGAGGCGGCCGAATACCTCAAACGCCTGCACGAAATTCTGGTGTATCTGGAAATCTGCGACGGCAACATGGAGGAAGGATCATTTCGCTGCGACGCCAACGTCTCGATCCGCCCCCGCGGCCAGAAGGAATTCGGCACACGCACCGAACTGAAGAACATGAACTCCTTCCGCAACGTCCAGCGGGCGCTGGAGTATGAAATCAAGCGTCAGCAGTATCGGGTGGAAAACGGCGAGAAGATCATTCAGGAAACCCGCCTGTGGGATGACACCCAGGGCGTCACCCATTCCATGCGCTCCAAGGAAGAGGCGCACGACTACCGCTACTTCCCCGATCCCGATCTGGTTCCGGTGGTCATTGATTCGGACTGGATTGCAGAAATCCGTTCCGGCATGCCGGAGCTGCCGCTTGACAAACGGGAACGGTTTATCAGCGAATACGGCATTCCCGCCTACGACGCGGGCGTGCTCACGTCCGACAAGGCTCTCGCCCTCTACTACGAAGACGTCGTCAAACTCTGCGGCAAGCCCAAAGTCGCCAGCAACTGGCTCATGAGCGAGGTTCTGAAATTCCTCAACGAGGATAAGCGCGACATCCGAAACTGCCCCATTGCAGCCCGGTCGCTGGCCGACATGATTGCGCTGATTGAAAAAGGAACGATCAGCGGCAAAATGGCCAAAGACATCATCGAAGACATGTACAAAACCGGCAAGCCGCCCCAGGACATCATCGCGGAAAAAGGCATGGTCCAGATCACCGATGAAGGAGAACTGGCCAAAACCATCGCGGCAATTATCGAGGCCAACCCCGCACAGGTGGCGCAGTATCGCAGCGGCAAAGACAAACTCTTCGGGTTCTTTGTCGGCCAGGTGATGAAAGCGACCGGGGGGAAGGCCAATCCCAAGCTTGTCAATGATCTGCTTCAAAAGGTGCTGGCCGGATGATTCGACCCGTTTTGTGGAAAAACAACGCCGTTGTCCTGATCGATCAAAACGCCCTGCCGCAAACTGAGCGACAGGTGATCTGCGCTGATTACCGGCAGGTGATTGCCTGCATCAAAGACCTGACCGTTCGGGGCGCCCCCGCCATTGGTGTCGCGGCGGCCATGGGTGCGGCGCTGGGCGCAGGCTCGATTCGCGAGACCTCTGTTGAAAAATTCCTGTCGCGTTTCAAAAAAATCTGCGATGAGATCGCAGCGGCCCGCCCCACGGCCCGCAATCTCTTCTGGGCGCTGGAGCATATGCAGCGCTGCCTGGAGGAAGCGCTGGCCGGCGGATGCAAGAATCCCGTACAAGCATTGATCGCCGAAGCCAAACGACTCTGCGCCGAAGACATCGAAATCAACAAGCAAATGGGACGCCACGGAAGCGCACTTCTCAGGGATGGAGATAACATCCTGACGCACTGCAACGCAGGGGCCCTGGCCACCGCAGGCTATGGCACCGCGCTGGGCGTCATCCGCGCGGCGCGAGACGAAGGAAAGCGTCTTCATGTTTTTGTCGATGAAACGCGCCCGGTTCTACAAGGCGCACGACTCACCGCCTGGGAGATGAAAAAAGAAAAAATTCCCGCGACGCTCATCTGCGACAACATGGCGGGCACTCTGCTGCAGCAGGGTAAAATCGACAAAATTATCGTCGGCGGCGACCGCATCGCGCAAAACGGCGATACGGCCAATAAGATCGGCACCTATTCGCTCGCCGTTTTAGCTGCGGCGCATGGTGTTCCGTTTTATGTCGCGGCGCCTCTTTCGACGTTTGACTTTTCCCTTAAAACCGGCGCGGACATTCCTATTGAAGAGCGCTCCGGAGAGGAGGTCGCAGGATTTCGTGGCATCGCCGTCGCGCCGAAAGGCATCAAAGTTTACAATCCGGCTTTTGACGTCACGCCGGCAACGCTCATCACCGCAATCATCACGGAATTGGGTGTGATTGCCAAACCCACCCGTAAAAATCTTGCGGGGCTGAAAAAGGGAAAACGCCTGACATGAAACTGCTCCTTTTCGATTTCGATGGCGTCCTGGTGGACTCACTCGACGTGTATGAAAAAACCGTAACTGATTGTCTCAACGTCATCGGTCAGCCGCTTTCGCGCGGACGCGAAGAGTTTCTGGAGCTCTTTGAGGATAACTTTTATGCGTCGCTTGCCGACAAGGGCGTGGACATGGACAAATTCATGACCGCCTCTCTCGACATTCTGGCAGGGGTCAACTACGCCGAGATGAAACCCTTTGACGCCATGCGGCCGGTTTTAAGAGACTTGAAAAAGAATCACCCAATGGTTGTGATCTCCTCCAACGATACGCCCACCATTTTAGAAGCGTTGCGCCTGTATGATTTCGAGGGCATTTTCGACGAGGTTTTAGGCTCGGATTTCATGCTCAGCAAAAAAGACAAAATTCTTCACGTCATTAAGAAATATCATGTTGGACTGGAAGATATTTACTATATCGGTGATACGACCGGCGACATCAAGGAAGGAAGGCAGGCGGGTGTGAAAACCGTGGGCGTCACCTGGGGCTGGCATTCCAAAGAGTTGATGGCGCAGGCCGCGCCGGACTACCTGTTTGACCGGCCCGAAGACCTCTTGCATCTCGACGGATAAGCTCTATTCTGCGCTTAATCAATATTTCAAAAAATGCCGGATATCGGAGGATAGTCTTTCCGGTTTTTCCAGATGGATGGCGTGTCCGCAGTTTTCGTAAATCGTCATTTTCGCCGCAGGCAGCGCCCGGCGAAGATCGTCGGCGAGCGCCATCGGGAAAATCGGATCGGAATCGCCCAGAATAATGAGGGTCGGTTGACTGATTCGGGCCGCCCGATCACAGGAATCAAAACCGGCACAGGCCGCCTGCTGCCGCATGAAGGCATGAAGCGGCTGGACATGCCGCAGTCTCAGGCAAACGGCTTTTTCAAGAATCTCCGGAGAAGACTCCGCAAACCCCGGCGCCGTCATCATCGTCAGGTCCAGGCGGTAGATCTGCTCAGCCGTCTTTCCCTTGACTTCGGCAAAGACCTTTTCCCAGAAAGGTTTTCCCTCCTCCCAGGACCGCGCGCCGCCCAGACTGGTCGCAATCAGAATCAGCCGGCCGATCCGTTGCGGATGGGTCAAAGCGATTTCCTGCGCAATGAACCCGCCCATGGACAGACCCGCCAAATGCGCTTTTTCGATACCCAGCGCCGACATCAACCCGACGGTGTCGGACGCCATCTGCGCAATCGAGTAAGGCTCGTCGGGCTTGTCCGTCCGACCGATGCCGCGGTTGTCGATCGCGATCACCCGGAAGTCTTTTGAAAGGTCTTCGATCTGCGCGAACCACAAATCATGGGGAAAGGCCAAGCCGTTGAGGAGCAACAGCGGTTCGCCCTGTCCTTTTTCTTCGTAATAAATGGATATTCCGTTGACGGTTTGAGAAGGCATAAATGAAATTACGAAAAGGCGGGGAAGGGTTTTAAGCCGCTCCCCGCCCGTGTTGATTAAACCGCTTCGACAGCCAGCGCCATCCCCATGCCGCCGCCGATGCACAATGACGCCATGCCTCTTGTCACCTTGCGGCGCTGCATTTCATTGACCAACGCCAGCACAATGCGCGCCCCCGAGCAGCCGATCGGATGCCCGATGGAAATGGCCGAGCCGTTGACATTGGTGATATCCCAGGGAATGTTGAGCTCGCGCAGGCAGGCGATTGCCTGAGAGGCAAACGCTTCATTGACTTCGAACAGACCGTAATCCTTGACCGTTGTGCCGGTGGTCCGCAGAAGCTTGCGCACCGCCGGAATCGGCCCCAACCCCATGTACGCCGGATCGACGCCGCCGGAGGCGTAGCCCGTGATTCGCGCAAGCGGTTTGAGGCCCAGAGCCTTGGCTTTCTCTTCGCTCATAATCAACAGGGCTGCCGCGGCATCGTTGATGCCGGAAGCGTTGCCGGCCGTGACCGTGCCGTCCTTCTTGAAAGCCGTGCTGAGCTTGGCGAGCTTTTCCATACTGGTTTCCATCGGACGTTCATCCGTGTCGAAAATTTTCGGCTCACCCTTTTTCTGGGGAATCGACACGCCGACAATCTCGTCTTTCAAAATTCCGCTTTTGATAGCGGCAAGCGCCCGGTTATGGCTGTCGAGACTGAGGCGGTCTTGTTCTTCGCGCGAAATTCCATAGCGGGCGGCGATGTTTTCCGCGGTAATGCCCATGTGGTAGCCGTTGAAGATTTCATACAGACCGTCAAAAACCATCAAATCAAGCGTCTTGCCGAAAGGCATATCCATGCGATGGCCCCAGCGCGCTTTGGGCAGGCCGATCGGTACATCGCTCATGTTTTCCATACCGCCGGCGATGACGACTTCACTGTCGCCCGCGATGATCGACTGAGCGGCAAGCGCGATGGCTTTCATGCCGGAGGCGCAAACCTTGTTGACGGTAATGGCGGGGGTTTCTTTGGGTAAACCGGCGCGAATCATGGCCTGGCGACCGGCATTCTGACCCTGGCCCGCGCCCAGCACATTGCCCATGATGACTTCATCGACGCCGATTTCTTTGAGATTGCCTTCCCATTTTGAATACTGATGCTCCACCGGACAAAGACCGTCATTTTTGGCCGTATCCGGCGCGTCATCTTTTGCATTGGCAGGCAGGGTCGGTTTGAGCCCCGCTTTGATTAAAGCTTCACGAATAACCAGCGCTCCCAGATCTTTGGCGGGAACGTCTTTTAAGGAGCCGCCGAAGGCTCCGACCGCGGTGCGCGCACCGCTGACAATAACTGCATTTGGCATAATGCGAATACCTCCTTGAAATGATGGCGGAGTATTCCATAAATGGCAGGTTAAGGCAAGAATGATTTCCCTTACGGCGCCTCCTTCGGAGGATCGGCATCCATCACCTGACGGATGAGCGAGGCCAGCATGGTTCTGGACAGAGGTTTCAGGACGAAGGCCCGAATGCCTATTTCAGCAGCCTTTTCACTGCTCATATAGTCACTGTATCCCGTCATCAAAATGATCGGCTGGCCCGGACGCACGGCCAAAATTTGCACAGCGAGCTCGCTGCCGGATAAGTGAGGCATGTTCATGTCCGTGATGATCAGATCGTAAGCCTGCGGGTTGGCCAGATAGGTCTGCAAAGCGGCGCGGCTGTCGGCGCACGCCTTGACGGAATAACCCAGACCCGCAAGAATCTTCTGACCCAAATCGACGAGTTCCACTTCGTCATCCACAAACAGGATTCTCTCGTTGCCGCGAAGCGTCGCAGTTTTTTTCGGTTCGGCGCGCTCCTGAAGATTTCCTTCGGACAGTGGCAGGTAAATATGAAATGTGGCCCCCTGGCCCGGCAGGCTTGCGACTTTGATGGTTCCGCTGTGATCATGAACGATCCCATACACCACAGACAGGCCCAGGCCGGTTCCCTCTCCAACCCCCTTGGTGGTGAAAAATGGATCGAACAGGCGACCGAGGTGAACAGGATCAATACCGCAACCCGTGTCCGAAATCGTGAGCCTGGCGTAGGACCCCGGTGAGAGATCCGGCTCGCCGGTTGTCGTTCCGGCCATGATTTCCTCCTGAGACAGGCGGACGGTTATCACCCCACCTTTTTCTCCGATTGCGTGCGCGGCATTGGTGCAGATGTTCATCATCACCTGATGCATTTGCGTGTAGTCGGCGTGGACCGGAAGGGGGCTTTCAGTGAAAATCTTCTTAATTTCTATGGTTGTAGGGAGCGTAGCGCGCAAAAGTTTGAGCGCTTCGTCAACCACCAATCGGAAGTCCTGAAGTTGTTTATCCTGCTCGACATGTCGGCTGAAAGCCAGAATCTGCCGGACAAGATTTCTGGCGCGCTCGGCCGCGTTTAAGATCTGCTCCATATTGCGACGGCGCAGATCTTCATCCTGTTGCACAATCGCCAACTCGGCATACCCGATAATGCCGCTTAGAATGTTATTGAAGTCGTGGGCGATGCCGCCCGCCAGTGTGCCGACGGCCTCCATCTTCTGAGCCTGGTACAGTTGCTTTTCCAGCTTGCCCCGCTCCTCGAAAGCCTGCCGGAGCGCCGTGATGTCACGCCCGCTGGTGCGAATGCCCAGAAATTTACCGGTCGTATCATAGACCGGCTGCCAGGAAACACTCAGCCATAGATTCGACCCATTTTTATGAAGGAAGCGAATTTCAAAATTGTCTCCCCGCGTGCCGGTGAGGGCTTTTTTGAAGTAACGCCGGAAGGGCTCCCGGTCTTCTTCGGCAAACAAAACGGCGGTAAAATCCGGCATGGACAGAATCTCGTCGGCCGAATACCCCGTGATGCGAAAAACGGCGGGATTGACCCACAGGCAGGTTCCGTCCGGAGCAAACCAGGATTCCCAGTCCACGGTATAGTAGGCAATCGTTTTGAACTTCTCTTCGCTGGCCAGAAGCGCGGCTTCCGCCTGCCGGCGCTTTTCTCGCGAGACGGCCTCGGCCAACTCCCGATCAATTGCCGGACATAATCTCGACAGGTTATCCTTCATGATGTAGTCATTGGCGCCCTGACGCATGCACTCCACGGCCATCTCTTCGCCGATCGTTCCGGAAACAATCAAAATCGGAATATCAAGACCGGATGTTTTTATAACGGAAATCGCTTCCAAACCGTCAAATCCCGGAAGCTTGAAATCGCATAAAATGACATCCCAGCGACGGTCGCGCAGAGCCGTAAACATCTGCTTTGCCGTTTCCACGCGCAGAGGATCCGGCTCAAAGCCGCCTTTTTTCAAAGCGCGCAAAAGCAACAGCGCGTCGTCTTCAGAGTCTTCTATAATTAAAACTCTCAGCGGTTTGAGCATTTCTCCTCCAAAAAAGAGATCGGTGGCCGGCCTGAGATTCTTATCCGATGTATCACCATAGGCGAATCAGTCTTTAAAGGCAAAATTCTGCTTTTCAAACAAGCCCAGGCAGATATCGGCGATGTCCGCGTCATAGAGTGCTCCCCGGTTCTTCCGTATTTCATCGAGCGCCGCTTCAATGCCGACGGCGGGACGATAGGGACGGTGAGAAGCCATGGCTTCCACCACGTCGGCAACGACGAGGATCTTGGATTCAAAAAGCATCTCGTCGGATGTCAGCCGGTTCGGATAGCCGGTTCCGTTTATCTTTTCATGATGCTCCAAAACCATGCGGGCAATCGGCCAGGGGAAATTGATATCCTTGAGGATCTCATATCCCGCCTGGGCATGTGTTTTGACCATATCAAATTCCACTTGCGTCAGTTTTGTCGGTTTCGTCAGGATTTCCGATGGAATGGCGATCTTGCCCACATCATGAATGGTTGCAGCCAGCCACAATCCATCGACCCGTGAAGGCTCCATCCTCATTTCCGTCGCGATGGCGCGCGCCAGGTCGGCCACCCTTCTTTGATGGCCCGCCGTGTAAGGATCCCGCGACTCCACCATAATGGAAATAGCCCGAATCGTCGCGGTCAACGATTCACGCAGGCGCTCAAGATAGCCCTCGCGTTCCCTTTCCAGCTGCTTCATTTCCGTGATGTCGCGCACAATGCCGCGAAAACCGACGGCATGCCCCTCATCGTTTAACAGCAGGCTAAATGAAGATTGCACTGTACGTTTCGTCCCATCTTTCCGGACGATTTCATAGTCCAACAAACCGCCGGGTTTACCGGTGTGAAAAATCCTGTTGTGTTCCGTATACAATTTTTTTGCCGTTTCAGAATCCGTGTAATCCCGGCTGTTGAGACCCGGAATTTCTTCTTCCGGGTATCCCCATATTTTAGCCAGAGCGCTGTTGAAAAAAGTGAAATTCCCCTTGAGATCGACTTCATAATACCCGTCTTGAATGTTTTCCAAAATGGATCGGTATTTTTCCTCGCTGTGCCGAAGGGCCTCTTCGGATGCCCGCTGACGGGCTCGCATCTCTTTTTTTTCCAGTTCTCTGCCGATGGACAGTCCCAGACGAGTCAATTTTTCCTTCATAATGTAATCGTTTGCACCCCGGTGAATACAATCCAACGCGGTTTCTTCTCCAATGGCGCCGGAAACGATAATGATGGGAACATCGATGCTCGTTTTTTTCAAAAGAGCAATGGCATCCAGGCCACTGAAGGCCGGCATGTGATAATCGCACAAGATGATATCCCATGGCTCGGTCAAAAGCGCGTACGCCATGTCATCCTCTGTTTCCACTCTTTGGGAAATTGGATCGTAGCCCGCTTTTTTGAGTTCCCGCAGCAAAAGCAGAGTATCATCTTGCGAATCGTCCACCAGAAGGACTTTCAGGGGAATCAGCATATTGTCCTCATCTCGAATGGTCTATGTTTCTCATTGAGCCTTGCGTTTTATTCCGGCAAAGTAAAGTAAAAGGTGGCTCCTTTGCCGACTTCTCCTTCGGCCCAGATCCGGCCGCCGTGACGGTGAATGATCCTCTGGACGGTCGCCAGACCGATCCCCGTGCCGGGGAAGTCCTCCGCGCGATGTAACCGCTGAAAAGCGCCGAAGAGTTTATTGGCGTAGCGCCTGTCAAACCCCGCGCCATTGTCACGGACAAAATACACCGTTTCGTCGTCCTTGTTTTCACAGCCAACCCAAACGTGCGGATGGGACATCTTTGAAGTGAATTTCCAGGCGTTTTCCAGCAGATTGGTCATCGCAATCTCGACAAGTCTCAAATCCGCCTGCACATGCATCCCCTCGTGAATCTCCACCACGACGGAGCCACAGGCGCTCCTCGATTGGACCAGGCCGGCAATTTCCTGCGCCAGGGCGCTCAAATCGACATCTTTGCGTTCCAGGGGCGTCTGTGTGACGCGAGACAGACTCAAAAGATCGTCGATCAGCTGCCTCATGGTTTGCGTCGCCAGGCGGATTCTTTCCAGATAGAGTCTGCCGTCGTCGCTCAGCTGTGCGCCGCAGTCTTCCGAAAGCGCGTTGCTGAATCCCTCGATATTGCGCAAAGGCGCGCGCAGATCGTGCGAAACGGAATAGCTGAAGGCCGCAAGTTCCTTATTGACGGCAGCCAGCGATGCATTGGCCGCGGCCAGGTTTCCGGTGGTTTCGTTTAAGTCATCTACAATATTGAGAAGGGCCAATTGACTGTCCCGAAGTTCGCGGGTGCGTTCGTCCACCTTTTTTTCAAGCTCTACGTTGAGCCGGGAAATCTCTTCTTCGGCCCTCCGGCGGTCGGTAATGTCGTGGATGATCGAATGGAGATAATCTTTCCCCTTGATGCCGATTCTGGAGCTGAATACTTCCACGTCGCGGATGTCGCCTGAAGCCCGGCGATGCTGAAATTCGAAATGGTTGCGCCCAGACAGCCGGGCGGCCTCCATTTGATTTTTAATTTCTTCGGCAGAAAGCGTGTTGATCTCCGAAATTTTCATCTGTTTGATCGTTTGTCGCGGCCAGCCGTAGAAGGTTTCCGCCGCTTGATTCGCGTCGACGATGGCGCCCGTGTCCGGATCGATCAGCAATTTGACGGCGCTGTGATCCTCAAACAACTTTCGATACAAAGCCTCGCTGTCCGCCAACGCATCCTCGGCCGTTTTGCGTTGCGTCACATCGATGCCGACACCGATGAAATAATCAATGTCCCCGTTTTCGGCGACAATATTCAGGCCGTGCCATTCCACCAGAATCCGGCCGCCGTCTTTGGCCAGCACATAGTTTTCATTAATCGTCGGCATGCTGTAACGGATCAGCCTGTAAAAAACTTCTTCAACATTATGCCTGTCGGATTCGGGCACAAACGTCCGGATATAATCAGCGCCGATAACCTCCGCCCGGGTGTATCCCAGCGCGGAGAGCATCGACTGATTCATCATCAGCGTTTTTCCGTCCGGACGGATAGCCACGAAGAAAACCGGCGAGTGCTCAACAAGGGTCTGATTGAAATTTTTTTCTTTGATCAGTTCCTGTTCAATTTTTTTCCGCTGGCTCACATCGCGAATCACCATGCCATTTTGAATCTCTCCGTGACGGTTGTGAAAAAAGGAAGAAGAGATTTCGCCGTCGAAAGTCGAGCCGTCGGCGCGCTTAAACCGCAATTCACCGTGGAACTTGCCGGTCTTTTGGCGCTCTTCCAGCGCCGGGATCAGGCGCGGATCTGTTGTGTCTACAATCCCCTCGCGCCCCAGCGCGATCAGTTCGCGTTCGGTGCGTCCAAACAGAGAGCAGGCGGCGGGATTGGCAGACAAAATTTTTCCGTCGGGCGCGGTGAGCAAAACGGCGTCGAGACCTGCGTCAAATAAAAGCCGGTAGCGCTCTTCGCTTTCCCGGATGATCGCGGCGGCCTGAATCGTCGATAACGCATCGGCGAGAATTTTTCCGGCTAAAATGGTCGCCAGCGGATACAGCAGGATCACCGCCAGAGCCAAACGCTTGAAAGTCGACCAGGCGGCTTCTCCCGGCAAAGTAAACATCAACGCCACCATGATGCTGTGAACAATTAGCCCGAGGACATAAAGACGACCTGTGGAAGGCGTCGAATCCCATGGCCGGATCAGGTAATGCGCCGCCAGGCCGATCACCGACGAAGAAAAAATGGTGGCAAGTTCCATGACGATTCCCGCTCCGCCGATCGCGTAACGACAAGCCAGTGCCATCACGCAGGCGATGCCGATCGCGCGGGGTCCGAAAAAAAGCGCACACAAACTGAGCATGACCGTGCGGCCGTCGAAAATCAAGCCGGGGCCCAAAATCAGAGGCCGCAGCATGCCGATGATGACCACCATGCCGAAAAGAACACCCTGCATGCCCGCTCCGACCCAGCTCTCCCTCGACCAGCGCCGGTCGACGAACCCGGAGATGACGCAAAGCGCCACTAAAAGAGCAAGGTTGGTAATCAGATCAAGATATTCCACGCTATCCTCCGCTTATCTATCTTCGTACGTCACGCACGTCTACAAACCCTCTTCTGGATTATCCTTTTCCAAAGTAGCAATTTTTTCTTTGAGCTCGCGCATCCGCAGCTCCCGATCCACAAAAACGCGATTGAGCCTTTCGAGCTCTTCATTTTTTGCCTGGAGTTCGGAGGTTCTTTGAGCCACACGGACTTCTAGGTCTTCATTGAGTTTCTGCATTTCTCGCTCGATGCGTTTCCGATCGCCGATATCCACAACGAAAGCCGCCAGGTGTTCGTCTTTCCCCGGAATGCCGGCCACGGCCAGAAGGACATCAACCAGGCGTCCATCAGGACGAAGATACTGTTTTTCATAAGGATCGCAGGTTCCTTTCCGGCGAACTTCGTCAATGGCCCGGTTGTCCGCATCAAGCCAGGACGGCGGCGTGAGTTTGCGCCAGTCGATCAGGCCGGCCTCAAACTCGGCCCGGGAAAAACCGATCAAATTCAGATAATAATCATTTGCCTCGATCACCGATCCGTCGCCGGCCGCAACGACGATGCCGAAAATATTGGCGACAAAAAAACTCCGGAGCCGGTCGTGCGCCCGGGCCAGCCCTTCTTCCGCTTTCTTGCGCTCGGTGATGTCGCGGGCAATCGTTAAAATGTGCCGTTCGCCGTCGAGATTCAGAACCGACGCGGATACCAGGGCATAAAACGACTCGCCTGTGGTGGTCTGAAATTGGACTTCTTTATTTTCGACAACGCCGTCGGTTTGAAGCATTTCCATCAATGTTGCGCGGTCCTGCGGTTTTGCCCAGATCGGCAAGTCGGCAATCGCCATTCCTTCAGCCTGCTGGACAGAGCATCCCGTGACTTGTGAAAATCCGGGATTGATCGATATCACGCGACCGTCGCTCCAGCGGATAAGCGCGATGGCGTCGGGACTGGTCATAAACGCTTTGCGAAATTTTTCTTCGCTGGTTTCCAGTGCGCGCGCGGCTTCGGCCCGCCGTCGATAATTCAAGCCGGTCTGTCGCTGCCATAAAAACAGAACTGCGCCTCCGGCGGCTCCGATGAAAGCGAAGACCAAGATCATCATCACCCAGAAACGCTCCCGGATCGGCGCATAGATTTCCTGCCGGTCCATTCGGGCCACCATAAACCAGGGCGAATCGGGCACGGCTTTGAGCGCGGCAACGACCGGCACGCCGCGATAATCAACGCCTTCGATCACGCCTTCGGTTCCGCTTGCGGCCCGAGCCGCCGGAAGATCCTTTCGGGACAGGGGAAAGCGCAAAGAAAGCGCTGTTTGACTTTGGAATTTCAGTTCGTTCAAAAAGACAACCTCATCGCCCTCTTTCCGGACCAGAAGCGTTTCGGCGGTTTGGGCGGGTGTCGGCCAGTTTGAGATCATCGGATAAAGGTAGCTGTGCGGGTCAATCACCAAAACAATGACGCCCAAAAACCGTTCGCCATCGAAAACCGGGTTCAGCACGGCAAGCAGAATCGCCCCGTCTGCGTCTTCCCGGTGAAAATCGAGCAGCATTGGTGCTTGTGCCTGCCGGGCTTCGTTGACATGGGTAAACACCTCGGCGCAAAGCGCGTGCTCCGGTTCGAACAGCGACAGACGAACTCTTCCATCGACATCCAGAAGCATCACATTTCTATAATGATAGGCTTTCCGGATTTGCTCCAGCCAGATGCGCAGGCGTTTATTGGCTTCCGCGTTTTTCGGCGAGTCCACCACCCGGCGCACCAGTCCGGCAAAGTTTTCATTATTGTGCAAGACGGACGCGTCCGCCAGCCTTTCTTTGCGCCACTGAATAAGTTCCCTCACTTTCAGTTCGGCAATGGAGGCGAGCAGGTGCTCAAATTCCGTCCGGTAATTTTTTTCATAATGACGATAATAGGATGACCCCGCGGCGATAATACCCAGTGTGAGAAACATAAACAGCGCGATCAACAAGGCGGCTCCGCGCCTTTCCTCGACATTCAGCAAAGATGACCGGAGAAATCGATAGCGGTAGATTCCCCAAAACATCAGCATGGCCCCCAACGCCATGCCGGGTGCGAGCGGATTGAAGCCGCCTGAAGGAATCCATCCCAATCCGGGCGCAAGCGCCGCCGCAGCCATGATGACGGCGCCTGCCGCCACACTGACAATCTGCCCGACAGTCCTGCGGTCTTGGGAAAAGGCGGAAAGAATGATCCGGCCCAATCCCAGGATGACCAGTCCGTAGGAATAGGCATAATGAACCCAAAGCCAGGGCCCTGCGACTCTGGCGGAGGTATCCACCAGGATGAACAGCCCTTCCGGGCGAAACACGACAGGGGAGCCCACCCAAAGCGAGTGCCAGGCATTGGTCCAGATCAGAATCTGGGTGATTGCCGGAATTACAAACAGTAACGCCTTGTGCCTGGACGCGGAAAACGTTTTCTTCCCGGTGAACTCGAAAACGAACAAAAACCACAAGACGGGAGCGAAAGCGAGGCTGAAAAAGCGCAGATCAAACCAGAAAGACGCCCAGACGACGTTGCGCGCCAGAAGCAGAGCGCCTTCACAAATTCCCAGAAACAAAAGCGCGAGGATCATCCAGAAAAACGGTTTGGCGCCGGCAATGTCGCGTTGTTTCCAGGAATAGACGGCCAGGCAGGCGGAAACGACAATCACGACGGGGATGGATAAAAAATTCACCAACAGCGCTGTGCTCATAATCCGCTCGTCCTCCGGTTTTGACCTACCGACACCCGATGCGCTTTGTGCTCCGCCTGTTTATGAAGTTGGGCAATATATCGGGATTTTACGATAATTATGGTTTATGTCCATGGCGGAGTCATGGTCTTTTCATCCTTTGCGCCGCTCGAAGATGTCTTCGAATAAAAAAGCCGTTTCCCGAAAGGCTTTGAGCACCTGCGGATCGAAATGCCGGGGCAGCGT
>CAYUDM010000048.1:0-21458 GCA_964443625.1 uncultured Smithella sp. | reverse complement strand
GACGTCGTGCGCGTTGGCCGCTTTGGCCGCTTTGATGACGGCGTCTTCGTCGCGGTCGCTGTCCCCGTATGCGATATTGTTTCGGACCGAGTCGTTAAACAGGATTGTCTGCTGTGTGACGATGGCGATCTGGTTGCGCAGGGAACGCAGAGTCACATCACGGATGTCGCGGCCGTCGATCCGGACGCTGCCTTGGGTGACGTCGTAAAATCTCGGGATCAGATTGACCAGGGTCGTTTTCCCGCCGCCGCTCATGCCGACGATGGCCAGGGTTTCTCCCGCCCGGATCGTCAAATGGATATTTTTCAAGACAGGCGTTTCTTCATATTTGAAACCGACGTTTTCCAGGACAATCCCGTTTTGGATCGGCGGCAGATCGGCTGCGCCGGGCCGGTCTTCAATATCCGGTGTGCGGTCGATGATACTGAAGATGCGCTCACCCCCTGCGATCCCCTGATTGATGGTGTTGTTGATATTGGTCAGACGCTTGATCGGCTCGTAAAGCATCAGCACGGCGGCCAGAAATGAAAAAAAAGCGCCGGGCGTCGAGTTCCCCTGGATGACATTGTAGCCGCCGTAAAAGACGATGGCGGCAATGCCCAGGCCTCCCAGGAAATCCATCAACGGACTCGACAGCGCGCCGATCGAGACGATTTTCATGCCGTAGCCGTAGAGTCGTTCATTTTCCGCTCCGAAGCGATCGCTTTCATACTTTTCCATGCAAAACGCCTTGACAATTCGCGTGCCGGCAATTGTTTCCTGCAGCAAAGAGCTTAGCGTCCCCATGGTGGCCTGCGTGGAGGTTGTGAATTTGCGCATCTTTTTGCCGAACCTGGCAATGGGGTAAATGGTGATTGGAAAAACAATCATGGCGATGAGTGCCAGTTTCCAATCGAGATAAAAGACCACGCCGACCAGACACACGAGCGTAACGGTGTCTTTTACCAAGGCCGTGATGGCCTCCGATGAGGCCGATTGCACGGACAACACATCGTTGGTGATCCGCGACATCAGCAGACCGGTCGGGTGCTCTGTGAAAAAAGACAAAGACTGCATCTGGATACGCTCATAGAGCTTTCTGCGCAGATCCGTGACGATGCGCAGCCCGATGGAATTCATTAAAATGACCTGCACGTAGTTGCAAAGGTTTTTAAGCAGAAAAATGCCGATAATGGCGAAAGGAATCCACTTGAGCGCGGAGATATCCTTGCTCATGAAGATTCCGTCAATCGCCTCTCTGGCCACCAGAGGCAGCGATGAATGCAGACCGCCCGCCGCAATCATACATCCGGCGGCCAGAAGGAAACGTCCGATAAAGGGACGGGCCATTTTAATCAGTCGTTTGAAGACGTCCATACGATTATCCTTCCATCAGACTCCAGGCGATGGCCGCGGCGCGGGCCGAAGCGCCCGGCGTTCCGAGGGTTTCCCGGATTTTCGCAAGCTCGTCTTGGATCCAATATTTTTTTTCTTCATTTTGCAGAATCGCAAGTGCCTCTTTCGCAATCGTCGGGCCGCAGGCATCCTGCTGAATCAGTTCGGGCATAATGGTTTTTCCCGCGATCAGATTACAAAGCCCGATATGGCCGACCGAAACAATAAACTTCAAGGTCCAATACTCGATTCGGGAAACTTTGTAAATGATCACCGTCGGCACGCCCATCAATCCCGTCTCCAGTGTCGCCGTGCCGGAGGTTGCAATAGCGAGATCCATGCAGGCGATCGTGTCGTAAGTTTTTCCGGAAACGACCAGGATCGGCAAATCGGCCGCGGCAATCGTCTCCCTGACGGATGTTTCATCGAGCGTCGAGGCAAGGGGCAGCACAAACTGCGCGTCGGGCATCTCCTGCCGGATGATGCGGGCCGCGTCGAGCATATCGCCCAAAAGCTTTTGGATTTCAGTCGCCCGGCTGCCCGGCAACAGGCCGATTGTCGGTTTGCTGTCGTCAAGGCCCAGCATGCGCCGGGCAACGGATTTGGAAAGCCCCGTCGGAATTATGTCCAAAAGAGGGTGGCCGACAAAATCCACGCAATATCCCTTCTGAGCATAGACCTCCACTTCGAAAGGCAAAATGACGGCCATACGATCGACCCGTCTTTTGATCTGGCGGATTCGTCCTTTTCGCCAGGCCCAAACCTGGGGACTGATATAGTAAAAAACTCGGATACCTCTTTTTTTTGCGGCCCGAGCCACCACGTTGAGATTAAAATCCGGATAATCGATCAGGATAACCAGGTCGGGCTTCCAATCGTCGAGTTGGTTTTTGATGCACCGGCTGATACTGCGCAAAAAGCCCAGTTTCGGGAGTATTTCCTTGAAACCGATGATGGCCATGTCGGAGGCATGGGCCAGGAGACGAACGCCGGCCTCTTTCATGTGGTTGCCGCCGATGCCGCAAAACTCAATGTTGGGATCGATTTTGTGCATCTGCGTGACTAAGGCGGCGCCGTGGAGGTCGCCTGACGCTTCGCCCGCGACAATCAGAACGCGACGGGCGGCCGGCTGTTTTTTATCAGCCGGCATGATTGATCACATCCACGATCCGGCCGATTTCGTCCGGAGTCAGTTCGGGAAACATCGGCAGTGACAACACCTCCTGCGCGCAGGTTTCGCTGATCGTGAGAGCGGGCGACGCGGGATAGAGTTTTAAAAACGCCTCCTGTCGATGCAGAGGAACCGGATAGTACACGGCCGACGCGATGCCCGCCTGAGCCAATGCGTCGGCAGCCTTCTGGCGATTTTGAATCCGCAGGGTAAATTGATGGTAAACATGACGGCAGCCGGGGATTTCCGATGGTGCGATGACGTCGGTCCGACGGATGGCCTGTCGGTAGAGATCCGCGTTTTTCCGGCGGAATTCGTTCATAGCATCAATCCGTTTAAGTTTGACGCGCAGGATCGCGGCCTGGATTTCGTCCAGACGGCTGTTGTAGCCGATATCAGCGTGATAGTAGCGCTCGCTCGAGCCGTGGTTGCGCAGCATGCGGACTTTATCGGCCACGTCGGATGCCGCTGTGATGACCATGCCGCCGTCTCCGTAGCCACCCAGATTCTTACTGGGGAAGAAACTGAAGCATCCCGCATCGCCGAAAGCGCCGACGGTTTTCCCATGATACGTTGCGCCGAAAGCCTGCGCGCAGTCCTCGATTACCCGGAGGGAATGCCTTCGCGCGATGTCGAGGATTGGATTCATATCTGCGGGATGACCGAACAGGTGAACGGGGATGATGGCTTTCGTTTTCGGTGTGACGGCCGCTTCAATCTTTGCCGGATCGATATTGAAATCATCCGGGCGGATGTCGACAAAAACCGGGTGGGCGCCCACAAGCGCAACCACTTCCGCCGTGGCGATGAAGGTGAAAGGGGTGGTGATGACTTCATCGCCGGGACCCACACCGCAGGCGCGAAGCGCCAGCAAAAGAGCATCCGTGCCGTTGGCGACACCGATCGCGTTCGGTAGCCCGTGATAGGCGGCAACCTCTTGTTCCAATGCGGAGACATTGGGGCCTAAGATAAACTGCGTTTGCGTCAGCACATCGGCGACGGCCGCATCGATTTCTTGTTGCAACGACAAATACTGCCGCTTCAAATCAACCATCGGGATCATAATGGAATGTCCTTGTGTGTTCTCATTTTTTGAAGGATTTCCTCGGCCAAAGCCAGAGATTTCCGACCTTCTTCCCCCGTAACCGGCGGCGCGCTGCGTGTCTGGACCGATTCAACAAACGCCCGGATTTCTTCCTCCAGGGGATCGTGACTGCCCACTTCGATATTATTTTGAACAATCTGCTGCTTGCCGTCAGATCCTGTTATTTTGGACAAAGACAAAATTTCCCGCTTGCGGGTATCGACGGCGTGGTAGCCCTCGGGGCCGAAAAAACGCAGTTTCTGCATCGTCTTGGCGCTGATCCGGCTCGCTGTGATGTTGGCGATGCAGCCGCAGGCAAACGACAAGCGCACGTTGGAGATGTCGATCTTGTCGGAAAGCACCGGCACGCCGACCGCTTCAACGCTTGTGAGTTCGGACCGGACAAACTTCAAAATGATGTCCAGGTCGTGAATCATCAGATCCAAAATAACGTCCACGTCCGTGCCGCGTTCAAAAAACGGATGGAGTCGATGAACTTCAATAAACACCGGACGGGTGATGACTTTTTCCAGGGCCATGACGGCAGGATTGAATCGTTCCACGAAGCCCACCTGAAAAATGCAGTGATTCCGGGTGGCCAGTTCAAGCAATTCATCGGCTTCCGAAACGGTGGCGCAAAGCGGTTTTTCAATGAGCACGTCTATTGACTCGGCTAGAAAATCCTTCGCCACCGTGTGGTGATATCCCGTGGGGACGCAAATGCTCACCGCGTCGACGCGACCGAGAAGATCCCGATGATCCGAAAATGCTTCGCATGCGTAGAGGTCCGCGGCTTTCCGGGCGCGTTCCGGATCGGTGTCGGATGCGCCGATGATTTCGCAGGAATCAATTTTCGAATACTTCTGTAAATGATAGTTGCCCAAATGCCCGATGCCGACGACGCCGACTTTAATTTTTTTATGTGCGGTCATAAATTGGTCCATTTTTCAACGACAGATGCTTCGTTTGGAGTTTTCAATAAACTGGATGAAATGCTTCACTTCGGGACAGTCCTCCACGTCCTGTCGCGCTTTTTCCAGCGCTTCTTCCAAGAGCAGGTCGGAGCGGAAAATGATCCGGTAGGCGTGCTTCAGCCCCGCGATGGAGCCCTCCGGGAAGCCTCTCCTCTGAAGGCCGATCAGATTGAGTCCGAACAGGGTCGCCCGGTTGCCGTTGGCCATCGTGTAGGGCGGAATATCTTTGACGACGGCGGAGGCGCCGCCCACCATGGCGTGCGCTCCTATGCGGCAGAACTGATGGACACCGGAAAGCGGACTGATAATCGCGTAGTCTTCAACATCGACATGCCCGGCCAATCCCGTCGAGTTGCCGATAATCACGTGATTTCCCAGTTTGCAATTATGGGCGATGTGAACGTAAGCCATCAAGAGGTTGTGGTCGCCCATGACGGTTGTGCCGGTGTCGGCCGTCGTGGCCCTGTGAATACTGACATACTCTCGGATCGTATTGAAGTTGCCGATGACGACGCCGGTTTTCTCGCCGCGAAATTTGAGGTCCTGAGGCGGGGCGCCGATAGAGCAGAACTGGAAAATCTGGCAGCCTTCCCCGATCTGCGTGTGGCGATCAATGACGGTATGCGGCCCGATGATGGTGTTTTTTCCGATCGTGACATCCGATTCGATGATGGAATAGGGTCCGATTTCAACGCCTTCGGCCAATCGGGCGTCCTCGGAGATGATTGCTGTTGGATGGATTTTCATGGTTTGTCTTCACCTGTATTTGGACCGGACTGAGATAGTCGTTCCATTTTTTTCATTAGATCCTGAATCTGTGCGCGCATTTCCGGCAGTTTCGTCTTGGTCAGTTCCACTTTCATCCAGTCCCGGTATGGAAGAAACGGCGTTCCGCCGCCGACCATCCCCGCCGGAATGTCTTTGTGAATGCTTGCGCCCGCGCCGATTCGGGCGTTATCGCCGATGGCAATATGACCGACAATGCCCGCCTGGCCGCCGATCAGGACGCTCCGGCCGATCGTTGTGGAGCCGGAAATGCCCACCTGGGCGGCAATGGCCGTATTTTCACCGATGACGACGTTATGCGCGACTTGTACCAGATTGTCAATCTTCACATTGCGCTGAATCCAGGTTTTCCCCATCGTTGCCCGGTCCACGGTGGAGTTGGCGCCGATTTCGACATCATCGTCGATCTGGACGATGCCGACCTGAGGGATCTTGACGTTGGAGATTCCCGGCGCGGCAAACCCGAAGCCGTCTGCGCCAATGACGACGCCTGCGTGTAAAATGACCCGTTTGCCGATAACGCAAGACGCATAAACGCACACATTGGGATATAAAACGGAATTTTCGCCAACCGATGCGCCCCGACCGATAAAAACGCCCGGATAAAGGACCGTGCCCGGGTCAATCCGGGCGCCTCGGCCGATAAAGCATCGGGGATGAACCACCGCCTCGGGTGAGACCAGCGCTCCGTCCTCGATGAACGCGTCCGGATGGATTCCGGCCGTCCCGTGATCGACGGGATAAAAGACAGCCAAAATCTTTCCAAACGCAGCGTAAGGGTCGTCACAGAGGATCAAGTTTTTGCCCGACGCTTGAGTTTTGGGTGAAACCAGAATCGCCGTCGCCTTCGTTGTCGCCAGATATCTGGCATGCTTATGGTCCGCGACAAACGTGAGGTCCCCGTCACGCGCCTCCTCAATGGGACGAATATCCCGGATTACGGCCTTTTCATTGCCCGCCACGGTGGCGCCGAGCAAATCGGCTATATCTTTCAGGGTCCTTTGCATGACCGGTCCTCCGGAGTCTATTTCTTTCCGGATGGAAGCTTGTTGTACTCTTCGACCACTCTCTTGCTGATGTCTCGGCTCTTGTCGTAGTAGGGCATCGGCATGCTGGCGATATCCAGCACAAGGGTGTACTTTTCTTTTTCCGCGATGGTGTTGACGACCTTGAGGATTTCCGGGAACAGTTTTTCGAACATGTCTTTGTCAAGGTTGGCCAATTCTGTATTGGCGTCTCGGACCATCAGTTCGTAGTCCCGAAGTTTCTTCTGATATTCGGTTTCCTTATCGCGGCGCGCCTGAGCCGTCATGATGGAACTCTTTTTTTCCAGATCGCTTTTGAAGGCTTGAATTTCCTTTTCCAGAGCGCCGATTTCAGCCTGCTTTTTCTCCGCGACTTTTTTGAGCTCTTCGGACGCTTTCTTTCCGGCTGTGGAATTCTTCATGATTTCCCGGACGTTGATAAAAGCGATTTTATCCTGCGCAAAAGTTTCAGACACGCCAACTGCCAAAAACGCGAAAAGTGCCGCGATCAATACGATGTGTTTTTTCATTTCTTTATATCTCCTCTTTAGAAAATTAAATGTCACGCATGCAACCGAAACCGGTTTCATGCCCCCCTACTTACATGAACATGCCGATGGTGAATTCCCAGCGGCCTTTCGATTCGTCAATCAGGTTCCTGCGGTCGAGCACCCAGCCGTATTCCAGACGCAGGGGGCCGATCGGTGAATACCAGCGTACCCCCACACCGGCGGTCTGACACAAATCGTCGAGATGGATGCCGCTGTTCCAGGTATTACCTGCGTCATAGAAAACCACCCCTTTCATGCCCGCGTCCTTAATGAGAGGGAAGATCAACTCCAGGCTGAAATTGACCATGCGAGTACCGCCGATGACATCGGCTGTTCCCGGATTTGTGGGGCCGACATACCGCAGGCCCCTCAGGGTGGTAATGCCCCCCAGAACAAAGCGTTCGTAAACGGGAATTTTCGTGTCGTCATCGTCGTTGTTTTGCAAAAAGCCGATTCGTCCTTTGGCGCAGAAGACAAGATCCCAAAATACGGGATGGTAAAAGGACGCACCTGCCATATATTTTGTGAAATGCGAGTTGCCGCCCAGAATGCCGCCCGCCTGCTGGACGGAGAGACTGGCCTTGACGCCCTTTGAGGGGAACATATTGTCATCTGTGGTATCTCTCAACAGAGAGACGGTCACCGAACTGGTGATCCGCTCGCCTTCCTGCAGTTTGATGTATTCGGACGCCGTTGCCTGGTTGACATCCCGGATGTCGTCGAAACTCAAACGGTAGCCGACATAGCCAATAATTTTCTCAATCAGGGGGTAGCCGAGCGTTGCTCCGCCGCCCTGTGTGTGGAGCGTGTAGGAATCATATTCCTTTTTGTAGCGCCAGATGTCGGCTTTAGCCCACAGCGGCAGGTCAAAAAGCGCCGGTTCGGTAAAGGACAGTTCGTATTGGTTGGTTTTGGATCCCAGCGTTGCCTTCAGGTTGAGAATCTGGCCGTAGCCGAGAAAGTTCTGCTGTGTGACCTGTCCCATGATGATGGCCTGATCGACGGCGCTGTATCCCGCGCCGATCATGAACATGCCGGTGTTCTTTTCTTTGACGTGAATATTGACATCCATCTGGTCGTCGTCGGCTTTGGTTGTCTGGATGTCGATTTCCTCAAAATAGCGTAGCTGGTTGAGCCGTTCATAGCTGTTTTTTAATTTTGTGCTGGAGTAAAGATCCCCTTCGATCACGGAGAGTTGACGCCGGATGACCTTATCGCGCGTGATGGTATTGCCGCTGATGCCGATGCGCGAGATGTAAATCAATTCGCCTTTGGCCAGGCGAAAGTCTATGTCGACAAGCTGCTCTTTGTCCCGGATGGTGATCTTCGGATCGACGTCGGCGTGGGCGTATCCTTCGTCCTGGGCGGCCTGGGTGATCATTTCCATGTCTTTGAGGACGGCTTCGCGGTCGTAGTGCCTGCCGACTTTCGTTTTGAGCTGCGTCTGAAGATCCTGCCGCGGCTTGTTCAGAAAGTCGCCGGAGATACCGACGGATCCCACATTAAATCGTTTGCCTTCGCGGATGGGAATTTTGATGTAAATGCCTTTGGCGTCATGGGTGACGACGGGATCCCCGATTTGGGCGTTGATATAGCCGCTGTTGAAATAAAAGGCGTTGATCTTCTGGATGTCCTGCCTTAGGGCATTGGGCTGAAGAATACCGGTATCGGTGATAAAGCCCAGAAGCGTCCGTTCGGAAGTCGTCATCATGTTGACCAACTGCTTGTTTGTGAACGCTTCGATGCCTTCGAAAATGATCGCGCGGATGTAAACCCGGCTGTTTTCCTCAATCTCCAGGACGATCCGGTAGTCCTTCTCGCCGTCGCGTTCAATCCGGTCCGATATTTTCGCGTTGTAATAGCCTTTGGCGTCGTAGAGTTCCTTGACGCGCTGGAGATCGGCTTTAAGACGCTCCGGATTCAGATTCTGCCGGGTTTTTACCATCATGGCGTCGAGAATATCGTCACGCTTGAGCGCCTTGTTGCCGGTGATAAGGATTTCGGAAATCAGGCCTTTTTCCTGAACCGTAAAGGTGATGATTTTGCCTTCCGATTCCGCCGTTGTCGAGGCGGAGACATCCAGGAAAAATCCCATTTTGAAAATCGTGCGGATATCTTCGGTGACGGCCGCATCACTGTAGACGCGGCCGGGTCGGCTTTTGAGGTTTTCCGTGATGGCGGCGGCGCCGATCTTGCGGTTCCCCGCCACCTCCACGCGGGAGATGATGTCGACCAGTCCCATGGCGCTCATCAAGCCTGTTTTCAATTTAACGGCCATCGCTCCCATGCCTTCCCGGGCCGGACCGGAGACGGAGACTGGCTGTAGGGCCGATCCGTTTCTGACATCGAAGATCTGCGCGTCGATGTTCAAGGTTTCGCCGAACTGGGTGACGGAACCCCCGATGATATAATCGATTCCACGGGCCTTCGCGCTGTCCATAATATTTTTCAGTCCGGCCGGTGTATCGCTTTTCGCCGCGGGTGCGCCGTCTGTGACATCAAGGCGCTGTTCCTTTTTCAATTCAGATGAAAGCAGGGTCGAAAGCGATTGTTGAAGTTCCGCTGCGTTTGCCCTGCTGTGAACGTCGAAGGGCGTCACCAGAATCTTTTTGACGGGCTGGGCTTGAGCAAAAGCAGGCAGACAGCAAACCGTCCACAAAAGAAGGACCAGAATTCTCAAGGTGTGTTTATTGAACATCATGAATTTTTCCGTCTCGCAAGCCGATTCGGCAGCTCATCCTTTCCGCCAAGAGTTGGTTGTGCGTGACCACAATCAGGGTGATCCTTCTTTCCCGGTTGAGGTTAATCAGGACGTCTTCTATCTTTTTTCCCGTTTCTGTGTCAAGGTTTCCTGTCGGCTCATCGGCCAGTAGAATTTTCGGTTCCATGATCAGCGCCCGTGCGATGGCCACGCGCTGCTGCTCCCCGCCGGACAGTTCGCCGGGTTTGTGGACGGCACGGTTTGTCAATCCCATCTCTTCGAGCAGGGCCTGCGCCCTTTTAGCCGCTTCTTTCTTGGTAAGACCGGCAATCAGAGCGGGCAGCATTGTATTTTCCTGCGCGCTGAATTCCGGCAGCAGGTTGTTGAACTGAAAAATAAAACCGATATGCCTGTTTCGAAAATTTGCAATTTCGCGTTCCGGCCGTGAAAAAACATTCTGACCGTGGATGGACAGCGTTCCCGATGACGGGTGATCCAGGGTCCCAAGAATGTGCATCAGGGTGCTTTTTCCGGCGCCCGACACTCCCAGAATCGCCATGGACTGTCCCTCCGGAATCGTCAGGTCAATGCCCCGCAAAACGTCGATGCGGGTTTTGTCCTTGACGAAAGTCTTTGATAAATTTTTAAGCACAATCATAGATGCCCGCCTGCCGTGCCGTGTTTATTCGTATCGGAGCGCTTCAGCCGGATCCAGCTTCGAAGCTCTCATAGACGGATAAATGGTGGAAAGAAAACAGATCAGCAACGTGCCGATCACAATCACGACGACGTCGCTGTAATTGACCTTGGAAGGTAGTTCGCTTAAGTAATAAACGTCTCCGGGCAGGATCTGGAAATTGAACATCCGCTCGACGAACAGCGAAATCTTCTGCAGATTCAGCGCGACCGCCAGGCCCGCCAAGCAACCGAAGAAAACGCCGACGATGCCCACGATCAGTCCCTGATAGATGAAAACCTTCATAATCGAAAACGACGTCGCGCCCAGGGTTTTTAAGATGGCGATGTCCTTGTTTTTTTCCATGACGATCATGATAAGCGCGCTGATAATATTGAAGGCCGCGACCAGGACAATCAGGCTTAAAATGATGAACATGACGCGTTTTTCCAATTTCAGGGCGGCAAACAGGTTTTTATTCATCTGCATCCAGTTTTGCGCCCAGAACGGAAATCCCAGCTCTTTCTGGATATTGCGGGACACAACGTCCGCTTTGTAGATGTCGTTGACGATAATGTCAATGCCGGACACCGCATCGCCCATCTCCAGAAAAGCCTGACTGCTTTTAAGCGAGGTGAAAGCCAGGCCCGAGTCGTACTCGTAGAAGCCGGATTCGAAAATGCCGACCACGAGGAACCTCTGCATGCGCGGCACCATACCCATGGGGGTGGCGATGCCGCCGGAAGGAGAGATGAGCGTGATTGGTTCGTACAGCATCACCCCCAGATTGCGGGCCATTTCACGGCCGATGAGAATGCCTGAGAGCGCCGCGGCTTCCGGCTGGAGCTGTTGTCGAACTTCCGGGGGCAGGCCATTTAAGCTTTCCATGTCTCCTTCGCGAATTTTTCCCAGTTTGATGACGTTTTGGGCGCTTTTCGTCTCCAGGCCGCGAATGATGACGCCGGTGACGCCGGCGCCGCTGCGGATCATCGCCTGCGTATAGATATAAGGTGTGGTAGCTACGACGCCGTCGATGGCTTCAATTCGCTTTCGAACCTGGTCGTAGTCGGTCATCGGACCGCCCATATCCTTCGTGACTTCAATATGGGAGCGAATGCCCAGAATTTTCGTGCGTAAATCTTCCTCGAATCCGTTCATCACGGCGAGAACGATAATCAGCGCGGCCACACCCAGAAAGATGCCGAAAATGGATATGAAGGTAATGATGGAAACGAAAACCTGTTTCCTTTTAGCCCTCATGTACCTTCTGCTGATGAACAATTCGTAGGACATTGCCGATGAAACCTCTTGTTTCGGGATATGGATGAATCCGGATTGCGGAGCTTTTCCCTCTAGTCCTGCCTGGTCCGAAGCAGGGGGAACAAAATCACGTCACGAATAGAGGCGGAATCGGTCAGAAGCATCACCAAACGGTCGATACCGATCCCTTCGCCTGCCGTCGGCGGCATGCCGTATTCGAGGGTTCGGATGTAATCTTCATCCATTTCGTGGGCTTCGTCATCGCCAGCCGCCCGCTCCGCCAACTGCTGACGGAAACGCTCGAGCTGATCCGCCGGATCGTTGAGCTCTGAGAACGCATTGGCAATTTCACGGCCCGCGATATACAGTTCAAAGCGGTCGACGATGTCCGGATGAGTGTCGCAGCGTCGGGAGAGCGGCGAAACGGCGACCGGATATTGCGTGACAAATGTCGGCTGGACCAGTTTCTTTTCCACCGTTTCATCGAAAATGGCCATTTGTATCTTTCCCGTCGGGTCGGACGGCTTGATATCACAGCCCAGGTTTTGAGCAAAAGCAACGGTTTTGTCATGATCGGCCAGTTCAGTTTCCGTCATGCCGGCGATGTCGATGAGCGCCTGTTGGACCGGCAGACGCCGCCAAGGCGGCGCGAGGTCGATTTCGACACCCTGGTAGGTGAACGTTGGACGGCCGAAAATTTTTTCAGCAAGATAGACGAAGAGCTCCTCCGTAAAAGACATCAAATCGTCATACGTCGCATAGGTTTGATAGAACTCCATCATTGTAAATTCCGGATTGTGAAAGGTGGAGATGCCCTCGTTTCGGAAATTGCGGTTGATTTCATAGACCCGTTCGAGCCCTCCGGTCACGAGCCGCTTGAGATAAAGTTCCGGCGCGATCCGCAGATAAAAATCCTGATCCAGCGCGTTGTGATGGGTTTTAAACGGCCGGGCCACGGCGCCGCCCGCTTTAGGCTGCATCATGGGTGTTTCCACTTCCAGAAAATCACGGTCATCCATGAAACGGCGAATCAGTCGGATAATTTGACTTCGGCGCTCAAAGACTTTTTTTACGGACTCATTGGTGATCAGATCCAGATGGCGCTGACGATAGCGTGTTTCGATATCCGTCAAACCGTGCCATTTTTCCGGCAGCGGAAGGACTGCCTTGGCCAAAAGGGTGATCGCGGAGGCCTCGATGGTCAATTCATCGGTTTTAGTTCGGAAAAGCTTTCCCTGAACATAAACGATATCACCGATATCGAGCTTTTTAAATACAGAGAAATCTTGTTCACTCAAAATATTTTTGGCCACATAGCATTGGATTTGGCCCTTGCGGTCCTGGACCTTGACAAAAGCCGCTTTGCCGAAATTGCGGACCGCCATGAGTCGGCCGCCAATTGAAAACGTTTCGGACAGCTGCGACAGCGCCTCCGAGTCGGCGTTTATGAAACGGGAGAAAATATCCGATGTCGTGTGCTGAGGTTTTATGTGGTTGGGATACAGATTCACACCGGCGACTTTAAGCGCCGCGATTTTTTCCAGGCGAACCTTTAAAAGTTCATTATCTTCCATCGCTTCTCCATGAGGTTGTTCTGTTAAAAGTTTACTTGGTTATATTTTTTTGAGCAAATAGTCAAGGTGGATTGCGTTTTTTCAAACGGCGGGATGCGGCCGTGGAAAATTCTGTTTGCCACAAGCGTCTTGATTATGTATGATCGCTCCACTTCAATGTTTCCACAGGGGGAGAATTATGATCAATAAAGCAATTCTGGTGGGCAGATTGGGCAAGGATCCGGAAGTTCGCTATACGCAGGACGGAACCATGGTGACGACGTTCAATATGGCCACGGATGAAAGTTACAAAGATAAAAACGGAGAGAAGGTCCAGCGTACGGAATGGCACAAGATCGTGACCTATCGAAAATTAGCTGAAATATGCGGAAATTATTTGGCTAAAGGGAAAATGGTCTATATTGAGGGAAAGATCCAGACGCGTTCGTGGGAAGACAAGGAAGGCATCAAACGCTACACGACCGAGATTGTGGCCAATGATATGAAAATGCTGGACTCCAAAGGCCAAGGACGCGCCGACGACGCTGCGCCGGAGGCTCCTTACGCGGGGGGAGGCGCGCCGGGTGACGATGTGCCGTTTTGACGTGTACCTGTAACCGCAATGAAAACAAGAGCCTGATAGCCCCTGGTTTATCAGGCTCTTGTTTGTTGACGGACCGGTTGCAAGCTAAGCTACTTATTGTCTTGCTGATCCTTTTTGGCCGGTGTGTCGGTGGTATCTTCGTTTTCGTTTACCGACTTTTTGAAATTTTTAATACCTTTGCCGATGGCCGATCCGATTTCCGGCAATTTGCCGACACCGAAAATAATCAAAATAATGACCAGAATAATCAACAATTCCGGCATCCCCAAACTTCCAAACATAGTTCATCCTCTTTTCATTTTGTTGATGGTTGTTATGGCAGGCGCAGGTGAATGACCTGCCCTGATTTCCCCAGATTTTCTATAAGCTTTCCCTGAAAGACCAATTTTATTCCGCCTGCGTTGCCGATATCCAGATCGAATCGACCCGCTTTACGGGATAGCCTTTCCCCCGGTTTCAACAGCGCCTCAAAGGGAGGCTGTTCATCGGCGACAATTCGGACCCAGGTTTCTTCGGTCGCGGTGATGATCAGATCCGATGGATCGAGCCACTCCTCTGGTCCGGTTGCCGCGGCAGTTTGAACCGCAGCAGGACCGTTTAGTGCCGGTGAGGTCGTTGCGACCGTTTCTTCAGGCAGCACCTGCGCTTCGCTGCCATTGGCCGGAATTTCGTCGGTGGTTGTCTCTTTGGTTTCCGCTTTCTGTTCGGCCGTGTTTTGCTGGATGACGGAATCCGGCGTTGAATATTGTAGCGTAACAAAGATTGCTGCCGCCGCAAATACGATCACGATGGCGGCAATCCACAGAGAGATTTTGTGACGCTCCGCACGGTTGCGAAAGAGTTTCTTTTCTTCTTTCTGTTGAGCCTCGACTTCCGTTGCCTGCATTTTCTTAGCGTACAGAAAATCCTCGTAGCGTCTCAGCGTGGGTCCTGCGTCCACCCCGAGCGCGCCGGCATAAGTATGAATGAAATTTCGTGTATAGATGGGGGCGGGCAGAGTCTCGAAGTTGCCGTTTTCGATGGCTAGGAGATTGACCACACTGACCCGCGTTCGCTCAAACATATCCTTGAGCGTAAGCCCGGCGGCTTCTCTGGCCGCCTTCAGCTCCGAGTGCGCAATGTCCGCGAGTTCTTCTGTCGTCATTAACCCATCACAAATAAACAATATTTTGCTTTGCTTAGCATTAAATTTCCGGCAGTGCAATGTGAAAAAGAATGTCCTGTTCTTTTCGAAGGCTTTGTGATTTAAACACGCAAAATCTCGACATGAGGATGAAAATATGACGGAATTTGAGGTGTTCGCCCGGCAGCTGGCGCTGGACGCCGGTACGCTTTTGGCCGGTCGGTTTCATAGGCGACATCAGATTGAATATAAGGGAACCATCGATTTGGTTACTGAGGCGGATAAAATGTCCGAAGCGCTGATCGTGGACCGTATCCGGAAGCAATTTCCCG
This sequence comes from uncultured Smithella sp., assembly GCA_964443625.1. Lineage (GTDB taxonomy): Bacteria > Desulfobacterota > Syntrophia > Syntrophales > Smithellaceae > UBA8904. The sequence continues at coordinate 6,244 of CAYUDM010000048.1, read as the reverse complement.
ATCACGGGATTGTTACGGAAGAGTCTCCCGTGCAAAACGCAAATGCAGCCTTGCGCTGGATCGTCGACCCGCTCGACGGCACAACCAATTATGCCCATGGTTTTCCTGTCTATTGTGTTTCCATCGCTGTGGAGCAAGAAGGGGAAATTATTGTGGGTGTCGTCTATGATCCCTCGCGCAACGATCTGTTCGCCGCCAGACGCGGCTGTGGGGCGACTCTCAACGGCAAACCTCTGGCTGTTTCAGGTGTGTCGGAATTGTCCAGAAGTCTTTTAGCGACCGGTTTCCCTTATGATATTCGCACAAGCCGGGACAACAATCTGGATTTATTTGGCGCGATGGCCGTCCGGGCCCAGGCGATTCGGCGCCCCGGTGCGGCCGCACTGGATCTGGCTTACCTTTCCGCAGGGTGTTTCGACGGTTTCTGGGAGCTCAAACTCAAAGCCTGGGATACGGCGGCCGGCTGTCTTTTGGTGACGGAAGCGGGCGGCGCGGTAACGGAAATAGACGGCAGTTCCTGGCAGCCCGACTCTCGGGGGCTGCTTGCATCAAACGGGTTGATCCATCAGCAGATGATGGATGTGTTTTCCGCGGCAAAAAATGAGACGATCGGCGCCTGACTGCCGCGATGAAGTAATGCACAGCGCCTGTCCGGTTTGCCCGACAAGAATGTCTTGACAGGACCGATCCTCGTTTTCTATAGTCTGACCACAAAATAGAAGTGAGCCATGATGACCGATAATATCGTATTTTCCGGAAGCCTTCTTTTTTTGTCGCTGGCCGATGTATTTCAATTGCTGGGCGGCAATACCTGCACTGGAATGCTGATCTTGCGCAGTCCTTACGCGGCGGATGCGGGAGTCGTCTATTTTTCCGACGGCAACCCCGTCAATGCCGCCTGGGGACCCTACAAAGGCCTGGATGCAGTGCATGCCCTGTTCGGCTGGACGGACGGAACGTATGAATTTTCCGAGCAGGATCTGGCGGGCATCGAGACGATCATACGGCAGAGCATGATGGAAGTCCTCCTGGATGCATTGCGTCTGCTCGATGACGGAAAGATTCCCCGGGTCGGCGCGCTCGCGCCCGACCACACGCTTGCGGCGGCCAAAGGGCCCGGCGTCGGGCAAGGAGAACTGGTCTGCCCGATCAAGGGGCCTGCGGTGGACTATCGCTATGTCACGATCGAAAACCACTACACGGACGGTGCGACGATCGTCAAGCAGGGCAAGCCGGGCAAGTGGTTGTGGGTGATCTGTGAGGGTTCTGTCAGAATCATCAGGGAAACGCCCAAGGGACCCGTGACGCTTGCGCGCCTGGGAGAGGGCTGTTTCATCGGGACGATCGGATCGTTTCTTTACGGCAACTACGAACGTAGCGCGACGGCGATTGCCGAAGGCGATGTCCATCTGTGCATTCTCGATATTGAAGTTCTTCACCGTGAATATTCCGCTTTGTCTCAGGATTTCAAAAAAATTCTGCTGAGTCTCGACAACCGCTTGCGGATGGTGAACGAGAATGCCGTTTCGGCTCATCTGGGAGAATACTCAAAGGAGCTTCCCTCCGACAGGGTGGTGGATGAGAAATACCAAAGCAGCTCGAATCTCTATATCATCCGGTCGGGAACGGCCGATATTATGGGCAAAGGGCCGCAAGGCGACGTGCATCTGTTGACGTTGGGCCGTGACGATGTGTTCGGGAAAATTCCGTTTATGGCTTTCGGCCACGAACCCCTGGCCGCGACCGTGGCCACGTCGAAAGACTTTGAAGCGGAAATGCTCGACAGCCGGGCGCTGCAAAAGGAATACGAAAAACTCTCGCATACCTTCCGGAACTTTGTGTTTAGTTCCGCCACCAACATTTCCATGACCACCAGACTTTTCTATCAACTGCTGGAGACGTATTGAGCCGTCGCGGTCGGTTCTAATCGCGCCGGTCTGGAAGGGCTTTGATGACGCATTGCCGGGTCCGGGGCCCGTCGAACTCACAGAAGAAGACCGACTGCCAGGTGCCTAAAACCAGTTGTCCTTCTGCGATGATCACGGTTGCGGAGGCGCCCATAAGCGATGCTTTGACGTGCGCCGCTGAATTTCCTTCCGCGTGACGGTACGCTGCCTGTGTCGGAACCGCCCGTTCCAACGCGGCCAGAATGTCGCGCGGAACGTCCGGATCGGCGTTTTCATTAATCGTGACGCCTGCCGTCGTGTGCGGAACGTAAATCAAACAGATGCCGTTTACGATGTTGTCACGAGCCACGATCCGGCGCACGTCATCGGAGATATCGATCATCTGATTTTGCTTTTGCGTACGGATGGTTAAACTTGTCATATCACGGATCCTCTCCGGTCAGGACTGCGGTGTGCGCGCGGACGTAAAGATCTTTCATGACAGCATCCGATAGACGCTTCATCGCGACGCTCATCGCCTGCGCGAAGCCTTCCGGTGATTGTGCGGGAAGTTTTTCGGTTTCCGTGTAGGTTTTCTGGAAGAGGATCCTTTCCGGGGTCTTTTTTTTGCGCAGATCTCTTAGCGTGATCGTTAATTCGATCACCGCCTTTTTCTCCGGAGCTGCCGCGTCCAGATAGAACCTGTCCACCGACCCCTGCAGCAAAAAGCGGCCGCCGTCCGATTCATGCCGGGAAAAGACGGCCAGAAACAGACGATTGGTGCGCAGATCGCGCAAAAGCATGTCCGCCGTCATATCCGCGGGATATGCCGCCCAGCGGGAGTAATTAAAAGCGTCCACGCGGTCGGGTGACGGGCGAAACAACATCTGCGTGCTGTTTGTCGCCGAAACCGCCGTGAAACGGTTCATTTGGAGACTCTCATTGATCGGCCCGGACGTTTCAAGCGTCGGGATGTCATAAGACAGCAGGTACTGATCGACCTGATAGGCGGGCCGGCTCCGGGCGCCGCATCCGTAAACCGGGATCAGGCAGGCGATCAACAGCAGGCAGGCAAACCCTTGCATGGATCTGCCGCAAGGCAGGCGGCGGCATAAAAGACATGTTTTCATAACGTAATCCTCCCGTTCATTCCATCATTTTGCGCGGCGGCGGCGGTGGCTCAAAAAACAGCTCCGTCGGATTGTGTTTAATGCTGTCGGAAAAGGTTTGAAGATTGGCTGAGGTTTCTCTCAGGTTTTCCGAGGTCTTGGCCAGATCGTCGGTGATTGAACGCACTTTCGCGTCGAGCTCCGCCAGCACGGCGTCCGCTTTTAGCGCTTTATCCCCGATTCCGAGAGAATCGATTTCTTTGTGCACTTGTCCGATCAGCGTGCGCGCGTCCGACAGGGCCTCGACGGTCTGGTCCATCGCATCGTTCATTTTTCCCGACGCGATAGTTTTGTTGATCGCCGTCGCCGCCTGTTCGAGATTAGAGGAGGTGGACTCCAGTCGGGTGAGGATATTTTGCATTTTTTTACTGGAGGCCAGATCCTCGATTGCTTTGGCCGTGAGCTTGATCTGATCGGATATGCCCTCAAAGTCGATCGCTTTTAAGCTTTGCATGATTATGGCCGTGTCTCCGATAAACTGGCTGATGTCGGAACGGCGCGATGGAATGACCGGATAGGGCGGTTTGAAGGAAAGTTCAGGAGACGAAGGAGACTCCGACGGCGCCAGTTTATCCAGTTCGACAAAAACAATTCCGGTGATGCCGGCCGTCTTGAGGCTGGCGACTGTGCGATGCTGAAGGTGGTCTTCCAGATCGATTTTCATCAGGACCTCAATCAGACGATAATCCGGCGCGACACGGATGGCGTGGACTTTGCCGATGTCCACGCCGCGGTACTTGATGGCGGAGTCCGTCTGCAACCCTTGCACCGATTCGTCGAAGTAGGCCACATAGAGCGACCCCTTCATAAAGATTTTGGCCGCGCCGATCCAGATCAGCACGACCGTGCAGATCAAGATGCCGGTGACAACGAAAAGCCCGATCAGGAATTTCGAACTATTAGCTGACATATGCCCTCTTTTCGGAAGAGTCCTCCGGTTTTTGCCGACGGAAAAAGCTGGTCACCCGCGGGTCCGTCGACTGATTTTTCAAATCCAGCGGTCTGCCCTCGGCGATGATGCCTTTGGCCTGTTTGTCCAACATTAGCACTCGATGGGCTATTTTGTAAATCGATTCGAGCTCATGAGTGACAATGACCATGGATGTCTGCAGCGCCTCATTAGTTTTGAGGATCAGATCGTCGAGCTCGACCGCCGTGACCGGATCCAGGCCGGCCGACAATTCGTCAAAAAAAAGCACCTGCGGATCCAGCGCCATGGCGCGGGCGATGCCGGCCCTTTTTTTCATACCGCCCGAGAGCTCCGCCGGATAATGATTTTCATAGCCGGCCAGATTAACCATGCCCAGTTTCATTTTAACCGTCCGGTTGATGGACTCCGGATTCAGGTCCGTGTATTCTCCCAGGGGGAGTTCGATGTTTTCCCGAAGGGTCATCGAGCCCAAAAGCGCGCTGGACTGAAAAAGGACGCCGATATTCTTGCGGTATTCCCCCATCGTTTTTTCTCCGCCGGACAGAATGTCGGTTCCCTCAAACAGGACCCGGCCGGAGGCGGGGCGGTTCAGTCCGATCATAATTTTCAGCAGCGTCGATTTGCCGCAGCCGGATTCTCCGACAATGACGAGAATTTCTCCCCGTCGAACGTCGAAGCTGACGTTATCGAAAACAACATTGTTTCCAAAGCGGGCCGTGAGATTTTCAACAGATATGATGATATCATTGTCCATGTCATTTTCCGTGTGGCGGATTTATTTAATGTAATAAAACATGATGGCGAAAATCGAGTCCGCCAGCACGATCATAAAAACGGCCGTGACCACCGCAGACGTCGTAAATTTTCCGACATCCTGCGCGCCCGCGCGCACCTGAAATCCTCTCTGACAGCCGATGCCGGCGATCAGGGCCGCAAAGACGCCGGCCTTGATCAGGCTGGTGACAATATCGAAAACCTTAATCGTTTTGATCGACTGTGTCACGTAGGTGCTGACGGTGAGGTCGAGGCTGGTGACGCCGATGATCAGGCCACCGATGATTCCGAAGAAATCCGCATAGATCGTCAGGATCGGTACGACGAGGATCGTGGCCAGAACTTTCGGAATCGCCAGGAAGCGAATCGGATCGAAGCCCATGGTGACCAAAGCGTCCACTTCCTCATTGACGACCATTGTGCCAATTTCGGCGGCATAGGCCGAACCGGAACGGCCGGCCACCAGAATGGCCGTCATCAGCGGTCCCAACTCCTTGACCATTGCAAAGCTGACCAGCGATGGTACGTAGATGTTGGCGCCGATCTGCTTGAGCTGGAGAAACGACATAAAAGCGATGATGAGCCCGGTCAGAAGACCGATGAGGCCGACAATCGGCAAGCCATCCACGCCGGCGCGATGCATGTAAAAAAGGACGTCTTTCCATCGCAGGGAATGAGGGTGGCGGATGGTGTAGACCGCCGCGACGATCAGTTCGCCGATAAAAGTGATAAAATTGATGAGATCTTTTGCGATATGAATGGTGGTTCGGCCGATTTGAACGAAGATGTTGAGGTGCCCGATTTCCGGCTTCAGTGGCGGTTTCGCCAGGGCGGCCTCCGAGATGATACTGAAAATCCGCCGAGCTTCGTCGCTGAGGTGGACCAGTGAGCAATCGATGCCGTCTTGGGACACCTTATTCTTTATCGTGATGAAGGCCAACGCGGCTGCGCTGTCGAGATATTCGATATCGGAAAAATCGATGACGATGGACTGAGCGTTCACATTCCGGATCAGGGCATCCGCTTCGGAGGTAAAGGCAGACAGATTGGACAGGCGGAATTGACCGGAAAGACGCAGATAGAAAGTGTCCTGTTCGGAAGAGGCGTCAATCTGAAAGGATTTTTTTTGTGTGGCTTTAACGTTGACGTTCATGGAGGTCTCTTCTTAGCCGATCCAGGGACATTGATAGCGCAAATGTTGAATGTTTCTTGAATCTTTAACGTTTTCGAGCGCATATTGTCAATGAAATTCAAAACACCGTTTTCGGTGAAAAGGCCGTTATCGTTTTATGTTTCGTTCAACCGGTTTGAACGCTTCATACAAGACATTTCAAAAAACCATGGAAATTCGGACCTTTCTCTATTCGGGAGTGAAAAATTATAATCATTAAAAACAATAACATATCTTATTTTTGATCAGGTTATTAAGTTTTGGCACGTCTTTTTCATTAGATAAAGTCAAACAAAACGCTTTAAACCTTTTA
>CAYUDM010000047.1:0-22407 GCA_964443625.1 uncultured Smithella sp. | reverse complement strand
ATTCGGTCGTTATGCAACAGCACGTTTTGGCAAATACCAGGTTTTATCCAGTGAGCCGGTTATCTGCGCGATGACGCCGGAAATACCGGCCACTGGGTGGACGCGCTGCGAGGCATCACGTTGGACACGACCGCGCCTGCCGCACCGGAATCGGCCCGTGCTGTGGGGCGCGACCGCGAGGTGTCGCTTCGCTGGGAAAAATCCAAAGCGACCGATCTGGCTGGTTACCTCGTTTACCGCTCCGAAACACCCCTGTCGGGCTACGCGTCTGTAGGCCGGACGGAATTGAACGAATACCGCGACGCGGCCGACGGGTTGACCAATCTGAACACTTACTACTATCGTATTGCCGCAGTGGATTTTGCCGGCAACGAAAGCAATCCTGTGTCAACGCAGGCCATGCCGGTGTCGCCGGGACCCACGCCTGTCTCCGGTTCGGTAGTGACGGATGCAACGTGGTCTGCCGGCGCTTCTCCCTATATTCTGGAGGGTGATGTGACGATTCGGGACCGTGCCCATCTCGTTATCGAACCGGGAACGGTGATCCAATCCAAAAACGGCGCGTTGATCGTTGAAGGCAGGCTGACCGCTCGGGGTGACCGCGAAAATCTGATTGTTTTCGCCTCGGCGAAAGATGGCGTGCTTTGGCCCGGCATCGTATTTATGAATGTCCATGATCGGCAAAACACTCTGGCCTTTGTGAAGGTTGAAAGTGCGCGGGCGGCCGTGATCTGCCGGTCGTCGTCTCCGCGCATCGAATCTTCCGAGTTTGTCCGCAATGAAAAAGCGCTGGTGATAGAAGGCGTCTTTTCACGGCCGGAGATTGTCGGCAACACCCTTCAGCAAAATACCGGCGCGGCTTTGACGGTGACGGAGGGTGGCGCTCCACGGATCGAGCGCAATACAATTTGCGACAACGCTGGAACCGGCATTGTTTTAGCGTCGGCCTCGGCCGAGATCGCCGATAATTTTATCGCCCGCAACCGTCAGAGCGGTGTGGCCGTGACCGGATCGCAAGGCTTTGTGCGCGGCAACCGTCTGACCGGCAACGAACCATACAATCTCATTGCCGCCTCCGAGGGAACGCCCTATAACGCCGAAGGCAACTGGTGGGGCGTCCCCGACATTGCCTCGGCGCTTAGGTCGATACGAGGCCGCGTCGAAATCGCGTCTATTTTGGAGTCGCCCGAAGGGGAAGCTAAGGTCAAGCCGGTCAATGGACTCGATCAAAAACTGGGCGGCGCAATCCATGAGGACGCTTATCTGCTTGCTGCGTGCAGCCCCTATCTCGTGTCTCGGGACGTAACGATTGCAAACGGAGCGACGCTTTATATTCAACCGGGCGTCAAGTTGACCTTTGAACAAAAGACGTCGATGATCGTCGAGGACGGGGGCATTGCGGCCCTCGGAACGAAACAGGATCCGATTGTCTTTACGGCGGCCTCGGCGTCGCCGACGCCCGGATTTTACGGCAGTGCGGCGAGGTTTACTCAACCCTCGCAGGTGGCAAGTTCGTTTGTGTATTGCGATGTGCAATACGCCGCCATCGCGTTTGACATCGGCGCGGGATCGCCCGAGATTTCTCGGAGCCGTATCGCGCATTCGGCGCAAAGCGCGGTCTTTTGCCGCAGGCAGGCGACACCGGCTCTGACGTATAATACTTTTTTGCAAAACCGCGGTGAAGGGGCCGTCGTGGTCGTCGGCATGGCCAATCCGAAAATCTATCGCAACAACTTCATACAAAACGATGTCGCGATTGCGAGCTTTTCGAGCATCTCCGTGGATGCCCGGCATAACTGGTGGGGCGCCGCGCCGCCGCCGGAAAGGGTTGTCTGGGGGGACGGCATCAATGTGAGTCCCTGGCTGGACCATGCCGAGCCCGATGCTTTCGACGGCGCGCGGTAGTGACGTGGTTGCAGCCAGAACCGGGTGTGGAATTCCGGTTGCAAGCCCCGTCCAATTTTGTTATTTTGCCGCTCGGATTGAACGGCCGAAAAGTCGTTATTTTGTGTGAGTCGAAAATCTTCGACAGCCATGAGGAGGAGTTATGAAGGTCAAAGTCGTTACGACGGCGTTCGTTACTGGCATTTTGCTTTTATTCGTGTCGGCCGGTTTTTCGCAGGAAGCCATTAGCCCGAATGAATGGGTGGAAAAAATCGGACAAGGGTCCGTGAACTGGTCGGCGGGCTACATCGAAGCAGTCGGCATCGGCGCCCCTCCGGATGCTTCGGCGGGCCGCATCAATGCCCGCCCGATGGCGCTGCGTGCCGCGAAGGTTGACGCCTACCGGAATCTCCTTGAAATGACCAAGGGGGTTCAGGTCGATGCATCAACCAGTGTTCGGGACTATACGGTTGAAAGCGACGTGGTCACCACTCAGGTGGAAGGGCTCGTCAAAGGCGCCTATGTCGTCGATCAGCAGTATATGTCCGACGGCACTGTTGAAGTTAAAATGAGAATGCCTCTTTACGGCAATCTGTCCGGCATTGTGATTCCGCTTGCGATAACCAAACAAAAGGAGGCACCTCCCGCGCCCGAGGTTCCCTCCCCCCAAGCCGTTCCGGATCCCGAGACCCCGGCGGCGCCGCCGGAACCCCCGGCCCCGGCGGTTGCGCCCGCGCCTGCGTCTACTGCGCCTCCCGTGCCGATTGCCTACACCGGCCTGGTTGTGGATGCGCGAGGCATCGGCGCGCGTCCGGCCATGTCGCCGCGCATTTTCGATGAGAACGGCAATGAAATTTACGGGTCTGCCCACGTTGAGCGAGACTACGCAATTTCTCAGGGCATGAGTGGATACGCGCGTGATTTGACGGCTGCTCAGAGCAACCAGCGTGTTACGGCCAATCCCTTGACCGTCAAGGCGATCAAAACCGGCGGGGCCGGAAAGGCGGATCTCGTCGTTTCCTCGGCTGACGTAAAAATGATTCAGGAATCGGCCGACCATGCGGCTTTTCTGAAACAATGCCGTGTCATGATCGTGCTGGATTGATCTCGGACCCACAGGAAAGATGAAACCGGGCCGCAGCCACGTACGCTTTGGTGGCTGCGGCTTTTTTCAACCTGCAACCAAAAACGGGGATCACGACGTGCCAGGTCGAATATCAGTATTATCTGAAGAGGTCGCCAATCAGATCGCCGCAGGCGAGGTGGTGGAACGGCCCGCCTCCATCGTCAAGGAACTGGTGGAAAACGCCGTGGATGCGGGCGCGACCGACATCCGCGTGGAGCTCGAAGAAGGCGGCTGCCGAACCGTTCGGGTCATCGACAATGGCGCGGGCATCGAGCATGAAGATGTGGCGCTGGTTTTTGAACGCCATGCCACAAGCAAAATCGCGAGGCTCGACGATCTCTACCGGATCGGATCCTTCGGCTTCCGCGGCGAGGCGATGGCCAGCATTGCTTCGATCGCGCGCGTGGAACTTCTGACGAGGCGCCCCGACGATCTGGCCGGAACCAAAGCCATTGCCGAAGCAGGCGCCATCTTCGAGATCGCCCCTGCCGGCTGCCCGGTCGGGACCAGCATCACTGTCACGAAAGTATTTGACAATGTGCCGGCGCGCCGAAAATTTCTCAAAACGCAGGCCACCGAGCAGGCGGCCTGTCTCGACGCGATGGCGCGATTGTCTCTGTCTCATCCCGAAATCCGGTTTACGGTGATTGCCGATGGGCGCGAAGCGCTTGCCTCACCCAAAGCCCGGGATATAGCCGAGCGAGTCGGCATGGTGATGGGACGGGAGTTTGCGCGCCACTGCCTGCCCGTTTTTTCCGAAAAGGATCGCATCCATTTAAGCGGCTTTGTTTCCGCCCCATCTTTTTCGCGATCCAATTCCAAAAACATCTATCTTTTTGTCAATGCGCGGTTTGTTCGCGATACCAGCCTCACGCACGCGATCCTTTCGGCCTACCGGCAGGTGATCGAACCCCGGCGCTATCCGGCCGCGGTTTTATTTTTAAATATGCCGGGTGAAGAGGTGGATATCAACGTGCATCCGGCAAAACTCGAAGTCCGATTCAAAAACGCCCGCGAGATCTACGACTTGGTCGGCCGCGCAACGGCGCAGGCACTCGCGCAGCCGCAAATGCAGCCGGAGGGGTTCGTCTATCGGCTTGACGCCGCGCCGACGTCCGGTGATTCCGCGACCGGCGCCGCCCGATTCTCCCGGATCGCCGAAACCGTTCCATACGGTCTTTATGGACGAAGCCGTTTCGAGCGGGCGATCAATGAAGATTTGTTTGCACGGGGGGGGCGTATCCCGCCGGTTGAAAACATTTTGGAAAAAAAGTATGACGACCGATCTCAATCCGGTTGTCAAAACGTTTTCCTGAGCGGGCGCGTCTATCTGGGCAGTTTTGCCGACACGTATCTCGTTTTTGCAGGCTCCGACGGATTGACGCTGATCGATCAGCACGCTGCGCACGAACGTATTATTCTAGAACGCCTCAAGGCGTCTTCATCCGGCCCGGCGGCCAGCCAGCCGCTTTTGGCGCCGGAGGTGGTTCCTCTGGCGCCCGCGCAGGTGGTTCTTCTGGAAAGCGCGCTGCCTTTGCTTTCCGATGCCGGTCTTGACGTGGAAATATTCGGCCGCGACGCGGTGGCGGTCAAAGCGCTTCCGGCGGCGTTGGGGCAGGCCGATGCCCGCGCGCTGATTTTGGATGTAGCCGATCAACTCGCGGGGGAGGCTGCGTCCGTTTCCTGGGATGATCGGCGCGACCGGATTTTAGCCTCGCTTGCCTGCCGCGCGGCGGTGAAGGCCCACCAGACTTTGTCTTCCGACGAGGTTGCCGCCTTGTGCCGCGATCTGGAGAAAACCCCCTTTGCCGCGACCTGCCCGCACGGGCGTCCAACGATGGTGACCCTTTCACTGTATGAAATCGAACGACTCTTCAAACGCAAATAACGCGACGCCCGCAAAGCTTGTGGTCATCGGGTCGCCGACAGCGACCGGCAAGACGTCTGTGGCCATCGAACTGGCCCGACGGTTTCACGGCGAAATAATCAGCGCGGATTCCCTTCAGGTTTACCGCTATCTGGATATCGGCACGGCCAAACCAACAGCCCGGGAACAAAGCCTCGCGATTCACCATCTCATCGATGTGGTGAATCCGGATGAGGCTTTCAACGCGGCGATGTATGCGGATCTAGCGCGCGGCGTGATTGCCGGTCTGCACGCGGCGGGGAAGACGGCCTTTGTGGCCGGAGGGACGGGCCTTTACATCCGTGCGCTTTTACGCGGCATTATCGAAACGCCGCCGGTGGATGAAAATCTTCGCGCCTATTACAAAGACATCGTCAAGCGCAAAGGAAAACCGTTTCTCTATGATCTGCTGAAAAACCGCGATCCCGAGGCCGCCTTGCGGATCAATCCCAACGATGCCATCCGGATGATCCGCGCGCTGGAAGTGATCGAGCAGGCGGGCGTCTCGATTGTTGAACTGCACAGACGCCATCAGGCGGCCCCGTCGCCTTATCGCGTCTGCAAGATCGCCCTCGGGGTGGACCGCGCTGAGCTCAAAGGCAGAATTGAGCAAAGAACCCGACGCATGCTGGATATGGGTCTGGTCGATGAGGTCCGGGGGCTTTTGCAACGCGGATATTCCTCTTCGCTTAAGCCCTTGCAGTCTCTGGGATACAAACAGGCGATCGCGTGCCTGGCGGGTCGTCTTGACGAAACGGCCCTTGAAGAGGAGATCGTCCGGGAAACCTGGCGATATGCGAAACGCCAGATGACCTGGTTTGCCGCAGACGACGACATACGTTGGTTTCATCCGGAGGATGTCGGGGGGGTCGCCCGCTCGGTGCGGGCGTTTCTGGATGAGGATCATTAGCTTGTAAACATTGATTATTTTACGATTCCGCCCGCTGTGATACGTCTGGAAAGCGGTGAATATTGACTTGACTTCATCAGTCACAAAAGCTAATGATATGACCGCTTTTGAACCGGAAGCCTTCGACGCTGTCCGGTATCAGGGCAAAGTTTTCGAAAGGAGCCCGATATGGTCCGCTTGCGGTTTTTCTCGCCTGTTTTTTTGACATCCCTGACGATCTGGCTTTGTCTGGTCGTCGCGGCCTGCGCGCCCGCGACGAGACCCTCTGCCGGCGCTCTTGACACGCCCCGTCATCATACAGTCACGGGAATGAAAATGTTGGAACTCGGCAAAGCAGCTGAGGCGAAGCGGGCGTTTGAACTGGCGCTTGAGCTTGACCCGAAATATTCTCAGGCGCATGCCGGGCTGGGGGTCTGCCGGGCTTATACGGATAACGTCAAGGCCGCTTCCGACAGCCTTCAAAAAGCGGGAAGATATGCCAAGACAAATGAGGATCGGCTCGTACTCTACACAAGCCGCATCCGGGTTCTCACCGTGACCCGCACGGATAAAAATTGGCATGAGCAGGCCCGCAACGAATTCGACGAGGCGGTGAGGCTCGATGCGAGCTATGCGCCGGCCTATTATTTCATGGGGCTTGCCGACAAGGCCGCCTTGGCGTTCGACGCGGCCGGCCGGATGTTTTCCAAAGTGCTCGATCTGAAGTCGGACTACACTGCGGAGGCCGACGCCCAGTGGCGTTTCATCCAGAAGGTTGTTCGCGCTATGCCCGGCACCCAAACGGGCAAGCAGATCGCGCTGGTGGAGGCTCTGAGCCGGGCGGATACGGCGGCGCTTCTGATGGAAGAGTTGAAGATTGATGTTTTGTATAAAAAACGAACGCCGCAAACTTTTGATTCGTCGTTTAAAGATCCTGACACGGCTTCGAGATCGGCCGCGAAAGAAAAATCCTCGGCCGCCGATATTGCGGATCATCCTCTTAAGATGGACATCGAAGGGATTTTGGCGCTGGGCGTGCGCGGACTGGAAAATTATTCCGACGGGAATTTCCATCCGTCCGAGCGGGTGAGCCGGGCGGCTTTCGCGATGATGATGGAAGATATTTTAATGAAAGTGACGGGTGATTCAGCGCTTTCGACCCGCTTTATCGGAACGAACTCTCCGTTTCCCGATCTTCGAGGCGATCTGCCCTATTTCAACGCTGTGATGGCCGTGACGACACGGGGCATCATGGAGCCGGCGGACATGGCGACCGGGGAATTCGCGCCTCTGGGACCCGTGGCCGGAGTTGACGCGCTTTTGATCATCCGCCGGATGAAACAGGAGCTGAAATTCGATTAACCGCCGTGTGATTCTATAAAGAAACGGGCGGGGTTTTGAAAAACCCCGCCCGTCATTTTGATGAGGGAGTTTCAACAGGGCGAAAGCCCTTTTTATTTGAACGAACGAGGAGTAGAAGGATTCATGTCGAAAAAAGAGTTGGGCAAGGCTTTCGAGCCGGCCGAAGCGGAAAAAAGGCTCTACGAGTACTGGTTGCGCAGCAAGTTTTTCCACGCGCAGGATAAAAGCGACAAGCCCCCGTTTTCCATCGTGATCCCGCCCCCCAATGTGACGGGTATTTTGCACATGGGGCATGCGCTCAACAACACCCTTCAGGACGTCATCATCCGTTTCAAAAGAATGCAGGGGTTTAACACGCTGTGGATGCCCGGCATGGATCACGCCGGTATCGCCACGCAAAATGTGGTCGAACAGCAGCTCGCAAAAGAAGGCACATCCCGCCATGAACTCGGACGGGAAAAATTTATCGCCCGGGTCTGGGAATGGAAGGAAAAATACGGCGGCGTCATCATCGACCAGCTCAAAAGACTGGGCTGCTCGTGCGACTGGGAGCGCGAACGCTTCACGATGGACGAGGGGTTGTCGCAGGCCGTGCGGGAGGTCTTCGTCAAGCTCTATAATGAAGGCATGATTTACCAGGGGGACTACATCGTCAACTGGTGCCCGCGCTGTCACACCGCCATTTCGGATTTGGAGGTGGAGTTCAAAACCGACGCGAGTTTTCTTTGGAATATCCGCTACCCGTATGAAGACGGCTCGGGCGAGATCGTCGTGGCGACCACCCGGCCCGAGACCATGCTGGGCGATACGGCGGTGGCCGTGCACCCGGATGATCCGCGATACAAGGATAAAGTGGGCAAGTTCGTCGTTCTGCCTCTGATGAACAAAAAAATTCCGGTTATCGCCGACGATTACGTCACGATGGATTTCGGCTCCGGCGCGGTGAAGATCACCCCGGGCTCCGATCCCAACGACTTTGCCATGGCTCAGCGCCACAATCTGGAAATCATCTCCATTATGGACGGGCAGGGCATCATCAACGAACACGGCGGTGCCTATGAGGGGCAGGACCGTTACCAGGCTCGCAAGAATGTCATCGCCGATCTGGAACAACAAGGTTACCTGGTCGGCACCGAACCCTATGAACACAATGTCGGGCAATGCTACCGCTGCAAAACCGATATCGAGCCGATGGTGTCCAAACAGTGGTTCGTGAAAATCAAACCGCTGGCGGCTAAGGCCATGGCGGCGGTCACGAAAAAGAAGACGCGCATCGTTCCTCCGTCCTGGGAGGCGACGTATTTCGACTGGATGAACAACATTCGTGATTGGTGCATCTCCCGACAATTGTGGTGGGGTCATCGGATTCCGGTTTGGTATTGCGCAGAGTGCGGCAAGGTGATCGTTTCCACCGTTGATCCCGACCGATGCCCGATATGCGACGGGGCTTCGCTCAAACAGGATGAAGATGTGCTCGACACCTGGTTCAGTTCGTCTTTGTGGCCTTTTTCAACACTGGGATGGCCCAAGCGCACACCGGCGCTCAAAACCTTCTACCCCACGTCGCTTCTGATTACGGGGTTTGATATTTTGTTTTTCTGGGTGGCGCGCATGATGATGATGGGCATCTATGTCATGAAGGACGTGCCTTTTAAGGACGTCTATCTTCACGCGCTGGTCCGTGACGAAAAAGGCGAGAAGATGAGCAAGTCCAAGGGCAACAGTATCGACCCGCTGGTCATGATCGACCAGTACGGCGCCGACGCGTTTCGCTTTACACTGGCGGCGTATACGGCGCAGGGGCGGGACGTGCGCATGTCGCCCGAACGCATTGAAGGCTACAAGTTCTTCGTCAACAAGATCTGGAACGCTGCAAAACTGACCCTGACCAATATCGCGGATTTCGATGAAAGCGTCGAACTTAAGGCGTCCGATCTGCTGCCGGACAAGTGGATTAAAACCAAACTGGCTGAAACGGTGCAGGAGATGACCCAATCCCTTGATGAATACCGCTTCAACGATGCGGCAGGGTCCATCTATCGTTTTATCTGGCATGAGTACTGCGACTGGTACCTGGAAGCCAGCAAGCCCGCGCTTTACGGAAAGCTTTCCGTCGAGCAGCGGCGGGTCACGCAAAAGACTCTCAAGGACGTCTTCGGCGTGATGCTGCAATTGCTGCATCCGTTTATGCCGTTTCTCACGGAGGAGCTCTGGCAGGCGCTGCACGAAGAAGACGGCGGCTCCATCATGGTCAGCCGGTTTCCCGAAGTGAATGAAGCCTGGATCGACCGCGACGCCGAGCGCGAGATGGAGACGCTCATGGAGGTCATCACGGCCGTCCGCAACATCCGGGGCGAAATGCGCATTGCGCCGTCGCTGAAATTGAAAGTGCTCATTTGCACCGCCGACGAGGAACGGAAAAAGGCGTTTGATAAAGGCGCGGGGTACCTTATCAATCTGGCCAATCTCGAATCGCTGCAGATTGATGTGAACCTGGTGGAACCGCGCGGTGTGGCCACCGCGGTTGTCGGGTCGAATCGGATTTTCGTTCCACTGGAGGGGCTTGTGGATATCGCGTCGGAGAAGGCCCGCCTGGAAAAAGAACTGGCCAAGGTTTCCAAGGATCTGGAACAGAGTTCCCGCAAACTGTCCAATCGCGATTTCCGGGATAAGGCGGCGCCGGAGGTCATTGCGAAGGAAGAGGCCAAACTCAAAACCTTCCAGGAAAAATATGCCGCGCTGGAAGGCGCGCTTAAAAAACTCAAAGAGATTGCCGCCTGATGGTGTCTGCGCAGATCAGAAAAATTATTCAAACGGCGCTGACCGAGGATATCGGTCCGGGCGACATCACGACAGGGGCTACCGTTTCCGACGCGCTAAAGGGCCGGGCTGTTGCCATGGCCAAGGAGACTTTCATCGTGGCGGGCATTGAGGTGTTCGAGGCGGTGTTCAAGTCGGTTGATAAAAACATCCGGGTGGCCAAGCTGGTTGAAGACGGCTGCCGCGTATCCAAAGGTGATCCGCTGGCTGAAGTGACAGGCCGGCTTGCCGCCATTTTGCAGGCTGAACGGGTCGCCCTCAACCTGTTTCAACGTATGTCTGGCATCGCCACGCAGACGTCGAAGTATGTGCAGGCGGTCAAAGGCACAAAAGTGAAAATTCTGGATACGCGCAAAACCGTGCCGGGGTTGCGCGTGCTCGATAAAATGGCCGTGCGTCTGGGCGGCGGCACGAATCATCGCATCGGTCTGTATGACGGCGTGCTGATTAAAGACAACCATATCGAGGCGGCGGGAGGCATTACCGCTGCGGTGGCCGCGCAGCGAAAGGCTTTGAAACGTTCTGTCAAAATAGAAGTGGAAACGAAAAATCTCGAAGAAGTTCAGGAAGCCCTGCAATGTGGCGTGGACATCATCATGCTCGACAACATGAATAATGCCGCCATGAAAAAAGCCGTTGGCCTCATCGCTTCACGAGCGCTGACCGAAGCGTCCGGCAATGTCAATCTGCGGCGCGTCGCCTCCATTGCCGCAACCGGAGTGGATTTTATCTCCGTAGGTGAGCTCACCCATTCTGTCCGGGCGGCGGATATTTCGCTGAAGGTCAAGGGGCAAAGGGCCAAAGGCTAAAGGCGAAAGGCCAAAGGCCAAAGGCTAAAGGCGAAAGGCGAAAGGCGAAGAGCGAAGCGTTGAGGTTCGTGGGAAGGGCGGTTTGTAAAACACAGTTTTTGTCTATGAATAAAATTCCAACGTCAGTCAAAACCAGACCTTCCCAAAAACCGGTCGGTCACCTGGTCCATTACTTCAAGGAAACCGGTTCAACCAATGACGAGGCGTTTCGTATCGCCCAGGCGGGCGCCCCTCATGGCACGGCGCTTGTCGCTGAACGTCAGACCGCCGGAAAAGGCAGAATGCATCGCGTCTGGCATTCTCCTGCGGGAGCGAACATCTATACCTCGGTGATTTTGCGTCCTCCCTTTGAGCCGGCGCGTGCTGGGCAAATCGCGATTGCGGCCGGCGTGGCTCTTGTCCAAACCCTGGATCCTTTCTGCCCGGGACGGGTCGATCTCAAATGGCCCAACGATGTTCTCATCGGGGGGAAAAAGGTTTGCGGTATTCTGGCCCAGATGAAACTGGCCGGAGCCGAAATTGATTTTGTCGTTTTGGGCATTGGAATCAATGTCAACCTCAGCCAGGACGAATTGCCAGAAGATATACGCAACATTGCCACGTCGCTTCGAATCGAGACAGGGGCGGACGTGTCCCGCGACGATCTCATAATTCGGGTGTATGAAAATCTGACGAAATGGTATAGAAATCTCGTGAATGCCGGCTTTGAACCAGTTCGCCGCGCTTGGCTTGCCCATGCGCCCATGATCGGCCGGGATGTTTCCGTCGGATTTGAAAACGAGCTGATCGTCGGACGTGCCGTGGGTCTCGATGAAGACGGCGCGCTGCTGATTCTTTCTGCGGACGGGACGCAAAGACGAGTCTCCGCGGGGGACGCCACAATTTTAAAAAAAGGATGAAACAACCATGCTGCTTGTGATTGATGTCGGTAATACCAATACGGTGTTGGGACTGTTCGATTCCGACCGGTTGATCCACGACTGGCGTATCCGCACGGAGATCGACCACACCATCGACGAATACGGCGTTTTGATTTCGAACTTGTATCATTCCAGCCGGATGAACGCCAAGGAGATCAAGTCGGTGACGGACATTATTATTTCCTGTGTCGTGCCGCCGATGCTCAATATTCTTGAACCGCTGTGTATGAAATACTTTAAAATCAAACCGATGATTGTGGGACCGGGCATCAAAACCGGCATGCCGATTTTCTACGACAATCCCAAGGAGGTCGGGGCGGACCGCATCGTCAATGCGGTTGCCGCCTATGAAAAATACCGAAAGGAATGTATTGTCGTCGATTTCGGCACGGCGACCACGTTTGACTATGTGTCACCCAAAGGCGAGTATATGGGGGGCTGCATTGCCCCGGGAATTGTCATTTCCAGTGAGGCGCTGTTTGCCCGTGCGTCCAAGCTGCCGCGCGTCGAATTCAGCCGCCCCAAGACCGTGATTACCAAAGATACGGTGAGCGCCATGCAGGCGGGAATTATGTACGGCTATGCAGGGCTGGTGGACGGCATCGTCACGCGGATGAAGTCTGAAGTGAAAACCAAACCACTGGTGATCGCGACCGGGGGGCTTGCGCGCATCGTCGCTCAGGAAGCCCGCAGCATCGACAAGATCGAAGAGATGCTGACCCTGGAGGGGCTCAGGATCATCCATGACCTCAATAAGAAGTAGCGCATGCTCAATGTAGGCCTGACAGGCGGAATCGCCTGTGGAAAATCCACCGTGGCGCAAATGTTTATCGAACTGGGCGCCCATCTGATCGATTTTGATCGGCTGGCTCACGACGTGCAACAGCCGGGCCGTCCGGCTTGGCGGGATGTGGTCGATGCGTTCGGCCGTGACATTCTGCAGCCGGACGACACGATCGACCGGGAGAAACTCGGCGCGATTGTTTTCCCCCATCCCGATAAGCTGAAGCTCCTCAATGAGATCGTTCATCCCCGGGTCTATGAGGAATGGCATAAGCGCCTGGCGAAGATCAAAGCCGCCGACCCGGAGGCAATCGTTTTTTCCGATATTCCGCTTTTGTTTGAAGGCGGCAAGCAGTCTCTGTTCGACCTGACGG
Organism: uncultured Smithella sp.; assembly: GCA_964443625.1. Classification (GTDB taxonomy): domain Bacteria; phylum Desulfobacterota; class Syntrophia; order Syntrophales; family Smithellaceae; genus UBA8904. Next base: position 9,534 of record CAYUDM010000047.1, on the reverse strand, counting down.
TGCTGGTGATGGTCGGTCCGGACGCGCAAGTTGATCGTCTGATGGCCCGAAATGATCTGTGCCGCGCGGACGCGGAACTGCGTTTGTCCTGTCAGATGCCGATCGGCGAGAAAATTCCGTTGGCGGACATCATCGTGGACAATTCGTGCGAAGTGGATCAGACGAAAAAGCGGGTCTTGCAGGTGTGGCAAGAACTGCTTGAGAGGGAGAAGGAACAAAGGATAAAGGCCAAAAGCCAAAAGATAAAGGCAGACGGCGGTTTGTCTGCTGGAAAACAGTGACGCAAAAATATATCTTCACGAAGCGGAGGGAGACATGATTGAAAAGAATGTAATGACGGATTTTAGTTCGAAAGTTTGCGAACCGGTGATCGGTGAAGGCACGTTTGTGCATCCGCTGGCTGCGGTTATCGGCAATGTGATTCTGGGCAAAAACATTATGGTGGCGCCTTGCGCCTGCGTGCGCGGAGATGAAGGCCAGCCGCTTCATGTCGGAGACGATTCCAATGTTCAAGACGGTGTCGTGATTCATGCCCTGGAGACCGAGCAGGACGGCAAGCCCGTTGATAAAAATACTTACACCATTGACGGAAAGAAATACGCCGTGTATGTCGGCAGCCGGGTATCGTTGGCACACCAGGTTCAGATTCACGGGCCGGCTGTAGTCATGGATGATACGTTTGTCGGGATGAAGGTGCTGGTCTTCAAATCATTTGTCGGGAAAAGCTGTGTGATCGAACCGGGTGTCATTTTGATGGGCGTCAAAATTGCCGATGGGCGCTATGTGCCGGCCGGATCGGTTGTGAAGACTCAGGCCGATGCGGACGCGCTTCCGGTGATCACGGCGGATTATCCCCTCAAGGAGATGAACAAAGGGGTTTTGCATGTCAATAAAGCGCTGGCCAAGGGGTATCTGGCTGTGGCCCGCGCATAAGCCGTTTGGGGAGGATTCGGAAAGAAGCCGGCTTGTGAAGAATTTTTCGGAATCCGGCTTCTTTTTCATCTGAGCATGCTGGTTAAAAGTAAAATAGCCGCAGGTAAAACAACGCGAGGGTGTCTGGCCTGCGGCGCGACGGAAAACCTCGGGAAAAAGCGTTATTGTTCTCTCCACTGCCGCCGGCAGCTGCGCCAAAGACTCAATGCCCGAACCGGTCTTCTGCAGGCACTTAACACCCGCTACGCGACATTTTATTTTGATGACGATGCGATCGTGATGGATGTCGTGGTACATGGTATCCGTGAAATCTTCCGCTTTGCCGCGCCCCGCCAGGCCGGTAAAAAACCTGCCGATGATTTCGGAGGGTTGGCCAATCTTCTGGGCGCCGCGTGGTGGGCGGAGGAAAAAAAGACGCGCAAAACATACCTGGCTTCAAGTCATGTTTTGGGGATGGCCCAGAGGTATGCGATCACTGAAGGACTGACGCGTCCCCGCTTGATGAAGATTCCCACCGTTAATCCGCAGAATCTGGCTCATCTGGATCTGGCCAAGACCGATCTTCAGGTTTCAGATCCGGTCAGGCTGGTGAAAAACGCATATCGCCGCCAGGTAAAAATCCATCATCCCGACGCGGGCGGTCAGGCTGCCGCTTTCCGCAAAATTCATGACGCCTATAAAGAGCTTCTGCGCTGGGCCGATCACCCGACGTTCATCCGGCGCCGCGGTTTTACCGACAAGTGGTATTACGACGGCGATAATAAGCGATGGGTCGGACCGATGCCGACGAAAAGATAGAATGGTCAGCGGATGATCTCTCCTGCAGACGGACGAAACGCAGGTTAAAAGGTATAGGAGAGGCAGATCGACCCGAAATGCTGTTCATCTTTTTGCGTTTTGAATTCACGGGTTCGGTACACGTACGTGTACGCTATTTTGAAGCGGTGAATGACGAGAGCGACTCCGCCCATGAAGTCTGCGACGAAAGGTTCTTTATCCACATTGTGAGAATCCCGAAACGTGTTGCCGTCCAGAAGTATGTTCCGGGCAATCGCCTTGCCGTCAACGGCTGCAAAGCCATGGAATCCGAAGCGTCGCCATGGCTTGAAAAAGCGAGGGTCCGCGTCGTCCACCGGCGCGCTTGCGTCCGATCCGGGCCGAATCAAATGGGTTCCAAAATCATTGGGAATGTTCCAGCCGAAGCGCACCTGCCCGCCCAGGTTGATGCCGGTGTAAGCGTTGCCCACGGCCAGACCCGCATGAGGGATAAAGTCGATACCCAACCCGCTTTGGTCTTGCAGTTTCAGTAGTTTCCATTTCCGTTCAGCATAGAGATTAACAATCGGTTCGTCGTGAAGCTGATGCTCCCATCCCTTGGGCACGGTGGAATGGGTCCAGTCGTGAAAGGCCTCCTGTAAATCCTGGGCGTAGGAATGACGCCCGACGATGCCCAATTGCAGTTCAAGGCTGTCCATAGAGCTTTCATTTCTGCCATGGAAGCCAATATCCAGATAGGTGACACCGGCGTAAGGCCGGTCGTCACGAATCAGGTAGGGGCTTTTTTTGTTCCTTGGCGTGTACATGTTTTGCCCCAAAGAGACTGAAAAGGATTTGATGATGCCGGCATCGGCAAATACGGGGATGCGGTCGGCGAGATATCGCATCCAGGCCAGGTTTTTCTTTTCCTCAGTGGTTTTTGAAAGATCCTGCGAGACCCACGAAATTTTCATTCCATGGGTATAGTTGCCGTCCAGATCGTCGAAAAAATCATTTTCCAGGTAGAAGATTAGTGTATCGGAGGAGCGGGCCTTCGTGTCTGCCGCCAGGGCCGCAAGCGGTGAGAAAAGCACAACTGCGGCCAAGCACGCAGATAACGCAATCCGAATGAAAAGCGAAGACAACTTCATTTGAAGCAATTCTCCACAAAAGGCGTATGAAAACGTTTCCATCAGAAGGTGTACGAGATGGAAATCGATCCGAAATACTGCTCCTTGCTCTGGGTTTTAAATTCCTTGGTCCGGTAGACCAGCGCGTAGGTGATTTTGACGCGGTGAATGATAAGGCCCACGCCCCCGATACAGTCGGCGACGAAAGGTTCTTTGTTCACACTGTGGGACTTTCGAAATGTGTTTCCGTCCAGAAGAATATCCCGCGCGACGGCTCTTCCGTCCAGCGCCAGAAAGCCGTGAATGCCGAAGCGGTGCCGGGGCTGGAAGAAGCGCGGATCCGTGTCCTCTGCGGGGGCGTTCGCGTCCGATCCGGGACGGATCAGATAGGTTCCAAAATCGTTGGGGAGGTTCCAGCCGAAACGCATCTGTCCCCCCACGTTAATGCCAGTGTAGGCGTTGCCGACGGCCAGGCCCGCGTGCGGGATGGCATCGAAACCCAGCCCTTCGGCATGGCCAAGGCGTTTGGCTTTCCATTTTCGTTCGATGTAGAGATTCACGATCGGCTCGTCATGGAGCTGATGCTCCCAGCCCTGAGGGATCAGCGTGTCTGTCCATTCATGAACCACTTTCTGAATGTCCTGTGCGTAGGAATGCCGGCCGACCAGCCCGGCGACCAGTTCGATGGAATCCATAAACCGGCTGTTCCGGCTGTGCAGCCCCAACCCCATGTAAAGCACCCCGGCGTAAGGGCGGTCGTTGAAAATCAAGTCGGTCCTCGCCCGATCTTCGGGTGTGTAAACGCTTTGCCCCAGCGACAAAGACAACGTGCGGAGCCGGTTGGCATCGTGGATGACCGGCAGTCGATCGATGGCAGTGTGGAAAAATCCCGGCAGCCATTCAATTTCCCGGTAGTTGCTCAGATTCCTCGACAGCCAGGAGATTTTCGTTCCGTGCGTGTAGTGGCGATCTTTGTTGTCAAAGCCGAACGCGTCGTTTTCCAGGGAGAGAGTCAGTGTGTCCGATGAGCCGGCGATCTGGTTTGACGCCCAGGCTGCTTGCGAAAAAAACAGGATTAAGAAGGTGCAAATGAGTACGACGGCGTATTTTATTTTCATGGGCTTTCGCCTTATCAAGAGGTGAAGGCTTCTATCATAATCACGCGGCATTTGGCAATACAATCGATTCCGTCCATGGCGGCGCAATGCGAAAAATTGTGATCGCATGGTATTTCATTGTCCCTGTGCGTCGTCCAGGGGTTGTCTGTCTTCGGAAGACGACACGGCTTCATCGACCGGCGAGGCTGTGGCTCCTCCGAGGGTTTTATACAGGGTGATCCGGTTGCTTTCGCGCGCCAGTCGCAGCATGATCAGTCCCTGCCTGGCGCTGTAGAAGGTGCGTTGCGCGTCGAGGACGGCCAGATAGCTGTCGATTCCTTTTTCATAGCGGAATTCGGACAGACGGTATGCGATCGACAGAGCCTCAACCAGGGACTTCTGGGCCTTGATCTGCTGCTCAAGGGTGCCCTTTGCGGCCAGGGCGTCGGCGACTTCCCGAAAAGCCGTCTGAATGGATTTTTCATACTGGGCAACGGCGATTTCCTTTTCCAGTTTGGCGACGTCGTAGGCGTACCAGGTGCGGGCGTCAAAAATCGGCACGGTGATCTGGGGGGCAAAGCTCCAAACGCCGGAGCCGGATCTGAACAGGCCGGACAGTTCGTTGCTTGCCGTTCCCACGGATGTCGTCAAGGCGATCCGGGGAAAGAACGCGGCCCTGGCCGCGCCGATATTGGCATTGGCTGCCTTGAGGCGATGCTCGGCGGCCAGCACGTCCGGGCGGGATAAAAGCGCTTCTGAGGGAAGTTGCGCGAATAGATCGGCGCAAGGCAGGAAGCCGGCGAGATCCGACGGCATCCGCTCCGGTTCGATGTCGGAGCCGACTAAAAGACGCAATGCGTTTTGGTCGAGTGCGATTTGTTGCTGATAGCGGGCCATATCCACCCGCGCGGCTTCCACCTGGCTTTGCGCCCGGCGAAGATCCAATTCGGAAACCATACCGGCTGCGTATCGTTTTTGAATCAGACTGAAGGCCTCTTCCTGCGCTTCCAGGGTCTGTAAAACCAACGTCAGGGCTTCCCGATCGGCGGCCAGCGCCAGATAGGCCTGCGCGACGGTGGTTACAAGGACAAGCTCGGAGCCCCGCAGGGCCTGCCGGGAGGCGAGGTATTCTTCCAGAGCGTTATCTTTCAGACTGCGGATGCGGCCGAAAAAATCGATTTCCCAGGAGGTGAGGCCGAGATTGACACTGTATTTTTCGGCGGTATAGGCGCTGCCGGAGGCGGACAGGTCGGCCGGAATTCTTTCTTTATACCAAATTCCCGTGGCGTTGACCGTCGGAAGGATCGAGACGCGGCCGATGCCGTAGTAGGCACGGGCTTTTTCCACATTGAGAGCGGACACGCGCAAATCGCGGTTGTGGATCAAGGCGGTTTCGATCATCTGTCGCAGCCCTGCGTCGGTAATAAAATCCTGCCAGGCCGGCCGGGCCGATGGTGCCGGAGTCACAGCTTCTCTGTAGATGCCTCCCGCCGGCCATGCATCCGGAACGGGCGCAGCCGGTCTCTCATATTTGGGAGCGAGCGTACAGCCGAAAATCAGAAAAATGATTAAGACGAAAATCAGGACCGTTCGTTTCATGTCATGACGCCTCAGGGGTTTTGGTTTGTTTGGCGTTGTCTGCCGAAAATCTTTTCAATCAGAACATAGAACAGAGGTGCAAAAAGGACGACCAGGACGGTGGCCGTGATCATGCCACCCAGCACGCTGGTTCCGATGGCGTTTTGAGCGCCGGAACCCGCGCCGGTGGAGATCGCCAGCGGCAAAACGCCGAATCCGAACGCCAGAGACGTCATCACAATCGGACGGAAACGTAGCTTCGCGCCTTCGAGGGTGGCTTCGACAAGCCCCATACCTCGCTCCAGACCGCCTTTAGCGAACTGGACGATCAGGATGGCGTTTTTCGTGGTCAAGCCCAATGTGGTGAGAAGACCGATTTGAAAATAAACGTCGTTGGGAAGCGCGCGCAAACTGGATGCGATCACGCCGCCGATGACGCCCAACGGCAGAGCCACCAGGATGGAGATGGGAATCGTCCAACTCTCATAGAGCGCGGCCAGGCAAAGGAAGATAACAAAAATCGAAAATGCATACAAAAGCGGAGCCTGCGAGCTGGCCATTCTTTCTTGATAAGAAAGTCCGCTCCAGTCGAATCCGAATCCTTGGGGAAGTTTCGCCACGGATTCTTCCATCGCCTGCATGGCCTCTCCTGAGCTTTTGCGCGGCGCCGGCTCGCCCCAGATGTTGATGGAGGGAAATCCGTTGAAACGTGTCAGGCGGGGAGGTCCGGATGTCCAGCGGCCCGTGGCAAACGACGAAAAGGGTACCATCTTGCCTTGTGTGTTTCGGACGAAGAGCTTTTCAAGATCTTCAGGAAGCATGCGATAAGGGGCGTCGGACTGAAGGAAGACGCGCTTCACCCGTCCCCCCTGGACGAAGTCGTTGACGTAGGCGCTGCCCATTGCGGCCGAGAGTGTTCGGTGAATCGAGGTAATCGGCACGCCTAAAGCGCCGGCCTTTTCCCAATCGACGTCGATGCGGTATTCCGGAACATCCGGCATGCTGTTGGGGCGCACTTTGACGACTCTCGAGTCGGATGCTGCAAGGCCCAGCAGCTGGTTTTGGCCGTCCATAAGCGCTTTATGTCCGAGGCCGCCGCGGTCTAGGAGCTGGAGATCGAATCCCATCGACATGCCCAATTCGGACACGGCCGGCGGCTGAAAGACGAAGACCATGGCGTTTCGGATTCCGGAAAGCGCCCCAGAGGCTCTTTTGGCAATGGCCGGAGCTTTGAGGTCGTGACGGTCGCGCAGATACCAGTCCTTGAGTCGAATAAAGACCATGCCGTTATTCTGAGCGCGTCCGGAAAACCCGATACCGCTGATGGTCATAACCATTTCGACCGCATCCTTTTCATTTTCATGGAAGTATCTTTCAATCTGCTGGGTCACGGCTTCCGTCTGTTCAATGGTGGCGCCGGTGGGCATGATGACCTGGGCCAGCAAAATGCCCTGGTCTTCATCCGGAAGATAGGCGGTGGGCATTCGGAAAAATAAGACGCCCATGACTGCGACAATCAGGACAAAGACGACCAGATAGCGTTTTTTTCTCGCAAGGGAATGGTTTACCAGACTGACATAGCGTTTTCGAAGGGAGAAGAAAACACGATCGAACCACAAAAAAAACGGACGTAAAAAAAAGATTGCGTTTTGGGCCGGTTCGTGTCCGGCCCGTACGGGTTTGAGCAAAGAGGCGCAAAGCACTGGCGTGAGAATCAACGCCACGACCACGGAAAGAAGCATGGCCGAAATAATGGTAATGGAAAACTGGCGATAGATGACGCCGGTGGAGCCGGGGAAGAAAGCCATGGGGCCGAAAACGGCGGAAAGCACCAGTCCGATCCCGATGAGCGCGCTGGTAATCTGCCCCATGGATTTGGCGGTTGCCTCCTTGGGCGGCAGACCTTCCTCGCTCATGATGCGCTCCACGTTTTCCACCACGACGATGGCGTCGTCGACCAGCAGGCCGATCGCCAGCACCATGGCGAACATCGTAAGCATATTGATGGTGAAGCCGAACAGCCACAGGATCGCGAAGGTCCCTAAGATAACCACCGGCACCGCGATGGTGGGAATCAGAGTGGCGCGCATGTTGCCCAAAAATAGCCACATGACCAAAAAGACCAGGACGATGGCGATTACCAGTGTTTCAATCACTTCATAAATCGCGACCTTGATAAATACCGTTGAATCGTTGGGATACACCACCTTGATGCTGGCGGGAAAAAATCGGCTCATCTCCGCCATTTTTGCCTTGACTGCGTCGGCGGTGTCCAGGGCGTTGGCGCCGGGGCTCTGGCGGACGGCAATGCCGGCTGAGGGCCTGCCGTTGTTGGAGACCAAAATGTCGTAAACTTCCGTGCCCAGCTCGGTCCGTCCGATATCGCCCACGTGGACAATGGAGCCGTCGGGATTGGTCCTGATTGGAATAGCCGCAAATTCATCGGGTGTGGACAGCATGTTTTGAACGACGATGGAGGCGTTCAACCGCTGGCCCGCCACGGCGGGCGCCCCGCCGAACTGGCCTGCTGAAACTTCGACATTATAGGATTTCAGTGCCGCAAGGACATCCTCCACGGTCATTCGATAGTCCGTCAGTTTGTCGGGGTTGAGCCACACCCGCATGGCGTATCCGCTGCCGAAAACTTCGACTTCCCCCACACCCGGCACGCGCGCCAGAATTCTTTCGAGGTTGGATTTGGCATAGTCGCGCAAGTCCGTTCCGTCCATTGATCCGTCTTCGGAAATCAGGCCGACGAACATCAGATAGTTGCGCGTGGATTTCACGACCTGGACGCCCTGGCTTTGCACAACGTCGGGCAGACCCGACAACGCCGACTGCACTTTGTTTTGCACTTTGGACCAGGCGATGTCCGGATCCGTCCCCGCCGCGAACGTGAGCTCCAATCGCGATCCGCCCGCGGAATCGCTGGATGCGGACATATAGATCAGATTGTCCAAACCGGTCATCTTCTGTTCGATGACCTGGGTGACGCTGTTTTCCACTGTTTCCGCCGAAGCGCCCGGATAGGAAGCGGAAATGGCGATCGTGGGCGGGGCCATCTGCGGATACTGGGAAATGGGCAGATTATAAATCGCCAGGATTCCTACCGACATGATGATAATGGCGATGACCCAGGCGAAAACCGGTCGGTCGAGAAAGAATTTCGACAGCATCAGGCGCCTCCGGAAGGTTTACCGGAAGCAGAGGGACCATCCTGATTTTTTGTCCGGGCTTTGAAAGGCACTGCCTTAACCGTGGCACCGGGTCGTGCCCTTAGGGCACCCTCGACAATCACACGCTCGCCGGGGACAAGACCCGACGAAACCAGCCAGGCATCTCCGATGGCCCGCTCGAGAGTAATTGCGCGCTGCTCAACTTTGCCGTCTTGATCCACAACCAGTGTTAGAGGGTTGCCTTTCGGATCGCGCGATACGGCTTGTTGCGGAATCAGCAGGGCCTGTTTGTTGACTCCTTCCTGAACCACCGCGCGGACAAACATGCCGGGCAGCAAAATCCCTTTCGGGTTGGGAAAAACGATGCGCAAAGCGACTGATCCGGTCGAGGGATCGACGGTCACATCACGAAATTGAAGTGTTCCCGTGAGAGGATATTCCGTGCCGTCATCCAAGAGGAGACGGACTTTTTGCTGATTTTTTCCGTTTTGATCCAATTGTCCCTCCTGTAGTTGACGGCGCAGACGGAGGATATCCGTCGTGGACTGGGTTACATCCACATACATGGGCCTTCACTCCGCCATATTAAGACGTAGCACTAAGCGAACTCGGCTGCTGCGCGGTAACCAGTGCGCCCTCCGTGACATTGGATCGTCCGATCCGTCCTGAGATGGGCGCGGTCAGGGTCGTGTATCTCAGATGAATACGAGCCGTCTCGACGGTGGCGCGTCCATACTGGATGTCCGCCTGGACCTGCTTGAGCGCCGCCGCCGCGTCGTCGTAGTCCTGCTGACTGACTGCGCGCTCGGCCAGGAGTTCCTTCAGTCGCCTCTCCTTGAGTGAAATGGATGGAAGCTGCGCTTC